>NZ_AP018795.1:2244449-2921399 GCF_003966655.1 Acidithiobacillus ferridurans | reverse complement strand
AAGGGGCCTCACGCCGCAACGTCGCCAGGGCAGCGCGAGCCAGAAAACCAGAACGGCTCTCGTGACGGCTTTTAGCCGCCTCATCCACACGGCGCAGTACTCGTGCAGGCAAAGTAATATTGACTCGCTCCGCCTTGTCAGAGAGGATTGCCGGGTCCACATCCACCAGCGCCCAGATCCAGTGAGCAAACTCCGGATTGGCCTGATGCTCCGTGATGGATTTAGGTTCGGGAATATCTCCGCCCTCATCAATCTGCACCTCCAGCCACAGTTCGATACTTTCCCTGGCCATCTCGATGGCTTCGTCCAGGGTGTCTCCGGCAGAGAAGCAGCCTGGCAAGTCGGGAACCACTACCCCGAAGGCATGGGTCTCATCCCCGGATTCGATAACGATTGGATATCTCATTTGCAGTTACCCTCCTTAAGGCCGGCCTGCTTCAAAAGTTTGTGGAGCAATCCTGTGCCCAGGTCTTTACGCGGATGCGGTATCGAAAGATGCCCTGGGCGATCGGGATGCACATAGACGTGATGCGAACCTTTTGTGCTTCGATGCAACCATCCCGCCGACTCCAGGCATTTGATCAGTTCTGAGCTCGTCATGGTGTGTATTATACACACGGATTCCCGCAAGTCATTGCCGGGAGACTAACGGGCAATCCTCCATTTCCCTCGCTTTGTGCAAGGGGTGTATTCAAGGAGGATCGAAAGATGAAAAGCAGACTGATTTTAGCCCTTGCCGCGGCATCCACGTTGGCTCTTGGCGGTTGCGCAACCGCTCCGTTGTCCTACCGGAATTACAGCGCGACCGAGAATCTGGGTACCCAGACCTTGCAGACGGGCGTGGTCATCCGAACCATGCCCATTGAGATCAGGGACTCTGCAGCACCCAATGCGAACGGCGCCATGGGTGGCATCGGTGGCGGTGCCATTGGATATGCGGTCGGGGGTAACGCGATTGGCGCGATCATCGGCCTTGTCGGCGGGATGCTGGTAGGGCATGCCCTGACCCCCGGTGAGATTCACGGCACCGAAGTCATGGTGCGGCTGAACACGGGCCAACTGATTGGCGTTCCCGAGATCGGAAATCCCGGTTTGAACGTCGGTGAACAGGTGGCCATCCTGCGTGGTGCGAGGGGACGGACCCGGGCGGTGCCCCTGTCATGAGAGCGCAAACAGGTCGCCGATGGCCATTAGGGGGCAAGAGAGCAGCGTGCTCATTGCCTGGAGAGAGAACATGAATACCAAACAGTTAGTGTTAGCAGCAGCGGTATCCCTTGCTATGGTGGCCCCGGTTGCCGCTTTTGCAGGCACCTTGACCGGCGGCGCGACGATGCCGGAGCAGATCGTACAGGAGATAACGGCCGTCATGTCGCTGGCGAAGCAGGCGGAATCGGTGCAGAACCAGATCCAGATGGTCTACAACCAGGCCCTCAACCTGGAACAGGTGCCGATCCAACTATGGCAGTCAGTGACCGCCCCTATCGGGGCGCTGATGACCGTTGTGCAAAATGCGAAAGGTCTGGCTTATTCCGCTCAGAACATCGGGACGAACTTCAACAATCTCTATGGCAACGGAATGCCCCCGCTGGGTAGCAGCTATTCACAGTCCTTGAGTAGTTGGAATGCGAACACGGACGATCAGATCAAATCCATGCTTCGGCAGTTCAATTTGCAGTCGGCTCAGTTTGCCAATGTGCAGAGTGGGACACAGACACTGGTAAATGCCGGGCAATCCGCATCGGGGCGCATGGCGGCATTACAGGCTGCTGACGGCATCGCAGGTGTTGAGGTCGGTCAGATTCAGGAGCTGCAGCAGGATGTCATGGCCGAAGCAGCTGCCCAGGGGGCTTATGAGTCGCAGGTGACCAGCGCGGACAACACAGCAACAAACGATCAGAAAGCCTTTGTGAGCGGACAGCAACAGGATCTTGCAGATGCTCAGAATGGGCAAAGCCTTTTAACGTTGCCTCCCGTAGCTATTACGCAGTCTACGCCCTAAGTGTACAGCATATCCCTGATACTATTGGGGGCAGCATGCCCCCCTGAAGCAATTCAATTCAACAGGAGAAAAACGATGTTGCTTAAAACAAAAATATATGCCGTTACTCTTATAAGCTTGGTAGCTCTAGCTGGGTGCGCCAATAAAGGCCCAGAGAGTGGACATACGGCAAAATGGTACGAGGCGCACACATCCGCCCAGACAGCAGAAATTATTTGGTGTGGAAAACAGCCGCTTGCGACTAAGCAGCGCAGCAAGTCCTGTCGGGCGGCAAATGCTGCATCGAAAGGGCGCATGCAAGAAGCCCATGCTATAAGCGATGCATTCACCAGCAGTCAGCGTTTCGTTAGTGCGGCCAGAGCAGCAGCGCAAGCCGGGCAAACAACCCAAACCAGCGAGATGGATAAGACCGGGATCGGCGGCTGTGCGAGCATTAAGCTAACCCCTGATTCCATCGGGCCTGATACGTCAGCTATAGCGACTATCGTCCTCAATAGCCAACAATGTTCACCTCGCATTCAAGATGAAGTGGACAAAATCATTAACCGGGAACACTTTGGAGGCATTGGTACAGGAGGAGCGGCTTTTCATATCGCCAGTAGCCATGGCGATGCTGCCCTGTCCGTGACGCAAGCTGGAGCTCTAGTCCTCTAATCGAAGGGGGACGCAAATAGGTCCCCGATGGCCATTACCTGATGGAACCCTTTATCTCATCATCAGGAGTGGCAACATGAATCTCATCACCTTGTCTACCACAGGCCCGGGCGGCACATTAAACGGTTTAGCCGCCCAATTCCAGTCCGCTACAGCAGGTTGGATGACAACCGCCGACCAGTATGCAATCAATATTTTTGCATCGTTGGCGGTGCTGGAATTTATATGGGCGGGGGTAACGATATTGCTGCGGAAGAATGACCTGGGAGACATGATTACAGGGGTACTATTAAAGGTCCTGTCCCTCTCATTTTTCTACATGTTAATCCTTAAGGCGCCAACATGGATTCCGGATATTATCGTGTCCTTTTGGGATATGGGTGCGGGGATAAGTGGTTCCACGATCGCAACGCCCGGGCAAATATTCTCCAATGGAGTAATGATGGGGGGAGACCTGATCACGGCTGCGGAACATGGCTCGCTTCTGCAGACCATCGCTAACATCATTCCTGCTGGACTAATAGGCCTAATGATAGTCATCGGTATGACCATCCTCGCCCTTCAGTTGATGGTTGCGCTTATCGAGGCATTTATCGTAGTGGGTGCTGGTGTGGTGATGATGGGATTCCTCGGTTCTAGGTGGACATCTGCATGGGGCGAGAAGTATTTCGGATATGCCGTATCTATTGGGGTAAAGCTCATGGCCGTGCAACTCATCACAGGCCTGGCTTTTGACATCACGGGTCCATGGGTGATTCAGCTTTATAATGACAGTAACAGCGGTGTTCTTGCTTCGTGGCCGACCTTGTTTGATATGGGCGCGACGTCATTATTATTGGGCGCCCTCGCCATCATGGTTCCATCCATAGCATCCAGCATGATGAATGGCTCTCCGTCACTCACACTGGGTAGTGTTGGTGGTGCAGCGGCAGCCATCGGCGGCGGTATCGTCGCAGCCGGTGCCGGTGCGGCCATGGGCGGTGCATCTTTGGCGAACTCTGCCATCGGTGCTGGCAAAGCGGCAGGTGCTTTGGGCACGTCCGCAAACTCCACCATGGGCGGCATGAAGGGGCTGGGCGCAGCCTTTACGGAAGGAGCCGGTGCCGCTGGCGAATCCGGCATTTTGGGACTGGGCGGCCCTGGAGCCAGCAAAGGTTCGCAAACACCAGCGAAAGCAGTCGGCGGCCTGGGCGGTCTTGTAAGTCAGGCTGGCAAAGGCATGGCCACAGCAGGCCAGCACGGCGCAAGCGCCTTGAAGGGTATGGCAAAGGACAGGCTCCACGGCAGGAGCGGACCCGGAGCCAATGACATTGCTCAGAATCTGGGTGACAAGGCTGTTCAGGGGCATGGCACAGGGACATCCGGTGGCAACCTTGCAAACAGAGTCCGTGAGCAGCATGCCCCCGCGCCTGAAAAAGGGAACAGTGTAGGTTTGGGTGCAGCGCCAGACACCAGTGCGTCACCAGCCGGTCAGCGGCTGGGTGGATCTGGACCGGATGGCGGCAGCTCTGCCCAAATGGGCCGTCAGGATACCGGCACAGGCAATGACAGTGGTCGGAATGATGCCGGCAGCAGCCAGAGCACGGCATCCCAGAGTGGCGGAAGCACCAATAGCGCGCCGGGTGGCAACACCAGTGCGAATCCGGCCAGCACCCCCGGCGGTGACAGTATCGGCGGGGGCGGTGGCCAGAGCCGTGGCGGCTTCACGCAAACTGAAGGCGCTCGCTTTGATCAGCGAACCAACCATGAAAAACGCATGGATGGCCTTCAGAAGATCAAGGAAAAGTATGCGCCGCGTGGCTTACCGAATGACGGCGGTGGTGGTGGCGTGGGCGGCCCCAACATTCGCCATACAGAATAACCACGATTTACCACCTCTCCCAGCTTTGCCCGGCATCACGTCCGGGCTTTTTATTTGGGCTATTTATTGTTTCAGGAGAGCAGCCGCGCGGATTCGCCTTGCGCCTCAATCAGCTTAACCGCCTTCCGGTCAAATGAGACAAAAGTTTCACCGCCAAGCCAGCTTCCTTCATAAACGATCACCCCATCAGCAAAGTCGCCTCCAAGATCCAGTAAAGCCAGCCCAGCCTCCACTGCCGGTCGATTTGCCACGACATTCACACTATTGATCAGGCGTCGGATAGTTCCCCCAATTTCGATTGCGGGGATTTTGTATCCCTGGGACAGAACCCAGACCAATTCGCAGAGTACGGGTAATGGCAACGCGACCACAGAGGCATTCGCCAACACGGCCTGGGCGATTTCACTTTGCTGCGGGTCATCACCGGTGATAGCCCGAACAAGGACGTTGGTATCGGCTGTGACTTTCACCGTTTACCAGCCCACGCCTGGGCAGTCAGGTTGTTGATCTCTTCAATCGACAAGGATGGGCCACTCTCCCGTTTCAGATAGTTGAAAACATCTGAAATTTGGCCCGTCTGCCGCGCGGCCTGCACGGAGATGCGTCCGTCGGGTAGTTTATCGACGGTGATTTTCTCGCCAGGGTGAACACCAAGATGCCGCAGAACATCCCTTCGTAGGGTCACTTGCCCCTTGGCAGTCACGGTCAGTGTGCTCATTGAGCCTCCTCAGAAACCTTGCCGACGGAATAGTAAGGCAAAACGCCATTGACTTCAATCGAAATACCGATTGAGCATCGATGCCCAACTTCGCCCGGACAGGATTGTCACGCACGACCACAAACAGGTCCCCGATGGCCATTACCAGACGGAGAACAACTTCCACTGGAGAGAACCATGGCCTTAAAGAAGAAGCACAAAAGCAGCAGCAGCGGAGAAGGTGAGCCACCTACCCGCGCCGGAAACGGCACCAACAACCCCTATCTCAATGCCCGGCGCGAATGGGATGAGCGCTATGGTGATCAGATCAGCGGCAAGCATAGCTGGAAAATGGTCGCATTCGCTGCCATCGGCATTGCGGCCATCGCTGTTTGTGGCGTGGCTTATATCGGTGCGCAAAGCAAGATCGTGCCGTTTGTCGTCACCCTGGACCACATGGGTGATCCCTTGGAGGTGGCCGCACCGGTAGCCGGCAATGCGGTTACACAGCGAATCATGGAAGCGCAGATTTCAGGCTGGGTCTGGAACTGGCGATCTATGTTGGCGTCCCCGGTTGCCCAAAAAGAATTGTTGGCCAAGGTCTACGGCATGTCGTCCAGGCAGGTCGCTGCTGAATTGAACGGTTGGTACAAAAAAGGATGGACCACGAATGCGGGCTATGTCGTCTCCCCGCATATCACCAGCCTTCTTCCCATATCCAAAGGCACCTACCAGATCACGTGGACAGAAACACGATATCTCAGCGGCAAGGCTGGCACCCCAAAGAACTATAAGGCCAACGTTACGGTCGGCGTCGATCAAAAACTGATCAACACCAGAACAGCCTCCATGCTGAATCCATTGGGTATTTACATTAAGTCCTTAACCTGGACACAAACTTACGGCAATTGAGGAGCATCACATGAAACATTTGGTCATCGCATTTTCGACTCTCACACTCGTAAGCAGCACGCTGGCTTTTGCCGCCCCTCGAAACTCGGGCCAGTTGTATCACAATCTGACCCATGACGTGGTGCCTGGCACAGCCTCTACGAAAACCGTGCAGCAGGCCATCCTGCAGGCCTCTCAGATATGGCACGATACCGGTACCGCTTCGGCCATCGCCGGCAACAACGGTGAGGTGCTGTATCCCTATGGCCAAAGTGCCCCGACGGTGCTTTGTTCGCCGTTGCACACAACCATCATCAAGCTCCTGCCCGGGGAGAAAATCGCGGGATCCGCACTGGGCGATAAAATCCGCTGGACATCGACCAACCTGCAGCTCGGCAATCAGGCCGTAGTGCTGGTGCGCCCCATGCAGAAGGGCATCACCACCAACTTAGTTATCGCATCCACCAGTGGCAAGATTTACGATCTCACGCTGGTCAGCGACAAAGGTAAATATGTCCCGACGGTTGGTTTTTATAACCCACAGCAGGAATGGGACAAGGCGGTTGTCGGCGTGCAAATGCAGCAGCAGGCTGCAGCCATGGCACAGCGCAAATCGACCATGACCTTGCCCAACATCAATCCCGCGAACCTGGACTTTGCCTACTATGTCACCGGCCCCCATCAATTCCGTCCGATACGGGTGTTTTCAGCCGATGGCAAGGTCTATTTACAGATGCCAGCCAACATCAAATATCACAATGCCCCTGCGGTTTTTGTCATGGAAAACGGGAAGGAGCAGCTTACCAACTTTCAGATGATCGGCGGTTACTACGTCATTGATCAGCTATTCCACGAAGCAAAACTGCTACTCGGCACGGGCAGTCATAAGCAGGTGGTCACCATCCATGCGGGCAGCCAGCCGAGCTTCTGGTAAGCACGTGCGGCATAAAGGAGAAAAACATGCTTGATCTTAACAACCCTACGGGGGCCAATCCGCAGCCGGATGAGACGGATCCGCTCAAGGCAACTACCGGACAACCTGCCCCATCCATTGATTCGGAGTTCAGCGGTACCGTTGACGGTCCCGGCAAGCTGAGCAATGGCAAAACGACTGTCAATATCAAAGGACAGGTCAAAGGCGGTCGGAGTCTCAGCAAAAACGGCAAGAAAATCATTGTAGTGGCTTGCGTTACCATCCCCGCGCTGGTTATTGTCGGGGTGATGCTTGCGGGTGTGCATCCCGGCAAAGGTACTGCGGATAACACCCCCCAACTGGCAGGAGCGGGAGACGCACCACACGTTCCCGCACATCCCATCCGTCCGCCGTCATTGTCCTCGGCTGTAGCGGCGACATTATCTACGAAAGCCAGCGCACATCCGTCATCCACCCTGACAACGCGTGCGGCACAGGGGCTGACACCCAAAAAAGCACCGCTTACGCCAGTACAGAAGTATCACCTCTGGCTGACGACCCAGCACTACAAGGATCTCGAAGGCCAGTATCTGGCGGGGCAATCCGCACTGGTGAACACCTCCGCCTGGCAGTCTGGTGGTGGTTCCAGCACCGGCGGGAGTGCAGGTGCGCAAGCCGCGGCCGGGCAGGGGGGTAGCAGCGGGACGGAAGCCGTGGATGCGCTGAAAAAGAAACTGGCCGCCATGGGCTTGCAGGGCGCGACCGGCGTAAATGGAGGTGCCGGATCAACCCAGAATGGCGCGAAAGCCAACACAAACTTTGCGTCGGCACAGGACAAAAAAGCCTCTGGCTATCTGAATGCCCATCTGCATCGTCCGCGCAGCCGCAGCGAGCTCTTCGGTGGTAGCGTGATCCCGGCGGTGATGGTGACCGGCATTAACAGTCAGTTGCCAGGCGAGATCACGGCACAGGTCCGCCAGAACGTCTACAACAGCCTGAATCCCGGCGAGGTGGTTATTCCCCAGGGCAGCAAGCTCATTGGTGTCTATGACAGCGGCGTTCAATATGGTCAGAACCGCGTGCTGGTGGCCTGGAGTCGCGTCATTTACCCGAACGGTGAGACGGTGGACCTTGAAGGGATGAGTGGCACAGATGGTCTGGGACGGGCAGGGTTCAGCGAAATCACGGATAACCATTACTTCCGTATTTTTGGCTCAGCCTTCCTGATATCCATCATCGGTGCCGGCGCGCAGTTGGCGCAACCCCAGCAGTCCAGCAGTTTCACCAACCCGAGTGCCGGGCAAACAGCGACGGGTGCTGTAGCGCAGGAAATGGACAGTGTGGGGGCGGGTATTCTTCAGAAGAATCTGTCTCTGGCACCCACCATCAAGATTCATCCCGGCTACCTCTTCAACGTGATGGTCAGCAAGACCATGATCCTTCCGGTCTATCACTCGCGGGAAGGGGGCATTGGATGATGTTGGTATCCCTTCAATTTCCCTGTTCCCGGATAGCGTTGTATCAACGGCAAAGCTGGCCTTGGTCGAAAGCAGTCGCTCCTGTTCGCGGATGGCAGCTCTGCCAGCCTGAATCGGGCTGAGGCCATGGTCGGCAGAAATTGAATCCGGGGAGACAACAGGGATAGAGGCAGCCGCCATTTGTTAGCTAAGGTAGTCTTACAGTTCTCGAATGAATGCTTCCTGGCGGGTGCGGCTGATGGTAATGAGTTGCCGGCGACCGTCTGGAAATTCCTTAATGATCTTGCCAGGATGACGTTCATCCCCGTAGTAGATGGGGCGACCTGCCGCCAGATGTGCTTTGGCGGCGCGACCATCGTCATTAGCCAGCGCTTTCGTAAAGGCCGGTGATGACAGGAACGCCTCATCACGAGGTTGACTGGTGAGCATTGTTTTAGATTCCCCCATATAGCCGCGTCTTGGTGCAACGCATCAATTTGCAAGGCTTGTGATTATGCCATAATTCCCGCTGGCCCTATACTGATTCATGACGTCTTGCATCTGCAAGCGCAAATTCGGCGCGTGTAAGCGATTGACTGCGTGCATCCCTGTTCACATAGATTTGCAGGCTACTCCATGACTCATGCAGGCTGACACGCTGAATATCCGGGATGCTCAGCCCATCTTCCGCCAACCGTGAACAACCCTCGTGCCGCAAATCATGAAAATGCAGATCTTCGATTCCCAGGATTTGCATGTGCCGCGTCCAGTAAGACCCGATGGTTTTTGGATCAAACGGAAACAGGCGGTCATCCTGCATCGTTTTTCGGCGTGCCACCAGATCAGCGTCCTCTATCGTTGCGTTAATGACGGGCAGAAGGGCATCCGTAATGTGCATCCATTGATGGTTCCCCTGCGATCCGCCAGGGTTTTTGATGTTGCGCACAAGCCAGATTCCACGGTCCTGATCGTAGTCCGAAAGTCGCATGGACATGATTTCCGATTGCCGGCGGCATGAATAGATGGCGAACCAGAAAATGAGATACATGGGTGGCGAGGATTTCCGGTGGCCCAGTGATAAAAATCGCTCGCAGATTCTCTCTATCTCTTCCCGTTTGAGCCGTCGCTTTCTCTTCCGTGATCTAGCTACCAGGCGCTCGGCCCGGCAAAGCTCCGTCGCGTCACCGATGGCTTCCATGGACAGAGGGATGCCCCATGCCGCGCGTGCATAGCGATAGATTACCCGCAACCAGATCAGATCGTTGAGCACGGTGGATGGCCCTGTTCCGGACACGCGGCGACTACGAATGTGGGAGATCAGGCGCGGCGCATCAACTTCGGATGCCATACATTCCGCGATGGGCAGTCTCCGCAATAGGAGCAGGTGCTGCAACTTGCTACGACCTAGCGGCTCGACCGCTTGCTTTTCCTCAATGTAACGATCGATCATCTTGCCGATGGGCAACGCCGATGAGGTACGCACAGCCTCTTTGGGGTTTTCACGTAGCGCCTGTTCGCGTTCTAATGCCCAGGCTTTGGCGGTCGCTTTCTTGTGGAACGTCCGGCTCTCACAATGGAAGACTTCCCCATTGCGCTTGAGGCGAATCGTTGCGGTATGGCGAAGGGTACCATCCTTCTGTTTTCGTGAGACAATAGTGGCCAACTCGGTGCTCCGGTGCAACATGGACGGGAAAACGGCTTCATGTTGCACTCTTGTAACACTGGATACGGTAAAATACAAGTTTTTGCGGCTAAATACGGCATAATTCAGGCCGTCGAACAATGAGGCAACCCCATGAATAGCAATGAAAATACAGTGAAATCAAGTGATAAGATACTATCGGTTGCCCCCATGCTCGACTGGACCGACCGCCACTGCCGGTATTTTCTGCGTTTGGTATGCCCCTCCTGCGTACTGTATACCGAGATGGTCACTACCAGCACGCTGTTGCTGGGCCGTGATCCGGAGCGCTTTCTCGAGTTCTCGGGGGCGGAGCATCCCTTGATTTTGCAATTGGGCGGTGACGATCCCCAAGCAATGCGTGCCGCCGCAGGGATGGCGCGTGCCTATGGTTATGACGGTCTCAACCTGAACGTGGGTTGCCCGTCGCCGCGGGTGCAGAAGGGCAGTTTCGGGGCCTGTCTGATGACGACGCCCGATCTGGTCGCCGAACTGGTGGCGGCGATGGGCGAAAGCGGTCTACCCGTCAGCGTGAAACACCGCCTCGGTCTCGACCGTGAGGAGGACTACGTGGCGCTGCGTGCCTTCGTGGAAACCGTCGCAACGGCGGGATGCCGACATTTCATCGTGCATGCGCGTAATGCTTGGCTCAAGGGTCTGAGTCCCGCGAAAAACCGTGATGTGCCGCCTTTGCGCTGGGATTGGGTGCATCAGTTAAAAAAAGATCTGCCGCATCTGACCATCGAGATCAACGGGGGCTTCCACGACCTGGCGGCGGTGACCGCACAGTTTTCCGCAGCGGATGGAGTAATGCTTGGGCGCGCCGCTTATCATCATCCCCTGCTGCTGGCAGAAATTGAACGTGCCCTGGGGCGCAGGAAAACGTTGCCGGAACCAGAAGTGATCCTTTCCGGCCTGATAGCCTATGCAGAACGATGGGGAGAGGGGTTGCCTGCGCCGCGCCTGAGTCGTCATCTACACGGACTGCGCTTTGGGCAAAGCGGTGCGGCAGTTTGGCGCCGCTTTCTAGGTACAGCGGAACCCGGTGAGAGCGCCGCAAAGTTCCTGCGGCGCGGCATGTCATTGCTGGATTGAAGTCAGGTGAGAACGTGGTGGCTCATGGCCAGTAGGCTCAGTGTGCGTTGATCGCGGATGCGAAAGTAGACGCGACTGGCCACCCGCCGCATCAGCACCAACCCACTGTCCTGCAACAGGGCAAGATGCTGCGAGGCGTTGCTATGGCTGGTGTTGATGGCTTTCACGAGGCTCTGCATACTCATCTCACCGCGTCCCAGCAGACAGATGATCTTGTAACGCAAGGGGTGGGACATGGCCTTGATCACTTCGGAAAGGTGCTCGATCTTACGCTCGGGAATAATGGGCTTATGCATGGTCAGACTCCTTACCGTCAGAATACGAAGGGTGCCCGGAGTTATAAGCATAACTCGTGCCATATTATGATAGCCATCTGAATTGTTTATATAACTTGTAAATATGCACTCGCCTGTGATGCCGTGGTGCAGGGCGCCATTGTAGACCGTTGGCTACGCTTTTTGGCGGCATGTCTCGGCGCCGTTGAGTTTTAAGGCATTTTTGCTGTTCACAATGGACGACATCGGCCAGCTTCGACGGAGGGTAGGCCTCCGCCGTATCTTTCCTCAGATTTGATTGCGCCAGTAGTGGTCTTCCTTGTCCATGATCCGGGTGGCCTCGTCCGGTCCCCATGAACCTGCCGGGTAGGTGAGGATGTAGTCGGTTTCCCGTCCCCAGGATTTGATGATGGGATCAACGACGCGCCATGCCCACTCCACCTCGTCGAAGCGGATGAACAAGGCTTTGTCGCCCTCCATCACGTCCAGCAGCAGGGCCTCATAGGCATCCAACTCCTGTTCGCCGTCTTTGCGGTAGGAGGCGTTGAGCTGCACGGGGCGAACACGCATTTCCAGACCCGGTTCCTTGATCTGTATCTCGATTTTAAGGCTCTCCGGTTCCAGGGAAAGCAATATCCAGTTAGGTTCGATGCGTTCGATGCTGGTTTCGCGGAACAGTTGTTGCGGTGTATGTCGGAAGCGGATGGCGACACTGGAGGTTTTATCGGCGAGGCGCTTGCCGGTACGCAGATAAAATGGCACCCCCCGCCAGCGCCAGTTGTCGACGTAAAATTTGGCGGCGACATAGGTTTCGGTGACCGAATTGACCTCGACACCCGCCTCGTCCTGGTAACCGGGAACGTGCTTATCATGAACAACGCCGGGACCATACTGCGCGCGCATGGCATAGGCGGTGACGGCCGATTTGGGAATAGGGCGGATGGAGCGCAGGACTTTGACCTTTTCGTCGCGCAGGGCGTCCGCCTCCAGGGAGGGCGGTGGTTCCATGGCGATCAGCGTAAGAATCTGCATCAGGTGGTTTTGCAGCATGTCCCGCAGGGCACCCGCCTGATCATAGTATCCGGCCCGGTTTTCAATGCCCATATCTTCGGCCACGGTAATCTGGACGTGGTCGATGTAATTACGGTTCCATATCGCCTCGATCGCGAGATTGGCGAAACGAAACACCAGCAGATTCTGGACGATTTCCTTGCCAAGATAGTGATCGATACGATAAATCTGGTCTTCACGGAAGTGGTTATGCAGTTGCTCATTGAGTTGCATGGCACTTTCCAGATCATCCCCGAAGGGTTTCTCAATGACGATGCGGTAGTCACCTTCCTGATTGAATCCGGCGCTGGAAAGACGTTGTACTACCGGAATAAAATCGGTGGGACGAATGGCCAGATAAAAAATGGTGCCTGCCGGTTTTTCGGCCCCTTCCGGGGTCAGCAGGGCGCGGAGTCTGCTAAAAGATTCCGGCTCATGGATTTCCCCGCGCACATATTCAAAATGTTTGCAGAAATCGGCAAAGTGATCGGCCTGATAATTGCTGGCATAGGTTTCCAGTTGTTCATGCAGGAAACCCTGCCAGCCCTTTTCATCCCATGGGCGTCGGCCAAACGCGAGAATGCGCAGTTCGTCGGGCATTCTTCCTGCACAATGCAGGTGATACAGTGCGGGGAGGAGTTTTTTGCAGGCCAGATCCCCGGTCGCCCCGAAAATGACAAACTGACAATTACAATCGCTCATTCAGGCCTCCTGTTGCACGGCGTGACCACCGAACTCGTTGCGCATCATCGCCAGGAGTCTGGCGGCGTAGTCGTCGCGCCCCTGGGAAGCCCAGCGCATTTGCAGGGCGAGGGTGATGACCGGCGCGGGAATTTTCAGTGCGAGGGCCGTTTGCGCGGTCCACAGACCTTCGCCGGAGTCTGCCACGATCGGCGCGATACTGGCGAGCACCTGATCTTTGGTGAGGGTGTCGGCGGTGAGGTCGAGGAGCCAGGAGCGGACGACGCTGCCGTAGCGCCACATTTCGGCGACCTTGGCGAGGTCGAGCCCGAATTCGGTTTTGCCCTGCAAAATGGCGAAGCCTTCGGCGAGGGCCTGCATCATGCCGTATTCGATACCATTATGGGCCATTTTGACAAAGTGACCGCTGCCGACGGGTCCACAGTGCAACCAGCCTTTGTCGGCGGCCGGCGCCAGCGCCTCCAGAAAAGGCGTTACCTGGGCTACGGCTTCCCGGCTGCCGCCGACCATCAGAGCATAACCCTCCTGCAGACCCCAGATACCGCCGGAAACACCGGCGTCTATGTAACGTATCCCTGCCGCCTCCACTTTTTGGGATTGGGCAATGGAGTCCTCATAAAAGGCATTGGCACCGTTGATCAGTATGTCATTTTTGCTCAGCAAGGGAAGAATGGAATCGATGTGGCTCTGGGTGACCTCTCCGGCGGGAAGCATGAGCCAGAGGACCCGGGGGTAGGCAACGCCTGAACGAGGGCTTCCAGACTGCTGGCGGCGCGCATTCCGGTTTCTTTGGCCAGCTCCGTGGCTTTTTCGGTATGGCGGTTGTAAGCGGTGACCTTCATGCCCTTCAGGTGTAGGCGCCGTGCCATGTTGGCGCCCATCCGGCCCAAGCCCACCATCCCGATGTCCTTATTGCCCATAATCCGCTCCTTTGCGTACACGTTTGCCCGAAAATGTTAACATCAGTATAGCTGCTTAAGCCCCTATGTCGCCGTTTCACTGTTATGAAGGAAATTTCCATGCAACTGGGCACACCACTTTCCGCTTCCGCAACCCGCCTGCTCATGCTCGGTGCAGGCGAGTTGGGCAAGGAACTCCTCATCGCCGCGCAGCGGCTGGGGGTAGAGACCATCGCGGTGGATCGCTACGCCGACGCGCCAGCCATGCAGGTGGCCCATCGTTCCCATGTGCTGGATATGACCGACCCGGAGGCTATTCTGGCCGTTGTCAAACACGAACGCCCGCACTATGTGGTGCCGGAAATAGAGGCCATCGCGACATCGGCGCTGGCGGAGATCGAGGCGACGGGTCTGGCAACGGTGGTGCCCTCGGCGCGCGCGGTGCAGCTGACCATGGACCGCGAGGGCATCCGCCGCCTCGCTGCGGAAGAGTTGGGCTTGCCGACATCGCCGTACCGTTTCGCCGGAACCTTGGCGGAACTGGAAGACGCAGCGGCGGCGTTGGGTTTTCCCTGTGTGATCAAGCCGGTCATGTCCTCCAGTGGTAAGGGGCAGTCCGTGGTGCGCGGCGCGGCGGAGCTGGCGCTGGCCTGGCAGGAGGCGCAGACGGCGGGTCGGGTGGGCGGTCAGCGGATCATCGTCGAGGGCTTTGTGGATTTCGACTTCGAGATTACCCTGCTGACCGTGCGTTCGGCCTTCGGGACAATATTTTGCGCGCCCGTGGGGCATCGTCAGGAGGCCGGTGATTATGTGGAATCCTGGCAACCGCAGCCAATGAGCGATACCGCGTTGCGGGAGGCAGAAAAGATGGCGCAACGAGTGACCGACAATCTGGGCGGACGGGGACTGTATGGGGTGGAGTTTTTTGTGCGTGGCACGGAGGTCATCTTCAGCGAACTCTCGCCGCGTCCCCATGATACGGGTCTGGTGACCCTGGCCAGTCAACGTCAAAGTGAGTTCGACTTACACCTGCGCGCCATTCTGGGTTTGCCGGTGGAACCGGGTTTCCGGCGCCCGGCCGCGTCGGCGGTAGTGCGCGGCAAGGGGCTTGGTTGGGGGCCTGTGTATTCGGGGCTGGAGGCCGCGCTGGCGGTGCCGGAAAGCGATCTGCGGCTTTTCGGAAAGCCGACGGCCAGCAAACTCAGGCGCCTCGGGGTAGGCATTGCATGCGCCGACAATGTGGAGGAAGCCAGGGAGCGCGCCCGCCGGATTGCGGCGGCGGTTGGCCTCAGCCCGGCTCCTGAGCGGGGCTGAGGCTGCGCTAACGCGAGCCGGGTTAACAGGAGTGGTCAGGCGTTGACGAAAGCGCTGATGCGGTCCAGGGCCATCTCCAGGTTCTTGTCGCTGGTCGCGAAAGACAGGCGGATGTGGCCAGGAGTGCCGAAGGCCGAGCCCGGTACGACGGCCACTCCGGCTCCTAGCAAGGCCTCGGCCAGGGCAAGATCATCCCGCAGGCCTTTCGCCGCCATGACTTCGCGAAATCCCGGAAAGCTGTAAAAGGTACCATCGGAGGGCATGGCGGCAACGCCGGGCAGCACTTTCAGGCGGTTGTAGACATATGTGTGGCGCCGCTTGAACGCCAGCACCATTTCGTGGATGGCGCTGTCGCCACCTTCCAGAGCTGCCTGGGCGGCCACCTGAGCAATGGAGGTGGGATTGGAGGTGCTCTGGGACTGTACGGTATTCATTGCGGTGATCAGCGTCTTGGGGCCGGCGCAGTAGCCGATGCGCCACCCGGTCATGGCATAGGCCTTGGACACGCCATTCATGATGATGCAGCGTGGAGCCAGATCCGGGCAGGCGTTGGCGATGTTGACGAACTCTTCATCATGGAAGCGGATTTTCTCGTACATGTCATCGCTGGCGATGAGGATATGGGGATAACGGCGAAGAACCTCACCCAGGGCTTCCAATTCCGCGCGGCTGTAGGTCATGCCGGAGGGATTGGAGGGGCTGTTGATGACCAACAGGCGGGTGTTGGGCGTGATCGCTTCCTCCAGTTGCTCCGGACTGATCTTGAAACACTGGCTGGCACCGGTATCGATGATGACGGGCCGCGCTTCGGCCAGAAGTACGATGTCCGGATAGGATACCCAGTAGGGCGCGGGAATGATGACTTCGTCTCCCGCATCCAGAAGGGCCTGACAAAGATTGAAGAAGCTTTGCTTGCCGCCGACGGAAACAAGAATTTCATCGGGGCGGTATGACAGATGGTTGTCGTGCGCGAATTTGCCGATGATAGCGGCCTTCAGTTCCGGTGTGCCGCCGACGGCGGTATATTTGGTGAAGCCCTGCCGAATGGCGGCAATGGCTGCCTCCTTGATGTACTCCGGGGTGTCGAAATCCGGCTCGCCAGCACCAAGGCTGACGATATCCTTCCCTTCGCGACGCAGTTGCTGGGCACGGGCGGTGACCGCAAGGGTAGGGGATGGGCGCACCGCATTCACGCGGCGGGAAAGACGGATATCCACGATCGTTCACTCCAGGGGCAATCTCATCGGGCGCCGGGAAATGCGCGCAAGAGCGCAAATGATAAGCATCCTTCGGCTAAAATCAACTGTTTTGCGCAGGGCGGGTATGGGATGGTATCTGCGTATGCGGGATTGACATTACAAGTAACTTGAGGGATACGATCCTCATCAGGTATCCGCCCGGCTCCGCCGGGTGACCGGAAGGCAGGGGGCGCACTCATGGTGGACGTGGAGATAGGGATAGAAGGCATGACCTGTGCCTCCTGCAGCAGCCGGGTGGAGCGCACCCTGAGCCGCTTGCCGGGGGTACGGGCGGCGGTGGTGAATCTAAGCACGGAACATGCCGCAGTACAGTACGATCCGGCGCAAATCAGCCCCGATGCGCTGATCACCGCCATCGCAGAAAGCGGTTACACGCCGGTGATCGCAGAGACGGAGCTGGTGATCGAGGGGATGACCTGTGCGTCCTGCGTGGGGCGGGTGGAGCGCAGTCTGCGCCGTCTGCCGGGGGTGCTGGAGGCGACGGTCAATCTTGCCACGGAGCGGGCGGCGCTGCGTTATCTGCCGGATACCGTGGACCAAAACACCCTGGTCGCCGCAGTGACCGCGGCTGGATATGGGGCGCGCCCGGTGCAGGGGGATGTGGCCGTCGCTGACCGCAAAGCGCAGGCCATCCGCACCATGCGCCGGGACGTGATCCTCGCGGTGGTCTTGGCGATCCCCATTCTACTGCTCTCCATGGGCATGGCTCTGGTTCCAGCAGTGGATCGGCTGCTGAGTGGCCTGGAGCCTTTCCCGCAGTTCTGGGCCTGGGTGCAGGCGGTATTGGCGACGATCGTGCTGGCTGGCCCCGGCCGACGATTTTTCCGCCCTGGATTCCTCGCCTACCGCCACCTGTCCCCGGACATGAATTCCCTGGTGGCGACGGGGACCGGTACGGCCTGGCTGTATAGCATGCTGGTCCTTGTCGCGCCGGCCTGGTTTCCCGCCAGCGCCCGGCATATCTATTTCGACTCTGCGGCGGTAGTGATTGCCGCAGTGCTCTTCGGTAAATATCTGGAAGAACTGGCGAAGGGGAGGACTTCCGCAGCGATCAAACAGTTGCTGGGTCTGCAGGCGAAGGAAGCTCATGTACTGCGCGACGGTGCCGAGCTGCAGGTCGCGATCGGCGCCGTCGTGCCGGGCGATCAGGTGGTGGTCAGGCCAGGGGAACGTCTGCCCGTGGATGGCGTGGTCGTGGATGGCGACTCCCATGTGGATACGGCCATGCTCACCGGTGAGCCACTGCCGGAGCGCAAAAAACAGGGTGATCCGGTGGTGGGCGGCACGGTGAACCGCGAAGGGCGCCTGCTGATCAGGGCGACCTCGGTGGGCCAGGGTACGGTGCTGGCGCAGATCATCCGGCTGGTGGAGCAGGCACAAACGGGCAAGCTGCCGATCCAGGGTCTGGCAGACCGGGTGGTGCGGATTTTCACACCACTGGTGATCCTGATCGCCTTGCTGAGTTTCTTCTTCTGGCTGTTGTTCGGGCCACCGCCTGCGATCACCCTTGCCATGCTCTCGGCAGTCGCGGTGCTGGTGGTGGCCTGTCCCTGTGCGATGGGGCTGGCTACTCCGGCAGCAGTGATGGTCGGTACGGGGCGTGCCGCGGAGCTGGGCGTGCTGTTTCGCAAGGGGGCAGCACTGGAGTCTCTGGCGACGGTGGATACGGTTTGTCTGGACAAGACCGGGACCCTGACTTACGGGCGTCCTGCGGTGACCCGGATCGATGCCGCGGACCCAGCGTATTTGTTGCAGATGGCCGCCGCCGTGGAGAGCGCCTCCGAACATCCCTTGGCCCAAGCGGTGCTGGCGGCCGCCGGGGAGCGTCATCTGGATATCCCGGCAGTGGGTGATTTTACGGCAGTTCCAGGGAAGGGTGTGCAGGGCAGGGTCGACGGGGTGACGGTGCTGGCCGGCACGCTGGCGTGGATGGATGAGCAGGGGGTCGTTATGGCGGGGTTCTCCACTGGCGATTTACAGCAGACCGGCCAGACCATCGTCTGGGTGGCAAGGGACGGCCGCCTACTGGGGCTGCTGGAGATCAGTGATGTGGCTCGGCCGGAGTCCGCTCAAGTGGTACGGGCGCTCCGGACACTGGGCTTGCGGGTGGCGATGGTGACGGGCGATGCGGAGGCCGCAGCCAGGGTGATCGCCGGCCGATTGGGAATTGACGACATTTATGCGCAGGTATTGCCGCAGGATAAGGCGGAGATCGTACGTCGACTGCAGGCAGAGGGCCGCAAGGTGGTTTTTGTCGGCGAGGGCATCAACGATTCACCGGCGCTGGCGCAGGCGGATGTAGGTATGGCTCTGGCCTCGGGCACGGATATCGCGATGGAAGCGGCGGATATCACCCTCACCCATGGCGATCTGGGCGGAGTGATTACTGCCATTCAGGCGGCACGTCAAAGCATGCGGACCATTCGCGGGAATCTGTTCTGGGCCTTTTTTTACAACATACTGCTGATACCGGTGGCGGCCGGCGTGGCTATCCCTCTGGGGATTCAGCTCAATCCGATGCTCGCCGGCGTGGCTATGGGCCTGTCTTCGGTTTTCGTCCTCAGCAACAGTTTGCGGCTGAAACGTTTACAGCCCTGGGTGGCCTCACCGTGAGCGCCGGTCGGGTAAATGGAGTATGCTGAAGCATGGTCTGGGCAATGTCAGGTGAACTGTGGCGCAAAATCCGTGGCAACGTCCGGTCAACAGAAATGTCTGGGTGTTATGGAAGCTCAAGCCCTTTTTGCTGACCCGTGGCGTGTATCTGCTGTTCTATGCGCTGGCCCTGTTGCTCAGCGCCGCCAGTGCGCTGGTACTGCCGCAGGGCGCGCGCTGGATACTTGATCAGGGGTTTCACAGCTATTCGGCGCTGGTCTGGATCAGTGCCGCCCTACTGGGACTGGGACTCTTCACCGTCACCATGCGGGCCCTGCGCGATGCCCTGGCGACCTGGATCGGACAAGGCGTGGTGGCGGACCTCCGTACTGCGGTGTTCCGCCATGCCTTGCATCTGCCCGCGGTTTTTTATGAGGTTTTTCGTTCCGGAGAGGTCATTTCCCGGCTCAGCAGCGATGTGACCATCCTGCGTTTTGGATTGACCGGGGTGCTGGGGCGCAGCTTGCAAAGCAGTGTTACCCTGATCGGGGCGTTGGCACTGATGGCCGCCACTCTGCCGCAATTGATGATCCCCGGTCTGGTCGCCTTGCCCCTGCTGGTGCTCATCAATCTGAAATCCGGTCGCCTGCAGCGCCGCTATAGCCGCAAAGAGCAGGACTATCTGGCCGATCTGAGCGCGCACACCGAAGAGTCGATCAACGGTATTCGGGTGATTCAGGCGCTGACTCTGGAGCCGCAGACGGAAGAGCGCTACCGGCGTGATATCCGTTTGTTGCTTGGGCAGGTCTGGTCCCGGGTGGTAGTGCAGTCGTGGTCCACCTTTCTGACGGGCGGACTGGTATTTCTGGCACTCAGCGTCATGCTCTACTGGGGTGGGTTGGCCGTATTGCGCCATCAGGCGGGGATTGGCGTGCTTGTGGCTTTTCTGCTCTATGCGCTGATGGCGGCGACTTCCCTGGCCTCCCTCGGCGAATTGTGGGGCAGTATGGCACGTTTGGCCGGCGCGACGGAGCGGCTGTTGGCCCTGCTGGACGAAACGCCGGAAGTAGGTGCCATCTCCTCCGCACAGGATTCAGAGCCGACCTACGTAAACGGCGGATTGCCGGCGCAGCGAGCAATACGGGCCGCCGCCCTGCATCTGGCTAACGTCTCATTCAGTTACCCCTCACGCAGCGATTCTCATGCGATTGAGAATATCTCCATAGATATCGCCGCAGGCGAAACGGTGGCTTTTGTGGGGCTTCCGGAGCGGGAAAGAGCACGATATTTTCTTTGCTGCTGCGCCACTACCAGCCGGATCAGGGCCGCATTTTTCTGGATGGCGTCGATATCAACATCTTGCCGCTCCGCTCCCTGCGTCAACAGTTGGCGGTGGTGCCCCAGCATCCAGTGATTTTTTCCACGAGCATTGCGGAAAACATCATGATGGCCCGCCCCGGCGCCAGCGAGGCTGAACTTCACGAGGCGGTGCGTGCCGCACGGGTGGATGAATTTTCCGATCGCTTGGAGCATCGGCTGCAGACCCATGTAGGAGAGAAGGGCGTTACGCTTTCGGGCGGGCAACGCCAGCGTATCGCCATTGCCCGGGCCATACTGCGCAATCCGCGCGTACTGATCCTGGATGAGGCAACGAGTGCCCTGGATGCGGAAAACGAGCGCATCATTCAGGAAGCGCTGGATAATCTCATCGCAGAACGTACCACCCTCGTTGCCGCCCACCGGCTGGCGACGATCATCCACGCATCGCGCATTGCGGTGCTGGATAAGGGTAGACTGATCGCGGTGGGGAGCCACCAGGAGCTTCTGGAATCCTGTTCGGTTTATCGTCGGTTCGCGCTCTTGCAACGCTTGCATGATGAGGGCCACGGCCAAGGCGCCGGAGTGTTAAAAATTCGCGCGTGAGCCGGAGTGGCGAACTATAGTTGGCAAGCGGGGTCTCAACATGGGCGGTGGAAAGGATTTTCATCCGCTAGCGAGTCGTCGTATGCCCGTATGTTCTCGGTGATTGAGGGTGGGAGGCCCTGTATGAGCACGGATTTCGACCAAAATACCGCCTGGATCAGGCGGGCACAAACCGATATGAAGGCTTTTGTGGAGGGGTTGGCGTCGCGTCTTGAAGGCGATATGCCGGGGTTTGTCGAAGTGGAGCGCAAGAGGGACGGACTTTTTGCCAAAACCAGCCACATCGAAGCCATCACGATTCATACGGACAACAACGATTATTTCCTGAAGCAGAACGGCGTGCACGTCAGCACGGTGCGCGCAAAAACGGTGCGCGGGGTCGTCCTCAAGCATGAGGACCTGCCGCTGTCCGTCTGGCTGGAAAGTCTGGTCGCCGATCTGGCGGATCTTTCCGGCGCAATGCGGGGTGCGAGTGATACCCTGCACGACTTTCTCATGGGGTAATCTCAAGGAGGGCCTATGTCCATTTGGGACAAAATCAAACAGGGTATCGAAGAGGTTGCTCTCGATGCCCGGCACGCCGCAGAAAATATCGGTCAGAATGCCAGCAAAGGCATCCGCTCACAAACCCCTGAAGAAATGCAGCGCTACTCCGAAT
This sequence comes from Acidithiobacillus ferridurans, assembly GCF_003966655.1. Classification (NCBI taxonomy): domain Bacteria; kingdom Pseudomonadati; phylum Pseudomonadota; class Acidithiobacillia; order Acidithiobacillales; family Acidithiobacillaceae; genus Acidithiobacillus; species Acidithiobacillus ferridurans. The sequence continues at coordinate 2,899,479 of NZ_AP018795.1, read as the reverse complement.
GGGAGCAGGCGCTGCGCCAGCGCCGCCTTCCTCCCTTCGTTCAAAGCCGTATGTTCCAGACCAGCCAGGGGCGATTGCCCTGGATCAGTACGGCGAAGGCGTCCGAACTGCTGCTGCAGCGCAGTCACGGCGTGCAGCCCATCGGCATGGTGACCGGCAACTGCTGGTACCATTTCGGTTATTCCTGGACCCAGGGACACTATGACGGCTGGCACACGGCAGTGGAGCGCATGCGCCTGGAGGCCTTGGCGCTGGGTGCCAATGCAGTCGTCGACGTGCGGATGCAGGTACACCGCGGCGAACACGAAGACATGGACTATGGTGTTACCGGTACGGCCATCCGCATTCGCGGCTTGCCGCCGTCCGCGGAGCCCGTCGTAGCCACGGTTTCGGCACTGGAGTTCGTACGATTGCTGGAAGACGGAGTGGTGCCCGTGGGCATTGCCATTGGTGCCAATTTTGACTGGTACAGCCCGTGGATGGGGACCGTTGCTGCGCAGGCTGCCCAGTCCGCCCCTTTCGCCGCACGTTACTGGAATATGGAAATCACTGACCTGTCGGCATTCCAGGAAAATGTCCGGCGTCGCGCCCTCTACGATTTACGTGAAGACGGGCGGCGGATGGCGGCTGCGGTACTGGCCCACACCAGTTATACCCAGATGTTTCATGTGGCCGGAGATCAGGACAATCCGGAACGCTTTCTCTGCCGTCACATCAGTATCGGCACGGCCATCAGCTATCTGCCGCAAAACGCCCCCCAGCACGAATTGATTCCCATGATTTCTCTTGTTGATCACCCATTGAAAAGTGCTGCCACTGCACGAAAGGATCTCATATGACCGATACCGCCGAACAACTGGCTCCTCATGCCGTCGAACGTCTGAAGGGTTTACGCTCGCAGGGCAGCCATGAGGGCATTTTTACCTCTGATCTCTCCGTCAATGAGTTCGTCATGGTCCGCAAGGCCAATTTTGAGCCATTGGGGCTGGTAGTAGGCTCGTGTATTTACCACATGGGTATCCAGTATGGAAACTGGAACCAGAACATGGAGATGGACGTTCTTTCTCAGGCGATGTATCAGGCGCGTGAACTGGCCATGAGCCGCATGGAACAGGAAGCCATCCTGCTCCAGGCGGATGGTATCGTCGGTGTGCGCCTGGAAGTCAAACGCATGGAATGGGATCAGGAAATTCTCGAATTCATGGCGATTGGTACGGCTATCGCGCATCGCAGCGGCGCCTCCGGTTTCAAGGGGGTGGGGGGCAAACCCTTTACCAGCGATCTCAGCGGGCAGGACTTCTGGATGCTGCTGCAGGCGGGTTACCGGCCGATGGAAATGGTGATGGGTTCCTGTGTGTACCATGTCGCCCATCAGGGGATGTTGAAATCCCTGGGCAATGTCGGACGCAATACGGAAATGGAGCAATTTACCCAGGCCATGTATGACGCCCGTGAATTGGCGATGGAACGGATGCAGCATGAGGCCCAGGAGGCGCAGGCGGACGGTATTACCGGCGTACAACTGCATGAAGGCAGTCATAACTGGAAGCCGCATATCATCGAGTTTTTTGCGGTGGGCACAGCGGTGAAGGCCATGGAAAATGCCGATGCGCTGGTTGATGCCCTGAGTCCGCAACTGGTGATTCCGGTGAATGATTGATGCAACGAACGGCACGATGCCGTCCCAAGGAGTGAACTGATGTCGATATTCAAACATGCCGCAGAAATACTGGAAAGCAAGGTAAACCATTTTCTTAATAATGCGGAGGACCCGGCAGAAACCCTGGATTTGTCCTATGAGAAAATGATTGCCAATTTGCAGGATACCAAAAGGCATCTTGCCGATGTGGTGACGGAACAGGTTTCTCTGGAAAACCAGATGGCTCAGGCCCAAAAGGCGGCGGATAAAGCCGACGCCGACGCCCGAATGGCACTGAGCGCCAACCGCGAAGACCTGGCGCGTGCGGAGCTGGCCCAGAAGCAATCGGAGTTGCAAAAGATCGCCTCTCTCAAGGAAGCCCATGATACCGTCGCGGCCCAGGCGCAGAAGCTGACGGACTACGAGAGCAAGCTGCAGGACCACATAGAGCAGTTCAGAACCCAAAAGGAAGTGACCAAGAGCGAGATGGCCGCGGCGCAGGCAGAAGTCAAGGTCAGCGAGTCACTCACGGGCATTGGCAAAGGCATGAATGACGCCGGCGATGCCATGCGCCGCGCCCAGGATCGCACCCGGCAAATGGAGGCCAAGGCAGTGGCCATGGATGGCCTGATGGCGTCCGGTGCGTTGAGTGACCCCTTGGACAGCCGCAGCCAGACCGAAAAAGAGCTGGATGAGGTGCGCGCTACGAGTGGTGTGGATGACGACCTCGCCCGTCTCAAAGCGGAAATGGCGAAGGATAAAGGCACACCGGGAAGCGGCGCTGGCGGCGCTTGAAATGGGATGGAGCGGATGTGGCGAAGGATTGACCAAACTCTCTTCTATGAGTATATTACGCCCTCCACGCGCTCGTAGCTCAGCTGGATAGAGCAACTGGCTACGAACCAGTAGGTCGGCGGTTCGACTCCGTCCGAGCGCACCAGTAAAAACAGGCACTTAGCGAAACTTGCTAGGTGCCTTCTTTTTTCTGGCTAACCCAGAGCTAACCGGCAGTGTATCTCTGCCGGATGAATCATGATGATTCATCCGGCAGCGTCATACTGAAGCGTAAAGCCGTAGCCAACAACCCTTGGCGGTAATAAAAACGGTGTCCGAGCGGATTACTCATCGCTGCGTCCAACAGCAGTCGGGAACAGCCCAGAAGCTCGGCCTCTACTTTTAGTTGCTCGATGAGAATCTTCCCGTACCCCGACTGCGGCAGGACTCATCAATGACAAGATCATCCACATAGACAAACCGGCCATGTATCAAGTTGTCTTGCACGCGGAATCCGGCGAGACCCACGGGCTGTATCCCGTGCCACAGGGCTAGCAGGCGGTAACCCTGGACACTCAATTGTTGCCAGCGCTGCAAAAACTCCTGTTCAGAATCCAGGTGCGGCCGCAGTTGCCGGATCAGGGGATAGCAGACCAGGACATCGTCTTCCTGATCGATATAATGGAACTCGACCGCTGCGGAGACGTCCCCGCTGTTCTCCGGGCCGCTCTCGACTGGAATCATACGTGATCCCCTGTGCATGGTGGCGGCGGCGAAAATCGCAGACCAACACCCAGTCGATTCCAGTGGTTGATGGCACCGATGGCCACCGTCAGGAATATTACTTCTGTTTCCGTGAACAGAGACTGCAGTGTCGCATAGATAGCGTCGGGCGCCCCCTGGGTCGCGAGCACCGTCAGACATTCCGCCCATGCCAAAGCGGCCTGCTCCCGTGCAGAAAAAATACCGGCATCCCTCCAGCCCGCGACCAGATCCAGCTTGACCGGTTCCACACCGATTTGACGGGCGACGTTCAGGTGGTACTGGATACAGAACGCACAGCTGTTGATTTGCGATACCCGCACCTTGATCAGTTCCGTCAGGGTTTTTTCGAGGCCGGAATCATCGACCGCTTTCCCCATCGCCAGGAGTGCTGCGTACACCTCGGGCGCGGTCTTGGTGAAGGAGAGGTAGGCAATACGGGCATGCTCTGTGGACATGGCTTGTTCCTTATGAAGTGACTCAGGTAGTATAAGGACTCTAACAACATATCAGGGTGCTTACAATATGGACGACGCAGCGCCAAAACCCCTCATCCCTCAAGTGGGAGAGGGTAAACGCGGGGAAAATGGTTATCTGGGCTACTTGCTGCGGCAGGCTGCGGGCGCGTACCGGCACCGGGTGGAACGGGCGCTCGCCGACCTGCGAGTAACGCCTCCACAATTTTCCGTACTCACCATGCTGGCCGCCTATCCCGGCATTTCCAATGCCGATCTGGCGCGGCTGGCTCTCCTCACCCCGCAAACGGTCAGCACCATTGTCGCCAACCTGGAGCGGGCCGGGGCCATCGTGCGCCAGCCGCATCATTACCATGGCCGTATCCAGCGGATTGATCTCAGCGAGACGGGCAAGTCGTTATTGGCGGCCTGCCGTGAGCGGATGCAGGGTATTGAGCGCCATCTGGCTGATGGGCTTTCCCGAGAACAGGAATCGGCACTTCGAAAATGGCTGGTTCGAGTCGCCACATCAGCGCCACGGTAGTTGCCTACCCCGCTTGCGCACTGCCAGTCAGCGGATTCATCGCATAATAGGCGGCATAGCCATCTTCCACTGCTGGAATGATCTCCAGCACCTCAAAATAGTGGTCCCAGAAAATGGTATCGCGCAATCCCTTTATGACGCCGTGATAGGCAACAAGATCAGAGGTTTTCCACACCACGATATCGCTGATGGGCGCGGTGTAGGATTCCGTGTCGAAAAAACGCATGCTGACGGTCGGATGGGCTTCGAGGATGGGGTTAACGTTCTCTTTGATAAATGCAAAGCGGTCTTTTGGTTCCAGGTCTAACCATCGGCGGGTGGTTTTGAGCAGCATAAATAGGGTGTAGGTTTGCGTCGTCATGGGAAATCTCCAGGTTGAATTGACAGGAAATATTTTGCGAGCAGATACTCACACTTTCTACTCGTGTTTGAACTATGCTACTCGAACCCCGCAAGCGCCCTCATCAACAACGCTCTGCCGCCACGGTGGATGCCATCCTGGAGGCGGCGGCTCGTATTTTGGAGCGCAAGGGGCTGGATGTGCTGACCACCAATGCGGTCGCAGAACTCGCGGGTGTTAGCATCGGATCGCTCTATCAATACTTTCCAGGCAAGGCAGCGATTCTGGCCGAGCTGATTCGGCGGGAACGCCTTATATTGCTGGCGGGTATTGGCCGCATAGCGCATGCCCCCGGCGACTCGCTAAAAGACGACGTATGTTCACTCATCCGGATCGCAGTAGCTCACCAGTTGCTCCGGCCAGCGTTGGCTCGGGCGCTGGAGTATGGGGAAGCCACACTGCCCCTGGGACCTGCAACAGCCAAACTGACGAATGAGCTTGTGCAGTATACGGCGGCGTTACTGGAACGACATGGTGTTTCAAAGGCTATGGAGGGGGCGCATGATTTGGTCGCTCTTGCAAAGGGCATGATTGACGCCGCAGGTATTGCTGGTGAATCGGACCAGCGCGTACTCGTTGATCGGGTATGCCGTGCAGCACTGGGATATCTGGAATATCCAGTGGCCATTAGGCACGGAATCGCTTGTAAATAGCGGTGTCGCCGGGAGCCCCCACGCTGAAGTAATCGGTTTTTCTGACGGGAAATGAATTTGTGGTGGAAAACGCGGCTAAACGAGGTGCGTATGATTTACACAGTTGAATGCAGCTTTACCGACCCGGCCGCAGAGAATGAATGGAATGCCTTTTACAGCGATGAAAAATTGCCTGCATTAATTTCTGTTAGTGGGTTTCTCACATCCCAACGATTTAAATTGTCCGGTGGAATACCTTCTACGCCAACTTATCTCGCTATTCACACTATTGCCAATGAGGGGGTTCTTGAAAGCGCTGATTATCACCAAAATGGTGGCGGAAATTTTGCGAAATGGCAACCCATGATTACAAACTGGCACAGGAATATTTATGGAGGGGTCGAACGGTTCCCAGATGTCACAAATGATCAGCGATTGTTAATTAGCAATGAAAGCGGTGACGCATTAAGAGCGCTTGGTTTTCAAGTGCTGCGTCTATGGGCAACAGGACTTGATCGGACGCCAATGGAACGTTGGGTGGCGATTTCCGGCAGTCTACCAGATCCTGCTCATCGTCTGAAAGCAGATGGAGTATGTATATACGTCCCTATGGGAAGTCAATTACAGAGTGATTCCACGTAATTATCGTACGCAGAACAAATGAATTGTAATTTTGCACTCTATGGCGCATCGCGGTGAACGTAATGGATCATTTCACAACGACGAAGGATGACCATGCATCAGATCGTGACACAGATTGATATTGCGACATCACCGGAGCGTGTGTGGTCCATCCTCATGGATTTTCCCGCCTATCCGCAATGGAATCCATTAGCGGGTTTTCATGCGATGAACCAGGCCTTGAAGAAGCGCGCGGAGGCGAATGGGGAGTGAGGAATGGAATCTGGTGGATATGGGAGATATCCGTGTGTTGCGCGAATCCACGCAGAAATGACAGGAAATCTATGAAACTCGCAAAATTCAATACCCAGCCGTCACCGCACTTCCTGATGGAACACGGGAATGAACATACATAGCGCGGAGGCCGACCATGTATTGTCCTGAGTCATTTGCAGAAACCAGCCCGGAAATTCTGCGGGCGCTGATTCAGCGTTATCCCCTCGCGACACTGGTCAGTATGAGCGGTAATGGTCTGGAGGCGAATCATATTCCCTTGTACCTCGCACCCGGAGAAGGGCCGCAGCGGAAGAATCAGCTTGCCCTGGAATATGCGCCGGAGCCGCCTTTCCAGGCCGGTAGGCCGGAGGATGCTCCCAAGGATATCGTGAAGGTTGTCCGGCGCCACACCGAAACATTGCGCGCCGAACGTGAGCGGATGATTGCTGTATCGGTGTGGCGGGCATTTGGCTGGGCACGCGTTTTTGGTGTGGACGCTATCTGGATGTCGACAACGTGATCGTCGACCCGCAGTATCGGGGTGTCGGTATCGGTCAACAGCTTATGGATTGGGTGGAGAACTACGCGCACAAAGGCCGAGGATCGCCGGGCACAATGCCTCTGATCAGTGAGCAATTACAGGGTAGCCATTGCAATTGCCCTAGCAAGTATCCACCAGATATTCTGGGTAATATTTTTCTTGAGGCAACGACTCTCCTCTGGGTAATAAAAACAGTGAGGCAATGCGTTGGACAAGAGGGTTGTCAATTAGCAGTTGTTCGGGCAAAACGGATAACCGCCAGATCCCTCAGGTCCTGCTTGTTTAGAAAAGCGCTGCGGATGTCTTCATCCGAAACTTCAGCAAAGCAATATCCGGCTTCTTCCAGTTTATGTACCAATGCAACCATCTCAATCTCAATATCCATGTCCGCATCCATGACGTTTTCTCCATAAGTAGATAAGGTATAACTAACATATTTAAATATTATAAACCTATCGTTATGATAAATTTATAACGTGGTTTACTGCGAGCAGCCCTTCAAATGGGCTTTGCTGTCCTGACTTAAACAGCGTCACTGGGCAGGTTACCCAGATCTTAAGGTCCCTTTAGAAAGCGGAGAAACTGTACGTTACGCTTTTTTAGAGCCAGAAAACATTGGCTGTTATGGGTCTCTTCAGAATTCGAAAGTTTCGCTTAGTCCAGATCTATCCAGCACGCAAATATCGGATGCCCATCGATGATCATCGGCGGTCCCGCGCGATGTGCGTGAAATTCGGATCGAGACAACAACCGCTCTACACCAATCGGCGACACCGTAATCAGCCGCTTAGCCCCGTGTGAAATTGCACAGGCGATGGATTCCTCCAGCAGCTTTCGCGCAACCGTAGAGGAAAACTGCCCTGGCGTCCTGGCGCGGTCGTTCAAGTCCACGGCCGCAAAGCGCGACAGCTCCCAAACATCGGGAGAACATGGCGGTACCAGTCCGTTGAGCAAATGGGGAAAGACTTCGCCCAACAGATAGGGGCGCGTGGTGGGGAGGAGGCGGGCACAACCGGATATATGGCCGTTGTCATCTTGCGTCACTACGTACACGGTGTCCGGCCGGTCGAACTGATCCGACTCCATTCCGTTCTCCGTATGCAACGCCCACCCAAGCTGCTCGACAAAGACTCGATGGCGGTAGCTGGCCACCTTCGCATACAGATTATTCGGTAAAACTTCAGCTGGCCCGGTTATAACCTGCATCTCGTCACCCTCATAGAGTTTGTCTATGGAGGCGAATCTACCAGCTCCGCTGTTTCTGACAAGCTGTCAAGGTTGACAGCTTGTCAAACATATCTATCCATGATATGGCGCTGAATCACGGCCGGCCAGGCCGTCTTGTCAATGGCCACTTCCAGCAGTTTGGTCGTGTTGGTGGGACCCAGATCTCGTCGCTGGTCATCCACCAGCATGATGTTGCTTCGTGGAAATCCCGTCCGGAGATAATGGGTCCGTCCTGACGCCCCTTCCATCCGCCAGTCCCACCCCAGGGTGATGACGGGCGCCGTCTCGCTGATCCATTCGGTATAACCGGAAATGTGGGTCTGACTGGCCCCTTCGTGAAGAGGGGGGTATTCATCGTGGTCCAGGCCGGACAAAAGATGCACCAGAGGAATCCACTGAAACTGTTCTAGCGTCAGGCGCACATAACCATCGGGAGACAACCTCATGAATCCATATCCTTGCGCTTTTACCGCGATTCCGTTTTGCACTGTCATGAGATCACCTGCTCGGAAAATTCGGATCAGAACAGACTACCGAATCACCCCGTGATGCGGTAGTGTCAACCCTGACAGGTCGATGAAGCGATATCCACGGCGAGACTTGGTTGGCGATGCTTTCTCCCCACGATCTCGCCCCGCCCGGGAAGGAGGGACATTTGGATCCTTGGAAGGAAGACCTCCTGCAGACATTCCAGTCCATCGAATGCGAACGGCAGGTGCTGGCGATGGCGTCCGAAATGGCGCGCAAGCTGGAATTCGATTACTGCGCCTATGGCTTACGCATGCCGCTTCCGCTTGCGCGTCCCAAAACCGCCATGTTCAGCAACTACCCTGCGGTCTGGCAGGCCAGATATCAGGCGCAGGAGTACCAAGCCATCGATCCCACGGTACGGCACGCCATGCGTTCGCCGTCCCCCGTTGTCTGGTCCGATGACCTGTTTGCGCCTGCACGCGAACTGTGGGAAGAGGCCCGCTCATTTGGGCTGCAGGCCGGGTTGGCTTACACTTGCCGCGACGCCGGCGGGATGGGTGGCATGTTGACCCTGGCGCGCGCTGGAGAAAGCGTCACCACGGCAGAATGGCAAGCAAAGGCCTGCCATATCCTGTGGTTGGTCCAAGCCGTCCATCTCAGCATGATCCGCGTTGTCGCGCTCAAGCTCCAACCGGAGATCGCCGTACAGTTATCCCGCCGGGAGGTGGAAGCGCTGCGCTGGACCGGTGAGGGCAAGACCTCGGGCGAAATTGCCGGTATCCTCAACATCACGGAGCGCACGGTCAATTTTCACATCAGCAAGGCCATGGCCAAGCTGAATGCCGTCAACAAGACCGCTGCCGTATTGCAGGCGGCGATGCTCGGGCTGCTGTCATGATTACCTAGCAGCGAAGTTTCCCCTAGCCTTGAAAAGTTCTTCGCGTCGCCAATGGTGACGACCAGTGCACTCGCCGTGAGATAGCCAATGACCTGGGACTTGTCTACACGCTGGCTTGACGCATTTTCCCGATGCCGGATGAAGATTACCGTGGTTTTCCTGATAGTTCCAAACATTCAGATGGAGGATCGTTTTCAGGTAGCGTGATCGGCCATTGGCCATCGGGCCCTTGTCGTGTTAGATTCTGGGCTCATCTTCAGGGCGGGGCGAAACTCCCCACCGGCGGTAAGCCTGTTTGTTGTCAGGCAAGCCCGCGAGCGCTCGCGTTCACGCGAGGTCAGCAGATCTGGTGTAATTCCAGGGCCGACGGTCACAGTCCGGATGGAAGAAGATGTTGATGCACGGCACGCTTGTTGCGTTTTCACGCGACATAGCGCCGTGTGTCCGCGTTTGCCCTGAAATGTTTTTCGCCTTTTCTACCTGCGAGGAGCGTTTCATGTCTGTTCAAACTACCATGTTGTTGAAGAGTGATGTTGCTGTAGCCAGCCCGGAATGGCAGCGGGCACTCGAGGCCATGCGTGCCGGCCGCCCGGTTATTCTCCTGGATGATTCCGATCGGGAAAACGAAGGTGACCTTATTGTCGCTGCCGAACGTCTGACCGTGGCGACCATGGCGATGTTGATCCGTGAGTGCAGCGGAATCGTGTGCTTGTGCCTTACCCCGGAGCATGTGGCCCGCTTGGATTTGCCGCCCATGGTGCAACAGAACGAAAGCCGCTTCGGTACTGCTTTCACCGTTTCCATAGAGGCTCGGGAAGGGGTGACCACCGGGGTATCGGCAGCGGATCGTGTGACTACCATTCGGGCGGCTATCACGTCTGGCGCCAGGCCCGGCGATATCGCCCGTCCCGGCCATATCTTTCCGTTGTGCGCGCATCCGGAGGGGGTATTAGGCAGGCGCGGGCATACGGAAGGTTCCGTTGATCTGGCGCGATTGGCGGGCCTGGAACCTGCAGCGGTGCTCTGCGAGTTGATGAATCCGGACGGTAGCATGGCCAAAGGGGACGATATCGTCCGTTTCGCAGCCCGGCACGATCTGCCGGTCATCACCATAGAGGATATAGTGGCATTGCGGCGGCGAGAGGGAAAACCGCCGATTTTGGGGTGAGTGCATAGGGGGTGACGACTACGCCGCCGGTGGCATCTTGCCGTGCCTTATCCAGGCAGGGTTTTGGGTGGCCATAAAGACGACCATCAGTCTGGTAAAGGCATGGGGCCAAGCAACGGCGTAGAGATGACAGCGACGGCAGGCCGATGGTGTAGGAGTAGGTAAAAACAGGATGGTAGAGTATCTGCCGAACGCTCTGTTTACCCGGCTTTTTCTCTCGTCACCATATGCTGTAGTAGCGCCAGGAACGCCTTGGCGCTATGACTTGGCGCACGCCGGTGCAGTACCGAAAGTTTGTGGCGGATAACGGGCGTAGTAGTCAGCGCCGCAATGCCAGGCCGTTGGCCGGCGCCGTTGAGTGCGGAGACAAAACCGACCCCCAGCCCGCAGCGCACCGCATCGCGGACGGCAGCAAGACCGCTCAATTCATACCGGATTTCAGGATAAATCCCCTGCTTCTGAAAAGCTTGCATCACATGATTACGAACGCCCGAACCTTCCTCCCGCCAAACCAGGGTTTCCTCGGCAAGGGATGAAAGGGAAAGAGGTTCGGACCGTCCTAGCCATGGGTGTCGATCGGGGACCAGCGCCACGATCTCCGTTTCCACTAGCGTTTCCTGCGTCCAATCGGTGGCGCCGGATAATGCTGCGTCGTCTTCCACAAAAACCAGATCCGCTTGGTCACGCATGGATATGGCCCGACGACTGTTGGTGGTGACTAGGCGCAAGGCAACCCCAGGATAGCGGGCACGAAAATCGGTGATGGCCCGTGGCAGGAGGGTCTCGGCATTGCTGTGGCTAGCCACCAGGGCAAGAGATCCCCGCAGCAACTCCTGTGTATCCCCTCGCAACGCCCGAGCTTCTGCCAAAGCCGCTTCGATCTGCTCTGCGATCCGCAAGAGCCATAGCCCGGTCTCGCTCGGCTCGATACCGCGACGATTGCGTCGATACAATGGTTCCCCTACCCATTCCTGCAACTGTTTGAGGCGATGAGACACGGCCGGTTGGGTCATGAAAAGCAGATCTGCGGCGGCGTGCAGATTTCCTGAGCGGGCCGCTTGCGCCCAGATCAACAGCAGGACCGGGTCTGGTTTTTCGGAAGTCATCCGTTTTACATCCTTTCAAGAAATTATCTGTGCTTATTTCTTTAGTTAGGAAATAGCATTGGACGCCAATTTGATCCAACTACAAACTGCAACTGAAGATTTTAGTCTGGATGAATATTCTCATGAATTTGTTTTCTGATGTGCCCAACAACGATCCGGGTGAAATCATCCGCCATTTCACGCCCAACTGGTTTGCCGCCACCATGGGAACGGGCATCCTGGCGCTGATGCTGGAAGATTTTCCTATGGCCCATGGCCTACTCCACCCGGCGGCACAGGCCCTATGGTGCGTCAACGTTTTCTTTTTCGTGCTGTTTTCGGCTCTCTTCCTGGGCCGGGCGCTGGTTTTCCCTGACAGCTTTCGCCGTTTATTCGACCATCCGATACAGTCTTTGTTCATCGGTTGCATCCCCATGGGCTTTGCTACCATCGTCAACGGCATGATCCTGATATGGCCGGTGACCGCCAACTCTGCTCTCTGGGCCTATGGCTGGTGGTGGGTGGATGCCGTCCTGGCCATCCTCTCGGTCCTTCTGGTGCCATTTTTCATGTTTACCAGCCAAGTTCACAGCCTGGAACGGATGACCGCCGCTTGGCTGCTGCCCATCGTGCCGCCGGAGGTGGCTGCGGCCAGCGGTGGCTTGGTGGCCCAGCACGTGGCGCCCTGGCTGGGGGTGTCTGTCATCTATGTGAGTTATGTGTTCTGGGCCGTTTCGGTACTGCTGTCTCTGGGAATTTTGACCATCTTGTTCCTGCGTCTAACCCTGCATCGTCTGCCACACAGGGACATGGCCGTGTCCTCCTGGTTGCCACTGGGACCAATCGGCACCGGCGCCATGGCCATGATCACCCTGGGCGACGCAGATGGTCATGTGTTCACGGGGACCTCCTTGGTACCCATGGCCCAGTTTGACCACATGGCCGGACTCATGGTAGCGCTGCTGCTCTGGGGTTTCGGTATCTGGTGGCTGTGCATGGCGGCCTTTTTTACCCTGCGCTATCTCGGTGAGGGGCTACCCTACAACATGGGTTGGTGGGGCTTCACGTTCCCGCTGGGCGTCTACGATTCGTCTACCTATCTGTTGTTCAAAGACACCCATTATCTGCCTTTCCTGGTGCTGGGCGCCGTGTTCACGGTAATGCTGGCTGCCTTCTGGGGGTGGTGACCCAGCGTAGTTTGGTGGGCATGTGGACCGGTTCCTTGTTCCGCGCCCCTTGTTTGTCGGAAGAGACGGGGATGCTGGAACCGGAATGCTCGTCGGAGACCGACCCGCGCAGTCCTTCTGACTCCAGTAAGAAAACGCTCATGGACCGCTTGAGAAGCTAAAAAACGCGCCGCCGGGCCACCGACAGTGCTCAGGGTGTCGACCTCTTTATCAACGAGGCACAGAAAAAGGAGATAGTCATGAAAAAACCGATTTTGGCCGCGATTCTTTCCGCTACTCTGGCGGTTCCCGTTTTATCCCATGCTGAAACCATCAAGGATTGGCTCATGCAGAGCCAAGTGAGCGGCGACATTCGATCCTATTATTTCAATCAGCTCTATGGCGGCTCGCCGCTGCCCGATAAGTATGCCTATTCCCTGGGCGGCATGCTCCGGGTGCAGACGGCTCCCGTCTACGGGATTAGCGCGGCAGTGGCTTTCTACACGGCCAACGATCTGGGGGCCAACGACACCGGCGGCGGGCAGAGTCATCTGGACCCTCTGCTTATGGGTGACCGCACCTCCCTCAACGTTCTGGGTCAGGCTTATCTACAGTATCAAGACCCGTGGGTGCAGTTGCGGGTGGGGAATCTGCTTCTCGATACCCCGTGGATGAACCCCTCGGACGCCTTCATGATCCCCAGCACCTTTCAGGCGGTAGCGATACGGGTGACCCCCATCAAAAATCTCCAGATCATCGGTATCCGTGAATTCCGCTTCAAAAACCGCATTCAGGCCGACTATCAACGCCAGACCCTGCTGAATTTCAACGATCATTACAGCTATCTACCCGACAATAGCATCGGCACCCTGGCCTTTGGTCTCAAAGGGCACCTCATGGGCGTCCACGCGTCCGCCTGGTTCTACCGCTTTTACAGTCTCACGAACATGTTCTACGGCACTCTGGGTTACACCACTCCAACCCTGATGGGGCATTTTCGGCCCTTCGCCGATTTTCAGTATGCCCGGGAATGGGCTAACGGCGCGCAACTGGCGGGGCCGGTGAATGCCACGGTCTACGGTGGTATGGCGGGGATTCAGGGAGATTTCGACGGTGTGACGGGGCAGATATTCGCTGCATATGACCAGATTCCCTCCCGCGCCGTGACCCTGGCCAACGGCCAGACCTTGTACAACGGGGGCTTCATCTCACCCTATACCCAGCAATACAGCGCCGACCCTCTGTACACCAGCATCATGGATTACGGCCTGGTGGACGCGTCCGCCTCGGGCCACGCCTGGAAATTCGGTTTCTTGCTGCATCCCCTCCGCCAGGTGCGCATCAAATATTCGTACAGCATCTATGATACCGCGCCCTATCTGCCCAATGTGGACGCCAATTACCTGGATGTGACCTACAGCCCGGGCGGCTTCTGGAAAGGCGTATCCCTGCGTAATCGCCTCGCCCTCGTTCACAGCAATCCCTATGGGGGCTATCGTGGTACCTTTATCGATGATCGCTTGATGCTGCAATATAGCTTTTAATGAGAGAAAGGAATGCAGCGGCAGCATCGAAGGGCACCCGCCGGTTTGGCCGCTTCGGTGGCTGCAAAGCTGTCGATGGCATCTTGCCAGGCCTTGTCCAGACAGGGTTTGGGTGGCCGCAAAAGACGGATAAGGAAGGGGATGGGGCCTGTCCTGGCCATTGCCCCAGCTGCGGTGATCAATACACCGGCAATTCCGTCGTATCCACCACCTTGCGCAGCACAAAGCTGGAATGCACACCGGTCACCCCCTCGATGCGCGTCAGGCGATGAAGCAGAAAATCCTGAAAATGCTCCATATCGCGCACCGCGACCTTGATCTGGTAATCCGCGTCATGGCCGGTGATGAGGTAGCACTCCAGCACTTCCGGCGAGCGACTGATTTCCGCCTCAAAATGCTCAAGGCGCTCGGGGTATGGCGGTCCATGCTGATGTGCATCAGCACCATCAGCGCCAGGCCCAGATGCTGCGGGTCAAGCAGAGCCACACGCCTGCGGATGATCCCGGCTTCTTCCAACGCCTGCACCCGGCGCAGGCAAGGGGAGGGGGACAAAGCGATACGCTCAGCGAGACGCTGATTGCTGAGTCCGCCGTCGCGCTGGAGTTCCTCGAGAATGCGGCGGTCGTAGCGATCTAATTCGATGGTAGGGGCTTTCGACTTCATAGCACAATATTACTCCGCTAATGGGCGTTAATGCGCAATAATCATGCGACATAATCGCTTTTGCGGCCCCAATTCGCAAGCACCTGTGGCGACTTCTTCCCTATACTGCGTCCATCGTCACTTGCCGCAGGAGATGGAACACCATGGGAACCTTCAACCGCCGCCGTTACCGCGCCTTCGCGCCCGTTCACAAACCGGACCGGCGCTGGCCTAACCGCCGTATGCACCACGCGCCCGTTTGGACCAGTGTCGATCTGCGCGATGGCAATCAGGCGCTGGTCTCCCCCATGAGCGTCGAGCAAAAGCTCCGGATGTTCGATTTGCTCGTACGTATGGGTTTTCGGGAGATCGAGGTAGGTTTTCCCGCCGCCTCCCATCCTGATTTCGACTTTGTGCGGCGCATCATTGAAGAAGATCGTATCCCCGAGCAAGTGACCATCCAGGTGCTTACCCAGGCGCGGGAAGCCCTGATTGACCGCACATACGAGGCCTTGAAAGGGGTGCGGCGGGCGATTGTCCATGTCTACAACTCCACCAACCCGGCCCAGCGCGAACAGGTGTTTGGCCTGGATCGGGAGGGCATCAAAGCCATTGCCGTACGTGGCGCGGAGTGGGTGAAGGCCGGAGCGGTACGCTATCCAGAGACGGAATGGGTCTTTCAATATTCGCCGGAGAGCTTCAGTGCCACCGAGCCGGACTACGCAGTGGAGATCTGCGAGGCGGTCAACGCGGTCTGGCGGCCCGACCAGGGGCAGGCGGTGATCCTCAACCTGCCCGCCACCGTCGAATCGTCCATGCCCAACGTCTTCGCGGATCAGATTGAATGGTTCTGCGACCACTTGCGCGGACGAGAGCACGTGAAAATCAGTGTGCACAACCACAATGACCGCGGCTGCGCGGTGGCGGCGGCGGAACTTGCGGTATTGGCCGGCGCCGACCGGGTAGAGGGCACCCTCTTCGGAAACGGCGAGCGGACCGGCAACATGGATGTCCTTACCATGGCCATGAATCTTTACTCTCAGGGCATTGATCCGCAACTGGATATGTCCATGGGTACGGAAATCGCAGACATCTATACCACGTGTACGGGTATGGCTGTGCCGCCGCGCCATCCCTGGTTTGGCGGGCTGGTCTACACGGCGTTTTCCGGCAGTCATCAGGACGCCATTCGCAAGGGCATGCACCATCGGCGGGGACGGGAAGATGCTGTCTGGGAGGTGCCCTATCTGCCCATCGATCCTGCGGATTTGGGGCGTAGGTACGAGGAGGTGGTGCGCATCAACAGCCAGTCCGGGAAAGGCGGTGTCGCCCATGTGCTGGAGCGCGACTACGGTATTTCCTTGCCGCGCTGGTTGGCGCAGGACTTCAGCGCCGTAGTACAGGCGACTTCCGAACAGGAGACGGGTGAAGTCAGCTCAGCCCAGATTTTCGACCTGTTCGAGAGCCATTACTGCCATACCTCGGAGGATTGGCACCTGCGGCGCTACCGTCTCAGCCGGGAAGGGGAGCAGGTCGCAGCGACCGTAGTGGTTGGTCCGGAGCCACGGCCGCATATTCTGCAGGGCAAGGGAAGTGGCGCCGTAGGTGCCTTGGTCGATGCCCTGATCCAGAGTTGGGGCGTGCGTGCCGAGGTGGAGCAGTTCGACCAGCATGCCCTCGGTAGTGGTACCAGCGCCCGCGCCATGGCCTGCGTTCGGGTCAGTGTGGATCACGGCCGTGCGACGTCTGCGGTGGCCTTTGGCGAGGATACCACTGAGGCCGCTTTACAGGCGGTACTCAACGCTATTGGCCGGTCCGCCGAAAAAAATAACGCATGGAGCACATCGGTAGAACGGCGAGTACGTTAATTACCGTGTTCTGCCCGCGCAGGACTTCGCCTCTCAGTCGATGACGATACGTTTCTATCCTGGCATGAACACGAGCGTGGCGGTGCGCCTCAGGTTGGCTGCGGCGGCACCGCAAGCTTGCCAGCCAGCCACGCCAACGCCGTACAGAAGGCAATGATCCCCATATCCGCGCCCCCCATGGCCGTTGTCGCGAATACCCGCTGAAAAAATGGCAGACAGGAGAAAAGTCCCTGGGCAACCAGCGCAGCTGACATCGCAGTCACCAGGACGACATCTCCCCAGTCATGACGCCGGCGCCCATACATGGCCAGCAGTATTCCGGCCTCCATGCCTACCAGGGCATTCACCGCCAGGGTATGCGCATGGCTGTCGCTGTGCAGTGTCGCATCGCCAAAAAACACCGCAAAGACGGTTACGACCAGAAAGGTACTCAACCCGGCGATGCGCCACCATAACGCTCGCGGAATGAGCGCCTCCCAGGCCGGACGCGGTTTGCGCTCCATCACGCCGTGATCCGCCCCCATGAACGCAAAGGCCAGGGTCAGCGTACTGGCGGTAATCGTGTTTACCCAAAGTATTTGCAGTGGCGTAACAGGCAGGGTCATTCCCGACAGCACCGCGAAAAAAATCACCAGCCCTTCCGCAAAATTGGCCGGCAGCATAAAGAAAGTCGTGCGCCGGATATTGTCATAGATGTGGCGCCCCTCCGCTACGGCGGTGGCGATATGGGCAAAGTTGTCATCACTCAGCACCATCGCCGCAGCCTCACGGGCCACGTCGCTCCCCGATTGCCCCATCGCCACGCCAATCTGCGCCCGGCGCAAGGCGGGTGCATCGTTGACACCATCACCGGTCATGGCGACCACCTCGCCGCTGGCCTGCAGAGTCTGCACCAGTTCCAGCTTATCGGCGGGCTGCACCCTGGCGAAAACCACTGCGTCGCGGGCCAGAGTCTGCCGTTCCTCCGTGCCCGCGCTGGTCCACTGGGCATGATCGACCACCGCCGCCGGACCATCCTCCAGAATACCGACCTGACGGGCGATAGTGGCGGCCGTCTGCGGATGATCGCCGGTAACCATGATCACCCGGATACCGGCACTGCGGCAGGCAGCAATGGCGGCCGGTACGGCGGCACGCGGTGGATCCAGCAGCGCGACAACGCCCAACCAGGTCCAGCCACCATCGTCCAGAGTCTCCCACTGCCCATCCGCTGCGCTGGCCAGGGCAATGGTACGCATGCCGGCAGTCGCCATATCCGCAATGACTTTGTGCCAATAGGCCGGAATGACTTCCGCCACCCCGTTCGCGGTTGCCATCCGCTGACAACGCTGCAGGACCCATTCCGGGGCACCTTTAATGGCGATGCCGTCGTTGTGGCGTGTTGCCATGAAGGGCTGCTCGTGGCTAAAAGGCCGGGCATCCACCCGCGGAGATCCCATCCGCAACACATCGACGTCCGCACCATGCGTGCCCGCATAGCGGAGCAGAGCTTGCTCCAGAGGATCGCCTATACCGCTCTTGTCGTTGCGCAGTTGAGCGTCGTTACACAAAATCATGACCCGCAGGGCACGTTGCAGCAGGGCGGGGGAGTCATCGGCGAGGGCCAGATCCTGCACGGTCATACGATTTTCTGTCAGGGTGCCCGTTTTGTCAGTGCAAATGACGGTAACCGTGCCCAGGGTTTCCACTGCCGGTAACTGGCGGATGATGGCGCCCCGTTGCGCCATACGCTGCACGCCCAGCGCCAGGGTCACACTGATTACCGCGGGTAATCCTTCGGGAATAATGGCTACCGCCAGACTGATGGCGGCGAGCAGGGCGAACTCCAGCGCCTCGCCCCGCCACCAGGCGATACCCGTCGCGATAGCTGCCAGAAGAACGACGGTGAAGGCGAGAGTCCGGGACAAACGGCTGATGCGCTCCAGCAGAGGCGAGCGCATGGTCAGGGTGGTTCCCATGAGTTGGTGGATACGGCCTATTTCGGTGGCGCTGCCGGTGGCGGTCACCTGACCAACACCATCTCCCCCGGTCACCAGCGTTCCGGCCCACAGCAGTAACTCGCCCGCGTCGCTAGAAGTGGTTTTATCCACCGGGACGGACTCCCCCGTCAGCAGGGATTCGTCCACCCGCAGGGCATGCGCCTCCCGCAACCGCATGTCCGCGCTGATGCGCGCGCCATTTTCCACCCGCACCCAGTCGCCAGGCACCAGTGCCTCAGCGGGCAGGTGTTGCCAGTCGCCATCGCGACAGACCAACACCTGCGGAGCGAGAAAAGACTGCAGTGCCTGCACGGCTTTCTCCGCGCGGTTCTCCTGAACAAAACCGAGCATGGTGTTGATCAGGATCACCGCGCCGATGACTGCGCCGTCTACCAGATGCCCGAGCACCAGCGATATGAGCGCAGCGGCCAGCAGAATCGCGATGAGGGTGTTACGAAACTGCGCCAGCAGTTGTTGCCACCAGCGCGGCGTATGCGCCGTGGGCAAGCGATTGAGCCCGTACTGTTGCAGCAACGCCGAGGCAGCAGCGCTGCTCAGACCGCATGCCACCGGATCATGCTCCGTGGCGTCCATGTTGATCCCTCCGGTCGCGCAAAGCCGAAATTACGGTGGACTCAGTAGCTGCAAGGACCATTGGCCGTTTTCCCAGCGCCCGATTTGTGCGCCATCAGCATCCCAGGCACCCAACACCATGCGCCGTCCCTCCGGACCCTGCTCCCAAAGGGGGCGATGGGTATGGCCGTGAATCAAAATGTCATAAGTGGCCCCATCCAGCGCAAAAGCACCCTCCCCCTGGAGGGCGGCGACGATGGTCTGCGGATTGGCGTCGGTTATGGCTGGTGCCTTGGCCCGCACTTCCCGGCTGCTGCCGCGACGCAATCCGCGAGCGATACGCTGGAGCCAGGCATAAGGCAGGCGCCCCAGCGTCAGTCGAGTCATCGGATGGCGAATCACCCGGCGAAAGCGCTGGTAACGATGATCGTCGCTGCACAGCAAGTCACCATGGGTCAGAAGGACACGCTGATCGCCCAGTTGCAGCAGCGCCGGGTCGGGCAGAGCGATAATCCCGAACTGCGCCAGAAAGTCGGCTTCCAGGGCAAAGTCCCGGTTACCGACCATGAGATACACCGCGGTCCCCTGCTTATGCAACCCATGGAGCAGGGCAAGGATTTCCGCATAAGGAGCTTCCGCCGCCTGATCCCGATGCACCCAGTAGTCAAACAGATCGCCCAGAATGAAAACCGCCCGTGCAGCCCGGCCCTCGTGCCAACAAAATTGGCGGAACAGGGCGGTCAGCGCGGGCTGTGCGGAACACAGATGCAGGTCAGAGATAAACAGCACGGGGCCATTACCAAGGTTTGCACCCTGCACCGTCATAGACTCAGGCCGCAGGCAGACGCTCACCCTTGTCGATGGAGATGGTTTCCTTGGGCACGTCCTGGTGCATGCCCTTATTACCGGTCGGGGTCTTGGCGATATCGTCCACCACATCCATCCCGCTGATGACCGTACCAAAAACGGCATAGCCCCAGCCCGATCCTGAGGCTGACTTGAAGTTCAGGAAATCATTGTCTGTCAGATTGATGAAAAACTGCGCGGTGGCGGAGTGGGGATCATTGGTCCTCGCCATGGCGAGAGTGCCGCGCGCATTCTTCAGACCATTCCCCGCCTCGTTGGCGATGGGCGCATGGACGGCTTTCTGCTGCATGTCCGCCGTAAAACCCCCGCCCTGAATCATGAAGCCAGGTATCACGCGATGAAAGATGGTACCGTCAAAAAAGCCCTCATCGACATACTTCAGAAAATTCTCGACGGTGTTGGGCGCCTTGTCGACGTCCAGCTCAATGACGATATCACCCTTGTTGCTGTGCAGCACTACTTGCGGATTTGCCATGAACACTCCTCAGAATTCAGGGCACCAGCGCCCTGCTAGAAAAATTCACCACTCACGCCAGTGGCGACGAAGGCCAAGAGTAAAGCGATAGAGCAGGCCTTGTCGATACCCGGGCCCCTGTTCAACGGCTAGCCCTGTCGTTGAGAGAAGACTAGGCCTGCACCACCGCGGCAACTGCGAAAAATGCCCTGTTCGCGGTGCCCTGGAACCTCGTTTGCTAAAATGAAGCATGTAGACTCTCGTGGTGCTGTCCGTCACGCCTGAAGAATGGCCACATAAAATATCAGCAGATTTAAAACGGCCACCGCCGCCATGCCGGGGATAAATCCGAGCACGCCCGTTCCGCCCGGAGCCGTCGGGCTCAGCCAACTGATTCCCCGCTAGCCCAGAAAATAGGGAATAAACCACCACATATACTGCCACCTGGTACGGACCATATTCGTTTCCGCCAAGTGCCGTTAATGGCATAAAATACAGAGATCTGTGCTCACGTCAACCAAGCGGTTATTTTGATGCCTCAGTGATAGTGCCACCATTATAAGTGTTGTGCATCCGCCACTCCAGCATGCGACACAATAAAAATATAATCGTTCAGTATAGATCTATGATTCTATAATAACTACTTGATAAACAAAGATTATTGTTGTTATTCTATGTTCCGCTAAAAACATGTAAAACCAATCTGTAACATTATTGATTTTATAAGTTATTAGGTGTGTGCTATGGATTTGCGCCACAACGTGGAAATGGAGCAACAACAAATTGTCATAAGTGCAACTATTTATCCTGATGCGCACATGGTTGGCGCCACAACAAAAATATGTTACGATACTTTTCATATGAAGGTCGGCATGAAATGTAACCACGTGGTTATATTTGCTTCTGTTAGCTGGCTGTGGTTAATAGTTATTCACAAATCAAAAGATTAGGAGAAACAAAATTATGAGAAATAAAAAGCATTTAATACTTCCCATTTCCTGAATGGGAATGCCGCCCCGGCTTCCAACGGGGTTTGATCTGTCGTCCATATCTGTATCACTTGGGATCGCTAAGCGAGGTCCGAAAGTTATAGGGAGAGTAGCCAATCATGTATCATATGTTACGCAATATGTTGTTAGGATTAGGTGTTTTTATCTTCGGCAGTACCTTGGCCTTGGCCGACATGGGGTCGTCCGTGGGGCCTGTTTCACAGCCTGCCGGCACCACGGCTCAACCCGGCCAAGGCACCACCGCGCCAATGATGCCGGCACAACCGGCTCAGGGTCCTCACGTGGGTCACAAGGAATTGCATCGCTTTGCATCGGCCGTTGTGGCTATTCGTCCGATCGACAAGAAGGTGCATCAGGAGATGTCGACGAAAAAAATGACCGTTGCGCAACATCATCAGATACTCGTGAAATACGGAACGCAAATAAAGCATATTTTGGTGCAGAATCATCTCACGCCAGTGAAATATGAAATGTTGTTGAAAAAGGCGCAGACAGACCCGGCGTTTGCTCAACGTACGGAAGCTGTCATGAAAACCATGGGTTAGTTATTGATTTTAAAAAACGCGTTTGGCGGAAGCCTCATTTTGCCGGCTTTCGCCTGGGTTCTTTTGGGGATGGCGAGCGTAACCGTATCCGCAGCTTCCACCACCATATCTCAGTTCGAGGGGAATGCGCGACATTTGGCGTTTACCCCGAACAAGATCGGTGACTTCGATACCTTCATCGGTCAGCACATCATTGCTCCACCATCAGTCGACGGAGAAACCCTGTTGGTAACGACGGGGAAGGCGGGACGCCGCCAAGAGGGGCAGGTGCTGCGCATCGATGCACGGACAGGCGCCATTATATGGCGAACCTCGTTGGGCAACATGACCATGACGCAAGCGATCATGGCGGACCATGACGTGATAGTAGGGCTTGGGGGGAAGCGTATGTTTGCGGTCAACGCGGGCTATTCCTGCCGTTCCCGATTTCCCCATGCCATCGTGGCACTCCAGGCGGCTACCGGCAAGCCGGTCTGGGAATACGCCACGCACTGTCAGGATATGCCGACGCCTGACTATGTCCACCATGAAGTTCTAACTCCTACCGGGGGCGGGCGTTTCGTCGCCCTGGACGCCCGCACAGGGAAGCTGCTTTGGCAGACACGCATCGGTGGATGGTCGGCGATGTCTTCTCCCGCCAGAGTGGGTTCGAATCTGTATTTCGGAACGGACAATCTTTTTACTCGCCACAACGATTTTTACGATATCGACTGGCGAACTCACAAAATTCGGTGGTCGCGAAATTTCGCGCATACGGTCAATCTTGCGGAAGCATCCCCGGTGGTGTGTGGGAACGCCGTGTTCACGGCGTTCATGCGTAAGGATTCCTACGACCTGTGGGACATTCTGGTACATCTCTGGAAGCACACCCCGATGCGCCACTTTACCTTCGAAGTGGTGAGCCTAGACGCAGCGACCGGGCGTCTGATCCATCGAAAAAGCATCTATACCCGTTACCTATCGCCGCGCGCATGGATTCAAGGGCGTATCATCAGCAGTGAAATATATTGGAAGAACTGGGTAATAGCAGCACTACGGAAAATGAGCCACGCCATCCATCTACCAGCCCTGTTTTCCCATATGCGCAGGCACGATCCGACGCACCCCGGAATCTACGACCCTCCCCTCACCGCGTGGCACCGTATCATTTATGTCGAACCGCGCTTGACCAAACGTTTATATGCGTTGGATGCGCGTACAGAAAGAATCCTCTGGACCTTCCGGACAGGGACGGATGTCAGTAACCCCAATATATACCATGGAGCCCTCTATACGGTGAATGCCAAGGGAATATTATATGTGTTGAATGCGCGAACGGGCAAACTGATACATACCGAAAGACTCGCAACCGGCACGGTGGGCCCATCCGATGGGCTGCTCAGTCCGCATGCCTTTGTTGTGGGAGGCGCCTCCGGGAATCTGGTCTCCCTGCCTATCGGGCATATGAAAACGGTTGATGGCGTCGATGAAAATGCCCGCTGAACGTCAGCGACGCGGTCCCCAGCAATACACAGCGGGTACGGCTATTTGTATGGAAGCGCTGGCGCCCCGGAAAATTCTTGCACTTTAGAGTATGCGTGCTAACGCACGTACCCCATCGATGAAAAAGACGCAAACTGATCCGGCATTCGTGCAGCACGTCGAAATCCTGACAAAGGCGCATGATGGGTAGGACTTTCTGTGGCTTTACCGAACCGATGTGATGTTGAGGCACATGGCATGCCGCGCTAATCACTTTTTTCGAGAACCTCGCAGAGCAGGGCGCCCTGTGCCAGGGTCGCGGTAACCTGTGCATGCACCGCGACAGAGGCGCTGCCAAAAATGACCTTGCCGGATTCGTCGCGAAGGACGGCAAAACCGCGCTGCAGCACGGCCAAGGGGTCCAGCAGGCGTAAGGCCGCTACCTGCTGTTGCTGTTGAACCGCAGCGCTGGCCAATCGCTTATCTATCGCCAGAGTCAGGGCGGCGCGTCGGGCTTCCAGCATCTCATTCAGACTTTGCAAGCGCTGGCGCGGGTCTTGCCGCAAACGTCGGGCCTGGAGAACCTGCAGTCGTCCGCCCCATACGGCTTGCTGACGCTGCGTGACCCGCCGCAAGGCCTCACGCGCCAGACGCAAACGGCGCTCAGCATCCCGCACCCGCTCGCCAGGATGACGAAGGCGCAGCCGCAAATAGTCGAGGCGCTGAGTCGCGTCCCGTAGCGTGCGCTGCATGGACTGTTCCAGTTGTCGCCGTTGTGTCTGCACCCGTGGCAACCACTCAGCGCGGTCGGGGCTAACCGCTTCCGCCGCCGCCGTGGGAGTCGCCGCACGCAAATCGCCCGCAAAATCAGCAATGGTGAAATCAATTTCATGACCAATACCCGTCACCACCGGCACCGGGCAGGCACGAATGGCGCGCGCCACGCTTTCTTCATTAAAACACCACAGATCCTCCGCGCTGCCGCCGCCACGCGCCAAGATCACCACATCCTCCTGCCGCCGACTGGCAATGCGGGCCAGCGCGGTGCAAATCTGTGCTGCCGCCTGATCGCCCTGCACCGGCACCGGATAAATCATGACCGCGAGCATTGGCCAGCGTCGCGCCAGCGTCACCTGAATGTCATGCAGCGCCGCACCGCTTGCGGAAGTGACCACGGCGACCCGCTGCGGCCAGCGGGGGAGGGGCCGTTTGATCTCCGGCGCAAAAAGCCCTTCGGCCGCAAGCTTATCCCTGAGGGCGGCAAAACGTGCCTGTAAATCGCCCACCCCGGCATCCAGTAATTGTTCGACAATCAACTGAAAATCGCCCCGTCCTTCATACAGGGTGGGCTGCGCCAATACCTGCACCTGCATGCCGTTGCGGGGCTGTATCCGGGTATAGGTATTGCGCTGCCGGAACATGGCGCAGCGCACCTGCGCCCGCGCATCTTTCAGCGAAAAATACCAGTGCCCCGATGCGGGGCTGCTGAAATTGGACAGTTCACCCTCCACCCTTAACAGCGGAAAATTCCCTTCAATGATCTCGCGGGCGGCAGCGTTCAGTGCGCTGACGGTGAGTATGGGGATCTGCGAATCATTGCTGGTCATGGCAGGCTCTCATGGTTGAGGGGGTGTACTGAAGACTCTTGACCCTGTCGCCCTTCGCGTTCTAAGGTCAGCATAATACATTTTACTGTCATTCGGGATGGTCCCGAATGACCGGGCGCATCGCCGCGCAAACATCCGCATCAAAGGAATTCCTCATGGCCATAGTAGAACTCACGCAAGATAATTTCGACGCCGTCGTGGCTGGAAACGACATGGTACTGGTTGATTTCTGGGCGCCCTGGTGTGCACCCTGCCGCGCCTTCGCGCCCATTTTCGAGGCCGCTGCTGAGAAGCATCCGGATGTGGTGTTCGCCAAGGTGAATACGGACACCGAGCAGGAACTTGCAAACTCTTTCCAGATCCGTTCCATTCCCACCCTGACCGTCTTCCGCCAGCAGATCGGTATTTTCTCTCAGGCGGGCTCACTCCCGGCCAGCGCGCTGGAAGAAGTGATCCAACAGGCCCGGGCACTGGATATGGACAAAGTCCGCGAAGAAATCTCCGCTCAGCCGGGTACAACGCACTGATCAACACATCGGTGTCTGGTCAGGAGCGGGCGCTTCATGGTCATCACCGATGAGATCAATGCCAGGCCGATACATGCCGCACCCCCAGGAAATGCATATTCAGCGGAATTTCTATTTTACGGGTTTGCTCTGCGAGTTGCTTTGAGAACGGCGTATACGGGAAGGAGAGGCGGATGATCCGTTCCGCCGCCGCATCCAGGGCTTTGTTCCCCGATGACTGCACCATGATGATGCGTTGAAGGTCTCCCTGCGGATTCAGCACGACCTTTACCTTGAGTTGCCCGACCATTTCGCCCGGGTAATTGAGATCGCCGATTCGCTCCAGTTTTTGTATCCATCCGGCAATATAAAAATCTGCCACTGGTCCTTTCGGATTTTCAAACTTGGGTAACGGCGGACTTGCAGTCGCGGCGCGGGCCACTTGGTCCATCTGTTCTTCCAATCTGCCAATGCTGATATGAGGCAAGGGTTGAATCTGCGTACTGGGGGAGGCCTCCTGTGTCATCTCCGGCGCCACCCGTTGCGACAGACGATGCGCTGGTGTCGGCGCACGACGAGGTTGCGGCACGGCTCTGGGTTTAGGCTGCGGACGTGCGGCGGGTACGATCCGATGCGGCGTGGCAAACGGCTTGCTGGGGGCCAGGGCCCGCGGCATGGTTGGGCTGGGCGCCTGGGGCCGGATAGGTTTGGGCATGATTTCAAAGGTCTTGTGGACGGTTGTTTGACTGCGCAATGACACCATTTTCGGCTTCTGGACGTGTACCAGAAAAAAAATACCCAGCGCTATAAGCAGAGCGGAAAGCAACAACCAGGGCGGCAGGCTCTCGCTCCAGTGGGGCTTTTCCTCGGGAACCAGAAAATAAAACTTGTGTTCAGCGATGGCCAATCGTCCTAACCTCGCGGCAACGCCGCCCCACGCAATTCAAGCCGCCCCCGCTGGGCGGGCACTGGGCGTAAGCTTGAATCATCGACAGCCCCGAGTAAAGGTGGCGCGCCGTACCCAAGCCTAATGCTTCCGCTCGCTGGGAATGTGGGGCAAAAATCCGGCCAGTATACCGAGCAAGGGCAGGAAAGCGCATATCTGATATACCACCTGAATACTCCAGACGTCTGCCAGTTCCCCCAGCAATGCGGCACCGACCCCGCCCAGACCAAAAGCCAGCCCGTAAAACAGACCGGAAACGGTTCCGATCTTGCCGGGTACCAATTCCTGTGCATACACCACGATGGCCGGAAAGGCCGAAGCCAGCAGAAAACCGATGACTATGGTCAATATGGCACTCAGGGTCAGGCCCACATAGGGTAGAGCCATGGTGAAGGGCGCGATCCCCAGCAGAGAGACCCAGATCACCTTCTTGCGGCCGATCCGGTCGCCAATCGGTCCGCCCGCCAATGTCCCCGCTGCCACTGCCGCCAGGAACACGAAGAGGTGCATCTGCGCTTCCCGGGTTCCGATATGAAAGCGCTGCATCAGGTAAAAAATCAGGTAACTGCTGATGCTGGTCAGATACAGAAACTTGGAGAACATCAGTGCGACCAGTATGATCATGCTGCGTCGCACCAGTTTGGCAGGTAGCAGGGGCGCCACGGCCTTTGCCGCTGGCCTTCTGGGCTGATGGTGCTGGTGCTGATACCAGCGCCCCACGAAAGAAAGAATCACGATGGCTAGCAACGCCGCCAGTGAGAACCATGACAGGCTGTGCTGACCGTTGGGCATGACGACAAAGGCGGCCAGCAACGGACCCGCCGCTGCGCCCACATTTCCACCCACCTGAAAGATGGATTGCGCCAGTCCGTGGCGTCCGCCAGAGGCCATCCGCGCCACCCGCGACGACTCTGGGTGGAATACCGAAGAACCCAGGCCCACTAACGCTGCTGCCAACAAGAGCACCTCATAATTCGGGGCCACGGATAGCAACAGTAGCCCACCAAAGGTAAACAGCATGCCGAAGGGCAATGAATAGGGCATGGGGTGGCCATCGGTGAAACGCCCGACCAACGGTTGAATGATGGATGCGGTCACCTGATAGGCGAGCGTAATCAACCCGATCTGCCCAAAACTCAGGTCGAAATGGCTTTTAAACAGCGGGTACACCGCCAGCATCAGCGACTGGATGCTATCATTGAGAAAATGTGACGCGCTGATAGCGCCCAAAACCTCAAAGCGGGTGACGTTGGTGGCCGTGTTGGGGACATTCCCAATCTTTTGCAGAGACATGGCGAAAGCCTTAAAGATGATGTGCGGCAGGATTTTAGGGGTTGACGAACGTACCGTCCAGTCTGAATCTTCGTTTTTTCCCTTGCCCAGAGGACTGGGCCTAGTGTTTAATTGGCGAACATGGAAAAGCATATGAACGACGAATCGTCCCCCGTGGAAGCCCCCGCCGACTTCGCAAGCACCCTGGATGCCTTGGAAGAGACCGTTCGCCGCCTGGAAGGGGGGCAGTTAGGTCTGGAAGACTCTGTCGCCCTTTTCCAGCGCGGCATCGAATTGTCCAGGCGTGCCGAGGCGCAGTTGCAGAACGCGCGGCAGATCGTGGAAACATTGCTCGGAGAGGACGCGGTTCCTGCTCCGCTTACTCAGGAAGAAGACGGATGACCCTGGATGTTGCGGTGAACAACGAAACTTTTGCGCAGTTCCGGTCACGCTCGGTACGACGCATTGAGGACGTTCTGGAAACACTGCTGCCCCCGGCGCATCTCCTGCCGGCGCGGCTGCATGACGCCATGCGTTACAGCACGCTGGGTGGCGGCAAGCGCGTCCGTCCTCTGCTGGTATACGCAGCAGGGGCCTGCTTGGGGGTGCCGCTGGAGCGTCTGGACCGCCCTGCAGCGGCATTGGAAATGATCCATGCCTATTCGCTAGTGCATGATGATCTCCCCGCCATGGACAATGATGATCTGCGTCGCGGCCTGCCCACCTGTCATCGCGCCTATGACGAGGCCACGGCCATTCTTGTCGGCGACGGTTTGCAGGCGCAGGCCTTTCTGGTGCTCGCGGAACCAGGTTGGGGCATGGCGGCGGAACGGCAGGTGCAGATGCTGGCAACCCTCGCGCAGGCCGCTGGTTCGCGGGGTATGGTGGGAGGACAGGCCATTGATCTTGCCGCGGTGGGGCGTGAATTGGCCTTGCCGGCGTTGGAGCAAATGCACCTGCACAAAACGGGCATGCTCATGCGCTGCGCCATCCAGTTGGCGCTCTGTGCGGCAGGCATTGATGCGCAGGAGGCTCGGGGTGCCGCGCTGCTGCGTTACGCCGATCGTGTCGGG
The DNA here is from genome assembly GCF_003966655.1 of Acidithiobacillus ferridurans. NCBI lineage: Bacteria > Pseudomonadati > Pseudomonadota > Acidithiobacillia > Acidithiobacillales > Acidithiobacillaceae > Acidithiobacillus > Acidithiobacillus ferridurans. The sequence continues at coordinate 2,870,473 of NZ_AP018795.1, read as the reverse complement.
CTCGCCTTTCAGGTGCAGGACGATATCCTTGACGAAATCGGGGATCTGCAACAGACCGGGAAAGCGCAGCAGGGCGCGGACCGCAGCCGCAATAAACCCAGTTTCATCACCCTGCTTGGCCTTGCAGAGGCGCGGAGCTATGCCCAACGCCTGCTCGACGAGGCTTTGGATGCCTTGCAATCCTGGCAAGCAGAAGCAGATCATCTTCGCGCCCTGGCGCGCCTCATTATAGAGCGGAGCAAATGAGTGATTTGTTGAAGGGTTTCCCCATGCCTGCCGAACTGCGCCAGATGTCGCGCGGTGAGCAGAAGAACGTGGCCAAGGCGGTGCGTCACTTCCTCTTGGAAACGGTCAGCCAGACGGGTGGGCATCTCTCTTCCTGTCTCGGAGCTGTGGAGCTGACCGTGGCGCTGCACGCCGTATTCAATACGCCGGACGATCGTCTGATCTGGGACGTCGGACACCAGGCATACCCCCACAAAATTCTCACCGGGCGTAGCGCACGTTTTCCGCAGTTGCGCATCAGGGATGGTCTTTCCGGCTTCCTCAAACGAGATGAGAGCCCCTATGACAGCTTCGGCGCCGGACACTCCAGTACCTCCATCAGCGCTGGTCTGGGGATGGCGGTGGCGGCCAGGCTGGAGCATAAATCACGGCAGGTGGTGGCGGTCATTGGTGATGGTGCCATGACGGCAGGTCTCGCCTATGAAGCGCTGAATAACGGCGGGGTTTTGGATGCCGACCTGCTGGTTGTTCTCAATGACAACGAAATGTCTATTTCACCCAATGTTGGTGCGGTATCCCGATACCTGACGGGCATTCTTTCCGGGCGCCTCTATAACACCGTACGCGAGGGGGCGGGACAGGCGTTGAGCTTCGTACCGCCATTGCGAGAACTGGCCAAAAAGGCGGAAGAGGGCGTGAAGGGGTTGGTGACGCCGGGGGTGCTGTTCGAGGAAATGGGATTTCATTATTTTGGTCCCATTGATGGCCACGATCTGGATGCGTTGATCCCGACTCTCGAGAACCTGAAAAAAATCAGAGGACCACGTTTGCTTCATGTGATCACTAAAAAGGGCAAGGGCTATGGTCCTGCCGAGCAGGATCCCTGCGGCTATCACGGAGTAACGCCCTTTAACCGCAGTGATGGCAGGATGGCGAAGAAATCCGCCGGTGCACCCAGCTACACCCAGGTGTTTGGGGACTGGCTCTGCGAAAAAGGCGCGGCGGAAAAACACCTGGTCGCCATTACACCGGCCATGCGGGAGGGCTCCGGACTGGTGCGCTTTGAGCAACTGTTTCCCGAGCGTTATTTTGATGTGGGTATCGCCGAGCAGCATGCGGTGACTTTTGCGGCAGGGCTGGCCTGTGATGGGATACATCCGGTGGTCGCCATCTACTCCACCTTTTTGCAGCGGGCCTATGACCAGCTCCTGCATGATGTCGCCATCCAGAATCTGCCGGTACTTTTTGCCATCGACCGTGCCGGACTGGTGGGGGCCGACGGCGCCACCCATCAGGGCGCCTTCGACATCGCGTATGCCCGTTGCATACCGAATCTGGTCATCATGGCACCAAAAGATGAGCAGGAAATGCGCGACATGCTCAATACAGGCTTTGCCTGGCAGGGCCCTGCCCTGGTGCGATATCCGCGCGGTAACGGACTGGGCGTAGCCCTGGACAGAGATTTATCCCGGCAGATCCCTATCGGCAAGGCCGAGATCCTTCGGAAAGGCAAGGATCTGGCGATTCTCGCCTTCGGTACCCGGGCAGCAGCGGCCATGGCGGCGGGCGAAACCCTCGGCGCCACCGTCGTCAACATGCGCTTCGTCAAGCCGCTGGATACGGAATTGCTGATCAGCCTGGCCCAGAGTCATCGCGCATTTTTGACGGTGGAGGAAGGCTCACGTATGGGCGGTGCCGGTAGTGCCGTGGCAGAATTCCTGCTCAACGAGGGCGTCGTCATACCTATGCGTCTACTCGGTTTACCCGACATCTTCATCGAACAGGGCGACGCCAGCCAATGGTTGGCAGATCTGGGCCTGGGTGCCGCAGGAATCGAAAAGTCCGGCAGAGAATTGCTGGCATTGCTTGCCCCGTCACCAGTCCGGGCGTAGTATTTGACTAATTCGATCCACTATTCCCAAGCGAGGGTCCGGTGAGAGATTGCGCGGTAGAAATCTTGGAAGACGTACAGGGTCGTGCCGACCCACGTGCCATCGCCATCCAGCAGGTGGGTATCCGCGCCGTGCGCCATCCTATGCAGATCCAGGATCGTGACGGAATCACGCAGCCTACGATCGCCCGATGCAACATGTATGTGAGCCTGCCTGCCCATCTAAAGGGTACCCACATGTCTCGCTTCATCGAGATCCTCAATGCCCAGGAAGGCTCCTTTAGTGTCGAAGGCTTCGGCGCTGTGGTCGAGGAGATGCGGCAACGTCTGGAGGCGGATTCGGCGCGGCTGGAGATGCACTTTCCGTTCTTTATCGAAAAGACCGCCCCCGTCTCCGGGGTCAGGAGCATGCTGGACTATGAGGTGAAACTAGCGGGAGAAATTACTCCGGCAGGTTATCGTCTGACCATAGGAGTCATGGTGCCGGTTACCAGTCTTTGCCCCTGCTCCAAAAGTATCTCGGAATATGGCGCCCACAACCAGCGGGCCCATGTTTGGGTCCATGTGCGTACCTGTGAAACCGTCTGGATCAGGGATATCATTGACCTGATCGAGGCGGAGGCCTCCTGCGAGCTTTACGGCCTGCTGAAACGTCCCGATGAAAAATATGTTACGGAATATGCGTATGACCACCCCAAATTTGTGGAAGATATGGTGCGAGATGTCGCGCTGCGGCTGCAGGAAGACTCGCGCGTGCAGTGGTTTTCGGTTTCTTCCGAAAACTTCGAGTCGATTCACAATCATTCTGCTTATGCCATGATTGAAATGGAAAAATAGCTCATGGCCGGAAGCAGCATCGGCGAGTGTTTCCGAGTCAGCACCTTTGGCGAGAGTCACGGCCCGGCTATCGGTTGCATCGTCGATGGCTGCCCACCGGGCATGACGCTCAGCGCAGCCGATATTCAAACCGAACTGGATCGCCGTCGTCCCGGTCAGTCGCGCCATACCACCCAGCGTCAGGAAGCGGATCAGGTCGAGATTCTCTCCGGTGTCTTTGCGGGCCTGACCACCGGCACGCCCATTGGACTGCTGATTCGCAACACGGACCAACGCTCGCAGGATTATAGCAAAATCAAGGAGCTGTTTCGTCCTGGTCATGCGGATTATACCTACTTGCAGAAATACGGCTTGCGCGACTATAGAGGGGGAGGGCGCTCCTCGGCGCGGGAAACGGCGATGCGGGTCGCCGCCGGGGCCATCGCCCGCAAGTTTCTGCGCGAGCGTCTTGGCGTGAACATCCAGGCGTGGATGGCGCAGATGGGCCCTATCCACGCCGAGGACTTTGATGCGGCGGAAATCTCCCACAATGATTTCTTTTGTCCAGATGCCAGGGCTGCGATCCGGATGGCCGACTTTCTGGATGCCCTGCGTAAAGAGGGGGATTCTATTGGCGCGCGAGTGGATGCGCGGGTTTCCGGCATGCCGGTTGGGCTCGGTGAACCGGTATTTGATCGCCTGGAAGCGGATGTCGCCAAGGCGATGATGAGCATCAACGCGGTCAAGGCGATAGCCGTGGGTGACGGTTTCGCAGTGGTAGAGCAGCGGGGCAGCTATCATGGAGATGCCATGGCCGCCACGGGGTTCCAGAGCAATCATGCCGGTGGTGTTCTCGGCGGTATTTCTTCCGGGCAGGATCTTACGCTGTCCGTGGCCATCAAGCCGACCTCCAGTATTCGTATCCCGCGACAAAGTATTGATGTACATGGTCGCCCGGCCGAGGTGATCACCACCGGTCGCCATGATCCCTGTGTCGGCATTCGTGCCGTCCCCATCGTCGAAGCCATGCTGGCGCTGGTGATTATGGACCATTGGATGCGCCACCGCGCCCAGAACGCCGACGTGCAGACGCCACTGCCCCCCATCCCTACCTAAGGTATGCAGGCAGACCGGGAAGGGGGCTGGCTTGCCGCCTTCTATTTCCTGTATTTTTGCGCGCTGGGGGCGTTTATGCCCTACTGGGGTCCATGGCTGCATGCCCAGGGCCAGGGCCCTCTGGCGATCGGAATTCTCACCGCGGCCGTGCAGTTCAGTAAGGTGCTGGCGCCCAACCTCTGGGGCTGGCTGGCGCATTTCTGGGGAAGCCGGCGGATCGTCCCCTACGCGGCGCTGATTACCGCAGCGGGCTTCCTTGCCCTGGGGTTGGCCCACGGTAACTTTTCGGCCTTGCTGCTGATCACGCTGACTTTTTCCTTCTTCTGGGCAGCAACGCTACCCCTGGTGGATGCTACCACCATGGACTGGGCGCAACGCTGCGGTACCGCCTATGGGCGTATTCGACTCTGGGGTTCCCTTGGGTTTATCGCCTTGTCACTGGGCATGGGCGGGCTGCTTGCCCACTGGGGAATGACCGCGTTTTTGCCGGGTATCGCCATTTTTCTGGTGGCGGCATGGGGAGCGAGCCGTTATCTGCCCTATGGTACGCTGCCAGACGCCAATGCGCCGCGCCCCCGCCTCAGCAGCACACTACGCCATATCAGTCTCTGGTTTTTCCTGCTGGCGGGTCTACTGGAACAGGCCAGTCACGGGGCCTATTACGCCTTTTATTCTATCTATGCGGAACAGCATGGCCTGGGCAGTGCCGCAATCGGGATGCTGTGGGGTTTTGCCGTACTCTGCGAGGTGGCCTTTTTCTGGTGGGGCGATCGTCTTGTCCGGCGCCTCGGCGTACCACTGGTTTTCACTGGCGCCTTCGTGCTGACCGCTCTGCGCTGGGGCGTGATCGCCTGGTGGCCGGGGTTGGTGTGGATCATACTCGTGCAAAGCCTCCATGCGGCCAGCTATGCAGCCTTCCATCTGGCGGCGGTACACTGGGTATCGGGGCGCTTCCCCGGCGCTTTGCGCGCCCGGGGTATGGCGCTCTATGCCAGCGTCGTTTACGGATTGGGCGGAGGGCTGGGAGCCCTGGGGGCGGGCTGGACCTGGGCTCACTGGGGCGGGCAGAATACCTTTGCCGCAGCGTCGGCGCTGGCGCTCTTTGGGGGAGTATTCCTGATCCAGGCATTACGGCCGGCACCCACTCTTGAAAAAGAGGCCGATTAATCCCATTTCCTGAGCAACACAACCCACGGGAGCCACTCCATGCGTACCGATAAACTAACTACCAAATTCCAACAGGCTTTTCAGGATGCCCAGAGTCTTGCGTTGGCGCAGGATCATCAGCAGATGGAGCCCGTCCACTTGCTTGCTGCTTTTCTTGATCAGGAAGGAGGTATCGCTCGGCCGCTCCTGTCAAAAGCCGGCGTGCGGGTCGATGCCCTGCGTAATCAGTTGAATCGCGCGCTGGAGTCCATGCCGAAAGTGCAAGGGAACCCAGGCGAGGTGCAGGTAGGCCGCGATCTCACCAACATGCTCAATCTGGCCGACAAGATAGGCCAGAAGCGCGGTGACACGTATATTTCCACCGAACACTTCCTGCTGGCCTTGATGGACGAAAAGGGTGAGGCCGGGCGCCTCCTGAAAGAGGCGGGCGCCACCACCAAGGATCTGGAACAGGCTGTCCACGATCTGCACGGCGGGGAAAAAATCAATGATGCCAATGCCGAAGAGCAACGGCAGGCGCTGGAGAAATATACCATCGACTACACCGAGCGGGCCAGTCAAGGCAAGCTGGACCCGGTGATCGGACGTGACGATGAAATCCGTCGGACCATTCAGGTATTGCTGCGGCGCAGCAAAAATAATCCGGTGTTGATCGGTGAACCAGGTGTGGGCAAAACCGCTATTGTCGAAGGCTTGGCGCTGCGCCTGATTAATGGCGAAGTGCCGGAATCTTTGCGCGATAAGCGCCTTCTGGGTTTGGACTTGGGGGCACTGATTGCGGGTGCCAAGTTTCGCGGTGAGTTCGAGGAACGTCTGAAGTCTTTATTGAACGATCTGGAGAAGAGTGAGGGTAAAATCATTCTTTTTATTGATGAAATTCATACATTGGTGGGAGCTGGCAAAGCCGAGGGCTCCATGGACGCAGGCAATATGCTCAAGCCGGCGCTGGCGCGCGGCGAGTTACATTGCATCGGTGCCACCACACTGGATGAATATCGTAAATATATTGAAAAAGATGCGGCGCTGGAACGACGTTTTCAGCGGGTGCTGGTGGATGAACCCAGTGTGGAAGACGCCATCGCTATTTTGCGCGGCCTGAAAGAACGCTATGAAGCTCATCACGGGGTACGCATTACCGATCCGGCACTGGTCGCTGCAGTACAGCTTTCACACCGCTATATCACCGACCGTAATCTGCCTGACAAAGCCATAGATTTGATGGACGAAGCAGCCTCCCGCATTAAGATGGAAATCGATTCCAAACCTCAGGAACTGGATGAACTAGAGCGCCGCATCATTCAGTTGAACATCGAGCGCGTGGCACTGGAGAAGGAGAAGGATGAAGCCAGCCGTAAGCGCCTGGATATCCTGCAGGCCCAAATCAACGAGTCAGATCGCAAATATCAGGAGCTGGAAGAAATTTGGAAAGGCGAAAAGCTGGCTATCGAAGGCACTTCTCTGATTCAGAAAGAACTGGACCGAAAGCGCGTCGAGCTCGATACGGCGCGTCGTGCCAACGACTTGGAGCGTATGGCGGAACTGCAATACAGCTCTATTCCGGCATTGGAAGCTCAGCTCCATGCTGCGGAAACTCGTGCGCAATCAGCAGGTTCAGGCGCTAAACCTACCTTGTTGCGTACCGAGGTGGGTGAGGAGGAAATCGCCGAAGTGGTGGCCCGCTGGACCGGCATTCCTGTCTCCAAAATGTTGGAGGGCGAAAAAGAAAAACTCCTCAAGATGGAGGAGCGTCTGCAGGCGCGGGTAGTGGGCCAGAGCGAGGCGGTGGCCGCGGTATCCAACGCCATTCGTCGCTCCCGGGCAGGGCTGTCTGACCCCAAGCGCCCCAACGGCTCTTTTCTCTTCCTCGGCCCCACGGGCGTCGGTAAAACAGAGTTGACCAAGGCCCTAGCCGAATTCCTCTTCGACAGTGAAGACCATCTAGTGCGCATCGACATGAGCGAATTCATGGAGAAGCATTCGGTAGCACGGCTCATTGGCGCGCCTCCGGGATATGTGGGTTATGAAGAAGGCGGCTATCTCACTGAAGCGGTGCGGCGCAAACCATACTCGGTCGTATTGCTGGACGAGGTGGAGAAGGCCCACCCGGAAGTTTTCAATATCCTTCTGCAGGTACTGGATGACGGTCGGCTCACCGATGGCCAGGGGCGCACGGTAGATTTCCGCAATACCGTCATCGTCATGACTTCCAACCTCGGCTCCGACCGAATTCAGGAATTCAGTCGCAAAGGGGACTATGACGGTATGCGCGTGGCAGTACAGGACGTGGTGCAGGACCACTTCCGCCCGGAGTTCCTCAACCGCATTGATGATCTGGTCATCTTCCATCCTCTCACCGCAGTGCAGCTCCGTGAGATTACCGAGATTCAGATGGGCTTCCTGCGGTCACGCCTGCGCGAGCGGGATATGGATCTGATACTTAGTGATGGCGCACTGGATCGTCTGGCCGAGGTCGGCTATGACCCCGTCTATGGCGCCCGCCCCCTGAAAAGGGTGATTCAGCGGGAGATCGAAAATCCCCTTGCCCAGAAACTCCTGCGAGGTGACTTCGGACCCGGTGAGATTATTGAAGTAGTTCTTGAAGGAGAGAGTTTTACCTTTGTCGGGCAACGGGTACACTGAGCGTGTGCCGCGAAATAGTGGTGGTGTGGCCGATGATACCGGCGTAGAACTGTGACAGGTTCTGCGCCACAGGGATACGTCAGCCGGCGCGCCAGACTTCCCTGTGGTTACCAGGATACGCAAGGTGGGCTCTGCCGGAGCAAGATGGCACCCTAATGACACAGCGCACGCAGTGCGCAGAAGTGCTTATTATCGCTTTACGGTACCCAGGTTCTGCAAGGTGTCCTCGTCTTCCAGCGTGCTCATGTCTTGGGTGACCTCTTCACCACGGGCAATGGAGCGCAACAGGCGGCGCATGATTTTGCCGGAACGGGTTTTGGGCAGAGCGTCGGTGAAACGGATATCGTCGGGTCGGGCGATCGCACCGATCAGTTCGGTCACCTGCGCGCGTAGCGCCGCACCCAGTTCATCACGATCGTCACCCTGATGCTGATGTTTCAGTACAACAAAAGCACAAATAGCCTCTCCTTTGATTTCGTGCGGAATTCCAACGATCGCTGCTTCCGAGACCGCAGGGTGCGCCACCAATGCGGATTCCACCTCCGCCGTACCCAGACGGTGCCCGGAAACATTGAGCACGTCATCGATACGCCCCATCACCCAGAAATAACCATCCGCGTCGCGGCGCGCACTATCTCCGGCAATGTAGTAGCGATTATCAAACCTGGCCCAGTAACTCTCCACATAGCGCTCCGGATTACCCCAGACGCCGCGCAGCATGCCTGGCCACGGCCGATCAATGACCAGATAGCCACCGGCATTGGGGGCGGTGATGGGAGCACCATGGTCATTCACAATGCGCGCGCTGATGCCGGGGAGGGGTAGGGCGCAAGAACCTGGTTTATTGGCTGTCACGCCAGGCAACGGCGCGATCATGTGCCCCCCGGTTTCCGTTTGCCACCAAGTATCGGCTACCGGGCAGCGCTCACCGCCAATATGTTTGTAATACCACATCCAGGCCTCCGGATTCATGGGTTCACCCACCGAACCCAGAAGCCGCAGACTGGAGAGGTCATGGCGCTGCGGCCATTCATCGCCCATTTTCATGAAGGCACGTACCGCCGTAGGGGCGGTATAGAGAATACTCACGCCATGCCGTGCGATCATTTTCCAGAACCGATCCGGTTGCGGATGCATGGGCGCCCCTTCGTAAAGGAAGACGGTGGCACCGTTGGCCAGCGGACCGTAGACGACGTAGCTGTGGCCGGTGATCCAGCCGATGTCGGCGGTGCACCAATACACATCTTCCGGCTTGATATCGAATACCCAGCGAGTGGTGAGCATAGCCCAGAGCAGATAGCCTGCACTGCTGTGGAATACGCCCTTGGGTTTGCCAGTACTACCCGAGGTGTAAAGAATGAAGAGCGTATCCTCAGCCTGTATGGGCAGGGCAGGGCAGTCGGCACTCACGTCGGCGACAGCATCCTCCCACCAGATATCGCGGCCCTCCTGCATGTCGATATCCGCCCCGGTACGGCGCAGGACAATGACGTGCCGTACGGAATGTTCATGCTCGCGCAGCAGAGCCTGATCCGCATGGCGTTTGAGTGGCACCACCTTTCCTGCACGCCAGGCTCCATCGGCGGTGATCAGCACCTTGGCATCCGTGTCCTCCAGACGGTCCTTGAGGGCCTCCGCCGAGAATCCGCCAAATACCACGGTATGGATTGCCCCAATCCGCGCGCAGGCAAGCATGGCGACGATCGCTTCCGGCACCATGGGCATGTAGATCGCGACCCGATCCCCCTTTTGCACCCCCTGATGTTTGAGCGCATTGGCAAAAAGGCTGATTTCCCGATGCAGTTGTGCGTAGGTCACGGTCCGCACACTGCCATCCTCGCCCTCCCATATCAATGCTGCTTTATGGCGTGTGGCACCCTGCAAGTGCCGATCCACGCAGTTGTACGCTACATTGAGTTGACCATCGCCGAACCAGCGATAGAAGGGTGCCTGATCCACTTCCAGCACACGCTGAAACGGGACATCCCAGTCCAGATGTTGACGCGCTAGATCCCCCCAAAAACTCTCGGGGTTTTCTGTCGCTTGCCGGGTTAGGCGAGCGAAGGTTTCGGCATCCATATTGGCCTGATCGGCAAAATGGGCGGGAACAGGGAAGGATCGTGTTTCGGATAAGGCAGAGTCTATAGATGTCGGCATAAAAAGTACCTGGTGAAGTGGTTTATACGGTTGAACAGGCGTTCGCAAACATAGCACCGCACACACATTGTTGCCACTCCACCGTGCCCAAAACCTTACACCGCCGCTGCTTCCTGTACTATATTGCCTTCCAGCACGTAGAGTTCAGCTTGGGTAAGTGCCGCAGGCGTCCCAAATAACACCAGCACGTCCCCAGGTTGCAGCACCGTATCGGGAGACGGTTCACGTCCGCGGATTCCGTGGCGTCGTACGGCCACTACGACCACTCCAAAACTGGTGAGGTTCAGCTCGCGCAGGCTGAGATGGAGGGCAAAAGCGGTTTCACCTAGCGCAATGGAAGCCAGCCGCGCCGAACCCTGGTCTTCACCGGGTTCGGAACTCCCCCAGAACGCTCCCCGGAAGAACTGATAACGCTCTTGCCGGAAACGTCGCACTCGACGCAGCACCGTGCTGATTGGGAAACCGATCAGCAACAAGGCCTGTGAGGCCAGCATCAGAGCGCCTTCGGTTACTTCCGGCACGACCTCATCAGCGCCGGCGGCCTCCAGTCTCTCCAACTGGCTGTCGTCGTGGGCCCGCACGACGACTGGCAAGTCCGGGCGTAGTTCCTTGATAATGGACAGGACCCTCTGGCTAGAGGTAACGTTCGCATACGTAATGACTACAGCCCGTGCAGAAAAAATGCCTGCCGCCTGCAACACATCGCGACGACTGGCGTCGCCATAAAAAATGGACTCGCCCGCCGACTGCGCCTGGCGCACCCGTACCGGGTCCAGATCGAGCGCCACAAAGGGGATACCCTCTTCTTCCAGAACCCGCCCCACACTCTGTCCTACCCGCCCATAGCCGCAGAGCACAACATGAGCCTGCAAATTTGCCGAACGGATATCCGCCAGTTGCTGATCACGATGGTGGCGATAGCTGCCCACCATTTGACGGGTCAACCATCCATTACGCTCCACCAGAACAGGTGCGAGCATCATGGACAGGAGCATGCCGCCGAGAACCGGTTGCAGCACATGGGCAGGTAACAATTGGTACTGGTTGGCTAACGCCAGCAACACGAAACCAAACTCACCCGCCTGAGCCAGTACAATGGCTGAGCGCAACGCCACGCCCGACTCATAACCGAAAAGACGTGCGAGCCCCCAGACCAGCGCGCCCTTGAGCAGTAGAATCATGGCCAGCACGACGATGACCCAGCCCAGATTCGCCCACCACGCCGGCAAATCCACGAGCATGCCAATGGTAACGAAAAAAAGACCCAGCAAAATATCGCGAAAAGGCGCGATATCCGCTTCCACCTGGTAGCGGTAAGCCGTCTCGGAAATCAGCATCCCCGCTACAAAAGCACCCAGTGCCAGCGATAGCCCCGCCTGTTCGGTAATCCACGCGAGCCCGAGGGTCACCAGTAACACGTTGAGCATGAACAGCTCTGTCGACTTTCGATTGGCCACGAGCTGAAACCAGGGTCGCATCACCGGCCGCCCGACCACCAGCAGGACCAACAGTACCAGCACCGCCTTCAGTCCGGCCATGGCGAGGTCATCTGCCAGATCGTCGGTCGAACCGGCAAGCGCGGGGATCAGAATCAGTAACGGGACTACGGCGAGATCCTGGAACAGCAGCACACTTACGGCGATACGTCCATGCCGGGTCTGTATTTCCATTTTTTCGGCTAGCGCCCGCACCACCATGGCAGTGGACGACATGGCCAAAATTCCACCGAGGATTACCCCCGTCTTCCAGGAAAGCGGGATGAGCAACGCGATGCCGACAAAGACCAGACTGGTCAGAACGACCTGCGCCAGTCCCATGCCAAATACCAGACGGCGCATACTCAGGAACTGCGCTAGACTGAATTCCAAGCCGATGGTAAACATCAGAAAAACCACCCCGAAGGCGGCAAGCTGTCGGGTGCTGGCAAGATCGGGCACTACGGCCAGGGCGTGCGGACCCAGAATGACACCTGTCAAAAGATATGCAAAGACTGCCGGCAGACGCAGGTGGCGCAGAAAGCCAACCAGCAGCACTCCGGTAGCCAAAAGCAGGATGATCGTCAACAGGCCATGGTCTTGCATGTTCCTCCTCGGACATGGCAGTGCCCGTCTATAGGGCACTATCTGATTTTTGCAGCAGGAATAGGGCAGGTGTGAGCCTGGGGAAAGAGCAGGGTGATGGCACCTTATAGGAAGGTGCCTGCTTTCTGTTATCATAGCCGCAAAAGGAGGAGTACGCATGTATATCGTCACTGGCGGGGCCGGTTTTATCGGCGCCAATCTCGTGCAGGCCCTCAATCAACGGGGCATTACGGATATTCTCGTCGTCGACCATCTGAGCCGCGCCGACAAGTTTCTCAATCTCACCGATCTGGAAATTGCCGACTACATGGAGGCAGAGGCTTTTCTTCGGCTGATAGAGAACAAGCATCTGAAGGGTGTCGACGCCGTTTTCCATGAAGGCGCATGCTCCGATACGATGGCGACGGATGGCCGTTATGTTATGGAAAACAACTTCACTTTCAGCAAAATACTGCTGCATTGGTGCCAACATCATGACGTTCCGTTCCTATACGCCTCCAGTGCCTCGGTCTACGGTATGACTGGTATCTTTGTCGAGGAGCGCTACGCCGAATCGCCCCTCAACATCTACGGATTCAGCAAATTTCAGTTCGACCAGTATCTCCGGCAGATCTGGACGGATTTGCGGGCGCCGGTACATGGCTTTCGTTACTTTAACGTCTACGGTCCACGCGAGTTTCACAAAAACCGCATGGCCTCAGTAGCGCTGCATTTTTATAACCAATATCGGCTGGACAACCATGTTCGCCTGTTTGCCGGGTCTGGCAGCTATGCCGATGGTGAACAACGGCGTGATTTCATATATATAGACGATGTGGTTTCCGTCAATATGCATTTCCTGGATCACCCGCACAGCGGAATTTACAATGTAGGCACAGGACAGGCGCAGAGTTTCAACGAGATGGCGGTCGCCGTCATCAATAGCCTGGAGCGCCGTGCAAACCGCGCGACACTAACCTTGCCCGCACTGCAGAAAACGCAGACCATTCGTTATGTCAACATGCCCGAAGCCCTGAATGGTAAGTACCAGAGCTTCACCCAGGCGGAAATCAGCAAACTGCGTGATGCAGGATATGACAAACCCTTTCTGACTGTGGGACAGGGGGTGGATCGCTATGTGCAATGGCTCACGGAACGGGCGACCTGATGGAAGGCAGAATACTAATTACCGGCGCTGCGGGTTTTGTGGGTTTTCATCTGGCGCGTCGTCTGTTGGCCGATGGATGGGTTGTCAGCGCGATAGACAACCTCAATGATTACTACGATCCCGGCCTGAAACGCGGCCGTCTGGCGCAACTGGAGGGACACCCAGCCTTCCAGTTTCAACCTCTGGATCTGGCCGATCGCGAGGGTATGCAGACGCTTTTCGCAGGCCCCCACTTTGATGCCGTCGTCAACCTCGCGGCTCAGGCAGGGGTGCGGCACTCCCTGAAAGCACCGCACAGTTACGTGGACAGTAATGTCGTTGGTTTTCTGAATGTGCTGGAGGGCTGCCGGGCGCAAGGTGTCGGTCATCTGCTTTTCGCTTCTTCCAGTTCGGTGTACGGTGCCAACAATCGTTTGCCTTACAGTGTCCACGACCCGGTAGATCATCCGGTCAGCCTTTATGCGGCCACCAAGCGAGCGGGTGAGCTCATGGCGCACAGCTACGCTCATCTTTATGGTATTCCCAGTACTGGATTGCGGTTTTTTACAGTCTATGGCCCTTGGGGGCGTCCCGATATGGCCTATTTCAGTTTTACGCAGAAAATCCTGGCCGGGCAGCCCATCCCCGTATTCAACCACGGCCAGATGCAGCGCGATTACACTTATATTGATGACGTCATCGAAGGGGTGGCGCGGCTCATTCCACATGCGCCAGAAGCGCAGGATATCTGGCCGGAAGACCCTGCAAGCAGTGCCGCCCCCTTCTGCATTCAGAATATCGGCAACCACACACCCGTTGCACTCACGGACTTTATCCACATTCTGGAGGAGTGCCTCGGTAAGTCCGCGCAAATTGAATGGCTTCCCATGCAGGATGGTGACGTGGTGGCTACCTATGCCGACGTTACCGCGTTACAGGAGAGCGTGGGATTTGCCCCGGACACCCCTTTACGGGCAGGCCTCCAGCGCTTTGTAACCTGGTATCGCCAGTACTACGGCTGACAGCCCGACATTTTTAGAAACCGGGGTAGCTCCATGAATAGACGCGCGCATCAACCACTGCACCTGCTTAGCCGGACGGAGTTTTTGTGGCGACAATTACGCTATGCCGGTGCTGCCCTGGGTTTTATGCTGCTTTCACTGGGAATGGGCATGCTGGGCTATCATCTGTTGGCGCATATCGACTGGATCAATAGCCTGCTCAATGCGAGCATGATTCTGAGCGGTATGGGGCCCGTTGCCAGTTTGCATGGTACCGGCGCGAAACTCTTCGCCAGCGCCTATGCCTTATACTCAGGGGTGGTCTACCTGGCGGTATCTGCAGTGCTTTTATACCCATTGGTGGAACGACTTATGAAAATCCTGCACCTCCAGGCACTTCATACACCGTCTCCGGTACAGGAAAAACACCTCCCGGAACGCTCGGAAGACGAGCTATAACCGGGAGGTGTCGACCAGCACACAGAACCAAGACACGCCATCAAGGGCGTCCTATTCAGTGTGCGGTTTTTCCAGGCTGATATACGGAGGAGGTCGCGGAGGCGGCGATGTCAGCGGCCTTCTCTTCGATCCAGCTACGGCTGGACCGGAAACTCAACCAGGATTTTCCCTCGTAGTCATATAACTTGCATTCCTTGAAGATACGCCGAATCTCAAAAAAGCCGAAACGCGTTTCATGAATGTACTGGCCGTACTCCGCACGTAAATCTTCGTAAGCCCCCTTCAGGCGATAGAAGGGTATCCGTGGGTCAACGTGGTGCGGTGTGTGGATCAGGATGTTATGGATCAGGTACTCGCTGACCTTGGAGCAACGGACGATTATGCTGCAATAAAGCTGGCCAATACTCTGGCTCCATTCCTCTTTTTCCGAGAAAAATGGCACGTTGGGGTGCGTGTGGTGGAGAAAGACAAACAGCGCGATGTAATAGTTGAATACCAGGAAAGGCAGTATAACGGCGGCTATGATGCCCATTGGACCGGATATCCAGTATGCCAACGCGGAAAAACTTATAAAAAACACCAGCGTTATCATCTTGCTATAGAAAAATGGCCAACGATCTTTGTTTTTGGCGTCTACTTTGAAACGGACCATGCCCGGCCACCAGATCCGCAACAAGTAGTGCAGCGCGCAAGTATAAGGGCTGCGTTCCAACCGATAGATCATCTTCTGCCAGACCGTTTTGCTTCTGTACTCCTGCGGAGTCCAGGGGCGCCATACCCAGTCGATGGTGCTCAGGCTGGTAAAGCCATGATGCACCCGATTGTGCCCAAAGGCCCAGAGGCGGTACATGTTCAGCGACGGCAGCATGAAAATGGTGCCCAGGATTTCGGCAGTGCGCTTGCTCTGGAAGAGGGCGCCGTGCGCTGCGTCGTGTGCCCAGACGAACATGGATGCCACCGCCGACCCCGCAAGGAGTCCAAATAACAGCTTGAGCCACCAAGGCCCAGCGAGAAGGGCGCCGGTGATGGCGGAGAGGTAGAAAATTGCGTCAAACATGTACCACGCGAGGGCGATGCCTGTTGATCGCTGGTAGCGTTCCGGCCGAATCACGTCCCGGATGGTTTGCAGCTTGACGGGGCGCAATGCCTCGAAGTCAGCATGGGAAGAGGTAAGTGGCATAGCAATGTACTCCTTGGCAAATCCATGTTCACCGCATTATAGTATACCCGCATATCCTGTTATACAACCGGATTATAGAATCCGGGGGCGAAGCAAACCATGCCGTACCTGCCGGGTACCGTCGAGGGTGTACGATGCTGATCTTCTCCTCTGCCGGTAGGGTGCTGGGAACTGTTTGGCACAAGGGAAATTAGTGCTACCATTATGAAGTCATTTGCGCTATACCATTTAGCTACTGACGCGGTCATCCTGTAAAACCTACGTAAGGAGAGTTAAAACATGTTGGATATTGCCAAGATCAAGCCTGTTGCCCGGATCATTCTTGTTGCAGGCGCCATCGCGCTTGCCTCAGCTTGCGCCAAGAAGGAAGAGTCCACTACTGCATCTAGCAGCAGCGCCACTGAGTCTGCTGCCCCGGCGACCACCACCACCGAGTCTGCCGCTCCTGCGGCCACCGACAATACCGGCAGCAGCGCCATGGCACCAATGGAATCCGCAGCACCTAGTGCCAGCGCTACCAGCAGCGACACTTCTTCCGCGAGCTGATTCGGCACTCCACAGGTCTATACGGGCTCGTTCAAAGCTGGACATCGGGAGCGCGCTACATTGGTGAGTTTGGTATGAAGCCAGTTGTGCGTTTTCTGATGCTAGTCGGCGTCATCAGTCTCGCCACCGCTTGTGCCAGGAAGGACGGATCTGCTACTGCGCAGGTTGGTAGTTCTACGGGCAGTCCGGTGGCGGACAGCAGGCAGAGTTCTGGAACTGCCCGGACTGATGGGCATGGTGGAAGTGTGGCGCCGCCTGGGCTTGACGAGCGAAAAGGAGATAAGCACCTTGTTGAGGTGTTGACCACGGCGCGGTCGCTGGCGGAAGCCAAGGGCTGTTTCTCCTGTCATCAGGTAGATACCAAAGTCCTCGGGCCCGCTTTTGCTTGGGTCGCCTACCGCTATCAGCGCGATCCCAAGGCGGTAGCAACGTTAAAGTACGCTATTGAGCACGGCGTGTCCGGAGTATGGGGTTCCATGCCTATGCCGGCGCAGAGCGTGACTCCCGTGGAAGCCGAGGAATTGGTTTCATGGGTGTTAGCGCAAAGGCCTGTCGCTCCCCCAAAATCTAATTAGTGGACTTCTTTTGGTCGTCTAACCCCCCGCTTTGCGGGGGTTTTTTATATCTGGATGAACATTGCGGAAAAAATTTAAGACATTCAGATGGATTTCCAGCACCTATTACGCGGAAGGGTTGCCCTATTCGCTGGTGCAACAGGTGTCCGTACAGTTTTTTACCTATGCAGGCGCCAGCTTGCAGGTTATCGGATTGCTCTCGTTTTTCGGGCTTCCCTGGAATTTAAAACTGTTCTGGAGCCCCTTGATCGATCTTTTCGCGGACAAAAAGCGTTGGCTTGTGGTGATGGAAATCGTCTTGGGTGGCGTGGCCGCTTTGCTGATCTGGCCGGCACAGCACCTGAATCTGGACCTCGCCGCCAAAATTTTTATGTTAATGGCCTTCCTGTCGGCCACCCATGATATGTCCGTAGACGGGTATTATATCCAGACACTTAGCCCATCCGATCAGGCGGCTTTTTCCGGATTGCGGGTTGCAGCCTATCGGGTTGCCATGCTGGTTGGAAACGGCGTGCTGGTTATTATCGCCGGGTGGATATCCTGGATCGCCTGTTTTTTAACTGCGGCGGCGATGATATGGGGATTGGCGGCTTTTCATCAGCGCGCACTGCCGCCATCGCCCCCGTCCACAAGCCACAAAGGACGCCATTGGCACGCCGCGCGCGAAGCTTTCACCACCTACATGCAGCAACCAGGGATTCTTTGGGCACTGGCCTTTATCCTGCTTTTTCGCGCGGGCGACGCCATGATGGCGGCGATGGTGACTCCGTTTCTCAGTCATTTGGGCTACGGCCTCGTGGCGCGCGGCATTCTCACCGGAACAGTAGGGACGGTGACGACTATCGGAGGCGCTTTGCTGGGCGGTATCATCATATCCCGCTGGGGGTTGCGCCATGCATTGCTGCCGTTGACTTTGATCCAATCCCTGGCGATTCCGGCCTATGCGTGGCTGGCCTGGGTGACACCCTCTGTGTGGTGGGTAGGTGTCACAGTGGCCTTTGAGCAGGCTGCGGCGGGTCTCGGCACTGCCGTTTTGATGGTCTTCCTTATGCAGCGTTGTCAGGGGGATTACCAGGCAACGCATTTTGCTATTGGCTCCGCCCTGATGTCCGTGGCAGCCACGGTTGTCGGCGGATTCAGCGGTTTTCTTGCAGCACAAGTGGGATTTGTGGAATTCTTTCTACTGGCGTTTGCTGCGGCACTACCTAGTTTGTGGCTGGCGCTGCGCATGCCAGCGGTCCTGTTTACAGATCGTCAGGAGTCCATGTCGGGATCGGACCCTATGTAGGGACAAGTCTAATAGTTTCATATAAGTAGAAATTGGAGCGTACGATGCGTTCGGATGGGCGGCAGTGGAAAGGGGATGGAGGTCGGCTATGGCGGCGTTTTTTTGTCGGGATGTTGCCGTTTTTCTGGCTTATACCCGCTGTCGCCGCTACCGGCCACAAGGACGCAAACCCCCAGTTTGGCGACGGCCAATGGAGTATCCTGATTCAGGATATGCAAAAGGGCAGGCCCACTCTGAGCGTGCAGGCAGATCATGGACAACTGCCTGCGTCCGCAGCAAAGCTGCTGACCACAGCGTATATTCTGCACGAACTGGGGCCTGAATCTCGCCAGAAAACTCGGATACTAGCCCAGACTATCGATGATGGCGTAGTGCAGGGGCCCTTGATTTTTCTGGGTGGTGGCGACCCCGATCTTTCCAGTCGTCGCTTCCCGTTTGTCAGAAGAACAGTACGAGATGACCCCATGTACCCTATGCGCATGCTTGCCGCTCAAGTATGGGCGGCGGGTGTTCGCCAAATTCCGGAGGGTATTCTGGCGGATGCCACGTACTTTCCCGCAGATGGCACGCTGCCGGGTTGGATGGAACAGGATCAGCGCTATTGGTATGGCGCACCGATCCATGCACTCATGTTCAACGACGCCATGATCGCGGTACAAATCAAACCGGGGCGGGCCGCGGGGGTACGCACCAACGCCGAGATTATCCCCAACCCAGGAGGACTCATTCGGAACACGGTGATCACAGTTTCGGCGAAGGATCCCATTCGTCTGGTACGTTTGGAAAAATCTGGAAGCGGATATCTATTGACTGGCGCGATTTCCGCCAATGGCGGTATTTTCGCCGCCATGCTGGCGCAGCCAGATCCAGCCTATTTTGCCGCCGCAGCATTGCGACAGGCTTTGGAGGAAAAGGGCATTCTTGTAGGTAATGCTATCCAAGTATTGAACAACAAACGCGGTGCAAAGCAGTCCGGGGAATATGCGCACTATGTCTTATTGGCTAAACACGAGTCACCGCCATTGGTGGAGGAGATCGCGGTGGCCAACAAGGTGAGTGAAAACACCCATGTAGAAGTACTGCTCCGGGATGCGGATCTGGCTCGCGGCGGTGATGGAAGCCGTGCATCGACAATGCAGGGCTTGCACCGTTGGCTTTCTGTGAACGGTATACTGGACACCCAATCTCGACTGATAGATGGCTGCGGATTATCTCGTGAGAATCGCCTCAGCGCCGCAGATCTGGTGCGTATGTTGATGCACTCTTATCGGGAACCCTGGGGGGAATCCTGGCGCGATTCGCTGCCGGTCAGCGCCGAGGATGGAACGCTCCGGCATCGTCTGGGCGCTTTGCCTGCGGGTACGGTGCAAGCCAAAACGGGTACTCTGCGCGATGCGTTGTCCCTCGCTGGTTTTATTCGGAATAACCTCGGCCACCGGCAATATGCGTTTGCCATTTTGGTGGAACATTTCAGAGGGCCCGAAGAGCGTATCCGCAGACGAATGGACGCCCTGGTGCAGCGTGTTGCTCTGGGCGGCCACACTATGTAGAAAGTTTCCACATGTTCAAATTCGCATAATACTTATTATGTAAAGTGAACTTCTTGGGCCGTTTTGAAGTCTGAAGATACGGTGTTATTCCGAAATGCTTAAAGGGAGCGTAATGGCTTATTATCAATCATTCAGCAGTCGGGGGCCTTGGTGGGTGCGTCTGCTCGCGGTGATGGTGGGCATGGTCCTGCTGGTCGGTCTATTCTTTTTTGCCATCTTCGCTGTCATTGCGGTGGCGATGCTCGCGGGCAGTGGGATGCTTTTCCTCTGGTGGCAGCGACGAAAAATGCGCAAGGGAATGCATACGGATATCGTGGTTACGGACTATCGGGAGATTCACCGCCCACGTCCGCCTTTCGATAATCTCCATCGTTGATTATCTTTTCAGGCATCCTGAGACAGTCTGGCCAAGTCGAAGATTAGTAAGGCATGCACTGCAATTTGTGTGTACGCTTCTCCCCTTCCGCGCGCCGCATCCTAGCCCCATAAATCGTGCTAAACTCGGCAAATCGTCACGCGATGAGCACAATCTTGGGTGCGTTGACCCAAGGCATTCCCTGTGGCGTTATTGTTATTCTGGACCACAAGTGAAACGGCAGGAGGTTTTCTGGGTTCGGTCAGGGGGGATAGAAGCGCGAAACAAGGTCGTCCGCGTGACCTGCTCCGTGGCCTATGGCTGGCGGGCTTGGCGGTTTCGTTGCTGTATGGCGGAATGGCTAACGCTGATGATGTAACTTTCATCGTGAAAGGGGTCTCCAAGCCCCTGGAAGTAAATCTCGTACGTGCCCTCCCCCCTGCAGTGATCGGATCCCAGGCGGACCGTTTGGAAGAAGCAGAGATGGCGGCCGGTTTGCGCCTTAAGGATGCGCTCGAAGCCTATGGTTACTACGGCGCTACCTGGACGAAGAGCAGTAAACACATCGCAGCGGGGAAAGTCCTCGTAACCTTCTCCGTCACCCCCGGGCGGCCTATTCTGGTCCGCAAAATCGACCTAAAATCCACCGGCGATGGATCCAAACTACCGGCTTTACAAAAGCTGTTCGCTCGGTTTCCACTTCATAAAAAAGAGGTTCTCAATCAGGTCATTTACGAGGACTGGAAGGGTAATCTCCTCTCACTCCTCACTGCGCGCGGTTATGCGCAGGCCAGTTATTCGCGCCATGAGATTCTTATAGATCGTGACCAGTTCTGGGCAGATATTTATTTGTGGCTCAATACCGGGCCACGCTTCCGAGTTGGAGATATTAATATCACCGGTGCGAGGCACTATCCGCGATGGTTCATTCAGCGCTATATTTCTTTCAAGACAGGAGACTGGTATTCACCAAAAGCGCTGGCAGTTACTCAAAGCAATTTGCGCAATGCCGACCGGTTCTCTGATATTTCCGTGCATGGCGATTTGGGGAAATCGAAAAATAATGCCATACCTGTTTCAGTCAACTTGAAAAGTATGCCGGGGCAACACCTGAAAATAGGCGCCGGTTACAGTACTGATATCGGCCCTAATGCAGCAATTATATACGATAATTATAATGCTTTTGAACAGGCTCAGCATGTTCGCGTTTCCATTTTGGCGGCGCAACTGAATCGCAATGCCAGTATTACCTATAGCTGGCCGGTCGGTGCGCGCCTGGGGTCTGAATATATTGCGCAAGGCAGCTATCAGAATCAAAATCTGACCGCCTATAACGCTAACGAGATCCTTGCCAGCGCTGGTCGGCAGTGGTCATTGCGCAGCGATAACAGTCTGGGTAAAGGTGAAACCATAGAGGCCTTGGTTAATTTTGAGGACGCCAACTACAATGTGGCTGGGCAGTTTAACACGAGCTTGTATATCTATCCGTCGGTACAGTATAGCATACAAAACTTCCGCAATATTTTGCGCCCCATAGCCGGCTATACACTGACGGCGAGGATTGAGGGTGCCAGCAAGGTATGGGGTAGTGATGCAAATTTTATCCGCTTTAGCACCCAGGGAGAATGGCGCAAGCGCTTGGGTCAGAACTGGGTCCTCGGTACCCGTGCCAAGCTGGGGGCAATGTGGTTAAACGGGTCCATTGGCGAATTGCCACCTAATCTACGATTTTTCGCAGGTGGGCAAAATAGCCTGCCCGGTTATGCCTATCAATCGCAGGGTCCATTGGCTGCGAACGGTGCAGTGGAAGGTGGGCGTCTTCTTGCCGTTGGTGGCTTCGATATTCAGCGCTTTGTCGCTAAAAACTGGGCTGTCGTCGCATTTTATGATGTGGGTAATGCATTCAACAGTTGGTCCAGTTTCCATGCGCTTCAAGATGTTGGGCTAGGCGTGCGCTGGTATTCCCCCGTTGGACCCATACGCTTTGACTTGGCACACCCACTGGTTGCTCCGCAAACACCGGCTGTCCGTGTCGCCTTCTCGGTAGGTTTCAGCCTATGATTCGCGTCCGCCACGGCATTATTGCCGGTGTGCTGCTGGTCCTGATTACGCTGGCCACCGTCCTGATCTGGCTGCTCACTACCAGTTACGGTGCACAGTGGGCGTTAGCGCAGGTCCCAAACTTACAGGTCAAACAGGTAAAAGGCTCGCTTACCGGCAAGATGCGGCTTTCCGGTATTTCCTGGCATAATGCGGACATGCGCTTTCGTGCGCAATCTTTGCAGTGGCACTTGCATCCTGCCCATTTGCTCTGGGGAGAAATCGACTTTGCCGACCTCCAGCTTCACCAGGCCGATTTGCACCTGCCGGTGCCCTCTGACAAACCCAGCCCTATTCATTTGCGCTGGCCCGCATTGCCTCTGTGGACCCGTCTCATCGACCTGAAACTGAGCCCGGTTACTTGTACGAACCTGCGCATATGGCAAGGAACGCAGAAGCCCTTCGTCCTCTCCCTGGCGACATTTTCCGATCTGGCCTGGCAGCGTGGCAATCTGCACATCCAAAACCTGTCGGCGCAAATACCCCAGGGCAGACTCCAGCTTACGGCAGACCTGCAAATGGGAGAGCGCGGACTGCGAAGCCTGGGTGTATGGAGACAAGGTAGTGCCATCAACGCGTTGACCGTAAGTTGGGAAACACACTGGCATGGCATTTCGGCCCAGACATTTGGCGGCCCCCTGAAGATTCAGATACAAGAAAACAAGCGACTGACGACTTTGAGCGGTATGACGCAGATCTCCCCACAGCAGATTTTGCTTCAGTCACTACAGCTTAGTAATCCTGCGCTCCAGAAACCCGCACAGGGGCATTGGCGCCTTGATTTGCCCAACAATACCGCAGGGAATTACCAGATCAGTGGCGGCTTCGAGCAGATCCTGGCAAAAGCGCTGCCCAGCACGTTACCGGTGGGCGCATTGGCCGTCAGTTTGACTTTGCGGGGGAACACTGAGCGTTATCAAGGACAACTGGCGCTGCACGGTGATCCCAAATTCGGCGGTATTCAGGGCCATGTGAACGGCAATCGCCAAAACCTGCAATACCATTATGCCGGCAAGCTGTTGGGCGCAGATCTGCTGCCTTCGGTGCTGGCCGTCCGGTGGCGGCCACAACTCACCGTCACCGGGCAGGTTCGGGTCAGGGGCCTGCAAACACAGCACATTATGGCTCAGGTACCAGGCAATTTTTCCGGAGAACTCAGCGTCAACGCCACCCAAATTTCCAAGGTAATCACGGGTGATGTGCGGCTGCAATTGCTGCCTAGCGAGCTTTACCGCCAAACCTTGCAGGGCGAGGCGTTGGTGCACTTCGCAGGGAGTGCGTGGGATCTGCAAAAGGCACAGTTTTTTGGTCCGGGTGTAAGCCTGAGCGCGCAAGGTAATTTACAACAACGTCTGCATTTCATCCTCAACGTGGCGCAGTGGCAGGGCTTGCTTCCCGGTGCCCAAGGGAAAAGTTTGCTTCAGGGTTGGGTGGCGCGGCCTCAGGCGCGGTGGACTGGAGAAATCCAAGGCACCGGCCAAGGGCTTGCCTATCATGAAGTAAAGATCAATACACTGAAAACACGGGCCGAATTCCGCGCCACGAACGCCTTGCAGGCGATGATCAATGTAAAGGGACTGGCATACGCTGGCCACCGCATTGATTTGCAGGCCCATGCGCAAGGACCATTAACACGTTTTACGCTGGGACTGGACGCACAGTGGCCGCAAAGCCGCCTCTCTGTCATGGGGTTGGTGTCTCATCAGGCCAATGCGTGGGGACTGCGATTGGAGAAGACCACACTGACCAGCATCCCTCTGGGAAACTGGCGGTTACTCCACCCAGCCACTCTGCAATGGGTCAATGGTGCTGCATCGCTCAGCAAAATGGCTTTCGCCGATGCGCATGCTGCCCGGATTACCGCGCAAGGTCACTACAATCCCGCCACCAACCAGGCCGATTTGGGACTCGATTTGCAATCTCTACCTCTGGATTTTTTTGCGCAGGCGGAGGATGCATCGCTCCATGGTTTTTTAAATGCGCATCTGCAAGCGCAGTGTCACGGAGTTTGCCAAGCGGAAGGACATTGGAATTTTCAGAAAACCCAATTGCAATGGCGGCAGGCAGGCACGCCGCATACGCTCTCTCTGCAGCGGTTTACCGGTCAACTCCGATGGTTGCCCAAAGACCTCTCGCTTGCTGCTGACCTTGGTCTTGCCAATGACTGGGGTAATGCCCAGCTGACCATGCACAGCCCCGCGACACTCGTTCTGCCCTGGCACTGGGACGCCAATGCCCCAATACAAGGGGCTATTAAGGCGCATGTAGGTGCACCACTTTTTGCTGCCATCCCCGTCGGGAATTTGCGGATTCGCCCGCAAGGTCAAGGGAGTATAGATGCACAGGTTCTGGGTACCTGGGCGCATCCGCAGTGGACTGGTACAGCACAACTCCAGGGTCTGGGCTTTTTCGTCCCGCAGGCGGGTTTGGATGTTCGTGACGTGGGCGCCAAACTCGTGGGAGATGGAAAAGAAGTGCGAATCAATCAATTACAAGCCAGCTCCGGCGCTGGCCAAATATCCGGGACAGGCATCGTCCAATTTCAGCAGGCGAATGACTTTACGCTCCACGTCACTGGGAAGAACTTCACCGCGCTCAATCTGCCGCAGGTACAAGCTGCGGTCAGCCCCGACCTGAGCATTTCCGGAAACCTAAAGAAAATCGACGTGCAGGGAAATATACACACCGATCGTCTGCGTATATTGGGTACGGATTTCAGCGGACCCAAGCCCTCAGGCGACGTCGTTTTTGTGAAAAATGTACACAAAAGCAGCGGCCCTGCCTTGGATGTCAATCTGCATGTAACCCTTGGGGACGATGCGAGAGTCATCATCAGCGGGCTGCGTGCCCGGTTGGTCGGTGACCTTGCAGTAGACATGCATGACGGCCAAAGTCCGCAGGTTAATGGCACTCTGCGCATGGTGGATGGCCGTTATGCGATTTATGGGCACACCCTCACCTTCCAGCGTGGTTCCATCCTTTTCCACGGTGCGGCGAACCAAGCCAACCTGGACGTGCTGGCGGTACGCACTATCAAAGGCTCCTCTAGCTTCGCCGTGGACAACACCCCCGTAGAGGCTGGTGTACAAGTCACCGGTACACTGCAAGTGCCCCAGGTAGCGCTCTACTCCAAACCTTCCATGTCGCAGACGGATATCCTCTCCTATCTCGTGCTGGGTACGCCGAGCAGTGGTCTCACCAGTCAGAACGCGCTGCTTTCCGCCGCTGCGGGAACACTTTTTTCTGCAAGCCGCGCCGCATTGTTCGGCAACAGCCTGGATAGCAGTGGCATTGATGTAGGTGTAAGCTCCGAAGGTAATTCGGGTCTGGCAGGCGCCATGGTTACCATGGGTCATTATCTTACTCCCGATCTTTATCTCAGTGTCGGACAATCCGTACTGAGTAGCGGGACTGTAGCACGACTGCGTTACCGGATTTCCCGCCATATTGAAATTCAGACGGAGAGCGGGACCCAGAACGGCGCCAACATATTTTACCGTATCGACTTTTAAGATGGTGGTAAGCTCACATGCCGACTGAAATCTCTGCACATACGGATGTTCTGCTGATTGGCGGCGGCGCGATTGGCTTACTCAGTGCGATCAGGCTTGCGGAGTCCGGTCTGCGGGTTACGGTGCTTGATCAAGGTCATATCGGTCAGGAGGCATCATGGGCTGGCGGGGGCATCCTGAGCCCGTTGTATCCGTGGCATTACCCACCTGCCCTATTGAGTCTCGCGCTGTATAGTATGCAGCGCTATTTCTCCCTGACTTCCAGGTTGGTACAGCAAACTGGCATTGATCCTGAATGGACACCCTCCGGTTTGCTTATTCTGGAGGGCGAACACGAGAAAATCCCCAATGATGTGTTGGCTTGGGGGGCGTCGTTGGGGCTGGATTGGCACCTGGGGCCTGTAGAAAAAACGCGAACACTCTGGTGTCCGGAGGTCGCCCAGGTACGGAATCCTCGCCTGCTGGCGGCAATGTCCGTACGTTGCCGCCAGCTGGGCGTCGTATTCCATGAAAATACTGCGGTCACCCATTTCCGTAGACGGGGTGAACGACTGGAGGGCGTAGAAACCACCGCCGGATTTATGCCGGTAGAGCGGGTCATCGTGACGGCCGGTGCCTGGAGCGAAAAAATCCTTGCGGAAACGGGTAGTCATCTGGATATCATTCCCGTGCGCGGGCAAATCCTCCTGTTTCAGGGCAAACCCGGAGTCCTCGATACGATATTGATGCGCGATAATCATTACTTGGTGCCGCGGCGGGATGGACTGATTCTGGCTGGCAGCACGAGCGAATTTGTCGGTTTTGATAAGTCGACTACAAACAAGGCACGAGAAGAACTATTGGACTTTACTATCAAGACACTTCCCGATTTGGAGCAGGCCCAGGTCCTCAGGCAGTGGTCCGGATTGCGGCCGGGAAGTCAGGATTGCGTCCCGTATATCGGCCCCATTCCCGAATGGGAGGGGCTCTTTGTCGCTGCCGGCCATTTTCGCTATGGACTCACCAACGCGCCCGCGACAGCCGATATCCTGGTCTCCCTGTTGACGGGGACACCGCTGCCGTTGGATATTGCCCCCTATGCAGCCCTGACACCGAGGTCAGCACATTAAGGCCTTTTCTTGTCGCTAGAGAAGCGTTATAACTATAACCAGTTTAGAAGTAAAGTGAGACTATCCATGAATAACAATGACTGGAACAAACAACGTGTGCTGGAAGTGCTCCGTGACGCCGGAGTCAATCCGACAAGCCAGCGTGTGGAGATTGGTTACGCGTTGTTCTCCTCTTGCGCGCACTTGTCCGCCGAAGAGATCATGCAACGCGTCAATGCAGATTATCCCGTAGTATCCAAGGCGACGGTTTACAACACCTTGGGCCTCTTCGCCGGACATGCGCTGGTGCGGGAAGTGATTGTGGAGCCGGGTAAGGTATTCTATGACCCCAACGTGTCTCCTCACCATCATTTCTACTACGTAGATTCGGGAGATCTGGTGGATATTCCGGCATCCTCCCTGCAAATCGGCACGCTCCCTGACCTGCCGCCGGAGACAGAAGTGGAGAAAGTCGAGGTGGTGATACGGCTTCGGCAGCGCGCGACGCACTAAATCACTGTGTCGCCCGCCCTTGCCTTCTTGGCGGAAATTCCTATAATGTGGCGCTTCGGGTTGTTAGCTCAGTTGGTAGAGCAGCTGACTCTTAATCAGCGGGTCGTGGGTTCGATCCCCTCACAACCCACCAAATAACACAAGGGTTTAGGATTCTTCCTAGGCCTTTTTTGTTATCTGTTGGCGTGCATGTAAAACTGGCCACCTGTGCGCGTTGAATTTCGAACAGGTGTTATAGCGGAGCAGCGTACCAACACGGCTGTGGATCACTCGACCAGACTGAGACGGTGTTAACCTTTTTTTTCAGCGAATGCTGATCGTCAGAAGGCTGCGTTTCCTCAAACGGTGATGGCTGTTTTTCTTTCTCTCGATCCTTGATGCGAGCCTTGGCCGATGCGCTGCTTTGCAAGACATCAGGCTGCTTTCCCCGCATCGCCAGGCAATTGCCAGCGGCGGATCCGGCGCATGAACAACCGGTCCCTTGCATTCCGCTAAAAGCAAACATTGGGCCCGCATCGGCGTTATTTGTTGAAAAATCGTTTCCCGGATCAGATGGAACTTTCCAGCGCAAAAAGCGGTCGGATATTGCGCCGGCATGAAAGGGAAGTCCGCTGGTTGGTACGGCAACGCTCCCTTTCTCGCCCATGGCAGCAGCGATGGATTCCCGCACCGCCGCCGTTCTGCCTGATCAACATCTCCTATACTCTGCTATAGGTTACGGAGTCCCCCTCCCCGCGCGTATTGGAAGGAAAGCACGCCATGGCAGCAACGAGCAAAGCCCCCGGCCCCGCCTGCCGGCATGCGGTCTGGTCCACCGCCAAAAAAGACTTCGTCGGCACGGCCCCCGGACCGGCTAGACTCTGGTTCACCGTCGGCAAGGGCATCATCACGGAGGTCTTTTATCCGCGCATCGACATTCCCCAGGTCCGGGACATGGGTTTGATCATTGCCGATGGCAAGGGTTTCTGGCAGGAACTCAAGGCCTTGCCCGAACCGCAATTGCAGATCGACGATCCGGCCATCCCCCTGCCCATCATTATCCATCGTCATGAGCGCTTTACCTGTACCCTCCGGATCTGCGCCGATCCGCTACGGGACGTCCTGCTGATGGACTTCCAACTGGAGGGGGACGCCGATCTGCGCCCTTATCTGCTCTGTGCGGCGCGATTGGGCGAAGACGCCGAGAACAATCAGGCCTGGGTTGGCCAATGGGAGGGCCGACCCGTGCTCTGGGCCCAGCAGGGACCCTTCGGCCTGGCCATATCCTGCCGGAGTCCAGAGGGCTTGCCCGGATTGGAGGCCCCCTCCGTGGGCGAAGTAGGCGCCAGCGACCTCTGGCAGGATTTCCACGCCAACGGACGGATGCTGTGGCAGTATCAAGAAGCCGGCCCCGGCGAGGTTTCCCTGTCCGCCCGCCTGCCCCGTCAAGGCACGTTGGCCCTGGGTCTGGGCACCAGCAAGGAGGCGGCCGCCACTCTGGCCTGGTCTTCCCTGGCCGAGGGCTTCGCCGCCGCCGAAGCGGGTTATCAATCTGCCTGGGATGCCTGGCATAGCCGATACCCCATGCCTCCCGAGTGGAAACGCAAGCTCCCCGCCGCCGTCCAAGCCCTCTATACCCGTTCAGCCACCGTCCTCAAGGTCCACGAAGACCGTACCTTTCCCGGCGCCCTGGTGGCCAGCCTCTCCGTACCCTGGGGCGAGGCCAGCGACAGCCGGGGCGGATACCATCTGGTCTGGTCCCGGGATCTGGTGGAAAGCGCCGGCGCCCTCCTCGCCATGGGCGCCGCTGCCGAAGCGCGCCAGGTGCTGACCTATCTCATCAGCACCCAGCAGACCGACGGCCACTGGCTGCAAAATCAATGGCTGGGCGGCAAGCCATTCTGGCAGGGAGTGCAACTGGATGAAACCGGCTTTCCGATCCTCCTTGCCGCTGCCCTCCAGGCGGAGCAGGCACTGGAAGGGATCGCCGTTGGCGACATGCTGCGCCGCGCTCTGGGCTTCATCCTCCGCGAAGGGCCGGTCACCGGCCAGGATCGCTGGGAAGAGGACGGCGGCGTCAATCCCTTCACCTTGGCGGTGGCCATTGCCGCGCTGGTGGAAGGCGGCGAACTGCTCGGCGGCAAGGCACGGGATTGCGCGCTGCTGCTGGCCGATTACTGGAATGCGCGCCTGGAGGACTGGACCTTCGTATCCGGCACGGATCTCGCCCGGAAATACGGCGTCGCCGGCTATTATCTGCGCATTGCCCCCCAGGACGTGCTCATCCATGCGGGCGCCAAGGAGGAATGGATGATGATCAAGAATCGCGCCAACGACCCGCATCTGCCCGCCGCGGAGCAGGTCGCCACCGACTTCCTGCAACTCTGCCGTTATGGTCTGCGCCGCGCCGACGATCCGCACATGCAGGACTCCGTCAAGGTGATGGATGCCTTGCTCAAAACCGACACCCCCAGCGGCCCCGTCTGGCACCGCTACAACGGCGATGGTTATGGCGAGCACCCCGATGGTAGCCCCTTCGATGGCAGCGGCCGCGGCCGTGCTTGGCCACTCTTGGTGGGAGAGCGCGGCCATTTCGCCCTCCTGGGGGGCGACGACGCCCTGCCCTACATGGAAGCCATGACCAAGATGACCGGCCACGGAGGGCTCTTGCCCGAACAGGTCTGGGACAGCGCCGCCATTCCCAATCGTGACCTCTTCCCCGGACGGCCCAGCGGTTCCGCCATGCCCCTGGTCTGGACCCATGGTGAGTTCGTCAAGCTCTGCCACAGTTGGCAACGCGGCTACCCCGTCGATCGCCCCCAGGCCACCTGGAAACGCTATCAGGGCAAGGCGCCGCAGATTGCGTATACGCTCTGGCGTTTTCGCCAGCGCTCCCGGCAAATGCCGGCCGGCAATGAGTTGCGCTTCCTGCTCCCGGCGCCCTTTACGGTGCATTGGGGAGTCGATGGCTGGCAAGACCCCATGGACACCCCGTCGGAGGATTGGGATCTCGGCCATGTCGCCATTTTGCCCACGCAGAAAATGGCGCCCGGAACCACGCTCCAATTCACCTTCTACTGGCGGGATACCGGCCAGTGGCAGGGCGAGGACTTCAGCATCACCCTGCAAGGAGAAAACTCATGATTGCCATCGATCTCACCGGACGCCGTGCCCTGGTCACCGGCGCGAGCGGTGGTTTGGGCCAGGCCATCGCCGAAATTCTGGCGACCGCCGGCGCCCAGGTCGCCGTTCATTACCGCAAGGGGCAGGCCGAGGCCGAACAGGTCGTCGCTGCCATCCAGGGCAAAGGCGGCAAGGCGCAGGCCTTCCAGGCCGACATCTCCGATCCGGCCGCCGTCGAAAAGCTGCTGCAGGAGATCGATGGCGCCTTTGGCGGCCTCGATCTCCTCGTCAACAATGCTGGCATGGATGGTCCCCGCGCCGTCGTCGGCGATGACGATCCCCAGGTCTGGGAAAAAATCCTCGCCGTCGATCTCATGGGCCCCTACTACTGCGCCCGCGCCGCCATCCCGCGCATGGAAAAATGCGCTTGCGGCGTCATCATCAACATCACCTCGGTACACGAGTTCATCCCCTGGGAAGGCTACAGCGCCTATACCAGCGCCAAGGCGGGACTCTCCATGTTCACCAAGACCCTCGCCCAGGAAACGGCCGACAAGGGCATCCGCGTGGTCGCCATCGCCCCCGGCGCCATCAAGACCCCCATCAACGAAGCCGTCTGGGGCAACCCGGATACCCTCAAGGACCTCGACGACAAAATCGCCATGGAACGCCTTGGCGCGCCGGAGGAGATCGGCCATGTCGTGGCCTTCCTCGCCAGCGACCTCGCCAGCTACATCACCGGCACCACCATCGCCGTCGACGGCGGCATGCTCATCTATCCGGATTTCCGCCATGGCGGCTAGCCTCGACGCTGACGTGATCATCATCGGCAGCGGCGCCGGTGGCGGCACCCTGGCCCGAGCCCTCGCCCCCTCGGGACTATCCATCCTCATCCTGGAACGCGGCGATTACCTCCCCCGCGAATGGGGCAACTGGGACCCACACACCGTCTTTGCCGAACACCGCTACCACACCCACGAACAATGGCACGATGGCGGCGGCCAGCCCTTCACCCCTGTTACCGGCTATCATGTGGGGGGCAACACCAAGTTCTACGGGGCGGCCGTTTTGCGCCGGCGCGAAAAAGACTTCCTCCCCCGCCGCCATCGCGACGGCCTCACCCCCGCCTGGCCCATCAGCTACGCCGATCTCGCGCCCCACTATGAGCAGGCCGAGGCCTGGTACTTTGCCCATGGCAAGGCCGGTGCCGATCCCCTGGAACCGCCCCGCGGCCCCTTCGCCTTTCCCCCATTCCCCCATGAGCCCATCCTCGCGGCCCTGGAGCAAAAATTGCGGAATATGGGGTTGCACCCCTTTCCCCTCCCCCTCGCCCTCCAGCGCCAGGATGAAGACCCCGCCCATAGCCCCTGCGTGCGTTGCCCCACCTGTGACGGCTTCCCCTGCCTGCTGCGCGCCAAGGGCGATGCCGAAGTCTGCGGCGTCACTCCCGCCCTGGCCCACGCCAACGTCCGCCTGCTCACCCGGCATCGCGTCCTGCGCCTGCTGCGCGGCGCCGACGGCAAGGGAGTGGAAGGTGTGGAAACCGATCAGGGCGCCCTGCGCGCCCGCGTCGTCGTCCTCGCCGCCGGCGCCGTACACTCCGCCGCCCTCCTCCTCGCCTCCGCCGATGCCACCGCGCCCCGAGGCCTCGCCAACAGCAGCGATCAGGTCGGGCGCAACTACATGTGTCATCTCAACAGTGCCTGCATGGCCCTCAAAGCCGCCCAGGAAAACACCACCGTCTTCCAGAAGACCTTGGCCATCAACGATTTTTACGACGACTCGGGCGACCCCGATTATCCCTATCCCCTCGGCCACATCCAGAATCTCGGCAAGGTCACGCCGGCGCTGCTCCATGCCCAACAGCCCCTGCTCCCCATCCCCGTCAGCGCCTGGACCGCCAGCCACTCCGTGGACTGGTGGCTCACCACCGAAGACCTGCCCGACGCCGACAACCGGGTCACCCTCGACAGCGACGGCCAGATTCGCCTCGCCTGGCAGCCCAAAAACCGCGAAAGCCACCAGCGCCTCTGTGCTCAATGGCGCAGGATCCTCCACCAGGCGGGCTTTCCCCTGGTCTTCTTTCAGGCCATGGACATCTCCGCCACTGCGCATCAGGTGGGCACCTGCCGTTTTGGCGAAGACCCCAAAGACAGCGTCCTGAATCCCTGGTGCAAGACCCATGACATCGACAACCTCTACGTCGTGGACGCCTCCTTCATGCCCTCCATCAGCGCGGTCAACCCCTCCCTCACCATCATGGCCAACGCCATCCGCGTCGCCGCGCATCTGGCCGAGCGCTTCAAAACAGGGGTCTGGGCGTGAAACGCGGCGTCACCGCCGTCTACACTGCGGGCTTTTTGCAGGGGGCGGCCTTCGTCCTGGTCCCCGCCCTGGGCCACATCCTGCACCAAGCCCCCTACGCTTTCGGCAGCAGCGCCTATGGATTCCTGTATTTCCCCGAGATCATCGGCGCCATCCTTAGCGCCCTGGCCGCCGGCAGCATCCACAGCCGCCTCGGCGGCTCCGGCGTCTTTCGCCTGGGGGCGCTGAGTAACGCCGCCGCCATGTTCCTGCTGGTAGCCGCCGCCTTTACGGGTGGTAATCCAGCCTATGGGCTGATCCTCGCCGAAACCTTCCTCCTCGGTATCGGCTTCGGCCTCACCAACGCCGCCATCAACCGCTCGGCCTCCCTCCTCTTTGCCGGAGCCGCAGCAGCGGCGGTGACCATTCTCAACGCCGTCATCGGCGGCGCCACCGCCATCTCGCCCCTGATCCTCGAAGGCTTTCGCAGCGGCATCGGCTGGGCGGGCTGGCCGGCCCTCCTCGCCATTGCTTGGCTGGCTCTGCTCCTGCTGCCCATTGCCGCCGATGGTCCGGCGGAGCTGGGTGGCCTGCGCGCCTGGCGCCGTTCCATGCTCCCCTTTGCCGGCGCCGTGCTGATCTACGCCATCTGCGAAGGCAGCTTCGGCAGTTGGGCCAATGTCTTGGTCAGCGTCAATCGCAGCCTGCCCGCCGCCAGCGGCGCCCTCGCCCTGGCCCTTTTCTGGGGCGGCATGACCGCCGCGCGTTTTGCCCTGGGCTTCATCCCCAACCGCTTGCTGCACCGCCGGATCGTCTATCTGCTCGCCCCCCTGGGCATGGCCGCGTGCTTCCTCCTCATCCCCCAACTCATCACCGCCGGCGCCCTGCTCATGGCCTTCACCGCCGCCGGGGTCGCCTGCGGCATCTACTATCCCTACAGTATGGCCTACGGCATTGCTGCCCACCCCCAGGAAGGCACCCAGATGGCCGGACTCCTGGTCGGGGCCCTCATGGTGGGCGAAGGCATCGGCTCCTTCGGGCTTGGTCCCCTGCAGGATCTGCTCCGCCTCGGCCACATCTATACCCTATCGGCCCTCTGGGCCATCCCCCTCTTCTGGCTGGCTTGGCGCAACAGCCGGCCTGCCCGTACGCCGAGGACCTGAGCCCATGGCTGAACGCGTCCTCATCCTCGGCGGCGGCTTCGCCGGCAACGCCGCCGCCCGTGCGCTCCGGGGTCAAGGGCTGGAGGTGACCCTCATCGACCAGCGCAATTACCACCTCTTCCAACCCCTCCTCTACCAGGTGGCTGCCGGCGATCTCCAGGCGGAGGCCATCGCCACGCCGCAACGGCGCCTCCTGCGCGGCGACCTGCATTTTCGCCTGGGACGGGTCGCCCGATTGGACCTTTCCCAGCGTTCGATCTTTCTTGATGACGGCGACGTCCTTCCCTATGACTACCTCTTCATCGCTCTCGGCACCGTCACCAATTTTTTCGGCAATGCCGCCATCGCCAGCCATGCCCTGCAGCTCAAAGGCATGGAAGCGGCGGAAGCAGTCCGTTCGCGCATCTTCAGCGCCCTGGAAGCGGCCAGCCATTGCACCGACTCCGCCGAACGGCGGAGCTGGCTCAGCTTCGTCATTGCCGGAGGCGGTCCCACTGGGGTGGAGTTTTGCGGCGCCCTGCTGGAGCTCCTGCGCGTCGTGCTCCCCCGCGACTACCCGGAATTGCGCCTGGAAGAGTTGCAACTCACCTTGGTGGAGGGCGGCGCAGCCCTACTTCCCGGCTTTGCCGCCCCCCTCCAGGCCCAAGCTGCAGGCAAGCTGCAAAAACTCGGTGCCCAACTGCGCTTTCACACCCATGTCCTGGGATTTGACGGGCAAACGGTGCAATGCCAGCCGGACCCGGACATTCCTGCCCATACCGTCGTCTGGACCGCCGGCGTAACGGCCCATCCACTGGCGGCCACCATGCCCGGCGCCAAGGGGCCCGGCGGGCGAATCATCGTCGATCCCCACCTGCGCCTGCCGGGACACCCCGAGGTCTTCATCCTCGGCGACCTGGCCTATGGCAGCGATGGTGCGTTTTGGCCCCAGGTTGCGCCCTTCGCCCTGCAGAGTGCCCGCCACGCCGCCCTGGTGCTGCAATCCCAACGGCACGGGCGTCCCCTCCCTCCCCCTTTCGCCTACCGGGACCCTGGCAGCATGGCCGTCCTCGGCCGTTTCGATGCCGTCTGCCAGATCGAACGCTGGCATCTGCGCTGGCATGGCTGGAGCGCCTGGCTGCTCTGGCTAGGCCTGCACCTCTACCGCATCATCGGCACCCGCAACCGCCTGCTCACCCTGCTCGACTGGGGAACGGATTACCTGCGCCACGGCGCCGCCGTGGAAATCATTCGCTCTCCTACCGATCCTTCGGATCCGTGCGTCCATACCCAGCCATCCCGGCATAAAATGCAGGCCGGCAATTTGACAAGTTCTGCTTCTTGAACTACTCGGTATGTATTATTTATTTTCCTAGCATGAGGAGACGCCATGGAAGTTTTAGCGAAAGATTCATCGGGCATCACTCTGCGTTTCGAGAAGAAAGATCTCGGCAGCTTGGTTGAGCCGATCATCCAGAATGCCGAGCAATTCGGCAAGGAAACCCTGGATCTGGTTTATCTGCTGGCCGAGCAGGATTACCGGATAGACGATCATTTCCGTCAACCGCCCCATCCCTTCGGACAATAAGGAGCTACCATGCTCATCAAGGACGAACAGGAAAAAACGGTAACCATCCATCTGAGCGCCCGCGAGGCCGGAGCTATTTCTGCCGATATTATCGAGAATGGTGCCAAGGCGGGGAATGCTGCCTTGGCCCTCGCCAACTTGCTCCGGGAGCAGGGGTATATCCCAGATACAGAGGGTGAACCACGTTACGAATGGGCAGGCCCTGACGATTTGCCCACCCCCGGCTAGCAGCCATCACCCGGCATTGTCGTTGAAAATGCTTGGCACATGACTGCCACTGCCTTATTTGCCATTCGTTTCTCACGGAGCTGAATTTTCTACCGCATCCGTAAAATTTGATGTGACACGGGCTCCCTCCGAATCAGCGTACAAGGAGATGGGAGAAGGCATATGAATACAGCCGATCTAGCCGACGCATGCCATGCATTAGCTGGGGAATTTGAGAAAACGCAAACCGCTTACATTGATGACGGGCGGTGTTGTTTTGCACGATGGATCGTGGCCGCTTTTGAGATATGGTCAGATGCATGGTGTATCATTACCAACACAGGTGAGGAACTAATTTCATGTTGGACAGTAAGTCACCAGTTTTCATGGTGTTAATGCCTGTATTTAACCGTATGAACCTATTGGAAAGGGCTATTGGTTCTCTCTATCGGCAGACCTTTCAGGATTTCTGTTTGGTGGTGATCGATGATGGCAGCAACGATAACAGTCTGCAACGCGCGATGGATCTCACCAAAAAGTTGGCACATCCATCGGTTTTGATCCGGCTGCCTGAAAATATCGGTGTTGGAACCGCGCTGAATATCGGGGCGGAGGTGAGCCGCAGCAAAAGCGTACCTTGGATAACGCGGCTGGACTCCGATGACGTGTATGCATCGGATTATCTGGAAAACCGACTACGGGTCATCCGTACGTATCCAGAGGTGGATTTGTTTCATGGTGGAATCCGGGTCATCAATGGCCCTGAGACGGTTCCTGACGCAAGAAATAGGAAACGGCGCATTGCCATATCAGAAACCTCCCAAGGGGCGACCATAGTGGTTAAGGCTGAAGTTTTTGAGCGATTGGGGTGCTTTGACGACCTGCGCTACGGAGAAGATCATGCCTTTCTGGAGAAAGCCCGTATGGCAGGACGCTCAATCCGTAAGCTGGACTTCGGAGACTATTACTATTACCGAGATACGCTGAATGCGCTAACCGGTTAGCATCCATCCCGCCAACGTGCGCTGCAACCGAGCATGAGGATTTTTTGGACGATAATATGGCAGAAAGCCGTTTGTGCCCTCTTCGTGTTTTCGATACGGTCGATCACCCGCATCCGTCCCGACGACCCTGCCGTGTCGCCTTCACACCGGAGCCCAGGCCCGGGAGACATTGTGCCCATGAATCAAGCGCTATGAAGTGTAGGGCATGCGCTGTTCCGGCTGAAGGGCCGGCGCCGCGAATCTTGACCATCGGCCACGGCGCGCGTTCCCTGGAGGAATTCAACGCCTGGAACCGCCTAGCCATTGCCTTCCGTACCCCCGCCGGCAGCTATCGGCCGGATCTGGACCGATAGATGGGATACTACTTCCGCCTCAGCCCGAGACCGCCCTTTCGCCTGGATCTCACGGTCTGGGCGCTGCGCCGTCAAGCCCATAACAGGATGGATGGCTGGGAGAGCGAAACCTATCGGCGGGTCTGGCGCTATGGGGACGGATGGCTGAAAGTCCGGCTCTGGCAGACGAAGGGTGATCCCGATCCGTTTCTGGAAGGAGAAATCTACGAAGGCCCCAGGACGAGCGGACTGTCTCTTGGGTCCGTGCGCAACTCACCTGGATGCTGAGCCTGGATCGGGATCTCGGCCCCTTTTACGCGGTGGCCGCTGCCGATCCTCGTCTTGCGTCCCTGGCGGCGCGCTACCGGGGTCTCCGGCCACCCCGTTTCCCCTCCCTCTTCGAAGGACTGGTCAATGCCGTCGCCTGCCAGCAACTGAGTCTGCATCTGGGTATCACCCTCCTCAATCGCCTCTCGGAGCTCTGCAGGGAGGGGGTGGAAGAAATGGACCGGGTGTATCCTTTCCCGGATCCCCGCTCTCTGCTGCGGCAGGAGGTGACGGCCCTGCGTGGTCTAGGCTTCAGCCGCCAGAAGGTGACCGCCTTGCGCGCTCTGGCGGAAGAAGCGGCGGCCGGCAGACTAGAGCGTGAAGACTGGCAGGACCTGCCCAACGCCGCAGCCGTACAGCGTCTGCTGCGTTTGCGCGGCATCGGCCGCTGGTCGGCAGAGTACGTCCTGCTGCGCGCCTTGGGGCGTCTGGACATTTTCCCCGGTGACGACGTGGGGGCGCGCAAGGCCCTGGCCCGCTGGCTGGAGGAAAACGGCAGCTTGGATTATGCCCAGGTCGCCCATCGGCTCCGGTCATGGCAGCCCTACGCCGGCATGGTATATTTTCTGTTGTTGATGCGGCGACTGGAAGGAGAGGGACATATGTTGAGCCCCAGCGATGAACTGCCGCTGTCCCATTCGGATCAGGCGGACAGGCGGTAATTGCGTAGGATTTCCAGAAAGCGGCTGATCAGCTCCGAATGCCCCTGAATGTGGAAGATATAACGCGGCACGCTCCGTTCGGTGCTGCGAGCCATGAAGGGCTCTCCCCAAAAGCTCAGGAGGGCCTCCGTCCGCCCCGTCGCCGCCGAATCCGCCACAATCAGGGAGATGCTTTCTTGATTATCGATCCAGGTGGGTTCCTGAACTTTATGGGCGCCCGGGCAGGCGCGGATGGTGGGCAGGATTTCTTCCCAGGGACGGCGCTGATCTTTGTCCAGAATGAAGCGCATGGTCGTGATGCGTGGATTCTCCAGGGCCGGCCGGAGCAAGGCGTCAAACAAGGCCGGGGGCTTGTACATGGAAAGGCAGACATTGAACCAGATCATTTCGCCGCTGGCGTGGGTCAAGAACTCCGTGCTGACCTTGCGGATCCGGTTCGGCCCGATGAGTACGGCATCGGGAGGCAGGAGGCCCACTTCGATTTCACGCAGGCTTACCTGGACGGCCGCAAGTCGGCCCTCCAAACGCTCCATGGCCCTTTCCCGGCGCATGTCGCGTAGAAAGAGCAGAGCGATGAGCGCAACAGTCAGGGTAAGCAATACCTCACCCTGAATCAGGTGCAGGAGTTCCATGACGATGGCCGTGACCGCCGCGATAACGCCTGCGATGGCATCCCATTCCAAATTGAGCAGGCGTTTCGTGTGCACCATTACCCCTCCATGATGACGTTTTCCAGGTTTACAGGCGACGGAAACTTTCCGGTTGGATCCCACTGGTTTCCGTCCCGAGGCCAATGCTCTGGGAGCGGGTACATCGCCAACCCCGTCATATTAATATGGATGCCCTGAGATGCAAGGATTGTCCGCTTTTGGCCTCATGGCAAAGGGCGGGGGATCCTGGTCTTCGTCCCGGCGCGTAGACCCAGCCCCAAATGATGGATCATTCCGGCCAGGGTGATCACCCAAGCGAGCAGAGCCAGATAGAGGAAGACATGCCCGAGAGGGAGTAAAAAGGGCAGATCCATGCTTTGCGCCATATGGAGCGTGCAGAGGCTGTACATGCCGAGGGGGAAGACGACGCCCCAGTAGAGAGGATCGTAACGCATCGGAAGCCTCTTGACTCCGTGGCGCCAGAACTCCAAGGCGATCAACAGCGGAATCCACCAGCTTCCGGTGGCCCAGTAAAACACGGTGAAACCCTTAAGGAATGGTAGAAGGGAGTGCAGATATGGTGCCTTGCCGCCGTTGGCGATGAGCAGGGAACCCGCCAGAGTGGAGATGGCCATGGCTCCCATGTTGATCCAGTACGGCGGCACCAGATCCTCCGCCGAAAAACGGAAGAAAGTGTAACGATAAAAGATAAGCACCACGATCCAGATGTAGAGCATGCCGCCCCAAAGCCACAGGGAGAGGGCAATGAAGTTGAATTCCAGCCGATGCACAGGGTCCCAGTGCGCATCCAGAACGGCAGCGAGCACGGCGAGGGACTGGGCGGCGACCACTGCCAGCAGCCAGATGCCGGTGATGCCCTCCTCCAGAGAAGGCTTATGTTTCTGGATGGTGAAGGCCGTAAAGATGCCATAGTTCAGTATCAGCCAAAGGGCCATGGCAAGCCCCCAGAGCAGCATCCCCTTTTTTTCCTCGTTCGCCAAAAGGACGAACTGGCTGCCGAGAATGGCGGATCCGGCTACCACGGAAAAAAAACCTGGGCCGCTCTGGTAATCCTTGAAATCCACGCCCATCCGCCGACCGAAGCGCAGCATGCGCCAAATAGTCAGGAACCATAACACTACGTAGAATATTCCGTTGAGCCAGAAGAGTAACCGGGCGAGGAAAGAATCGCCCACCGCCTGAGCCGCCAAGGAGACAGCACCTGTGGCCATCACCAAAGCGAAATAGGCAGGAGCCAAGTTCTCGGCGGCGGAGTCTACCAGACGGGGCAGACCCGTCCGATTCCTTTCCATATCGCTGCCCCCTCCGTAAGGCCTGGATGATCAGTCCTGCGATCCTTCCTCAGCGAGACACAGGATGCCACCCTTATGGTAGGCCACATGGCGGCTTTTGTCGCTTTGGATGGCGTATTGCGGGTCTTCCGGGCTCGCATGGTGGGTATAGCCGTGGACCGGAAAATCCTGCTCGTGGATGGCCACGATCCGCCCCGTTACCCTGCCTGCCTCCGAATTCCAGGTAACGTGATC
Organism: Acidithiobacillus ferridurans; assembly: GCF_003966655.1. Classification (NCBI taxonomy): domain Bacteria; kingdom Pseudomonadati; phylum Pseudomonadota; class Acidithiobacillia; order Acidithiobacillales; family Acidithiobacillaceae; genus Acidithiobacillus; species Acidithiobacillus ferridurans. The sequence goes on along the minus strand of NZ_AP018795.1, from coordinate 2,830,222 downwards.
GCCCACGGCAAAGCGCGGTGCCGGCGGCTTTTTCATGAGGTGTCCTCAGCGCCAAAAGCTTACGTAGAAACGTGCTGGGCCCAGGAACTCCACCCGGTGCGGCAGATCGGGCGGTATCCATGCAGGCCGTGCCGGACTCAGGATCCACGCGCGGGCGCTGCCGTCTTCCAGGCAATATCGCAAGTTCCCTTCCAGGAGCACGATGCGCCCCCAGACCCCGGCTTTGGTGCGATGATCATGGAGCAGGCCGGCGGGGGCGTCGTCGTCGGTGAACTCCGGTGTGCGTTGGTATTCCTTCAAGGGCACGGGCGGCTCGGGCAGGGGCAATTCCGCCCCATCTTCCCCGGTGTCCAGATATTGGCGTTTATCCCGCACATGCCGCCACTGCTCGGCATCGGGCAGGGCAGGCTTTTTTTGAATGATGACGGGCCAGCGGCGTGCCAGGCGCGCGTTGAGTTCCGGATATTTTTCCATGCCGTCCGGCAAATCCACGTCGCGGAAGATGGCGTCTACCGGACACTCGGACACACAGAGGGTGCAATCGATGCATTCGTCCGGATCGATGGCCAAAAAGTTGGGGCCCTCGTGGAAGCAATCCACCGGGCATACTGTGACGCAATCGGTATACTTACAGCGAATACAGGCTTCTGTAACCACATGGGTCATTGGATATCCCCCTTAACGTATGCCCCGGAAATGCCTTCTACGCCAGATCGGCGGGATTGCGCTCGCCCCATTTCCGAAAATCCGTCAAAACTGATCATCACGGCGTATAAAAGATGCCTCAATCAGAGCTTCATGTCGATAAACGGATAGATTTTATACCTATCCCGCGACTCGCCCGCGTTATAGTAGCCGTTGGGCTTCCTGTACCACATTTTCCACGGTGAATCCCAGATGGCGGAAATTTCCTGGATGAGGTGGATGGGGACATTCTCCCAAATGTGCTCTGGTCGTCACTTATGAGCTATCATTCGGATGATCCTGCTGATCACGAATTTCAGGGATGGGACCAAACCCGACATGTGCCGAATGGGGTGGTGGGCTGTACTGCTGATCGTTATTGGCAGCCTTCCTGCGGGTCCGGCATTGGCGGAGCCGTCCCATGCACCTTCCGCCCCGGAGGCAGCCATGCAAATCTATTCCAGTGCCTTTGCCAGCGGTGGCATTATTCCGCGCCAGTATACCTGCGAGGGGGAAGACCTTTCGCCTCCCCTGCGCTGGGAGGATATTCCCGCCGGGACTCAAAGTCTGGCCCTTATTGTGGAAGACCCAGACGCTCCAGACCCCGCAGCTCCCCAGCGCATCTGGGTACATTGGGTACTGTATGACATTCCGCCCCGTGTTCAGGAACTCTCTGCAGGGGTACAAAGGTTCCCTCCCGGCGTTCGGGAAGGCATCAACGACTGGTTACGCAGAGGATACGGCGGCCCTTGCCCGCCCATCGGTAGACACCGGTACTTTTTCCGGCTCTATGCCCTGGATACGACCCTGCCTGTGTTGCCAAGTCCCGACAAGGATAACCTCCAGGCGGCCATGCACGGACATGTGCTGGCCGAAGCCACGCTCATGGGACGTTATGCCAAGGGCGATCGTTAAGTCGCAGTACGGAGAGATGTTCCGATCGGGCGATCGAAAGCGGTAATCCTCTTCACGTGGTGGGGGAGCGGCCGCGCCGCCATATCGACATTTAGAAAAGCCAATGAACTAGCTTCTTGGATATTTTTCAGGGGCGGTTGTTTGTCCGCGTCATGGTTCCGATGGTATGCCAGACAGGCCAATTTTGCTCCTTGACTCTGTAGCGTACTTCAGGGTTTACCATCTTTAAAGGATTCTGGAAGGAAGCGTCGAACACCGAAATGCCGAGAATCAGCCGATCTTTCCCCCTGGTTGCGTTGCTGGCTTTGTTCCTGCTGGGAGCATGGATGAGCAATGCTGCAGCGGGCATGTCGTCTTGCCTTTCATGTGCTGCTGTGACAGGCATGCCGGCAACAGGCCCGGCTTGTTGCCGGGACGATCGCGCCGCCGATATAAACACGCATTCTAGGGCGACCCATGGTCAGTGCATGTTGATCTGCGCCAGGGCTCATACATCAGGCGGACTAAAGCTTTCTGAAATGGCTTTCCCAGCCCAGGTAATGACGGGCTCCGTGACATTTTCCCGCTTGGCAATGTTCCGCCCGGCACCAGTGCAGGTTTTTTTCCCCCACCCGCCCCATCACCCTCCCCCCCTCCAGCACGTGCGGTTGGTCATTTAATTTCTCCTGAGCAAGCTGGCACTTCCCTCTCAACTGGGGAGATATGTCACTGTTTTGCCATGGAGATTTTTTATGGATACCAATATTCTTGGTCGTTTTACCCCACCGGCACCGGGCAGTAGCCGCCTCTTGGCTGGGGTGCTGTTGCTCCTGTCGGCAACGACTGCCGGGGCCGCCCCATTGAGCCTGCAGAGCGCAGAGGCGATCGCCCTGCGGCAAAATCCCGGTCTCGGCGCCCTGACCCAAAAGATCGCGGAATTGCAGCACCAAGCGGTGGCGGTAGCCCAACTCCCCGATCCGCACCTCGCCCTCGGTGTGGTCAACGCACCCCTCAACAACTTCTCCATGAACCAACAGCAGATGAGCATGTTGAGCGTGGGCCTGAGCCAGACTTTTCCCTCCTTTGGCAAACTGGGGCTGGAAGGGCAGCAGGCGGGGGTGGAGGCGCAGGCGGCCGCCGACACCCTGCGCGGCCAGTCTGCCGAGTTGGTGTTATTGCTGCGCCGCGCCTGGCTGCAAGCCCTCTATGCCGAAGATGCGGTAGCAACGGTCCGGCATCAGGAGCAGTTGCAGGCAGAAAGCGTGCAAGCGGCGCTGGCACTCTATCGCTCCGCGCAGGGATCTCAGGCCGATGTACTCCGCGCCCAACTGGCGCGTGACAGCTTGGCCAATGATATCAGCAAATTGCAGGCAGAGCGGGCAAGCGATCTGGCACAAATCGCGCAGATCCTGGATCTGCCGGAACCGCCGTCCATAGAAAAGCAATGGCCGAACCTGCCACCCCCGCCCACTCTTGCCCAAGCGGAAGCCCGGCTTTCCGGCCAACCCCTCCTGCGTTCCGCCCAGGCGCAAACGCGAGCCGCGCAAATTGGCGTGCAGGTGGCCAAGCGTGGCTATTGGCCGGAAGTCACGGTCAGCGTCGATTATGGCCAGGATTTCTACCCCGGCAGCCCCAACTGGCTGTCAGCGGGGGTCAACCTGAGCCTGCCCATATTCCCGGGCGATCGCCAGGACCAGGACGTCGCCGCCGCCCGGGCCAAGGCCTTGCAGGCGCAATATCGCTATGACGATCAGCACCTTGCCTTGACCCAGCAGGCGCGCGCCACCTTTGCCCGTTATGAAGCCCTCAAGGCCCAGTTGGAGCGCACCGAGCGGCAACTGCTTCCCACCGCCCGGAATGCCTTTTCCGCGACGCTCGCCGCCTACGCGGCGGGACGTGCCGAACTGAGCGCGGTGCTGCGCACCCAGAAAGAAGTGCTGGACTATGCTCTGACCCGCCTGCAATACCGCCGCGACCTGGACCTCAGCGCCGCAGAGCTGGATTTCCTCACCACCCAAGGAGCAACGCAACCATGAAGGCACGCAACTGGATCATCGGCATGGGCCTGCTGGGCATTGGTGTAGGTCTGGGGGCTGGCGCGGTGTGGTGGCTGCGAGTCCCTGCCGCGGCACCGAGTGCCAACTCCACCGCAACCCATTCTCAGGAAGGCACGCCAAAGGGACGGCATATCCTCTACTGGGCCGCCCCCATGAACCCCAAGATTCATTCGGATCACCCAATGAAGGACAGCATGGGGATGGCGTATCTCCCGGTCTATGCCTCCAGTCCGAACGCGCCCAAGGCGTCCGGCCTCAGCATCGATCCGCGCCTAGCCCAAAACCTGGGAGTGCGTCTCGTGGATGTCCAGCGCCGTCCGATGGGTCAGGCCATCCACACCGTGGGCACCGTGGCAGTGGACGAGAACCGCGTCTATTCCGTCAATCCGCGCTTCTCCGGCTGGGTGACACGCTTGAATGTCCGCGCCGTCGGTGACCCCGTGCGGCGCGGACAGGTACTCGCCGAGATTTATTCTCCCGAGCTGTATAGCGCCCAACAGGAATATCTCATTGCCCGCCGCCAGGGCGGAACGACGGAAGACTCGGCTCTGCTGGCGGCAGCCAAGGCGAAATTGCGACTGCTGGGCATGCCGGAAGGCGAGATCGCGGCCCTGGCCCAGCGCGGGACGGCGCAACGGGACGTGCCACTCCTGGCGCCTGCTTCCGGGGTGGTCGAGAGCCTCGACGTGCGCCAAGGTGGTTACGTCTCGCCCCAGACGAATATCTATGCAATCGCCAATCTCGACCGGGTATGGGTCAATGTAGCGCTCTACTCCTACCAATTGCCCTGGATACGGATCGGCAACCCCGTGCGCCTGCATCTACCGGCTTATCCCGGCAAGGCCTGGGAAGGACGTCTGAACTTTCTCTATCCGACCCTCGACGCCAAAAACCGGACGGTGACGGCACGGCTGAGCTTTCCCAATCCTGGCGGAGAGTTGCGCCCCGGCACCTACGCCACCGCCACTATTTTAGCCAGCCCCAAGGAGACCCTGGCGGTGCCCAGCAGCGCCGTACTGCGTACTGCTCAGGGAGATTACGTGATGATGGGTGAGGGCCAAGGGCACTTCCTGCCGGTACAGGTCGCCCTAGGGCCGGAAACCGACGGCTGGGTAGCCATCGACAAGGGACTCAAGGTGGGCGACCGGGTGGTGGAGAGCGCCCAGTTCCTGCTCTATTCCGAATCCCAGTTCCAGTCGGTCAAGGCCCGCATGCTGGGTGGCAACACGGCGCCCACCACGAGTGCCATGCCGGGCAGTGGACGTTCCCGGTCGCAGAACAGTGGTCTGACTCAGGGCCGGGAATCCCCGGCGCCGGCCGCTCCCGACGGGGATGCAGGCGCCCCACCGACGCCCCCGACCTCGTCCGGCCCGGGTACCACGCCCGGAATGAACAAGGGGCCAGGGAGGTCAATCCCATGATTAGGGCGATCATGCGTTGGTGTATGGAAAACCGCTTGCTGGTCATGATCGCTGTCTTGGTGTTGAGCGTCGCCGGTACGCTGGCGGTGATCAATATTCCCCTGGAGGCCATCCCCGACATCTCGCCCACCCAGGTCATCATCAAGACCTCCTATCCGGGCCAGGCTCCGCAGATCGTTCAGGATCAGGTGACCTATCCCCTGGAGACCACCCTGCAGGAGGTGCCCGGTGCCCAGGCCGTGCGCGGCTACTCGATGTTCGGGGACTCCTATGTCTACGTCCTCTTCAAGGGTGGCACCAGCATCTATCAGGCCCGTAATCTGGTACTCCAATACCTGAGCCAGGTGCAGTCCAAGCTGCCGCCGGGGATCACGCCGGCCCTTGGCCCCAACAGTTCAGGGGTGGACTGGATCTTCGAGTATGCCCTCACCGATCCCAGCGGAACTTTGAATCTAGCCCAACTCACCACCTTGCAGAACTGGTTCCTCAAGTACGAACTGCAAGGCATCTCCGGCGTCGCGGAGGTAGCTACGGTGGGGGGGATGGTGCAGGAATACCAAGTGGTGGTGAACCCCCAGAAACTCCTCGCCTACAACCTGACCCTGCCGGAGGTGGAGGCCGCCATCCGCGCCGCGAACGGGGAGACCAGCGGCTCGGTGGTGGATATGGGGGAAGCGAGTTATATCGTCCGTACCTCGGGTTACATCCATTCCCTGAAAGACCTGGAGGATGCTTCGCTGGGGGTGCGCAACGGCGTGCCCATTACACTGCGGGAGGTAGCCCGTGTGCAGTTGGGGCCGCAGTTGCCCAACGGGATCGCCGAGCTCAACGGCCACGGACAGGTGGTGGGCGGGATCGTCATGATGAACCAGGGCGGCAACGCCTACGCCCTCATCCACCAGATCGAGCGCAAGCTGAAGGAAATCCAGCCTTCCCTACCCAAGGGGGTGCAGGTCGTCACGACCTATAGCCAGGCTCCGCTCATCCAGCGCAGTATCCATACCCTGACCGGCAAGTTGCTGGAAGAATCCCTGGCGGTGGCGCTCATCTCCCTGCTCTTTCTGCTGCGTGCACGTTCGGCGCTGGTGGCGCTCATCGCCCTGCCGCTGGGGATACTGGCCGCCTTTTTCATCATGTGGTCTCTGGGGATCCCCGCCAACATCATGTCCCTGGGTGGTATCGCCATCGCCATCGGCGTGATGATGGATGCCCCCGTGGTCATGATCGAGAATATGCACAAGCATCTCGAAAGGGAGTCCGGCGCCGACCCCTGGGCGGTGGCCATGGCGGCGGCGGAGGAGGTCGGTCCGGCCCTGTTCTTCTCGCTGATCATTATCGCCGTTTCCTTCCTGCCGGTCTTCGCCCTGGGCGGCGAGGAAGGCAAGCTCTTCGCACCACTCGCCTTCACCAAGACATTTTCCGTGGCCGCCGCCGCCATACTCTCGGTAACCCTGGTGCCCATCCTCATGGCCTGGTTCATCCGCGGACGCATCCTCCCCGAAAACAAAAATCCCCTGAACCGGGCCTTGGCTTTCCTTTACCGACCCGTGATCCGCGGTGTTTTGCGCGCTCCCTGGTTCATGCTGATCATCGCTCTGCTGCTCACGGCCACCCTTTATTATCCCTGGAATCGCCTGGGCTCGGAGTTCATGCCGCCCCTGGACGAGGGGACGCTGCTTTACATGCCCGTCACCCAGGACCCGGCGGTCTCCATCGGCCAGGCGGCCATGCTCCTGCAGCAGACGGACCGCATCCTCAAGACCTTCCCCGAGGTGGAAACGGTCTTCGGTGAGGCGGGAAGGGCCCAGACAGCGACGGATCAATCGCCCCTGTCCATGTTCGATACGGTGGTGAATTTGAAGAATCCCGACCAGTGGCCAGCCGGGATGACCTTGCACAGGCTGCAAAGCAAGATGACTGAAGCCCTGAATATCCCCGGCCTGTCGAATATCTGGACACAGCCGCTCAAGGGGCGGGTGGATATGCTGACCACCGGTCTCCAGACGCCGTTAGGCATCAAGGTGGCCGGAACGGATCTCGACACCCTGAACCGCCTGGGGCAGGAGCTCCAAACGGTTTTGCGGAAGGTCCCCGGCACCCAAAGCGCCTATGCGGCCCGGGTCACCGGCGGCCGCTACATCGTCATTCACACCGACCGCGCCAAGGCCGCCCGCTACGGTCTTTCGGTGGCGGATGTGAACCGTCTGGTGGAGACGGCGATCGGTGGCGAGATCCTGACCACTGCGGTGCAAGGGCTGGAGCGCTTCCCGGTGGATCTCCGTTACCCCCGGGAACTGCGCCAGTCCCTGGCCACCCTGATGGAAAGCCGCATCGCCGCTCCCGACGGCGCCCAGATCCCTTTGGCCCAGGTGGCCGACCTCCGCATCGAGGGAGGGCCAGCCATGCTCACTAGCGACAACAGTCGGCTGAACAGTTGGATCTACATTGACCTACAGCCCGGCACCAACATCGGTGCTTATGTGCCCCGCGCCAAAGCTGCGATTGCGAAGGCCGTCGACCTTCCAGGAGGTTATACCCTCTCCTGGGTAGGCCAGTATCAGGTCATGGAGCAGGCCGCCAAACGCCTGGAGTTGGTGATCCCCGCCGTCATTCTGCTGATCGCCCTGCTCCTCTACTTCAACTTCAAGAACTGGGTGGAGGTGGCCATCATCCTGCTTACCTTGCCCTTGTCCCTGGTGGGCGGCTTCTGGCTCATCTACTGGCTCGGCTACAAGCTCTCGGTGGCCGTGGCCGTGGGCTTCATCGCCCTCGCGGGGGTGGCGGTGGAATTCGGGGTGGTGATGCTCCTCTACCTGGATCAGGCCCTTCTCCGGCGGCAGGCCCGCGACACCTTGCAGAGTTGGCATGACCTTCAGCTTGCCGTCATCGAGGGGACCATGCTGCGCCTGCGGCCGTTGGCCATGACCTTTACCCTGGTGGTAGGCGGACTCTTGCCCATTATGTTCAGCCATGGTGCCGGTGCTGATGTGATGAAGCGCATCGCCGCCCCCATGGTGGGCGGCATGTTCAGCGCCGCGTTGCTTGCACTGCTGGTGATCCCCGCCCTCTACGCCCTGTGGCAGAAACGGCGATTGGGCCTGCGGTGAAGACGGTACAGACCAGGAGAAGGCAATGGCATCAACAACGGACACACGTTATATCCTGCACCCCGTCTGGGACCCGCTGCTGCGGACCCTGCATTGGTGGCTGGCGCTTACCATCATGGCGCAATTCACCTCCGGGGCGACTCTCCTGACCCTGGGTGATGACATGTCCGCCGCTCTGATGGAAAAGATCGACATCGTCCACGATTACGGCGGCTATGCTTTTGCCGCTGGGCTAGCGCTGCGCATCATCTGGCTCTTTGTCGGCCCGCCGACGGCGCGTTGGCGCGACCTCCTGCCCCTGACGTCAGCCCAGCGCCGCATCTGGCGGGAAACCCTCGCCTGCTATCTGAGCGGCTTCCGCCGCCCGATTTCCCCCTATCGGGGGCATAACGCTTTCGCCGGCCCCGCCTATCTCGCCTTTTTTGTCATTGCCGCGGCGCAGGTGATCTTGGGGATCACCCTCTCGCTCATGAGCGATAGCCCAGCGCCGCATCTGGCGGGAAACCCTCGCCTGCTATCTGAGCGGCTTCCGCCGCCCGATTTCCCCCTATCGGGGGCATAACGCTTTCGCCGGCCCCGCCTATCTCGCCTTTTTTGTCATTGCCGCGGCGCAGGTGATCTTGGGGATCACCCTCTCGCTCATGAGCGATAGTGAGGCAATGACCTCCCCCCTCATGACGGTACATGAATGGGGTTTCTTTCTGCTGCTTGCCTTCGTCATGGTCCATGTGGCGCTGGTGATCGCGCACGAGATCGCGGGCCGCCACGGCTTGGTATCGGCCATGATCCACGGCCACAAGGGATTCACCGAGTCGGAACACCAAGCCCTTCATGCCGATTGGGACGTTGCGTTCAGTGTCCAGGCGGACCTGAGCAGCGGGACGGAAGGGCTGGACGACATTACTTCAAATAACGGAGATGACACGAAACCCAGGAATGAGTGATGGATAGACGAGCAGAATCGAATTATATCATCCACTGGATTTCTACTAAATTTATCTGAATCAATACAGGAGAGTTCGCCATGACACCGAGAACATTCCACCAGGAGATAGGTAAAGAAAGTCAGATCACGACTGTCAGATTTCGTCATGCTGCCCTACGGGGGTTTATGATGATGATCCTTTTGACCGCGCCATTATCTGCCTATGCACGCGAAGATCATGCGCCAACTAATCCAAGGTATGAGACAAAAATACTGAAAGATAAAGCAGAATATTTAACGTACACCATGATTGTACAGATCAAGGATGGTCACTGGGAGGAAGTCATTAAGGATGCCCGTGAGGTTGCCGAGATCGGTAAACGAATACAGGCAATAAACGCTTATTGATGTGACTGCTGGCGCCAGCAGACCTTTATGACGGGCAAGAACGCTGCATCTGCCGGCTGGATGGCTTGGAGTAACGGACCCCACTTTTGCGGGGAAGGGACGGTGGGCGGAAACATACTGGATGGGCACGGACTGCCTGCGCACTACTACAGAACCGCAAGTTCGCTGTCATCCGGCAAAGGCTGCTGAGGATCCAGTCAGCCGTGTGTTGCCGCGTGTTGTTATAAGGCGCCTAAGCTCCTGCGCCCCATGAGTCAAGAACGGGTAATCACCACATCTCCTTGGCGCATCCGCACCAGAATTTGGTAAATTGTAAATATCTCAAAGGGTGAGATGTTACCGCACGCCCCAACTGCTCCCGGAATCTCCGAAAATCACTGTTGCGAAAGGAGCCAAAAACACCCATCCTTAACACCGTTCGAGGCCATCATTTCAGGCACTTTGAAATGGCGCCATTCCGCCCATCAGTGACAGGTGGTAATGACAATATAATCAATATGTTGAAAAGCGCTTCTTAAGGAATATGCCAGCAACATGAACGAACTAAAAATTTTTTCTGTTACCGCCTTGCTGGCAACGCTTATCATGAGCATCCAAGCCGTATGTGCAGATGATGCCATCCAAAATCCCTGTACCGGGCCGTCCGCATTGTTCGCCCTGCTAGATCGGCCCACGGTGTCTGACAGTGCCTGCGTGGTGCAATATGGCCAAGCCGTACTGGAAGCGGGTTACCAACATGCCAACCTTACAGGAACCGGAGGCGGCACTGCCGATAATTTTCCCGAGGCGGAATTGCGCTTTGGCCTACCGGGCCACAACGAATTCGTCCTGCTGCCGCCCAACGACAATCTGCAGCAGGTCCCAGGTAGCCCACATCTCCAGGGATTCTCGTCCACTACGGTCGGTATCAAGCACGAACTGGGCTATACCAAGCACTGGCTGGGCGCCGTGGAAAGCTTGTTTACCCTGCCCTCCGGAAGCCCGGCGTTTGGCAGCCGGGGGACAGGGGTAGCTTTTAACGGTATCGTTGACTATGCCCCCAGTAACGACACTGGGATATCCTTGCAATTGGGCGTCACATCTCAGACCAATCCCGCACTCGCAGGAGGTGGTCGCTTCACGAGCGTTAATCCGGATATCACCTTTACCTGGTTGCCTTTGTGGAATCTACAGTTCTACGGCGAGGTCTACGGACAAAGCCGCACTGGGCCGGGCCTGGGGTCCGGTTTTGATGCGGATGGCGGTGTGCAGTATCTGCTTACTCCCTACTGTGAGGTGGACCTCGAAGAAGGTGTGCGCTTGAGCGGAAACCTGGGTGGATTTACCCATTACTTCGGGGCAGGGATGGGTTTCCTGTTCTGATCCGTTAGGGTCCTCAAACAAAAGAGTATTCAGATGTCCTGATAATGCAACCGCCCCTCCCTCGTCGTAACCAGGCATTGCAAAGCGATGGGGGTGCGACAATTTGCCGCATGTAACCGTATCCGTATCATCTGTAAGATAACTTACCCTGGGACGAGGAATCTGGTGTCTGTCAGCGATAATCAGTGCGACCTCGCTTTAACGGTGCCTTTGGTGTCGTGCCGGGGTGAAGGTTAAATTCCAGGTCCAATCGGGGAGGTGAACGGTCTTGCCACTGTGACCAAATATGCCGAACTCCTTCATACGCCAGCTTGCGTCATCGCAGTCCACCTCGATAGTTAGCTCCATCGAGGTAGTTAAACTATCCATCACTGCACATGATAGTGCTTGGGCCAAGGGTGAGAGCGACTGATCGCATGCTCATTGAAAAGGACGCCATCATGAATAAGCTCCTCGTCATGCTGTTCGTAATAACCGCCGTTGCAGGGTGCTCGCGTTCCGATGGCCTGGATGATAGCCATACCGTGAAATGGTACATGGCGCACGATGCCGCCGCCTACCCCTCTTTTCTTGTGGGGTTTTTTGGGCCGGCGAATTCAAATAACAACCACCCTCCCTCTGCGCCCAGGAAACCTGAAGCGTAAAAGACCTCTCGTAAGGTGTCTGGTTGTTACGTCTTTCGCCATCTGAGCAAGAGAGAGACTGGTTCACGGTCTCCACCACCCCCAGGCGTAGCCATTACGCCAAACAAAGCGTCAGACCAAAGGCCGCAACGTCTTGTGGACAGGGGTAGACAATGTTTACGACACCATTACCTGCTCCCGTAACGTAAGCAATGGTGCCGGTGCCGATGTGATGAAGCGCGTCGCCGCCCCCATGGTGGGTGGCACGTTCAGCGCCGCGTTGCAGGCACTGCTGGTGATCCCGACCCTCTACACCCTGTGGCAGAAACGGCGATTGGGCCTGCGGTGAGGATGAGGTAACTCATCCGCCCAGAATGCAGAACCCGTTAAACTGCCAATCGGTTACGCGCCAAATGTCAGCACTAAACTCTGCCCAAGCCGCTGGGGCTGTGCTATCCTTCCGGTTCCCGGACGGAGGGGGACGGGGAGCAGGCAAATTCTGCTTTCTGTTGCCGCAGTCATGCCCAGGTGGCGAAATCGGTAGACGCAAGGGACTTAAAATCCCTCGGCTTATGCCGTGCCGGTTCGAGTCCGGCCCTGGGCACCATCTTATAAACCAATTGGTTAGGCATTTTCCCCATCATGACGAAATCCTTGATAAGTCGGTTTTGATAGGATTTTGATAGGTATTAGGGTGCGCTTATAGACAGCCCCACCCAAAGAATAACCCCTGCATCTGAAGATCCGGCATGGTGCGGCCGGGGGCGATAGGGTCGGCGGTGTGCGGGTCCAGGCGTTCCGGTGGTTCGGCAATGGCATCGCGGGTTTCTCCCTTAGCAGCTTCCGGCAAATTTGCCTTATGCTGGGGTGCGGCTCCTCCTGTGCTGGTTGCCTGTCGCGCCTTCGCCTGGGCTGCGAGCATTTCACGTAATTCAAGCCCTAGTTCAGTGCGGTAATATGGTGTCAGGTTCCGGGAAAGCCGCCGCGAATGGTGATGATTTGTTCAGTTGGGCCGCCGTCATTCAAGGCGTTGCGTTGCGTTTCCAGTGTGCAGAGCCGTCCCACGTAACGATCCAGCAGCGTATGAAAAGCAGCATCTGGGTATCCGCCAGACGCCTCGGTATCCAGGATGCGGGCAATCCGCACCCGTACCAGTTCTATTTCAGTATCCAGGGTGCCGATCAGCTTCTGGGATTCACCGGCACGCTCATGATCCTCTGGCGTCCAGCGTGATGCGTAAATACCGTGGGTCTTGGCGTTTTGATTGCCGTAACCGGGGCCGGGATTAGTACCGCCATGCAACTTGCAGCGTTTCCGGCCTGTTATCGGGTAACGGCGGCATGGGGTGCCTGCGCGAGTTTTAGCGCCGCAATATGTCGGCTTCATGGGATTGTTTCGCAAAAGTCACCACGTCGAAAACCGCCGTTCACTTCCGGCGTCGGCGCGGGCAGGCCACGAGTAGCGATCTCGTCGGTGCTGAGTTCCCGTAGCCCCCCGCCCGGCTCTCTCAGCAGGTGCGCCTGGACGCTCAGGTCGGGGCGAATAACGCTAAAGACAATCTCTACCGGTTCAGGCTCAGCCGCCAGTAGAGCCTCCATCTCTGCGCGTTCTGGCTCGCTCAAGTAAGGCATTAAAGCGCTGTAGTCGTTCGGATTCACTGAGTTCATTTACACTTACCTCTGCTTTAATTTCGGAAGGGATAAGGCGTGACAGTAACGCCATAAATGCACGCGGATCTTGACGCGCCTGCTCGACAAGCCACGCTTGCCCGCCAAGCTCATCAAGCGCACCCGTAATCATATTCTTCAGACTGGCCGTAGTTCGGTTCGGGACACCCTTGCGCCTACCCATGCCGGCGTTTGGTGGCTTCCGATTTCCAGCAATCGGCACTATTTTGCTGTGCTCGTCGTCGTCATTCATGGCTGTTTTCTCCTTTGCGTTGCATTTGGGTAGCACCTCGGCTGATTGCGTGCGCTGTAGGGGCTGTATGGGGGCTTGCTGGGCGTTCATTGCAGCTCCTCCAGAGCGTTGAGATTGTTCTCTATCAAATCCGCCAGCCGTTGCCGATATTTCTTGCCGCGTCGTGGGTCGGTGGCATCGTTGAAAAACCAGCGGCGCGGATCGGGGCCGGGGTTGCAGAACATGGTACGCAAGGCCACATCCTTTAATGTGTGGCTGGGCACTGCGGCGGTCAGGTAGTCGGAATGAACCATGTGGCGCGGGGCCATGAGTTCGGGATGATCGGCATAATTCACCCAATCGCCAGCAACGCCAATGGGCCGGTATTCCCGATTCAGCAGTACCATGTCGGTGGTGTTTGGGACGTTATGCCAGCAGTACGGCAGATGGATAACGGCCTCTCTGGGCAGGCGGCAGCCCAGTACGTCCAGCGCGCGCCTCAGCGAGTGGACAACGGCATTCGTTCTCCTGAAAAGGTGGCTGGCCTCACAAATCATGATTGCACCCCCGAAAACTCAGGGCACTGACGCGGTGCCGTTGGAAAAGCCGCTCGGTAGTCTCCACGATTCCCGGCTGGCGGTTGCCCGTCCACGGTCGCCAAACATCGGCCAATGGATAGCGGTTGCGGTCCAGGTTGGAAGCGGCAGCATTGCCCACAGGATACCCGCTGAGGGGCCATAGCTGGCGTTGGCTGCATCGTATCGGCTGGGGTGGTATCAGTGGTGCTCATGGCCGGTGCCGCATTCATGAGACGGTGGAGGATGGCGCCATGTTGTTCCGGGGTGAGTTCAGTCATGTCAGCGAAGCCGGGAACATCGCCGGGATCTTCGCCAAGGGATGACTCGGCCTGAATCGCCAGGCGTTCGGCCATTGCGTAATCGTCCACGCATTGATCAGACGGAAGCGGGGTGAACATCGGTTCCGCGTCACAGACTATTCTTGCCGGGGGCAAGTAGCCGGAATCAATGTTCACCATGTTCACCACGTTCACCTTTTGCAGTTCAGCCAGTAATTCAGCCTTGTTTTGCTTGATAATGTGGACCAGCCGGGCGGGGATGCCCTGAAACTTGAGCTTGTCCCCCTCGGCGGCGATGGTGCCGCCCGCCTTCGTGATCTCGATCAGCAGCTTTTTCGCGCTCATATTTCACCGTCCACTAAATCATCAGCGCCGGCAGCGGGATCATCATCTGTATCCCAGCACAACGGGCAACCTGAGCCGCCGCATTGGGGGCAGGTTTCCACTGTTTGGGGTTCCGGTTTCTGGGATGGGTGAACTTGGTGAACTTGGTGAACTTCATTTCCCGGTACTTGGGGCTGGGGAGAATAGTCCGGTGCCTGTACGTGAAGTACACAATGAACCCCATCCTTCCGCCGGGTGTTGTCCACGCGGGCGATGATCCCCATTTGACGAAGCGCCGGGGCATATCGCCGCATGGCATCCGCAAGCCCTTTTGGGCTGCGCGGCCAGTATTCGTCTCGTTCGTGATCCGGCTTGTGCTCGGTGAGTATTTCCAGCAATCCCTTGACGGTGCCCACGTACCGATTGCCGCGATCCACATAGGCCACCATCGCCGCCGCTACGGGGCTTGCATCAATCGTCCGGCCTATCGCGGTGCGTCGGTGATCGGTGTAGAGAGCGAGGAAGTGGCCTTCCGTGTATCCCTGCACTCGGGCGATGGCTTCACCCAACGTTGCAAAATCCGCCATGCGTGGCCGCTGTTCAGGGGGGATGTTTACCGAAGGCAGGATGGCTAAGGCTTCGCTGAACAGCGTCAACAGAGCACCCATGATTCCAGGTGCCGCCGCTTCGGTGGCCGTACTGATCTCGTCGTCAGTTCTTCGTACCATGATCTCGGGCAGGGTTATAGAGACTGCGCGATCCAGCAGATCGGGGCGGAGCACGACCGGGGAAATGCCGTTCAGCGCCACAGGGCAATGCGCCGTGAGCGTAGATTCTTCCCCATTCGTATAAAGCTGTCTCGCCGCGTAACCTCCACCCGTGCAGCAGGTGCAAAGCGCGTCGGACTGGTCGTTCGACAATCCGCTGAGATTTTCGTAACTGAGCAAGTGGGAGTTGCTGGCGCTGACGTAGATATCCTCAACTGTTTTTGGTTTCCCGCGTAGCTCCACTTGGTTAGGGTCAACGAAGCGCCGGAATGTGCGCTGTGCTGTGGACTTCGCCGCGCCTTGTTCCCCGGTGAGTTCCAGCAGGGCGTAGGGGGTATCTGGCCGGAAGCACTCGAGGATCCACGTCAGCACCAGCAGTCTTTCCTGCTTCGGCACGTTCACCAGATTCCAGAGCACGTCAACGCTGCCACCAGATACCGGCTCGGGAAGCGCCCTGGTGGCCTTGGTTCGGATGAATCGTACGGGCGGATCGTTCATGATGCGCCAGCCGGTCGCGGTTATCAGAATCGCCCGCCATTGGTCATCTCCAACATCCAGCCAGTACCCGGAGGAGTCTTTGCCGACCCGCCGCCGAGGTTCGTGCTCGTCACCGTCAAACTTGGCTTGACCGGCGAGAGCATTGCAGGCGCTTTTTACGGTCTCCGCTGATGGTGCCGTGCCCATCTCAGAATGAGCCAGCCAGGACAACCAATCCCGGAAGCCGGTGGAGTCAACGCGCCAATGTTCGCGGTGCCCGTCGCGTTCCAAACTGGCAAAACCGTTACCATCTCCATCATGCCAGAGTTCACAACGGGATGCGGCCAAATCCGCCAGCTCAGTGGCTTGGCTGCCGTCGCCGTCGCCACCGGAGGGGCTAATAAATTTGTCCAGTGTCCCCACATTGATCTTGCTGCACGCTGATTTAATCTCTGCGCGCCAAGCCTGGTATTCGCCGGGATCGTTATCCATGAGCGATTTCAACGTCGCGGCATGGGGCTTGAGCGATCTCCAGAATGCTGGCGCGTCTCCCGCTTGGGCGATGGCTAGAAGCTCGGCCATTGCAACCGTCGTTGAATCCACTGGCGCCTCCGGCTCCGGCAGGTCTTCAGCACCAGCGACAGGATCAGGGACAACTGACCGGTGCGGCGCCGGCGGCTCGAAGTCATCGCCATAGGGCGGTATGTTTTGCGTCCAATCTTCGGAATCGTCAAACATGCGCCACCCCCTGAGATTTCCGCCATACCGACCAGTCGTTGAAGTCGCTGAGTCCTTCTGGTGCATCCTTCGGGAACCTCGGCCAGATCCATTTCGCATGGCTGGCAACGGCGGCGGCTTTTGCCTTCGCCATCCCGATTTCGTCAGCGTCCGCAGCGACAACCAAATCAATCTGGGGGAATCGGCGGCGGGCTTCGACTGCCACGGCCTGAAGGTTTCCGCAGTCCAGCGCAGCGAGGACCACGGCCTCCGGCGAGAGTGCTGCCAAGCTCTGACCAGTGGCCCAGCCTTCACATATCAGCAGCCGCTTTCCCGGCTCCGGCTTCTTCCCATTTACTGGAATAAAACCGCCTTGCTTGTGCATCCCTTTGGTAAAGCGTTTTTCACCTGTAGGACTTATGGTCTGGATCCCGCGTAAGGGCCCCGGAAAATCCACGATAGGCAGAATCAGCATGTCTCCACGCTGGCGGGCAATACCGGGCGCAACGCCCTTGCGCTGCAAATACGGATGCGCTGGGTCCGCTGGCGCTGCATCGGCCCATATACTGATAGCCTTGGCTGAGGCTGCCGCATGGCGGGCTTCCTGTTCCTGTTCACGTTCGCGCTGAATGGCCCGTATGCGCTCGCGGTCGGCATCGGTGGCAGTGGACGCGCCATGTACCCAGTGATGCGTCTGGCCGGTTTTCCAGCTTCCGAAAATGCCAGCAGGTCGGCCATCGCTGAACCCACGCCAATAACCGTTGCGGGTTCCGGGTTTATCGCCCTGGACGTGGTAGCGAACGATGCCGGGAGTATCGAACTCGATTGTGTCCGGCTTGCTTGGCGTCAGGCCACATGCGGCCATATCGCTTAACACTTCGTTGGTAGGGGTCATCCCAGCACCCCCGCAATTTCGGCCAGGGCTTCCCGGATCAGCGCCAGGTCGTCGGCGGTGAGTGCAGCGTGTTGGACTGCCCTGCTCGCTGTCCAGAGATGGAAAATTGCACGGCGACCGCGTGGGCTGGTATGCTTCTGTGCGAGTGTGTTGCTGTGTGCCGCCGGGGTGCCCGCCCCGGTTTTCTTTTGGGCGGCGCTCATGCCGCCGCCTCCAGCCATTTATCAAGCTCATCCCTTAACCACACAACTGCGCCGGGTGATAACTTCCGGGGCTGCGGGGCTTTGCCCTCGCTGACATACCGCAAGAAAGTTGATCTTCCCAGCCCGCAATACTTCGCCGCTGCCTGGGCGCGTAACCCGCGTTGTTCGGTAATTGTTTTCATGTGTATCGGTCCTCTAAATGAATACCGATACCCAATCTATCCCCTATTTTGTGTCGTGCAACAATGTCCGGTTATGTCCCTTCCGTGCTCTATTGATGCCGGACTAAAGACAATAAAAATCCGGCGGTTAGGCCGGTTTCGTGTTTTCACTGCGAATGGAAAAGCTGTTACCTATTGTTGCTGAGCTATTACCAGTAACAATTAGTCATGGGTGGTCTGGCTTTTTATTGATGCCATCGTAGCTTCTGCTACGTAGTCTCTCTTCCATATTGACGCTTTTGTGCCTCTGTATTTTTTTTCAAGAGCTTTGCCTAGCGTTTCGGCTGTCAACTTCTGGCCGCTGTCCACCAGTTCCTGCGCCACGGCCACCAGCCTCTCGCCGCCTTCCAAATAAGCCGCGCTCTTTGTTGCGTTTGGAACGGGTCCGCGCGGCTTCTTCGTGCGAACCTGCACCACCGGCATGCCGGGGCTGTCCGGCTGAACCGGATCTCCGGTAGGTTGCGTGGCGTCCATAATCAGGTCTAGCCAATCCGCACGCGCTGCGGGGTTATTCTTCTTTACCCACTTCTGAAAGTCCGCCAAAAGGATAACGCTGGAATCCGTTTCAATGGTTTCGATGGTCGGGCGCATATCCGGCACCAGCATAGGCCACGCATACGTTTTGATGGCCCCTGACAGGATGTTGTCAATAAGCTGTTGCTGTACGGCCTTGTAAAGATCGGCCTCTTGCGGCGTAAAGCTCGGTCCCCAGAGCTGGTCCAGATAATCATCCAAGGGCGCTGACACGTCTGCGCGTCGGTTCACGTAGGCCCGGTGCTCTGGCCCTCTGACGTAGGTATCTGTGGCCACATCAATGAATTGCCGGGTATTCATCGCCTGGACGGTCATCCCGCACCCCCAGCCCGGAGCGGTACGACTATTGCAGTATCTTGCACCAGCCACCTTTCCAGCTTGGCAAGAGCTTCCGCCTTGGCGTCCATGTGGGCACTTTTGTCATAATGCTTGTCTTGCACCCCAGATACGCCATGACTCATCAACTGCGCCCGGTCGTCCTTGCTGATACGGAGCTTGCCGCTCATGATGGTTTCAAGGCTCCGGCGTATATCGCTCAGACGGAACGTATCGGTCGCTTCGCCACGCTCAACCATTGCCTTGCTCAGATCCGTGATGTAGCGACTGGCACTATCGAGAAGCGCCGGGCCGGCACCAGTGATGGTGAACAGCAGGTCCGTACCGAGAAGCGCAGAGCGGTTGGCGAATTCATCCAGCAGCCCCTTAGCCATACCCTGAACGGGTAATACATGCTTCCTTGGCGTGGCGCGTCTCCCTTTGGGATCGTACAAGGTGAGCTCGCCATCTTGATAATCTCGCACGGTGGCCCGAATAAGCTGCGTGTACCGCTGGCCGCCAAGTAAAATCAGAGCTTGCAAGGCCAGAGATAACGGGTGGCTGTCTGCCCTCAACCGTGCCCACAGCGCCCTGAATTCCTGCTCGCTCAGGTTGCGATCCCTCGCCCTGGACGTGCCTGCCGGGATGCCGTCAATCGGGTTTGTGGTAAGCATCATGCCTGCACTGGCGTCCTGTAGCGGGTCCAGGTCGGCACGGAGCGCGGTGCTGTATGCACTTCTAAGGTAGGAACGTAGCTTCCGCATTTTATCGGTGTGTCCGTCCGTTTTTCCATATCGCCGCAGGATGCCCACCCACTCAAGCGGCGTTACACTGGCTGCATCGCGGTCGGCAAGCGCCGGGTAGTCCCGCAGAAGGTTATTGAACTCATTGGCTACGGAACCTGTGCTGATTTTTCCTCGCGCCCGCATGTTATCCAGGTAATTGTTCAGGAGCTTTTCAACGGTCCTGAGACTGCGGGCACGTTCTTCTGCTTCGTGAGCGGCCTTGGAACGTAGCGCGGCCTCGGTCTGCATTTTCTGGTGCAAGAGTAAGTCGCCGCCTGGGGCATCGCGGCGCTCTTTGATGAGCTCAAGAGCCTTTGCTCTGGCCTGCGCCAAGGTCAGCAACTGTGCGGTTCCTGAATCGGGCTTGATGACGATACGGCGGGTTTTGCCACGCACGTTATAGCTGTAATACCACGTCGCCCCTGTCGGCCAGTATCGAAGCGATAGACTGCCTTCGCCTGCGCCCATGTTCTGATTCAACCAGCCGGATTTCCCGGATGCGATAGCCGCTTTGACTTCGCGGTCGGTGAGTGCTGTCTTGGTCGCCATAGCCTGAATCCTTTGATAAGTCTTTGATAGGAATTATAGCGGGCTTGGGCGGGATTGCAAGGGATAAATCAGGAAAAGAACAACAACTAAGCTACTGTTTTTTATCGATGCCGTTCTTATCAACAAACCGCATGGGATTAGGTGGGACGCCTACAATAATCACTTAAAATCCCTCGGCTTATGCCGTGCCGGTTCGAGTCCGGCCCTGGGCACCATCTTATAAACCAATTGGTTACACGAATACGCGATGCGATTTATGCGATGCGAACTGCGCTTTCGCTGTCAAACCCAAAGCCTGACAGCCATCGCAAGTATGACTATCGCCATTATTACCTTGACCCACAGTTTTCCGCGGCGACTCATGGTAAGCCTCGTGGCCAGTCTCGCACCAATCATACCACCCATACCGATGACGATGCCCGCACCCCAGTGAACCTGCCCCATCCAGGCAAAGATAACGAGAGTCGGTAAGGTGTACAATGCGATAATTAGGGTTTTATAAGCGGCTACCTGGGCGAGATCTCTGGTGAGGAAATGGCGCAGTGCGAAGATAAAGAGAAAACCGATACCGAGCTGCATAAAGCCACCGTAAAACCCTAGAGCGAGCAGCGTTGGGTAGAGCCAGGGCGACGCATCGCCATCTGGACGTGTGGATTCTCCGGTAGCAAATTTTGGAAGAAACATTGTGGCAGTGCTAACTGCCAGTACAATCACCAATATACGCTGAAACCAGAGATTGCCGATATGGATACCTGCAATGGCGCCCAGCATGGCGCCCGGCAGCGTCCACAGCGCCAGCTTTATTCCCATTTTCAGATCCACCAGGTTATGGTGGTAAAAGGTGCGCGCTGCGGTGAGATTTTCCAAAAGGATGCCGATGCGGTTGGTGCCGTTTGCGGCGATTGGATCAAGGCCCACGAAAATGAGCGCAGGCAGGGTCAGCATGGACCCCGCACCCGCCAGAACATTGACGAACCCGGCACCTATACCGGCAAGGAACAAACCAGGAAGGACCCACCATACTGTGCTGAGTGATTGCATCGTGAGGTTATATCAACTCTGGTTAAAATGGCGTAAGAAATTCCGCCAAATTCCAAAGTCCACTATACGGACGTCGATACGCACCGGCTCACTGCGTTTGATCTGGAGACGGCAGCCTGATGGCAGCATTTTTATTCAGATCATTGAATTTGCGGTAGCAGTTCCGTGAGCTTCTTCTCGCTTATCAATCCCGTTATCAGACCAAGCTTGCCTTTTTTGGGCAGATAAATAATATCCGGGAGATCGTCGACGCCTATTTCCTGCAAGAATACATTGTTTGCCTCTATCTTTTTGATCGCTGCGATGGTTTTTGGTGACGCCTTGCCGATTGCGTCCGTAGCTCGTGCGAGGTTGGCTGGCTTGCCTGTCTTCATGCCCTTAGCAATGGCATCTTCGGCCTTTTGTAAGGCCGCTACAGGGTTATCAGCCTGTAATATGGCGGCAGCCTCCGGCATGCTGCTGGGCTTTATTATAGCGACAGGGACATAGCGGACGGTCAATTTTCCTTCTCGAATGAGACGGGCTTCGGTCACATATAAAAGATGACAGAATGGGCAATTTGTATCCGTAAAATCGTAAACGACAGGCCCCTGGTGGCCCTCTTGGATATAGGTAAGTTTTTTCCCCATCAGTTGCCAGAAATCGCTCGGAGTCATTTTAGAGGGTGTGGCAGTCATGCTGGACGTTGCAGTAGCGGTCGCCGCGCTTCCTGTGGAGGTTGACGAAGGAGGTGTTTTTTTTGCACAAGCCGAAATAGACGATACCAACCACGCTGCCAATAATGTACGAGCCATGATCACCAGTGACTTTTTAAACATTAGTTTCTGCCTAATTTCAGGTAAGATAAGCGAAATAAATTTGAGCTAGCGCCTTTCTGGCACTCGCCTTTGCGGAGCTCTTCTACGGATCTCGGCATGCGCCAACTGCTAAGCTGTAATCTATCATATGAGGCGAGATACCGCACTCCTGACGCCCAGGGAAAGCGGTCCGGTGACGGACGGGCTTACCCGTATTGCAATCCCGGTCTCCAGACTTCATCATGATGGACCGGCGTGCTTTTCTCTGCAGACGCACCATAAGTTAGGGTCTGTTGCCGTCCCAGGCACCGCCGAACTTGCTATCAAGGACTTCACACCATGTCAATTCAATCAGCAATATCGCCCGCACCCAGAGTCTCGGCCCAGAACGTGATCGACGTGTGTGGCATGCCTTACGCGGTGGCGCAACCCCTGATTTACGCCGCTACGATCCGCCTGGCAATAGGGCAGCAGGTACGGGTATTGGCGGACACGGATCCTAGCGCCATGATGCGGGCAGTGGCTTTTCAGTTGCGCGATGCCATCTCTTGGCGTTTTGAAACGGATGGCAAACTCTGGCAGATAGACATACGACCTCGCGCCGAAGCGGAAGCCAAGGATGTGGTAGACCTACTGACCTGGGATCACTACCGCCTGGACTGCCAGTTTGCTGACATTCTGGCTGCCGCCAACCAAAATCGGATCACCGATGCAGAAACCCTCTTCAGCGATTACTGGATCGGTCTCCGCCGCCACGTCCATCTGGAGAACAATATCCTCGGTCCGATATTGGGTGGCGGAGAGATAAAAGGTCCACTTGCGGACATGCTCCTTGAACACGACAGCATCATCGTCCAGTCCAAACTGGTGGAAGAGACGTTGATGGAAAAGGATTATGGTATGTTGCCCGCTATTTGCGCAGTGCTTTCCGGATCCCTGGCCAAACATGAAAACCGCGAAGAAAACACCCTCTTCCCTATCTGGCAAACCACCGACAATAGCGACCGGGGCCGCGCTGCCGAGTTCCTGGCCCGCTCCAAAGAGGTGCTGGCGGGCGCAGAGGATCAGCAAGTCAACGGGATCTTCCCCGGTTGCGCGCGGAAATAAGGGGCAGCACACCGGCCTTCTTATCCCTGATAAACGCCCATGCGACGTTGTCCGCGTATCAGTAACCAGCGACCGGCCAGGATCAGGATCAGCACGCCCCCGGTAATCAGAAAAGCCGCTGCAAATGCGAGCATATGAGATTCAGTAAAAGGTTCGTTGATAAACGTCCATATGACGTAGGTCAGGTAGCCGATGGGCTCTTTGGTAAACTGTCCATTCCACATGTAGTTGGACCAACCCGCCGTATACAGGAGCGGCGCTGTTTCTCCCATGGACAGCGCGACGGCATAAAAAAGCCCCGTCATGATCGCCGGTGCCGCGCCTGGCAGGAGTATCTGTAGCACTACACGCCCTTCGCCCGCGCCCAGGCCGTAACCCGCCTCACGTACCGCCAGCGGAATATTGGCCATCGCCAGTTCGGTGGAGCGGGCGACGTAGGGCAGCAACATCACTGTCAGGGTGATGATTCCAGCCGCTACCGAGAACTGCCAACCCAGATAAATGACCATGGTGATATAGCCGACATAGCCCAGCACGATGGACGGGATGCCGACCAGCACATCGGAAAGAAAACGCAGCATTTTTCCGGCTCCGCCGTATCCATGCTCGCTCAGGTATATTCCGGCAGAAATGCCGATTGGTGCCGCCAGCAGCAACGCCCCGACGGACATGACAACGGAGCCCTCGATAGCATTTTTGAGACCACCACCGATACCATTGGTAATGTCCGTTAACAATTTTGGCGTCAACGCCGGCCATGCGTGAATGACCACGTCCCCAACAATGGAAATAAACATCGCCGCAAGAAAAAGAAACGAGAACACCACGAACAACCAAGCGAATGCGGACATTATGCGCCTGTATAAAGATACCTTGAAGCCCTTCGCGCGGGATATGGTGGTAATGCTGCTTTCAACTGTCTTGCTGGCCATCAGCGTACCCTCGCCATCCACAGTAGTAAACGCGCTGCAAAGTTCACTACCACCGTAATGACCAGGAGCACCAGGGCAATTTCCGAAAGCGCCTCAACGGCCATATTCGTCGGATCCTGTAGTGCGCTATCCAGTTGTGAAGCAATAAATGCGGCCATGGTGGAGATCGGCGCATAAATGTTGTTGGGCAGATAATTCAGCGCATTGCCACTGACCATCAGAACCGCCATGGTTTCTCCCAGGGCTCGGCCCAGGGCGAGAATACCCACTCCGATCAACACGGTCTTCAACTTGGGCAGGGTGATATGCCAGAAAACCTCCAGGCGGTTCAGGCCCAGACTCAGACCCGCTTCCTTCAAAGCAGGTTCCGTCATCTGGATGGACTCTCGCAGGGTGGCAGAAATCAGTGGAATGATCATTACCGCCAGCACAAAGGCCGAAGTAAGCAGCCCATAGCCACTCCCCGGATCACCGCCGAGGAACGGAATCAAAGAAAACGTCTTGGCCATAAAGGGGAAAATAGTCTGGCCAAAAAGCGGTACCAGCAGGGCGTATCCCCATAGTCCATAAACGACGCTGGGAATGGCCGCCAGCAAATCAACGAAAAGAGACAACGGGCCGGCCCAGGATTTGCGCACCCCTTCACTCAGGAAATATGCCGCCCCGATCGCTATAGGCATCGCCATCAACATGGCCAGTATCGAACTGACAATGGTGCCAACGACAAGAAACCAGATCCCATATTTTGCCCCGGGCATGATCTGCGCGCCGTGTACATCAACCGGGTTACCATATAGATTCCCCAGATTCCAGTCGTTCGTCCACAAAAAATGAAGCTGATTAAACTGAATAGCCGGCCATGAATAAATGACCAAAAATACAATCAATGCAATTAATGAAAGCGGTAAAAAGCTAGCCGTAACGATCAGCCCTACTCTAAATACAGGAGTTTTCATCCCACAAATCTCCCGGCACTTGGAGCATCTGGATAGTCGGCATCAATAATCATAAAAATATACAGAGGAGTCCTGCATGGGAGATGGGAAGAGCCAGGGTACACAGCCCCGGCTCCGGCACAACCCTTACTGAATTTCCGCGATCTGCTTGCGGGAAAGCTTCGCAGCGCTATCGGGCAGCGGCACAAAGTTCACTGCAGTGATGAAGTGTGGCGCATTACCACCCTTCGGATCAATAGCCCAGTTCAGGAACTTACGCATGGACATAGCCACTTCGGTATTGGGCTGCGTCTTGCTGACGATCGCATATTCGTAGTTGATGATGGGATAGGAATTGGCACCTGGTGCATAGACCAGACTAATCCGCTCGTCAGCCGGGGTCTTTTGTACCATCTCACCCGCTGCAGCCTTGGCATTCGCCACCGTCGGCAGTACGAACTTGCCGGCGCGGTTTTCCAGCATGGCCATTCCCAGATGGGCCTCTTCCACTGGCTTCTTCCAACTAATGCCAATATAGGCGATACCGTAAGGTGTCGTTTTCAGGGCCTGCACCATGCCGGGGTTACCTTCCGCACCAATGCCACCAGGGACTGCTGGCCAGCTCACCGTTGTGCTGTAACCCACGCTATTGCTCCATGCAGGGGTCGTATCAGACAGATAGGTGGTGAAAATGAAGGTATCACCGGATCCATCGGTACGATGCACCGGAATAATCTTGTGCTTGGGCAGCTTTATGCCGGGATTCAGCTTAGCAATGGCCACATCATCCCAGTTGGTGATCTTGCCGGAGTAGATGCCTGCGAGCACCGGACCGGACAGCTTCAGATGCACGTTATTCAGACCGGGAACGTTGTAATTGATCATTTGAATGGAGATGGCCAGCGGGATGTTCAGGATATTGGGATGCTGCTTGATCTGAGCGTCACTCATGTAGGCATCAGAAGCGCCGATCTGGGCCACCCCAGAGATCGCCTCAGCGATGCCGGTACCGCTGCCCGTGCCCTGGGTGGTGATCTGAATGCCAGGGTTCATCTTGGTGTACACAGGAACCCACAGATTGAAGAGTGGGTACAGCAGGGTGGAGCCGGTTTCCAACAGCGAGATGGTCGGAGCTGCCGAAGCAGGCAGGGCATACAGGGCAGAAAGGCCCAACGCGGACAGAATTACGGCACCTTTGACACTACGTGTTACTTCTTCTTTCAAGCGATGCAGCATAAGGCCTCCAAAGATGGCAGATACGTTGATTTACGACTTATCCACAGAACATCCCGCATCCAGACAGCACGATAGTGCCATCTTCAGCGAAACTCGAAGGGCAATCTAACATAGTAATATGACACTTTGATGAAAGATTTATGTCACTTTTATGACAACAAAGACCATTGTATCATGATTCGGCCCGGAAACCTTGGCGACAGCAGGAGAGTCTGTCAACGGACTGGCGTCTGCAGGATTAAACGTTAACAACAACATGCCGCCATTACCGCCAGGCCAGGGACGGTAGCAAAGCGGCAGCCAGATATGCACCCATTTCCCTGGTCCGTACCAGAGGGCTACGCCGCAATGCGATCTGGTTACAGATGCAGAGTGCTAGCCCGTCTGCCGTTTCCTCCGCACTCGCCCGACCGTGCGCAGTTAACTGACGTTCAAAGTCAGATCCACCATTATCTGCGTCTTCCGCCTCAGCGTGGCGGAGGAACAATAGGTCCATGACGAGCTACCTCCTGACCAAACCAGAAACGCGTAAAAGCAACGGGTAAAACACGCGCCAGAATGGTGATGATTGCAATGCCAATCAGCGCCGTCATCCATTCATCCACCCGCACCTTCGTGTCAGGCCCCGTCCCGATAAAGATTTCCAGTCCTGAAAGTACCGCGCCCAGGAAGATGGTGACCGGCCGCCAGCCGTAAGGCGTCAAGGCAGGAAAAAATCGGGCGATGGCCCCCAGCGTTATGGCGGCCCACAGCGCATACTCACCGGCGCGTATCCAGAGCATCTGCGGACTAACAGGCAGATAACGGTTGCCCACCAGGATCGCCGTATAAATGCACACTGCAGCGAACGCCCAGCGCCACCAGCCCGGGATGCGTTCCCTCATTTAATGTTGTCTCCCATTCTTTGGTTGCGGGTCGTAGGGATTTTCTCCCTGTCGGAAGACCAGACGCAGGGGCACAGCCTCCAAATGAAGGGCTCTGCGGAAGGCGCTTTCCAGATAACGTTTGTAGGTGCCGGGCAGGCGCGTCAATTGGTTCCCATGAAACACCAGGGTGATGGGGTTCTCCCCCCCTGATGACAGTAACGCAGTTTGATGCGTCGCCCACCCACCATGGGTGGTTGATGGGTCTCGATCACATCGGCCAGGGCACGGTTCAGTTCGGCTGTGGAGAAATGACGACGGGAATCAATCCATAGCTGATCGATACTCTTATAGAGATCACCCACACCCGTACCATGCAAAGCGGATATGGTATAGACCGGCGCGTAGCGAATAAAGTCCAGCCGTCTTTCCAGTTCCTGCTTTACGGCCTTGCGCTCTTCGGGGTTCATGCCATCCCATTTGTTGACCACCACCACAATGGGACGCCCCAGTTCGACCGCGACACCCACCAAGTGGGCATCCTGCTCGGCAATGCCCAGACGCGCATCCAGCACCAGCAGCACCACATCTGCCTCGCGCAGCGCACTCAGGGTCTTCAATACGCTCAGTTTTTCGAGCCCCTCGCCGACCCGCGCGCGGCGCCGCATGCCAGCAGTATCGATCATGACATAGGGTTTTCCCTGGCGCTCGTAAGGAATACGGATGCTGTCCCGTGTGGTTCCGGGTTCGTCAAAAACGAGAACGCGCTTTTCACCCAGCATGGTGTTGACTAGCGTCGACTTCCCTACGTTGGGTCGACCAAGCATGGCGATACGCGGCCCCTTTCTCGTCGCGTCTGCGATGTCATCCTCAGGGGTCGGCAAATCGGAAAAAATTGCCTCCAGCAACGGTTCGACGCCGTGCCCATGAGCAGCGGAAATGGTATAAGGCGTACCCAGACCAAGGCGATAAAACTCAGGCAGTTCGCTCACAGCGCCTTTCGCGTCCATCTTGTTTACGACCAGATAGATGGGTTTACCCCCGCGACGCAACTCCTGAGCGATTTCCGCATCCTGAGTGGAAAGTCCTTCCTTGGCATCCACGAGGAAACAAATGGCATCCGCCTCGGTGATGGCGAGGCGGGTCTGCGCCGCCATGGCCGCTACCAGACCTTCCCGCTCTTCCGGTTCAAAACCACCGGTATCGACCACCAGATACTGGCGCCCTTCAAACTGCGCGGTACCATAGTGGCGATCCCGGGTAAGGCCCGGGAGGTCTGCCACCAGTGCCTCGCGGGTGCGCGTCAGGCGATTGAAGAAGGTGGATTTACCCACGTTGGGGCGCCCCACCAGGGCGATAACAGCAGTCATGAAATAGAGCCTTAGCGCTTTGCCAGGTGGATTCGATACAAGGTGCCCGCATCACTGAGGGCAAGGATCTGGCCACTTCCCAGACAAACGGGAGTACTCTGAATACCGCTATCAGACAGCCGCGTCTGACCTATGCGGTGCCCGGTCTGTGGATCGATGACATAGAGATAACCCGCATTGTCCGTGGCCAGCAGACTCCCGCCACAGAGGCCAAACCCGGTCAAATCGTGCCCGCTAAGACGGTCATTGCGCCAGAGCACATTGCCGGATGCCGGGTCTACGGAGGATATCCGCCCATCGGCGTCCGCGACGAGCAGATGGCCATCCTCCAGTACCGGCGTCATATAGACGGACATCGGTACACTCCAGTTCTGGGTGCCGCCCTGCAACGCGTAAGCAGCCAGATTCCCCTGATAGGCTGCAGTGATGACCTGCCCCTCCCCAACCACCGGGCTTGCGGCCACATCCACCATACGCGCCAATTCATTGCTGCCATGGGGTAAGGCGACCTGCGCCCGCCAGAGCTCCGCACCGGACCCCAGACTAAGAGCCGCCACCGTCCCATCCGCGAAACCGGCATACACCACTCCGTCATGCACCGCAGGCGTAGCCACCGCACGCAGGATGAGGGTCGGCTGATTCATGGAGAATGTCCATTGCACCTTGCCATTATTCGGGTCGAGAGCCCAGAGATGCCCATCCACCGTCTGCACCAGAAGATGGTCACCCGCCGCCACTACCGGGGTAAGCACTTCGGAACTCAACTGTATGGTCCAGAGCGGGTGGCCGTCCTTTGCCGTAAACGCATAGACTTTTCCAGTGTCTGTGCCGGTATAAACCACACCGTTTGCCAGTGTCGGGCCGCGCGCTGTCCGGCCATCCAGGCTGCGCGTCCACATCTGGCGACCACCGTCGGTCATGCTGACCAGACGCCCGGACGCATCGACGACCACAATCTGCCCTTTGTCATGGGCAATCAACGTATTCTGATAGGGGTTGACCTGCCAGATACCATATAGACGGGCCTGCCATTCGGTGGAGAAGGATACTTTATCCATCCCCTTGGCGAGGGGCGGCGGAGTCTTGGGGGCAGGAGTGGAATGAAACCAGGATAGGATACCACAACCATTCAGCAGAGTGGCCACGGCACCCAGCGCTACCATGCGCCCGAGAGCGCGGGAAAAAGGTCGCAGCTTCATGGCGCCACTCCGATATTGGCCATCTTCATCTGCAGGTAGCTGCGGTAAGGATCGGCGGCCGGAAGGTCGGCAATGGCTGCCTGGTAAGCCCGCATGGCTTTGCCGTCCTGATGAAGTGCCACATAGGCGTCTCCCTGAATTTCCTCCTGCAGGGTGGCGAAGGCCGCATCCGGCACTTTCAGCATATCCAGGGCCTTCTGCGGCTGCTTCTGGTCCAGGTAGAGTCGGGCCAGGCTGAGGGTGGCGATGCCCTTTAGCCCCCTCGGCGCGGTCTTGGCCTGGATGACGCTGTTGAGCTCCGCTTCTGTCGCCGGGATCTGGTTGCTTTCGCTGTCCATGCGCGCGAGAAAAAACCGGGCGAAAATGGCGTAGGGCGTGTGTCCATATTGATGCACCAGCGTATCCGCGCTGGCGCGTGCCGTACTGGTCTGCCCCGCGACGAGGGTATCCACCAGTTCGTTATATAGCACGGCGGCGCGCTCCACCTGATGGCGCTGGTATTTTTCGTAGCCGAAAAAGCCCATTGCCGCGAGCAGGACCATGATGATGCCCGCGATAACGGAAACTCGATGGCGATAAAGGAATTCGGAGAGTTCTGGACCGGTCACGATGAGGTTCTGGCTGTGGCAAAATTGCGGACAGTATGGGGTGCATGCTGCGGGAAATCAACGCCAAGGCTGCGCAAACCCTCGTACAACGCCTCGGGATCTCCCTGCCAGCGGCCTTCTCCGGCCTGTTCCTTGAGGATCAGCGGCTCACCGGCGATTTGCTCCGCACCAATCAGGGCCTGGAATCTGGCCCGGGAACGTTCCGCCTGCTTCATGACGTTCTTGAAAGTGGCGGGGCCCCCGGTCACCACGGAAATACCTGCATCCCGTAGCTGCTCGGCGATTCGCCACGCGCGGGCCACCGCAACATCATCCAGAGCGCCGATAAACAGTAAAGGATGAGGTGCCTCTACCCCCCTCCCCTGCAGCGCCTGCAACGCCAGTAGCCTTTCAAGGCCCACGGCAAAGCCGATCGCCGGTGTATCAGCACCACCCAACTGTGCGACCAAACCGTCATAACGACCACCCGCCAGCACCGTGCCCTGGGCGCCAAGCGCGTCCGTCACCCATTCAAAAACCGTACGGTTGTAATAATCCAGACCGCGTACAAGGCTGTGATTGACCAGATATGGGATATCGAGCGCGGTCAGCAATGATTGCAGACTGGCAAAATGGGCGGCGGAGTCTTCGTCCAGATGATCCACCAAATGCGGAGCCATGCGGGCAATCTCCTGACAGGCAGGCACCTTGCAATCGAGTACGCGCAGCGGGTTGCGCTCCATCCGTTCCCGACAGTCGGCACAGAGCACCCCACGCCGCGGACGCAGATAGTCCAGCAGCAGGGTTCGATAGTGGATACGCGCCGCCGGGCTCCCCAGTGAGTTGATCTGCAGCGAAGCGGTAACCCCAGCCGCCCGTAGAATCCGCGCCGACAGGGCGATGACCTCGGCATCGGTACCCGCCGCAGGCAGCCCGAAAACCTCCACACCCAGTTGGTGAAACTGCCGGTAACGACCCTTTTGCGGACGTTCGTGCCGAAACATCGGCCCCATATAATAATAGCGTGGGGTCTGGCCCCGAATGCTCCGGGCCTGAATCGCCGCACGCACGCATCCCGCCGTACCCTCCGGCCGCAGGGTAAGACTGTCTCCATTGCGATCGGCGAAAGTATACATCTCCTTCTGGACGATATCGGTGGCATCGCCAATGGCACGGGCGAAGAGTTCCGTCGATTCCAGAAGAGGCAGACGCACTTCACCGTAGTCGTAGAGCGCCAGCAACATCCGCAGGTCATCTTCCAACGCCTGCCACCCCGCGCTCTCCTCCGGGAAAATGTCATTCATACCACGTACCGCCTGCAACTCCTTACTCGCCATGCCCGCTCCCTTTTTGCAGCATGGGAAGGTGGTGCTCAACCCTCATGGCGTGTCGCCTGCCGTTCAGCGATTTCCGCACGAATCCGCTTTTCGAGCACGTCGACGATATCGTTGTTCTCCACCCGAT
Source organism: Acidithiobacillus ferridurans (assembly GCF_003966655.1). Classification (NCBI taxonomy): domain Bacteria; kingdom Pseudomonadati; phylum Pseudomonadota; class Acidithiobacillia; order Acidithiobacillales; family Acidithiobacillaceae; genus Acidithiobacillus; species Acidithiobacillus ferridurans. Next base: position 2,798,668 of record NZ_AP018795.1, on the reverse strand, counting down.
CGACCTGTTTGCCGCGGTAGTAGAGAATGCTGCGCTTGTCACCGCCCGCCAGGCCGATATCGGCCTCCTTCGCCTCGCCGATGCCATTCACCACGCAGCCGATCACCGAAACGTCCATAGGCTCGAGAATGTCTTCCAGACGCGCTTCCAGGGCATTGATGGTGGTGATGACATCAAACTCCTGACGGGAGCAGGACGGGCAGGCGATCAGATTGATCCCCTTCTGACGCAGGTGCAGGCTTTTCAGGATATCGAAGCCGACACGAATCTCCTCGACGGGATCCGCTGCGAGCGAAACCCGGATGGTATCGCCGATCCCGTCCCGCAGGAGCAGGCCCAGCCCGATAGCGGATTTGACAGTGCCGGAGCGCAGGCCGCCGGCTTCGGTGATACCGAGATGCAGCGGGTAATCCACCTTTTCCGAAAGCAGGCGGTAAGCGCTCACAGCGAGAAAAATGTCGGAGGCCTTGACGCTGATCTTCACGTCATGAAAGTTCAACTCGTCCAGAATGCTCACATGACGCAAGGCCGACTCCACCAGTGCCTCGGGTGTCGGTTCCCCATATTTCTCCTGGATATCCTTCTCCAGCGACCCTGCGTTGACGCCGATACGGATGGGGATGCCCTTGTCCTTGGCCATTTCCACCACCAACCGTGTTTTATCCAGAGAGCCGATATTTCCGGGATTGATACGCAGGCCATCGACACCATCTTCCATCACCCGCAAAGCGATACGGTGATCGAAGTGGATGTCGGCGACTAGCGGGGTTTCCACCTGAGCGCGGATCGTCTTGAATGCCTCCGCAGCATCCATGCTGGGTACGGAGATCCGGACGATGTCGGCACCTACCGCCTCCAGGCGCCGGATTTGCGCGACGGTGGCCGCGATATCGCGGGTCTCGGTATTGGTCATGCTTTGTACACTGATCGGTGCATCGCCGCCGATCGCTACCTTGCCTACGTGAATTTGCCGGGTCTTACGACGCCGAATGGGAGATTCATGGTGCATGGAAAGCCTCGCTGGAAACGGCTGCAGTACCAGATACCGCAACAGGTGGTGAAGTCATGCTGGCTACTGGAAGCGCAGGGGGGGGCACCTGGCTACGAGCGGCAGCTACCGCGTGGGTGACACCGTGGGGGGGTACACCAGCGACGGTCGGCGTGGTGCCGACCTGCAGTCTGGCTACGCCCAAGGCGTTGGCGGGCAACGGCACAGGCTTGTCATCATAACTGATGGTGACGGCGCTGGCCTTGCCTACCAGAACACTGTATGGCGGAATACCGGAATCGACGCGTAGGACATCGCCGCGATGTCCCAAAACTGCGAGCAGAGTTTTCCCCGAGGAGTCTTTGACCTGCACCCAGCAGTCCGCACTGAACTGAAACGTCAGCCCAGGACCCGTCGCCACGGCTGCAGACCGGGTTGCCGCGACCGGTGCGACGGGCAGGCCGGGTGCCGCCTGCGGGTTCCCGATTGCTGACACCGGAGCAGCGGCTGACACGTTGGGCGCCATGATAACTGCCTTAGCGGGAACCGCCGGATGTTTGGCCACCATAGGCGAAACCGCCGTGGCAGGCAGGCCCTGCACCTGCTGATGACTCCAGACCCACCATGCGACCGCAATAATGCCGATCACGATCAATACGGAAAAAATCAGTACGCGTCGGCTGTAATCCAACAGCGGTCCTTCGCTGGCGGGCAACACCGTTTCCGACGGGTGCAACCCAGACCCCTCGTTGGAGGCGTCATACGTCCTCAGCAGCGGTTCCGGATCCAGGCCTAGCAGCCGCGCGTAATTCTTCAGGAAACCACGCGCGAAAGCGGCCCCGGGCAGAGCGGTATAATCACCGTCTTCCAGACCCTTTACCTGAGCTTCGGTGATATGCAACCGCTCTGCGACTTGGCGAAAACTCCAGCCATGTGCCTCCCTTGCCGCCCGCAAGTCCTGAGAAATTTCGTTTTCTGGTGTCATATCCATGGCGTACCGTCTCAACCGTTTTGCAGCAGCAGTCGCTGCGCCTGCTTGCCTGCTGCGGAATAGGGTGAAGCCGTCACACAACGCTGCCAGAGGAACCGTGCCTGTGTTGGCCGCCCCTGCAGGGCGGCAATCCGCCCCGCCAGCAAGAGCGCATCAGCGTTATCCGGCTCCTGCGCCAGAACCACCTGCAAATGGGCGAAAGCGGCATCTGCTTTACCGTCCTTGTAATCCAGTTCGGCAAGCATCAGCAGGGCTGGCGGATAGTTGGGCACCAGATAAAGTGCCCGGTTCAGCGCATCGCGTGCCGCCGACAAGTCCTTGAGCCCTGCGTAGGCCTGTGCGAGGTTGGTCCAGGCGAACTGCGGCGTGCTGTACAGCGGATCGGAGGTGGCCCGTTTCAGCTCGACAACCGCCTCGGCATAGTTGCGGGAGTTGATGAGAAATGCGCCGTAGTTATTGAGGTACTCAGGGTTTTTTGCATCTATGGAGAGTGCCCGGCGAAAGGCGCTGCGGGCCAGATTATGCTGCTGCAACTGTTCGTAGGCCAGACCCATGACATTGTATGCATTGGCATAACGGCTGTTAGCGGCAATTGCCAATTGCAGTTCCCGGATCGCCTGTCGGGGATGGCCATCCTGCAAATAAGCGGCCCCGAGAGACGTGTAGATGCCGGCCTTGGCTTGTTCGCTGTTGGCGGGTGTCGGCCTGAAGCCCGAAGCGGAGGCGTTGGCCTTGTGTTCATGGGCAATATACGCAGCCATTTGCTGATCGGGCGTCAACTCTGCTCTTTTGCCACCAAAAAGCCCACAGCCACTCAGCAGAAGCACACCCGCCCCCAGTCCCAGAAGTCTTTTCATGAATGCACTGCCAAGGGAATACTGCGACGGCCGGCGTGTACCTGCCCGGCCAACTGACCACAGGCGGCGGCGATGTCGTCACCACGCGGCCGGCGTGTAACCGTCATTATGTTACCGCGCAGAATGATATCGCGAAAAGCATCGATGCGTACCTGTGGCGACCGTTTATAATTTGAGCCGGGAAAGGGATTGAAGGGAATCAAATTCACCATGGCCGGGATGTCTCGTAACAGGCGGAGGAGTTCCCGCGCATGGGAATCGGCGTCATTGACACCCTCCAGCATTACATATTCGAAGGTGATGCGGCGCCGGGGCGGCAAAGGATAGCGGCGGCAGCCGGCGAGCAGCTCTGCCAGCGGGTAGTGGCGGTTTACCGGCACGAGCACGTCGCGGATTTCATCACGACTGGCGTGCAGGCTGATCGCGAGATTGACCGGGCTTTCCGCACCCAGTCGATCCATACCAGGCACCACACCTGCGGTGCTGACGGTAATGCGCCGCGCGCCAAAGCCGTAAGCATATTCGTCGCGCAATAAATCCAGCGCCGGCAATACCTCGCGCAAATTAAGCATCGGTTCGCCCATGCCCATGAAAACGATATTGGTGATCGCGTCCAGGCCCAAAAAATCGCGCGCCACCCACACCTGCGCGATAATTTCATGGGTTTCGAGGTTGCGGCTGAGCCCCTGTGCACCAGTAGCACAGAAACTGCAGGCCAGAGAACAGCCTACCTGCGAAGAGATGCACAGCGTACCCCGATCTTCTCCGGGAATAAAAACAGTTTCTATGGCATTGCCATCGGGCAACCGCAGCAGCCATTTGCGAGTGTGGTCCGCCGCTGTCTGATCGGCGATGATTTCCGGCAGGTCGATGCGGGTTTCTGCGGCGAGGCGAGCGCGAAGGGTTTTACTGATGTTGGTCATGGCCGCAAAATCCGTCACCTGGCGGGTATGCAGCCATTGCAAAATCTGGTTGGCCCGAAAGGGGGACTCTCCCCAGATACGCAGCAACCTAGCGAGGGACTGGCGACCCAGTCCCAGCAGGTGTGGCCTTTCGGCCGGAGCAACCACCAAAGAATCGCCCATCATTCAGTGCGCAAAAATCTCCCGTTGACCAAAAAAGTAACTGATTTCCCATGCCGCAGTCTCGGCACTGTCTGAACCATGCACGGCGTTGGCATCAATGCTGTCGGCAAAGTCCGCACGAATCGTTCCTGCAGCGGCATCCTTGGGATTGGTGGCGCCCATCAAATCACGGTTTTTGGCGATGGCACCCTCACCTTCCAGTACCGTAACCAATACCGGACCGCTGCTCATGAAGTCGCACAACTCGCCGTAAAAAGGCCGGGCCTGGTGCACCGCATAAAACCCACCCGCGTCATCGCGGCTGAGATGCAACATCTTGGCGGCTGCGATGCGCAGCCCCGCCTTCTCGAAGCGACCAAGAATGGCACCGATGGCATTTTTCTGCACGGCATCGGGTTTGATGATGGAAAGGGTGCGCTCAACAGCCATAAGATCCTCAATGGGGGTAAAAGTCAGAGTGGCCATAGGCTAGCATTCTGCGTATTCGCTGGCAATCCGGCGCGCCGGCGTTGATGCCTGGACTGCGCCAACTTTAAGCCTGCAACCGGGCGACGAAAGGTTTGTCGACATCCTCGAGATTCCAGCCCATCAGTCGGGCTCCCCGTTCATGGATGGCGTTCATCCAGTTTCATCCATTTCACCTCCGTTGTCCCCGCCGATGGAATGCACCTCGCCCTGCACGGGTCGGGTGGCCATCTGCAATAGCAGAGAGGATGCATCGTCGCGGGATGGATCGAGATAATAATGCGCCGATTCCCTCTTGAACCAGGTATCCTGGCGCTTGGCCAGTTGGCGGGTCGCCGCCAGCGCCGCCTGGTAAGCTTCTGCGGAGCTGCAGAGCCCGTCATGCCAGGCGAAGTATTGGCGGTAACCCACGGCGCGCATGGCGGGTAACTCCGGCGCGTAGTGACGCGTGCTCAGGTCGGCAATTTCGTCCAGAAATCCCTCGTTCAGCATGACGTCAAAGCGCTGCATGATACGCTGATGTAACCAGCCTCTAGGCGGGCGCAGGATGATTTTGTAGAGCGGGCCGGGGAATGTACCTTGCCAGTGACGTGCCCCGCTGATCGCCTGCCCCGAACCGAGGATGATTTCCAGGGCGCGTTGAATGCGTTGCCGGTCATGGGGAGCGATACCCGCGGCGGTCTCCGGATCCAGGGTCGCGAGGCGCTGGTGTAGTGCGGACCATCCCGCCTCCTCTGCTAACGCCATCAGACTCTGGCGCAAGGCGGGATTGGCGGGGGGTAAGGTATCAATGCCACGCTCCAGCGCACGAAAATACAGGCCCGTGCCGCCGACCAGCAACGGGATGCGACCGCGTTCCCGCGCCAGTGCAATACAGCGCAGGGCATCTTCCCGAAACAGGCCCGCCGAATAGGGCTCGTCGGGCTCCCGGATATCGACCAGCGCGTGGGGATATCGCCGGCGCAGGGCCAGACTGGGTTTGGCGCTGCCGATATCGAAATGACGATATGCCAGTAACGAATCGACGCTGATAATGTCTATGGGCAACGCATCGGCAAGCCTTACGGCCAGTTCGGTCTTGCCGCTGGCCGTCGGACCCATCAGAAAAATAGCAGGAATCATCGCCCGCGGAGAAAGAGGCGGTCGAGATCGGCCAAAGAAAAATACACTACCGTCGGTCGCCCGTGATTGCACTGCCCGAAACGCGGAGTGGCCTCCAGTTGGCGCAACAGGCTGTTCATCTCTTCGAGGCTGAGGCGGTGGTTTGTCTTGATAGCGGCACGGCAGGCCATGTCGGCGAGGACGGCGTCCCCATCTCCCTCGGCCCAGGCAGGCTCTTCCGCAAGAATATCAGCGATAATCTGCCCATAGGTGACGGCGGCGATAGCTTTGGGGGCCGCATGAATGGCCAAGGTACCGGGACCGGCAACACTGATGTCCAGCCCGGCAGCTTGCAAATCGCGCTGTCGTTTGTCGAAGTGCGCCATTTGCGCCGCAGTTACATGCACGTATTCAGGAATAATAAACGCCTGCTTCTCATTCTGTTGAGACATGTTCTTCATCTTCTCGTAGAGGATGCGTTCATGAGCTGCGTGCTGATCGATGAGAATCATCCCCTCGCTGTTCTGAGCGAGGATGAAACGTGCGTGAATCTGCCCGATGGCCTGTCCGAGGGTGTAGTTCGGGGCCAGTTCCTGGGCTGGTGCCGCCGGCAAATCAGGGGATGGTACGGACGCCATCACCGGCGCCACTAGATGTTCCCAATAGGCCCCGGCACTCTCCTGCGCAGCAGCGTTCAGCGATCGCTGAGTCGGGACGTAAGCAGGACTTTTGGTAGCGGTCGGGCTTTGGGAGAAAGGCTGGACCGGAACGGTCATCCGTGGTTGTGCCCCGCCCTGCTCCGCAATCACCCGTCGCAGAGTGTGAAAAAGAAAATCGTGTATCTCGCGGCTGTCCCGAAAGCGTACCTCCGCCTTGGCGGGATGTACATTAACATCCACCCGCTCGGGCGGCAGCTTCAGGTAAAGCGCATAAAGGGGGTGACGATCCTGAAAGAGCACATCGTTATAAGCCGCACGCAGGGCATGGGTAACCACCGGATCACGCACCGGACGACCGTTAACATAAAAATACTGTTCATCTCCGCGGGCGCGGTTGTAGGTGGGCAGGCCCAGCCAGCCGCTGAGAGACAAGCCCTGATCTTCCTGTTCGATATACAGTGCATTGGCCAGAAAGCCTTCCCCCATTATGGCGGCTACTCGCGCTGCCCGGCTTTCTGCATCCGTAGCTGGAAATTGCGCAAGAGAGCGGCCGTTCTGGATAAGCTGAAAAGCCACCGGGAAGTTGGCCAGCGCAATCTGGCGCAACACCTTTTGGTTGCGCGACAACTCGGCGGCCGGACTACGCAGAAACTTACGCCGTGCGGGCACGTTAAAAAAGAGATCGGCCACACGCACTGTGGTTCCTGGTGCCCTGGCTGCGGGCTCCGGAGCGGCAGCCATGCCCCCCGTTACCTGCAGGCGCGCCGCCTGATTCTGGCTGCGCGCCCGCGAGAGGAGTTCCAGGCGCGAGACGGAAGCGATCGCTGGCAAGGCCTCACCGCGAAAACCCATGGTCTGGATCGCCTGAAGGTCTTCCCAGGTGGCCACTTTACTGGTGGCATGGCGCTCCAGGGCGAGGGGCAGATCCTCGGCCAGGATGCCGACACCATCATCTTCCACACCGAGCAAATCCATCCCACCACCCTCCAGATGGATGGTAATCCGCGTGGCTCCGGCATCCAGGCTGTTTTCCAGAAGCTCTTTCAGGATGGAGGCAGGACGTTCCACCACCTCGCCGGCGGCAATCTGATTGGCCAATGTTGTATCCAGGCGATGAACGCGGGGTGCCTGTTCATCCCTCATGGCGGATTTTCCGGGTGGATGCGGGCGTCAAGAAAATGGTCCAGTCCTGAACATGGGGCTGATGCCCCAGCCACTCCAGACGGTGACTGCCGTTGTCCAGAATACGGAGGCTGAGTGACAAATCGGCAGGGGGCAGGAAACCCGCACCCCGCTCCGGCCATTCCACCAGCCACAGGGAGGGTTCCGTCAGACAATCACGGATACCGATAAATTCCAGCTCCTCCGGCTCTTGCAGACGATACAAATCAAGATGCAGAGCCGGTCCGATCCGGGTCGAATACTGTTCCATGAGGGTATAGGTCGGGCTTTTGATGTTCTGGGTAACGCCTAGCGCCTTTAAGATAGCCTGCGCCAAAGTGGTTTTACCGACCCCCAGATCGCCCTCCAGATAAATAACCGCAGGGATATGAATGCGCTGGGCAAACTGTCGCCCCCAGTCCCGGCAGGCTTCGGCATCTGCGAAATCCCAGTGCATCCGATACCCGGTTCAGGGTTTCAGCAGATGCTGAAGAATATCCGAACGACTGATGATACCCAGCAACAAACCGCTGTTATCGACCACAGGCACCGCATGCACATCCTTACGCAGCAACTTCTCGGCTACCGCGTCCGTATCCTCATCGGGGGCTACGGTAACGACGTGGGAGCTGGCCAACTGGCTGGCGGTCACCGCCGTGACTTTGCGCAGGTCTTCGTCGTATTCATGCATGCCGCCCAGAGGGATCAGACCATCCAGAATAGTCAGCATGGTCGGCAGATGCACCTTGCGGTGGGCGTCAATCATATCCCGCTCACCGATCATCCCGACCAGATGATCCTCGCTGTTCACCACGGGCAGGCTGTGGTGCCCGGAACTGAGGAGCACATCCCCCACTTTATCGACCGGATCATCGGCCAGCACCGTAACAACTTCGCGGTTCATGATATCTTGGGCCGTTTTCATCAGGATCGTCCTTCCGCCATGGCGTCATATAATACGTTGAGGATAGTGTCTATTTCCGCTGCTGTCACCGACAGCGGCGGGACTATGGTGAGGAGATCACCGAGGGGCGGCTGTAAACGCCCATTTCCCGTGCTCGCCGGCACACTGCGTATTCGACGCGGTCTCCGTAGGGATAAGGCGCATTCGTCCTGGGGTCGCGCAACGCGATGGCGGCCATCAAACCGAACTGGCGGACCTCCCCTGCCCACGACTGACCGTGAAAACGCTGCAGCCCGGTTCGCAACTGGGCGATTTTCTCGGGCAAAGCAGCCAGCACACCGCCTTCCGCAAAAAGTGCCAGGTTCTCCAGCGCTACCGCACAGGCCAAAGGATTGGCGGTGTAGGTATGCCCGTAGTAAAACTGCCGGGTTTCCCCGAAAGGCGCAAGAAAGGCAGCATAAACGTGTTCTGCGGCGAGGGTCGCGGCCACCGGCAAGTAACCACCACTCAGCCCCTTACCCAAGGCCAATAGGTCTGGTTCGACAGCCTCCCACTCACAGGAAAAAAGCTTGCCGCTGCGGCCGAAGCCGGTGGCGACCTCATCAATGATCAGCAAGACCTCGTAGGCCCGACACAGACGTTGCGCACCGGCCAGAATACCGGGCGGGAAAGGCAATATGCCCGCGGCGCCCTGCACCCCGCCCTCGAGGATCACGGCCGCAATCTCGCGGCTCTGCTCCTGGAGCGTCGTTTCCAGCGCCGCCAGCCATACGGCTGTTGCCTGCTCCGGATCTCCATCGCAGTCTTCCCGCTGCAATACATAAGGGCTCGGCAACCGTAAAGTCGGGAACAGGAGGTGCCCGTATACCTCGTGAAACAGGGGGAAGCCGCCCACCGAAACGGCGCCAACGGTGTCCCCATGATAGGCATTGTCCAGAGTCAGGAAGAGGCGTTTTTCGGGGCGGCCCAGATTACACCAGTACTGGGCCGCCATTTTGATGGCGACCTCGACCGCCTCGGCGCCGTCCTCCGAAAAAAAACAATGTTGCAGGGAGGCTGGGGTAATTTCCACCAGTGCCTTGGCGAGACGAATGGCCGGAGCATTGCCAGCACCCAGTGCCGTGCTGTGTGCGACTTTGCCCAACTGTCCGATCAGGGCGGCATCCAGTCGGGGATGACGGTGACCGTGAACGTTGCACCACAGGCTGGCGATCGCATCCAGACAGCGATGACCTTGGGTATCGTACACGTAGTTGCCTTCTGCACGGTCGATGATCCACGGGTCGTCATCCCCGTAACACTGCATCTGGGTGAAGGGATGCCAGAAATAACGGCGATCCCATTCCCGCAATACTTCAGTTTCCGTCATGATGTTGCGTCAACTCCTGCAAAGCGCGGGGCACTGCCGCCAGGATATCCCCCGCCAGTAGGCTGGCCTCGCCCATCTCCGCGGCCGCGATATCGCCCGCGCGGGCGTGCAGGCACACGCCGAGGGACAGAGACCGGTCGGCGTCCAGGCCGACCGCCAGCAGACCGGCCAACAGGCCGGTCAGCACGTCCCCGCTGCCGCCCGTGGCCATGCCCGGATTGCCCAAAATACAGAGATTCCGGACAGCGCATCCCAGCAGGAGACTATGGTGGCCCTTGAGGACCCAGTAGCCGCCATAGCGGGCGCGTAACCGAACAATCGCCGCGATACGGTCTGCCTGTACATCGGCGACTGTTATCCCGAGCAGACGGGCCGCTTCGCCCGGATGTGGGGTAAACAGACGAAGTGCATCGGTGGTCAGCAGTTTCGGACCAAAACGCGCAAGAATGTTCAGGGCATCGGCGTCCCATACCTGGGGACAGGACAGTGTACCGATCTCCAGCAAAAGATCATGGGCGGCCAGGCCCTGACCCAAGCCAGGGCCAACGGCCAGGACGGCATGGTCCGGCAAATCTCCAAAAGTCGCAGGCCAGTCTCGCCAAGTTGCTTCTGGCAGGTGTGCCGCCAAGTAAGGGATCGCGGAGGGATGCCCCACTGCCGTCACCAATCCGGTGCCCACCCGATAGGCGGCGGCAGAGGTCAGCGCCAATGCCCCGCCCATGCCCGGCCCTCCGCCTACGGCGAAAACGTGGCCGAAACTTCCTTTGTGCGCCTGCGGGTTGCGCACCGGCAGGCCTGGCATGGCCTGCCAGTTCAGGGCAGCAAAAGGTTCTGTCATGGTCACGCCCTCTCGATATCCTCTTCAGGATACGCGCTGACATGGTGCAGGCTCAAATCCGCCCCCGCATACTCCGCCTCGGGATCCAGACGAATCCCGATAAAGTACTTGATGCTGCCGTAGACGATACCACTGCCCGCCAGGGCGATCAGGACGCCTAGTGAGGTGCCCAGCAACTGAGACCAGAAACTGACCCCACCTGCGCCGCCGAGGAACTGATGTCCAAAAATGCCGACGGCCAGTCCACCCCACACACCGCAAACACCATGGAGCGGCCAGACGCCCAGCACGTCATCCAGACGCAGGCGATGCTGCACAAAGGTGAACAGGTAGACAAAAATAACGCCGGCAATGACGCCGATGGCCAAAGCCCCAATGGGTTGCACCACATCGGAACCGGCGCAGATGGCCACGAGACCTGCCAGAGCGCCATTATGAACGAAGCCCGGATCGCCCTTCCCTACCGCCAGCGCTGCCAGCATGCCGCCCACCAATGCCATAAGCGAGTTGAGCGCCACCAGACCCTGCACAGCAGCAATTTGCTGTGCACTCATCACATTAAAACCAAACCAGCCGATGATCAGAATCCAGGAGCCCAGCGCCAGAAAGGGAATGTTGGACGGCGGCATGGCGTGTACCGCACCATCTTTCCCGTAACGCCCCTTGCGCGAACCCAGCAGCCAGACCGCCATCAGCGCCATCCATCCACCCATGGCATGCACTACCACCGAGCCTGCGAAATCGTGAAAAGGTGCGCCAAAAGCGCGGGTAAACCAAGCTTGAATACCATAATGGCCATTCCAGACGATCCCTTCGTAAAAAGGATAAACCAGTCCCACCAGAAAGGCGGTCGCCAGCAATTGAGGATAAAAACGCGCCCGCTCGGCAATACCACCGGAGATAATGGCGGGCACCGCAGCAGCGAAGGTCAGCAGGAAAAAAAACCGCACCATCTGAAAACCGTGATTGCTCGCGGTCAGAGTCTTTACGTCGGCAAAAAAGCTGATGCCATAGGCGATATGATAACCCACAAAAAAATAGACGATGGTGGATATACCAAAATCACTGAGAATCTTCACCAGTGCATTTACCTGGCTGCGCCGTCGTACCGTACCCAGTTCCAGAAAGGCGAATCCGCCGTGCATGGCAAACACCAGAATGGCGCCCATCAGCAAAAAAAATACATTTCCGCCTGGAGGCGTGACTCCTGTGGGGATCATGATGGCTGTTTCCTCTCGAAATGGATTGCTTTTATCTTTACGAAACGATGGGTCAGTGCTTACTCGTCTAGCAGACGACGACCGTGCAGGGCGCGTCCGAGGGTGCTGCGATCGACATATTCCAGTTCACCACCCACCGGCACCCCCCGCGCGATACGACTGATGGTGATGCCGTCCGGAACCAGCCCGGCGAGAAACTGGGCTGTAGCCTCACCTTCCAGGGTAGGATTGGTCGCAAAAATTACTTCCCGCAAGTCTGTTTCACCCAGCCGCGCGCTGAGGCGGTCGATATGCAGGGCTTCGGGACCGATGCCATCCAGGGGTGACAAATGCCCCATCAATACGAAAAATTCGCCGACGAATACCCCTGTATCTTCGATCGCACGCAGATCAGCGGGTGATTCCACCACGCACAAAATGGAACGGTCCCGGTGTTCGGAACGACAGACGGCACACAATGGCGTTTCGCTCAGGTTGTTGCAGCGTTCACAAAAACGGACCACCGCGTGGGCTTGCTGAAAGGCTGCGGCGAGTTGCGGCATGAGATCGCGCTTGCGCACCAGCAACTCATAGCTGATCCGTTGCGCCGAACGCGGGCCAATACCCGGTAGGCGGCGTAGCAGTGCCACCAGGGCATCCATACTCGGAACGTCTGCCATAAGCGCCTAGAAAGGCAGGTTCATGCCCGGAATATTCATGCCGCCGGTCACTTCCGACATCCGCTCCGCGCTGACCTTCTCAGCATTGCGCACGGCGTCATTGATGGCCGCTGCCACAAGATCTTCGAGCATCTCCTGATCGCCGTCGGTCAGCAGGGAGGGGTCGATGCGCACCCCGCGCACGTCATGCCGGCAGGTCATGGTGACTTCCACCAGATTGCCACCCGCGTGGCCCTGCACCTCTACCTGGGCAAGTTCTTCCTGCGTCTTTTGCAAACGCTCCTGGAGTTGCTGCGCCTGCTTCATGATATTTCCCAGTCCACCTTTCATCTTTCCTTACCTCCCTGTTTACGCTTCATTGTGAGCTGACGGCATGCCGTTTGAGGATGCCGCCACGATTTCAATGGATTCTACGCGGGCATCCAGGGCTTCGAGGAACGCGCCGATGCGCGGATCCGCAGCCACCCGTGCCTCTGCTGCAGCTTGCCTGGATGCCAGCTGCGCCCGGTCTTCCTGCACCAGGCTGCCCACTCCGGTCTCTATGGTGAGAGCAACAATGCTCAGCCTGGGCTCCCGGCCGTAATATGCCGTAAGCGCCTGATGTAACGCCCGGCGGGCCTCGGTCTTGAGAAGGAACGGCAAATAATTGGGCTCCACGGCCAATTCCACCGCCTCTGAATCGCAGCGCAAGGCTTGTCCATAGCGCAGGTATTCGGCAATCATCGGCGACACCGCCAGCGACGCCAGTACGCGACGCCAGTCTGTTGCTGGCGCGATCCCGGCATCCGCATCATGCTGACCGGACGTCGCTGCCGGCGACGGCTCCCGGACTTCATCCCGTGAACGGGTGGAGAGCAAGGGGGCCGAATGGTGTGATAGCGGCGAAGTTGCCTTGGGCACAACGAACTCGCGCGTCGGGGGGGTGGACTCGCCAGAATGCCGGTTTTCTCCGCTCGGGAGCGCCGCTGGCGGCGAGTCGGGCGTTGCTGAACCGGAAAAACTCAACACCCGCAGAAAGGCCATCTCCAGCGCCATGCGCTCGTCTGGATAAAGCGCATAGTCACGTCGTGCCGAAAGGAGCAAAAAATACCAGGACTGCAGGGTAAGCGGGCTGATTCTCCCGCGCAGATGCCCGACCGCCTCGGCGCCATCGGCATCCGGATCAGCTGGAAGAAATTGCGCCAGAGCGATGCGATGCAAGCCTTCTATGACCAGGTCCAGCAGGCCAGGTCCGTCCATGCCCCGCGCCAGATGATCACCCAGTATGGCGAATACCTGTGCGGCATCCCGGTCCACCAACGCAGCGATCAGACCCAGCACCGCGTCATCGCCGCTGCGTCCGAGCATCGCGAGCACGCCGTTGCGCTGCACCGCGCCGCCACCGTGGACAATAGCCTGATCCAGCAGACTCAAGGCGTCACGCAGACTCCCGTCGGCCGCACGCGCCAGTAGCTGCAGGGCGGTGTCCTCCGCCGGCACCTGTTCCAACAGCATGATCTGTCGCAACCTTCCCTGGATCTGGGGAATATCCAGCCGGCGTAAATTAAACTGCAGGCAGCGGGAGAGCACGGTTATCGGCAGCTTCTGCGGGTCCGTAGTCGCCAGCAGAAATTTGACGTGCTCCGGCGGTTCTTCCAAGGTCTTCAGCAGCGCATTGAAGCTGTGCGCAGACAACATATGCACCTCGTCAATGAGGTACACCTTGTAGCGGCCAGCCGTAGGCGCATACTGGACATTGTCCAAAAGGTCGCGGGTCTCATCGACCCGGGTACGACTTGCCGCATCCACTTCCAGCAGATCCACGAAGTTCCCCGCGGCAATACTGCGACAGGCACTACACTCTCCGCAGGGGTTGCTGCTCACGCCTCGCTCACAGTTCAGGCACTTGGCGAGCAGCCGCGCCAGAGTCGTCTTACCGACGCCCCGCGTGCCGGTGAACAGAAAAGCATGATGAATGCGGCCGGAATCCAGGGCATGGCGCAAGGCGGAGACGACGGCGTCCTGCCCGACAAAATCATCAAAATGTTGGGGTCGCCAGCGGCGGGCCAGCGCGAGATAGGCGCTCATGCGGGTCTGAAATATAGGGTGGCGACGCCGACCAGCCGCACCCCGGCACCTGGATCACCGGCTGCCGCTGCTCCCTTCCGGGCCTGACGGGGTTCACCAGTTACCACTGCGAGGGGACCGATCTTTGTCGCCATAGAAAACCTGAGATTGTCCACTGACGGACGATGATTGGCGGAGAGGGTGGGATTCGAACCCACGGTACCCTTTTGGAGTACACAGCATTTCCAGTGCTGCACCTTCGGCCGCTCGGTCACCTCTCCTGAGGGGACGGAGTGTACCTCAGACGCCAGCGTCAGGGCAATGACCCGTGCGGAGTGACCGATGCTGAGCCTGCGTCCAAACGGCATTTTAAAAGCTCAGCACCTCACCATCGTTCCTTGGCAGGCCGGACAGTGCGTTCTGAATCCGGATCAGGACACCGGAGCGGTCATTTACAAACTGGACACCGATGGCGGGAGGGCGACCCTCACGGTTGTCGGGTGGCGTCACCCACACCACCTTTCCCATGACGGGCGCACGTGGTTGACCATCGGGGAGGGTGATCATGAGCAGCACCTCGGTACCTATGGGCAGGAGGTTCGATGTCTCTACCAGCACCCCTCCCCCTTTGATGTTGGGCATGTAGTAACGCTGCACTGCGGTAGCATCCCGTAACACGACAGACAGCGCTTTCGCCGCGCCACCCGCTTCAGCCTGTAATTCCATGCGCCACCTGCCCTGACCAAATGCCTACCCAACTCAACAATAACGTTTCCATGGTCATCCCCACATTGCGATTTTGCGCAAGCGACTCAGGCAGCCGCGCCCATCCCTCCAAGGCTGCCCAGAGGCACGCAACCCGGGCCGATTGCGCCATAACCTCCAGCGATTGCAGATAGTCTAAATGCACGACGTTGTCCAGGCGGCGGCCTTGAAGACGCAGCAAATCCCCCAACAGGCTTAGAACCAGTTCGCGCAGCAGCAGCAAGTCGGTGTCTTTGGCCCAGTTGTCCGCCAGCCGCAAAGCCGCGACAGGCCCTTGCCGAGGAAGGTTCAACAGCGTCTCGATCCAGGTTCGGCGTAGCGTGACCCACCCGGATTCCCAAAGTTGCCAGGCGCGCAGTGGCCGGTTCGCAAACTGCCGGCTTAACGAGAGCGCCTCCGCAGGCGGTATGCCGAGACCTTCAAGCCAGTTCACGCACTGCCCCGGCAGCATCGTCGGGAACGGCAATCTCTGCAAACGGGATCGGATGGTGGGAATAAGCTGCGACGGGTGTTCACTGAGCAGAAGAATATGGGCACGCGCCGCAGGTTCCTCCAGGGTTTTCAGCAGGGCATTGGCGGCCGCCGCAGTCATCGCCTCGGCCGGCGCGATGCGCAGCCAGCGACACGCGCTGACCTGCGGGGTGAAGGCGAGGAACTCGTTGGCATGGCGCACCGCCTCAATGGTGATGCGTTTTCCGGTTTCCGGAGTGATCACCAGCAGATCGGGATGGTTGCCCTCCGCCAACAAACGGCAGGAGCGGCAGGTTCCGCAGGGTAGCCCCTGCGCAGTTGGCGCAAAACACAGCGCCACCTGTTGCAAATCATCGCAGTACTGCTCGACCAACGTTCCCGATTCGCCTGCGGCAAGCATCGCCTGGGGCAAACCGATTTGCACCAGGCTCCATATCGGCGACCACTCCGCAGGCGTCGGGCGAGGCATGTTCATGAATAAAAGGCCGCCAGGCAGGCGGCGAGCCTTGCCCGCACAGCATCATGCACCATCGGCAGAGGCAGGCTCGCATCGACGCGCCAGATTCTTTGTGGTTCGGCCGCGCAACGCTCCGCAAAGACCGCCCTGGCGCGGCTGAAAAAGGCCTGATCTTCCTGTTCCAGCCGATCCGGACGGCGCCCGCAGATACGTGCTGCACCCAACTCCGGCGCTATATCGAACCAAAACGTCAGGTCTGGACGGCGGGTGATCCCCGCCCAGCGCGCCAGCGCCGCGATGTGCGCGGCAGGGACCCCCCTTCCGCCACTCTGATAAGCATAAGTGGAGTCTTCATAGCGATCACTGATGACCACCTTTCCGGCGGCCAGCGCAGGCGCGATACGTGTCCGCCAGTGATCCCGACGTCCGGCATAGAGCAGAAGCAGTTCCTCGTCCGCATCCAGATGCAGGCTATCGTCCAGAAAAATGGTGCGCAACGCCTCGCCAAGTGGGCCTCCGCCCGGTTCCCGGGTAACTTCAACGGCGTAACCCTGCTGGCGGCAAAGTTCCGCCAGCACCGGCAGGGCTGAGCTCTTCCCCGCACCTTCAATACCCTCCAGGGTAAGAAAAAATCCGCTCTTCCGTGTGGTCGCCTTCACTGAACCGCTCCTCCGGCATGCTGGAGATAACGTCGTATCTGCTTGAGGTGTTGCGCGTAACTCTCAGAATAATGGTACTCATCTCCCTGAGCAATGAAATAGAGGTCGGTACTGTCCGCCGGATGCAGCACGGCCATCAGACTGGTGAATCCCGGCATCGCAATGGGTGTAGGCGGCAACCCGGCATGCAGATAGGTGTTATAAGGGCTGTCCACACGCATCTCCTGTGCCGTCAAAAGCCCGGCATAGCGCCCGCCCAAAGCATAAATCACGGTAGGATCGGATTGTAAAGGCATCCCGTGCCGCAAGCGATTGAGAAACACGGCCGCAATATGCGCCTGCTCTGCGGGGGGCGCCCCCTCCTTTTGTACGATGGAAGCCAGAATCAGCGCCTGGTAGGGATCATGAAGCGGCAGTCCGGGAGCGCGCCCGGCCCACAGGGCCTGCAATTCGTGCTGCATGCGCACGTAGGCGCGCCGCAGTACACTCAGCGCCGTGGTGCCCGGCACGTAACGGTAGCTATCCGGGAAAAGCCAGCCCTCTGCGCTGCCCTCTGCGCCGATGCCCAGGTGCGCCAGGCGCGTTGCCACCCCTTCCTCCTGAGGCAGATCACGCCGGTTGAGGTAGGGGGCACTGTCCCGTATTTCCCGGACCACGTCCTGCAAACGCCAGCCCGGCACAATCAGCAGATTAAGGGGCGTGGACTGACCGGCAATCAAGCGGTGCAGCACCTGTTCCTGGTTAACGCTGCCCCTGAACTCATACAGTCCGGCCTGCATGGCCGGACGCCCGGCTAGAGCCCAAGCCAGATGAAACAGTCGCGGATATGGCAACACCCCGGAACGCGCCAGACTGGTGATACTCTGCGCATCACTGGCACCAAGGGGGATAGGGACCGTCACCCCCTTCGCCGGTAGAGTTTCCGGCCAATACATGCCGATGCCGTAAAATCCGACAGAAAATAATACGGTCAGAAGAACGAGCAGAACCGCCATACGTCTGCGGGTCACGGTTGTAGCCCCAGACCCATTTCCCGAGTCCATGTGAGGAGGACGGATGTTATAGGCCCGTCATGTCCGGGTAATTCTCGCCCCATGAAGTAGCGCACCGGCCAGACACCGATAAGGCTGTTGCTGAAAAATATTTCGTCAGCATCCTGAAGCATCGTCAGTGGCCAGTAGCCCAAGCGGGTCGGCACACCATGCGCCTGCAACCATGCCAGAATAGCGGCCCGCTGAACACCAGCAATGCCGCCGTTTTCCAGTTCCGGAGTATGGACAACACCAGCCGTTACCCAAAACAGATTGGACATGATGCCCTCGCGCAACAGTCCCGACTGATCCAGCATGACCCCTTCGGCATATTCAGGGGCTAGCGCATCCCGGGCCATAACCTGGTTCAGACGATTGAGGGATTTGACGCCGAGATACGGTGCGCCGGTGAGCAAGGCGACCTCGCAGGTTGCGGCGGAGATGCCCGGGTTCCAGTAGTGCGGGTTTCGCTCCGGCCACTGGGATAACCACAGATAGCGTCGGGGAGGGCCAGCGCCAGCGCTGCCGTACCCCGGCCCTGGTCCACGACCGAGGGTCAGTTTAAGGAGAAGGCGCGGCTGTGCCGGGATAGCATCCAGCGCCGTCCGTAAATCTTTGCGCCAGACTTCTGGAGGAGGTGCCGGAATATTCAGAATAGCCGCGCCACGCCCGAGTCGCGCCAGATGCGCCTCCCAAAACAGGGGAACGCTCTTGATCACCGCAATGGTTTCAAAAAGCCCGTCGCCGTAATGTAACGCACGGTCCAGGGCGGCATCGCACGCCCCCGCCGCCACGAGGGGATTTCCATCCATGGTGGCGACAATCACCCCCACGCGGCGAATCAGTCGTCGATACGGCGGAAAACCAGCGAACTATTGGTGCCGCCGAATCCAAAGGAGTTGCTTAAAGCAACTTTTACGGATGCTTTTCGCGCTTTGAGGGGCACATAATCCAGGTCACAGCCCTCGCCGGCCTGATCCAGATTGATCGTGGGCGGCAAAATGCCGTGATAAAGCGCGAGCGCCGTAAAAATGGCTTCCACCCCCCCCGCGGCACCCAGAAGATGGCCTGTCATCGACTTGGTGGAACTCATGGCCAATCGCTGCGCGTGTTCGCCGAATACGGTATGTACCGCATCGGTCTCCGACCGATCTCCCAGCGGGGTGGATGTCCCGTGCGCGTTGATATACCCCACCATTTCGGGCGACACCGAGGCGTTACGCAGTGCAACCCGCATGCAACGGGCGGCACCTTCCCCACCCGGGGCGGGTTGGGTCATATGGTAAGCATCGGAGCTCATGCCGTAGCCGGCCAACTCTGCGTAGATCCGTGCGCCACGACGCCGGGCAAATTCATATTCTTCGAGAATGAGAACGCCCGCGCCCTCGCCCAGCACGAAACCATCCCGATCCTTATCCCAGGGGCGGCTCGCTCTCTCAGGATCGGCGTTGCGCGTAGAGAGCGCCCGCGCCGCACAAAACCCACCCAACCCCAAAGGGCTGACAGCCGCCTCAGCTCCGCCGGCAATCATGACATCGGCGTCGCCATACTCGATGAGCCGCGCCGCCTCGCCGATGGAATGTGTGCCAGTGGAACATGCCGTCGCCATGGCGATGTTGGGCCCTTTGGCGCCATACATGATGGAAACGTGCCCCGACACCATATTGACGATGCAACGAGGAATAAAGAACGGCGAGATCCGGCGGGGGCCGCTTTCCGTGACGACCTGATGCTCGGACTCGATGCCCGGCAGACCGCCAATACCACTGCCGATGGATACGCCCACCCGATCTGCAATATCCGCTCCAATCTGTAAACCAGAGTCTGCCACCGCTTCCATGGCCGCCGCGAGGCCGTAATGGATAAATAAATCCATCTTGCGGGCTTCCTTGGTCGGAATGTACTGACCAATATCGAAGCCACGGACTTCTCCTGCAATCTGGGAACTGTAGGCGGCAGGATCCAGGCGGGTAACCCGACCGATACCACTGCGTCCCTGGGTTATCGAATCCCACGCCGCGGGGATACCCACACCGACGGGCGACACAATCCCCAACCCCGTAATCACTACACGTCTCTTCAAACGCCCGATCTCCTCATCGTCTCGGTCAGGAAATGCTCAGGCATCTTTGGCTGGAATATGCGCAGACACATAGTCGATGGCCTGTTGCACGGTCGCGATCTTTTCCGCTTCTTCGTCGGGGATTTCACAGTCGAATTCTTCTTCCAGAGCCATCACCAGCTCCACGGTATCCAGCGAGTCGGCACCCAGATCATCAACAAAGGACGCCTCATTGGTGACTTCGTCTTCATTAACGCCCAACTGCTCTACCACGACCTTCTTTACACGATCTGCCACATTGTCCATTAGGAGAAGCTCCTCTGTTGGTGAAAAATTATTGTCGGCGAGATTGGACCACAGGGCATACAGTCCTGTAAAGCCACGAATGCATTACCCCATCCACATGCCGCCATTGACATGCAGAATTTGTCCGGTTACGTAACCTGCTTCCGGGCTCGCCAAATAAGCGACTGCAGCAGCCACATCGGCCACCGTCCCCAGCCTTCCCGCAGGAATCTGCTGCAGCAGAGTATCGCGCTGCGCTTCATTCAGCCCTTCGGTCATGTCGGTGCTGATAAAGCCTGGTGCCACACAATTGACGGTCACCTGCCGCGCCGCCACCTCTCTCGCCATGGCCCGGGTAAAACCCGCGACTCCCGCCTTGGCGGCTGCATAATTTGTCTGTCCGGCATTCCCCATCACCCCGACTATCGAAGTAATGTTGATGATCCGGCCAAAACGGGCTTTGAGCATATCGCGCACGCATAGCTTGCTCAAGCGGTATACCGCGCGCAGATTGGTCGCCATGACAGCATCCCAATCCTCATCTTTCATCCGCAGGAGCAACTGATCCCGGGTAATTCCCGCATTGTTCACCAGAATGGCCGGCGCGCCATGGGATGCCTGTATCTGCGCGAGCGTTGCGGACATGGCCGCGTCATCGGTCACATCCAGTGCCATCCCGGCGCCGTGGATACCCTGCGCCGCCAGATCGGCACTGATCCGTTCCGCACCGGCAGAGGTCGTTGCTGTGGCAACGACCCGCGCACCCTGCCTGCCGAGTACGTGCGCGATCTCCTGTCCGATGCCGCGGCTGCCACCTGTGACCAGGGCTAGCTGGCCCTCCAAAGATCCTGCCATCAGATCACCTCCAGGGCGGCCTTGAGGCTTTTGCCATCTTCGACGTGGAGCATGGTCAGGCTGGGCTCTATGCGTTTCCCCAGGCCCGACAGTACGCGCCCCGGACCCATTTCCACAAAGGTCATGGCCCCTGCCGGGCGAGGTGGCGAATCGTGTCTGTCCAGCGCACCGGCGAATATAACTGCCTGGCGAGTATGGCACGGATGGAGTCCGGCGTGTTGTGGCTTTGCACATCGGCGTTATGTACCACCATCGCCTTGGGGCTACGGAACTGCACGGATTCCAGCACAGACTGGAAACGTTCGGCGGCCGGCTCCATCAGGCTGCAATGACTGGGCACACTGACCGGAAGCAGGACAACGCGTTTGGCCCCGGCCGCACGTGCCGACTCCACCAGCCGCTCGACGGCCGCCTGATGACCTGCGGCCACCACCTGTCCCGGCGCGTTGAAATTGGCCGCAGCCAGCACTTCACCCCTTGCTTCCTGAGCACACAGCTGTTTCACTTCATCGTCGCCGAGACCGATGATGGCTGCCATGGCACCCACCCCCTCCGGCACCGCTTCCTGCATCAGGCGGCCCCGTTCCGCGACCAGACGTACAGCGTCCACAAAATCCACCGCATCCGCAACCACCAGAGCGGTGTATTCTCCCAGGGAATGCCCGGCGACAAAATCGGGAAAGATGCCACCTTCCTCTTCCCATACCCGATATACGGCATATCCGGCGGTTAGCATCACCGGCTGCGTCCAGCGGGTCTGGCTCAGTTTTTCGGAGGGCCCCTCCTGCGTAAGCAGCCATAGGTCCTCGCCCAACTGCGCAGAAGCTTCTTCAAAAACCTCTTTGACCAACGGATGACCGTTGGCCAGGTCGGCCAGCATATTCAAAGACTGCGAACCCTGACCCGGAAAAACAAAGGCGATAGAGCCGTGCAAGCGAACCTCCTCTCGATACAAATTGGTATGCAGGGCTTTCAGCCCCAACGCAGGAGCGCTGATCCCCAGGTAAAACCACCCCCGAATGCTTCCAGCAGAAGCCGTTGCCGCGGCTGAAAACAACCGCGTCGCGCGGCTTCATCCAAGGCTAAAGGTACCGAAGCCGCAGAAGTATTACCATGATGTTCCACCGTCGTCACCACCCGCTCCATAGGCAGGCCCAGCTTATCGGCCGTCGCCTGGATAATGCGGATATTGGCCTGATGTGGAACCAGCCAGTCGATTTCTGCGGGTGTCAGGGCATTTGCCGCGAGCGTTTCCTGTACAATCTCACCCAGGGTACGCACCGCCACGCGGAATACTGCGTTACCCTGCATGGTGATCCGTGCCTCCCCGTCGGGGACCTGCAGCAAGTCGGCATAGGCACCGTCGGCATGGATGTGTGTGGAGATAATACCGGGTTGATCACTAGCACTGAGTACCACAGCCCCGGCGCCATCCCCAAAAAGAATACAGGTCCCGCGATCCGTCCAGTCAACGATATGGGACATGCTCTCCACACCAACCACCAGCGCATGTCTAGCCCCACCGCTGCGAATGAAGCGATCGGCAGTCGCCAGCGCATAGATGAAACCGGTGCAAACCGCCTGGATGTCGAAGGCCGGCGCACCCCGGTTGCCCAGGCGGGCTTGCAGCAGGCAGGCGGTACTGGGGAATATCTGATCTGGAGTGGTCGTCGCCACGATAATCAGGTCCAGATCTGCCGCCTTCAGACCTGCGTCGGCCAGTGCCTGGCGCGCTGCCGCTTCCGCCATGTCTACGGTCTTTTCGCCGGGAGCTGCGATATGCCGGGAGCGGATGCCGGTACGGGCGAATATCCAGGCGTCGCTGGTCTCTACCATCTGCTCCAGATCGCGGTTGCTGAGAATACGTTCCGGCAGATAGCCGCCAGTGGCGACAATACGGCTGTAAATAGGTTTCACGCGCTGTTTCGCACCGTCGGATCGAGATTCTCCTGGATCACTTCGGCAATATGCAGGGTCAGGCGATGTTTGGCCTCGGCGATCGCTACTTTCACCGCGCAGGCAAAGGCAAAACGATCCGCATTCCCGTGGCTCTTGATGACGATCCCGTTCAACCCCAGCAGCGTGGCGCCGTTGTATTGACGGGAATCCAGGCGGCGGCGCAGGCGTTGCAGAATGGGACGATTGGTTAGATAAGCAATACGCCCATACCAGCCATGGGTATAGCTGGCGCGCAGTTCGTGACTGATCATCGTTGCCAGTCCCTCTGAGGTCTTGAGCGCCACATTACCCACGAAGCCGTCACAAACCACCACATCCGCGACTCCCTTGTAAATATCGGAACCCTCTACATTGCCGATGAAATTCAGCCTGGCGGCACGCAACAGAAGTGCCGCCTCTTTGACCTGCTCATTGCCCTTGATCTCTTCAGAGCCGATGTTGAGCAGGGCGACGCGCGGCCTGGTCACACCCATGACCCGCTCAGCGAGTATCGAGCCCATTACCGCGAACTGCAGGAGATGTTCCGGGCGACAATCCACATTTGCACCCAGATCCAGTGCGAGGAAACGCCCTGTGGTCGTCGGCAGAAAAGCGGCAATGGCCGGCCGGTCAATTCCGGGAATGGTGCGAAGGAACACTTTCCCAAGTGCCATAAGGGCACCGGTGTTGCCTGCACTGACTACAGCATCGGCGTGCCCTTCCCGCACCAGACTGATGGCGACATGCATAGACGAATCCCTTTTGCTCCTCAGGGCCTGGGACGGCGTCTCATCCATTGCCACCACCTGGCTGGCGTGGTGCACGACGACCTGATCCGATCGGTGGAGGTGTGCTTTCTCCAACTCCGTCTGAAGGGAAACCGTATCACCGACTAGGTGAAATATGACATCGGGGTGATCCTCGAGCAGATCACGGATGGCAAGCACCACTGTCGACGGGCCGGAATCGCCACTCATGGCATCTACCGCAATATGCGGCATCGCGAAATCTCCGAGACGCTCTGGCGCGGCAACCTGGTCAGGCTTCGACCGCCTTCTTCACGATCTCGCGACCTTTATAGAAACCACATTCGGGGCATACATGATGGGGCAGTTTGGCTGCTCCGCAGTTGGCGCATACGGAACGGTTTACCGTTACTAAAAAATCGTGGGCGCGCCGCATATCACGACGTGAACGGGAAGTTTTACTTTGTGGAACGGCCATGACTCAATTCTCCAATCTGTATCAAGATGTACTGTGCTTCACTTTACAACCATTGACGGCTCAAGCCCGGTAACCGGACAAACACCCGACTTCCAATCCTCGCAGCGCGGAATCATAGGCAGAGCTAGCAGCACTTCGTCCTCCAGCCAGCTTTGCTGAGCGACAACCCCGTCTTCCGCAAGTACCAATTCCAGATCAGGGTCCAGCGCGGTCACCGCAGACTCTTGCTCTGCCAATCCGCTGTGTACCACCACGGAAAGTTGCAAGGGCATAGCACCCATGCAGCGTTCGCAGCGGATTTCACCGCGCAACTCTATACGGCCATCGGCGGTAACCACCTGCCCCCTGCGGACCAGATCAAGGCATACATGCACAGCCTGCACACTAGCTAGCGCCTCACCCAGGCGCAACCAGACGCGAAGATCGACATCGCCATCCAGCCGGTCACCATGGACAGATACCCGGGCAATTGGCAGGCTGGACGCTTTGGCGGAAAACATAAGCGCGGGATATTAGCGATCACAGCGTTGCAAGTAAAGACCTTGTCGGCCCCCCGGCGCCCCTTCCTGATTTTAATGTATAGAGCGCATCCTCCCTAATGGTCATCATGCGTGATCCCCGCCGCTGCCACTTCGGCGCCAAACAGCACACTGGCCCAGGCCATGTACAACCAGAGGAGAAAAACGGGAAAAGCGCCGAGTGCGCCATATAGGGTTTCGAAGGTTGAAAATTGCAGGTAACCAGCCAGCACCATCTTTGAAATCTCAAACAGAATGGCTGTGGACACACCGCCGAGAAAAACATCCTGCCAGCGCGTGGGCGCTGATGGCAGGATTTTGTAGAGTAGCCCCATCATCACTGTAACCACTAGAAAGGTGAGTACATGGCCCAGAACCGGGGGCAGCAGGGGAATATGCGCCAGGTAGAGCAGCAGGGGTTGCAGGGGGCCCAAGAGAGGCAGAATGAGCGCAATACTGAGCGGACCAGCCACAAGCATCGCCATGTAACGCAAAATACGGCACCACAGGCAGGTCGGCGTGACCCCCCAGATGGCGTTAAAATGCCGCTCCACCGCATGCAGCAGAAAAATCGCGGTGATGCCCAATCCCAGCACCCCAAACAAACCCATTTGCGCGCCACGCGCCGCGAGGCTGTTTACCTGACGCAGAATCGCCCCTCCAGCCTGGGGGACAAAACTGCGTAAAACCAGATCATCCACCTGAGCACGGTGGAGCAGACTGAATCCTACCAGGTTCCACAGGCTGAATCCGAGAACCGCCAATGGTATCAGGCCAAAGAGCGTGGTATAAGCCAGCAACCCCGCGCGGTCGATACAGTCATCGTTCCAGAAACCATGCCATGCTCTGAATACCCGGTAGAACATACGCTGCCAGCAACCGTTTTGCTCTGCAGGGGCCGGGCGCAGCGCTTTATTCTTCTGACGAAAGCACCGGCGCACGGGCATTTTCCCCGACCCCGACGTCATGGCTTCTCTGCACCCAGGCAAAGGCGTATGAAAGGAATGGTCACTTCTCGCTGATGCTCCCAGCTTCCGGCGTCCAGCACAGTTAACAAGCCCTCCAGTGTAGAGGGATCGCGAGCATGATGACGTAACAGATAATGTGCGGCCTCAACACCTATCTGCAGGCCCCGGCGCTGCGCCATTTCCTGCAGAATAGCCACTCTTTCCGTGTCATCGGGCAGGCGCAGTGCGACTTGCAGGCAGGCGCTCGCCCTGCTGGCCCAGTCGGGAAGTGCCCAGTCCAGGAAGCGGGGTGCCGCGCGACCGGCAAGGAGCATCGGCCGCCCATTACTCATGCGCTCATTGTACAGGTCGAATAAAAAAGTTTCCTTATCGCGCTGACCGGCCCAGGCCTCGATATTATCCAGACACAACAGGGGGGCTGCCACGAGGCTGGAGAACCCCTCAAAATCCTTTATCCTGTTGAATAGGTGGGGGACATCTCCACAATCCATATACGGTGTCCAGCCGGCAAGCGCCGCGGCCGCCCCCAGCAGCAAATGACTTTTACCGACCCCGCCCGGGCCATAAAGGTAAAGACATAGGCTTTGTGGTTCAGCCACGAGGTTCAACACTGCACGCAGTGCCGCCGCGTTGGGACAGGGGTAATACCCCTCTAGGGTTGCGGGCGCCTGCACGCCCAAGGGGAGAATGCGCTGTCGGGTCCCCATCATGATTGGCCGGAAGCCCTGTCCTGGGCAATGGCCTTGCGACTCCATACCCAGACATATTGCCCCCCGACGCAACGGCCGTAACGAATACCAGGACAAAGACCGGCAGTAGCGGCATCCGCCAGCGGCTGGACGCCTCGAACAGCACTAGCACAATGACGACAAATTGTAACGCGGTGTTCCATTTCGACAGCAGCGTCGGGTGGATAGTGAATTTTCCGATCAGCAGCAGGTAGAGCAGACCGCCACCCACGATCAACAGGTCCCGAGAGATAACGGCGACTGTCAGCCACAGTGGAATGCGCTGCAACCAGGTCAGCGTGATAACCGTCGTGACTACAAGCAATTTGTCCGCCACCGGGTCGAGAACGGCACCCAGACGGGTCTGGAGATGGTAATGACGGGCTATCCAGCCATCCAACGCGTCGGTAACCGCTGCCGCAAAAAAAATGACCAATGCCACGGCGAAAAAACCCCTCGCCAGTGCATAGAAAATTACCGGCACCAGAAAGAGCCGCAGCAAGGTCAACAGGTTCGGCAGGTTCATGACCGTGAAGCTAGGCAAGGGCGCGGCGGCTGTCAAGAACAATCGGGGGCAATACAGGTTCAAACGACCGGCAGGTCGTTTGCAGACGGAATGCCCACTGACTACAATCAAGGCAGTATTGGTTCAGTTCTAAACTTGAAATCAGGAGAATGACGAATGTCCGAATATAGCGTGCGCGAAGAATTGAAGCCCGGCGGCTTGGATGGCATCTCCGATGCCCAAATTACGGATCACTGGGGCCTTTATGTCGGTTATGTCAACCAGAGCAATGCGTTGCACAAAGAGCTGGCAGAAATGCGGGCGGCGGGTAAAACCGGTTCCCTCGCCTATGCAGATCGCCGTAGGCGCTTTGGCTTTGAGTATAACGGCATGGTTTTACATGAGTATTATTTTGCGCAACTGAAGCCGGGCAGCAGCATCGATCAGGCCCCCGGCTTCAAGGCAGCGGTCACGGAACAGTTTGGCAGTGCTGAGGTATGGCACGAAGATCTGGTGTCTGCCGCCAAGAGCCGGAGCGTTGGTTGGGCCATCGCCTATTATGATGGCACTACCGGTCAGATCAACAACCACTTCGTTCAGCTCCACGAGGACGGTAACGTGAGTGGTTTCGTGCCGCTGGTTATCGTCGATGTCTTCGAGCACGCCTACATGGTGGACTGGAAGGCACTTGGCCGCGCGGATTACCTGGCAGCCGTTCACAAAAACATGAACTGGGGCGTGGTGGAAGCGCGCTTCCAGGCCGCCCGGAGTGGTCAGATTTTCAAGCGCTTCTGACCACCGGTAGGAATCCGGTCCGAAAAGAGCGGTTCGCCGCTCTTTTTTATTGGGTCGCGCCTGGGTGAGGATCCCCGATTCCACCTTTGACAGGCGCCAGATGCCCTCATACCATGAGCCAAACCCCATTGAGGAAGTCACCGTGGACACCCCAAAGCCTTTGACCTATCGCAGTGCTGGCGTGAATATCGACGCTGGCAACGCATTGGTGGACCGTATCAAACCTCTTGCCAGAAGTACCCACCGCCCCGGTGTACTGGGCGGTATCGGTGGTTTCGGCGGATTATTCGCCCTACCCGGCGGCTATCGTGAACCGGTACTGGTGTCGGGCACCGATGGGGTAGGTACCAAGCTGTTGCTGGCCTTGGAAGCCAACCGACATGACCATATCGGTATCGACCTGGTCGCCATGTGTGTCAACGATATCCTCGTTTCCGGTGCCGAACCCCTGTGGTTTCTCGATTACTATGCCTGCGGGCAGTTGGACAATGTCGTGGCGGAAGCGGTCATTTCCGGGGTGGCTGAAGGCTGCCGCCAGGCTGGCTGTGCTTTGCTGGGTGGCGAAACGGCGGAAATGCCCGGCATGTACCCGGCCGGACATTATGATCTTGCCGGCTTTGCGGTGGGTGTCGTGGAGAAGTCCGCCATCCTGACGGGTGCCGCTTGCGAGGAAGGCGATGCGGTAATCGGCATCGCCTCGTCCGGGCCACACAGCAACGGTTATTCGCTGATTCGGGAAATACTGGTGCACAGTGGTGCCCACGCCCATGTCCAGATCAATGGTGAACCGCTGGTGGATCTGCTGCTACAGCCAACCCGGATCTACGTCAAGGCCATTCAGGCGTTGCATCAGGCGGTTACCATACGCGCCCTCTCCCACATCACCGGCGGCGGACTGGTGGAAAATCTGCCCCGTTCACTGCCTGCAGCGCTTGCCGCCCATATCGACCCCAAAGCCTGGCAACTGCCGCCCATTTTTCAATGGCTGCAGGAACAGGGGCAGGTCTCCACGGAGGAGATGCGACGGGTCTTCAACATTGGTATCGGCATGGTAGCGATCGTACCCTGGGACTCCAGGCAGGCGGCAGTAGAGTCTTTGGCAGCGCATGGCGAGCAGGCCTTCGTTGCTGGGCAGCTGGTGCCACGCCGGGACGGTGAGGGAGTACGTTTTCTTGACTAAAAGGCTGGTGATTCTGGTTTCCGGCCGGGGAAGCAATCTGCAGAGCATCCTTGCAGCTTGCCGTAGCGGGCAGATACCGGACACCCGTGTCGTAGCCGTCGTCAGTAACCGTCCAGCCGCCGGCGCGCTGGAGTTGGCGGTGCTGGCGGGCATTCCTGCCCTTACGGTCGACCATCGCGATTATGGGACCCGAGTGGATTTCGAGGCCGCACTGCAAAGGCAGATTGACGACTACGCCCCGGATGTAGTGGCATTGGCGGGGTTCATGCGTCAGCTCACGCCCGCTTTCGTTCAGCATTATGAGGGCAGGATGCTGAATGTTCATCCTTCCCTGCTTCCTGCCTTTCCCGGCCTGCATACCCATGCCCGGGCGCTGGAGCAGGGTGTGTTATGGCATGGTGCCAGCGTCCATTTCGTGACATCAGCGCTGGATGCCGGTCCGGCCATCATTCAGGCAGCGGTAGCAGTGCTGCCGGAAGACGACGAGCAATCTCTTGCTGCCCGCGTGCTTGATGCGGAACATCGTATTTATCCGCAGGCGCTGGCGTGGTTGCTGACCGGCCGCGTGGCCTACGCCGCAGGGCGCGCCCAGTGGCGAGATCCGCCAGAGACGGCCATGCGCGAGGCCATTGCCCCCTCTCTGGAGAGTTTCTCATGAGCAAAGATGTTGGCTTGGTGATCATCGGCACAGAGATACTCTCCGGCAAACGGGAAGACCGTCATGTTGTCCGCAGCCGCCAGCAATTGGCACGACGCGGCTATGGCATAGCGTGGTGCCTGATCATACCCGATATCCGGAATATCCTGCTGAGCCAGCTGCGCTGGGCCATGGCACAGCCCCTGCCGTTTTTCTCCTTCGGCGGCTTGGGGGCGACACCCGATGACCTGACCCGCGATTGCGCCGCGGCGGCGGCCGACGTTGCCTTGTCCCGGCACCCCGAAGCGGAGGAATGGATTCGTCGGCAGTATGGCGAAAAGGCAGAGCCGGTACGGATCCGAATGGCCGATCTGCCCGCCGGGGCCAAGCTGATTCCCAACCCCGTCAATAATGTGCCTGGATTTTCCGTGGGTAACGGGCATTTCTTTCCGGGATTTCCGCAGATGGCAGAACCTATGAGCGATTGGGTGATCGAGCAGTATTTTCCGCCCATAGTGGCTGACGTGGAGGCCCGAATTCTGTTACCCCATGCGCGGGAGGGCGATCTGGTCCCCCTCATGGAGAGTTTCTGCGTTGCCCATCCGGAAGTTCGTTTCTCCAGCCTGCCCAGTTTCAAGACGGATGGTCCGCAAATCGAGCTCGGTGTGGCAGGACGGGAGTACGATGTTCAGGCCGCCACCTACGACCTGAAGGCCCGTCTGGAACGGATGGGCCTCGAAGTCCGGGATCTGGGCCTCCCGGAATCGTAATCAAACAGACGAGGGCCTACTGGTGGTTTTGCTGACAGGTACCTGCAAACTGGGGAGGCCACCGTCATAATGAACTAGACTTTCCCATATGGAGGTGTCCAGTGATCATTCAATACGCTGATCTGTTGACCATCGGTGCTGGAGGCGGCGCTTATCCTGCCGCATTTCGGCTGGCCAGGGCGGGACGTTCTGTAGTTATGGTGGATCCCAAGGGGGTAATGAGCGGAAACTGCCTTTACGAGGGTTGCGTACCTTCTAAAGCCATTCGGGAAACCGCCGAAATCTACCAGTCGCAGCGACGCTTTGCCGAACGAGGTCTGCCCGGGACCATTACCGTCGACTTCGCAAAAATCATGGCGCACAAGGACAGCATCCAGTCGCGGCGCTATCAGCAACACGCCGCAGACTTGGCCGCCACACCGAATATTCAGATGATTCAGGGAGAAGCACGGTTTATCACCCCTCACGAAGTGGCCGTCGATACGGCGGACGGCGAACGGCGACTCCGGTGTGCCCAGGTGATCATTGCCAGCGGCTCCGATGTATTCGTCCCCCGGTTCCGGGATCCGAGTTCTGCCTTACCAGCCATGATCTGTATAAACCTGACCCCATCCTCAAAACCCTGCCGGAGCGGATGATCGTCATCGGTGGCGGTTATATCGGTCTGGAAACGGCCACGTTCTTCGCTGCCCTGGGCACCAGGGTCACGCTGCTTCAGAGAGGTGGGCAACTTCTCAACGGTATGGATCCGGGTATGGTGGCAGTGCTAACGCCGTTGCTGGATCCGTCTATTCACATTCTCACCGGTATAGACGTGACGGCAGTCGAGGTAACCCCTGAGGGAGGGCGGCGCGTACATTACACCCGTGGAGAAGAGGACGACACCATCGATGGCGACGTAGTGCTGATGGCCGTGGGCAGGCGTCCCGTCATTCCTGCGGGCGCCGCCGAAATCGGTATTACCGTGACACGAAAGGGTGTGGCTGTGGGAGCGGACCTGCAGACGGCCCATCCCCATATTTATGCCTGTGGTGATGTAAACGGCCGCGTACCTTTATTCCACGCCGCCGTGCGCCAGTCCATGGTGGCTGCACACAATATTCTCGGTGGCAATATTCCCATGGATTATGCGGATTTCCGTCATATACCCACCACCATCTTCACCCTGCCGGCGGCCGCCTATGTAGGCATTACCCCTGCCCTGGCGGAAGCGCAGGGTATACCGTTGCAGATCGGCCGCTATGACTTTGAGGAAGATTCCCGGGCGCAGATTCTGGAACGCATGGAAGGTGGCATTCAACTGTTTTTCGCTGCGGACAGCCTGCGCCTGCTAGGCGGTTGGGTGGTGGGGATCGATGCCGGTGCTCTTATCGGCCAGATCGGCACGGCCGCCGCCCACGGCCTCACCGCCTACGATCTGGCCCGCTTTGCGGACCAGCACCCAATGAGCGCCGAAGGCATCGGCAAGGCTGCGCGCAGCCTTTTTTAATACCACGTTATTCACCATTAAAAGGTACGCGTCATGACCAAGCACAAAGAAGAGAAGATCACGGAAAAACAACGCTACAAAGAAGAGTTACACCAACTGCAAATCGAGCTGGTCAAACTGCAGCGGCACATCATCAGCAAGAATGAAAAAATCCTGATTATTCTGGAAGGCCGCGACACGGCTGGCAAGGATGGCACCATCAAGCGCATTACGCAGCATCTCAGCCCTCGCGAAACCCGTATCGTTGCACTAAACAAGCCCTCTGACCGTGAAGAAAGTCAGTGGTATTTCCAGCGCTACACCCATTATTTGCCTTCCGCTGCCGAAATCGTGTTTTTCAACCGGAGCTGGTATAACCGCGCGGGCGTGGAAAAGGTCATGGGATTTTGCACCGATGCGCAATACGAGGAATTTTTTTCTGAAGTAACAGATTATGAAGGTATGCTGGTGCGCTCGGGTATCCATTTTTTTAAAATTTACCTGGATATTTCCCGGAACGAGCAAAAAAAGCGCCTGGAGGCACGCAAAGACGATCCGCTCAAGCAGTGGAAAACCAGTCCTATCGATGAGCAGGCGGTGAAACACTGGAAGGATTACAGCAGCGCGCGCAATGCCATGTTTGCGCGTACCCACACCAGCTTCACGCCCTGGACCGTTGTAACTGCAGACGACAAGAAAGCCGCGCGCCTGCAGATCATCAAATGGCTGTTGAGTCACCTGGATTATGCAGACAAGGATGTCAGCCTGACCTTACCCGATCAAACCATCATCTTCGGCTATGACCCGCTCTGCCTGGACAACGGGATGATCAAGGCATAAGCCGGATACATGTGCTTTTATGCATCTTTCCTGCTGCGCCGGGCCCGCCGGTTCTTCGCCGTGCCACTTTGCCCCTCCGGTATCACCCGCTCGAAATCAATCTTACGATCATCCAGATTGACGTTCGCAACCCTGATCTGGATTCCATCCCCCAGTTGGAATGTTTCCTTGGTCCGGTCACCAATAATCCGGTAATGCTGGGCATCGAAGTGAAAGTAGTCTTCACCGAGGGTGCTGATATGGATCAGGCCCTCTACGTAGATCTCCCGCAGTGCCACAAAGAGACCAAACCCGGTAACGCCCGTAATGATGCCAGTATAGGTCTCGCCTACCTTATCCATCATGAATTCGCACTTGAGCCAATTCACCGCCTCGCGACTGGCCTCGTCAGCCCGCCGCTCGGTCATGGAGCAGTGCTGACCCAGTTCCTGTAATGCCTTTTGGGGGAACCACTGCGGTTCCGCGCCGGCTGCGTCCAGCAAAGCCTGAATGCCACGATGCACGACGAGGTCCGGATAACGACGGATGGGAGAGGTAAAGTGCGTGTAGGCCGGGAAGGCCAGACCAAAATGCATACCAGTATCCACGGTGTAATAGGCCTGCGAAAGGCTGCGCAGAATAACTGTTTGGATCAGACTGGAATCACCGCGCTCACGGGTGTCCTCAATGATGCGGGCCAGATCGGCGCTGCGGGGGTGGGTAGGCAGACGCACCGGCACACCGAGCTCCCCAAGAAAGCGCCGCAAATCTTCCAGCTTGTCGCCGGATGGCTCCGGATGCACCCGATATAGCATGGGCAGCTCGTGGATACGGAAATATTGCGCCGCGCACACGTTGGCCGCGAGCATACACTCTTCGATGATCCGGTGGGCTACGTTGCGCGTCACTGCGACGATCCTTTCAATGCGCGCCTGTTCATTGTAGATAATGCGGCTCTCCTGCGAATCGAATTCGATGGTGCCCCGCCGCTCACGGGCCTTGGCAAAACTTTCATAAAGTCGGTGCAGC
This sequence comes from Acidithiobacillus ferridurans, assembly GCF_003966655.1. Classification (NCBI taxonomy): domain Bacteria; kingdom Pseudomonadati; phylum Pseudomonadota; class Acidithiobacillia; order Acidithiobacillales; family Acidithiobacillaceae; genus Acidithiobacillus; species Acidithiobacillus ferridurans. The sequence continues at coordinate 2,765,161 of NZ_AP018795.1, read as the reverse complement.
ACCTCCAGATGCGGAACCATGGCTGCATCCTGTGTACGCAAATCCTCGTCACCGGCCAATATGGCGGCCACTTCGTCATAGGTGAAGCGGCGCTGGGAGCGCATGACGCCCCGGGCAAAGCGGAAACGCTGTACCTCGCCCGCCATATCCGTCTCCATCTCACAGAGCATGCAGAGGCGGTCCACGTGGGGATTGAGGGAGCAAAGTCCGTTGGACAGTATCTCGGGCAGCATGGGGATCACCCGCCGCGGGAAATAGACAGAATTACCACGGGTCGTGGCCTCTTTGTCCAGCGCGGAGTCCGGTCGTACATAAGTGGCCACGTCAGCGATCGCAACGATCAGTCGGAAGCCGTCTTCGATCTCTTCAGCATAGACGGCGTCATCGAAATCTTTGGCGTCGGCGCCATCGATGGTCACCAGGGGAAGCGCCCGCAGATCGCGGCGCCCTACTTTGATCGCTTCCGGGACCGTCTCGGAGAAATGCGAAATTTCTGCAAGCACTTCGTCCGGCCACTGATGGGGTAACCCATAGTTACGGATCGCGATTTCCACTTCCATGCCCGGGGCCATGTGCTCACCCAGAATCTCGACCACGCGGCCCTGGGGCATATTGCGCCCATCCGGGTACTGAGTGATTTCCAGCGTCACGATCTGTCCGTGTACGGGTGCCAGCTCGCCTCCTTCCACCACGGCAAATTCCTGAGGAGTGCGACGATCTTCGGGGACGACGTAGCGCACCCCGCCTTCCGCGTAGTAACGTCCCACAACCTGTTTGAGCGCGCGTTCCAAAATACGCACGATCGCGCCTTCGATACGGCCGCGCCGATCCTCTCCGACCGCCCGGCCCAGAACCATATCACCGTGAAATACCTTGCGCATTTCCCGCGGTGAAAGGAAAAGGTCCTTCCCGCCTCCCTCTGGGATCAGAAAACCAAAGCCATCGGGGTGAGCGCTGACCGTACCGCGCACCAACTCCATCGCCTCCACGATTCCGTAAGCGCCACGACGGTTACGAACCAATTGCCCATCCCGTTCCATGGCCCGCAGACGCCGCCGCAGGGCTTCCTGGTCCTCTTCAGATACCTCCAGATCGGCGATGATATCCTCCAGAGTCGATGGCTGACCGGTGCTTTCCAGATAGCTGAGAATGTACTCCCGGCTGACGATGGGTCGCTCATATTTTTCTTTTTCCCGGTCGAACATGGGATCGCGGTCCCTCAGCGACGAGGATTCTTGTGTCTCCGGCATTGACAAATGCTCCTTAATAAATGATGATTCCATCCACGCCGAGGTGGCGGAATTGGTAGACGCGCTAGGTTCAGGTCCTAGTGAGCGAAAGCTTGTGCTGGTTCGAATCCAGTCCCCGGTACCAAAAGCAAAGGGTAGACCAAACGGTCTTCCCTTTTTTATTGCGTTGCTGCGTCACAGGGCCTCAGTACGTAAAATGGTGTCATCCCGATCCGGCCCAGTGGAGATAATCGCCAGAGGTCGTCCGGCGCGTTCTGCAATGGCCTCCAGATAGCGACGAGCGGCCTCGGGAAGGTCGTCCCAGTGCCGCACGCCTGCCGTGGGCTCTGACCAGCCTGGGAAACTCTCGTAGATGGGTTCACAGGCCGCCACTGCCTCCGCTCCACCGGGCAGCTCCTCCTGAACCACTCCGTTCACACGGTAACCGACGGCGACGCGAATTTCGCTGAGGCCGTCCAGCACATCCAGCTTGGTGATGCACAGTCCCGTTACCCCGTTGACCCGGCAGGCGGCCCGTAAAGCCACCGCATCAAACCAGCCGCAGCGCCGCGCCCGACCGGTGGTTGCACCTACTTCCGCGCCCCGCTCCGCCAGGAAGACGCCCGTCTCGTCAAAGAGCTCCGTAGGAAATGGCCCGGCTCCTACCCGCGTCGTGTAGGCCTTGGTAATGCCCAGTACATAGCCTAGTTCCGCCGGCCCTACCCCGCTTCCGGCGGAAGCGCCACCCGCTACCGTATTGGAGGAAGTCACAAAGGGGTACGTGCCATGATCCACGTCCAGCAGCGTACCTTGGGCGCCCTCGAAGAGAATCCTCGCGCCTTCCGCCTGCAAACGCGCCAGACGCACGGAAACGTCCACCACCATAGGCGCCAGACGCTCCGCAAGCCCCAGATACTGTTCCAGGATGGCATGAAAGTCTTGCGGCTCCTGTTTAAAATAGTGTTGGAGCACAAAGTTATGGTAGTCCAGAGCCTCGCCCAGCTTTGCCGCAAACCGTTCGCGATGAAACAAGTCCGCGACACGCAGCGCGCGCCGTGCCACCTTGTCCTCATAGGCCGGCCCGATGCCGCGACCGGTAGTACCGATCTTTGCCGCACCCATCGCCCGCTCGCGCGCCAGGTCAAGACTCTTGTGGTAAGGCAGAATGAGTGGGCAGGCGTCGGAAACGAACAGGCGCTCATGGGCATCGGACACCACCGGCCACAACTCGTCCAATTCGGAAAACAGAGCGAGGGGATCGAGCACCACACCGTTACCAATGAAACAAGACACCCCGGGCCGAAGAATACCCGATGGAATCAGGTGCAGCACCGTTTTCCGCGCTCCAATCACGAGGGTATGGCCAGCATTGTGCCCTCCCTGGAAACGTACCACGGCCTGGCAACGCTCCGTCAGCCAGTCGACAACCTTACCCTTGCCCTCGTCACCCCACTGGGTGCCGATGATTACAACATTTGAATTTATAGCCACGAACGACTCCACAAATGGGTCATTGGAAAATGAAATCAAACTTCACGAGTCGAGACGCTGTACTTTCCAACCCGTTGCTTCCTGGATCAGGACGGCGTCAAATCCCTGTGCCTGTAAATCCTGCGGACTCGGCACATCCTGACGCTGCAGATCCTGTAAAACCACAAAACCAGCCCGGCGGTGTTCCTGTATCGACTGCCATAACAGATCATCCATGCCAGCCGGGGCCCAAACCCGCCCCATTCTCCCAGAATCCGGGAATCCCGGCAGCAGCGGTTTGATATCCAGACTAAAGCCCGTCGCCGCCCGTCGCCGCCCAAAAGCGGCACCGATGTCATCATAGCGCCCGCCGCTGGCCAACGCCTCGCCGCGCTGCGGGCCGAACAGTGAAAACAGCAGACCGGTATGATAGCGATGTCCGTGAATCTCCGAGAGGTCGCATTGAATCTCCAGGTCTGGATAACGTGCCCGTAATACCAACCATACGCATTGCAGGTCATCCAGGGCGGCACGAACGGCTGGGTAATGCCCCAGATACCGGCGTGCCTGCTCCAATACGTCGAAATCCCCCTGCAAGCCGGACAGGGCATGAAAGTCGGCGGTCAGTTCCATACCGCAATGATGCTCCCGCAGCCATGTCCGTACATCCGACCATGCCTTGCGCTCGACATGCCGCAGCAGTTCAGCGCGCAAAGCGCCTTCCAGACCTGCCGCATCGGCCAATGTCTGGGAAATACCCACGTGGCCTATATCCAGCAACAAATCCGGTACGGCACAGTGGACGAGGCTCTCCACCATCAGGGAAAGGACCTCCAGATCTCCCTCCGCCCCCTCCACTCCGAAGAGCTCGGCGCCCATCTGAAAAGGGGCACGGCTCCCACCGAGCAGATCGGGGCGGGCGCGCAGCACCGTACCCGCATAAGACAGACGCCGAACCTCTTTTGCAGAAGATGTCTGGGCGTCTATGCGAGCCATTTGCGGTGTCATATCCGAGCGCAACCCCACCAACCGGCCACTATCCTGATCCAACAGTTTCCAGGTCTGTAAGTCGAGGTCTGCGGCACTCCCGGTCAGCAAACTTTCCAGATGTTCGACGAGGGGGGAATGACCTGACGGTAACCCCATCGCGCGTATAGATCGAGCAACGCGCGGCGGCAGCGCTCCAGTGCCTCCGTTCGTGCAGGAAGAACGTCCTCAAATCCGCTGGGCAGCAACCAAGCCGGGTGGCTTTCGGTACGCGTCATTTGCCTGCTGGCTCCAATGAGTGGCGGAAATACCGGAAGAATGGCGCATCCGGACTGAGCACCAGCACGTCTTTGTCACTCAGGCTGTGGCGGTACGCCTCCAGACTGCGATAAAACGAGTAAAATGCCGGATCCTTGCCATATGCGGCACCATAAATAGATGCCGCCTCGGCGTCTCCCTGCCCCTTCAGCTCTTCCTGCTGCCGGTAGGCATCCGCCATAATCCGGGTTTGGTCCTTATTCGCCTCAGCGCGGATTTTGGCGGCATCCGCCGCCCCCTCGGAGCGGTAGGCATTGGCTTCCTCCGCACGCTCAGCCTCCATCCGTTTATAGACGGCTTGCAGCACATCCGTGGGCAAGCCCACCTGCAGAATACGCAGATCGGCCAGATGCACACCCAGTGGCTGAAGACGTTTATTGGCCTCCGCCAGCACCGGGTCCATCATTTTGCTGCGTTGGCCCTGTATCACCGACTTCAGCGTCATGTTGCCGACCTCACTCCGCAACGCAGAACGCACCACATCGCCAATCCGGCTCTCTGCGGTCCCGTCGTTATGCAGGCGGGCGTAGAAAAGCAGTGGATCGGCCACTCGCCATTCGGCAAAAAGGCTGATAAGCACCGGCTTTTTCCCCACCGTCAAGAAGGATTCCGGCTGCGTGCTGTAACTGGACAGACTCTTATTGATAAAAGCCACATTCTGCGCGATGGGCCACTTCATATAGAGTCCGGGGGATTCCACCACGCGCACAGCTTTACCAAATTGCAGCACCACGGCCGTCTGGGTCATGGATACGGAATAAAAGCTGGCCGACGCCAGCAGCACCAGCGCCAATACCACAATAATCACACTCCAGGCCCAGTTCTTCATGAGCTGGCTCCTGACACAGCGGCCGGCAGAGCCACCGGACTGACCGTCGGTGCGACCGGCGGGGCCACGGATACGGTCGGCGCGGTTTCTACCGCAGAGCGCGTCGGGCTGCTGACCGCCGCGGGAGTCCTGGCGGGCATATGGAGATATATCACGGGCTGTCCCTTGCTCTCGACAATCACTTTCGGGGTATGGCTCAGAATGTCCTGCATGGTGCGCAAGTACATGCGCTCACTCACTACTTTCGGATTTTTCTGATAGGCCTGGAGAATGTCGGTGAAGCGTGCGCTGTCCCCCTTGGCCCGGTCGACCACCTGCTGTTTATAACCTTCGGCGTTAGTCACCATCGCTGCGGCCTCTCCCGTGGCTTTGGGAACGACCGAGTTCGCATAGGCCCGCGCTTCGTCGCGCGCCCGCTCCATGTCTTCACGCGCCTTTACCACATCCGCAAACGCCGGCTGGACGACCTTGGGAGGCGTCACCTCCAACAGCTGTATCGAATCAACGCTGACGCCCGCGTGGTAACGGCTCAGCAGGTTTTGGGTGATTTGCTGCACCTGTTGCTGAATGGCGCCTTTGCCGGAAGTGATCAGGCTGTCGATTTTGCTGCGTCCCACGACCTCCCGCATGGCGGATTCCGCACAAAAGGAAATCAACTGATCCGGATTTGCGGTAGCAAATAGGTAATGTCCCGCATTGGTGATGCGATACTGCACAGCGAAACGGACATCCACCACACTCTCGTCCGCGGTCAGCATCATGCCGGGATTCTGGGTATCGGCAGCACCGCTATAGCCCAGAACCAGACGCCGGCTCTGCGCTACATTGAGCAAGTATACCCTCTCGAAGGGAAAAGGGAGGCGGTAGTGTAAACCGGATTGGCTGATACCGACCTCTCTGCCAAAACGCAATACCACGCCTTCTTCACCCGGTCTCACGACATAAACGCCGGAAGCAACCCAGAACAGGATCAGCACGCCGATCACCAGGAAAGGCAGGAGGTGCAGCCATTTGTAACCCATCTTCGGCCCACCGCTGCGCCCGCCGCCCGAGCCGAAAATACCGCCCAGCTTTTTCAACTCACGGGTAATTTTCTGAATATCGAAAACCGGCTTTTGCGCACCGGGACGCCGTCCCCAGGGGTTGTTATCGTTTTTGTTTCCGTTCCCGCCCGGATCACTCCACGGCATACTGCTCTCCTTCCTCAGCCATCAGCCGGTATTGTAGGGGGCGCGTCCATCGCCTGACAACCGCTATCGCGCATCTGCGTATGCAGGCGCCGCCAGTTGAGACCATCAATGTCAAAAGTCAGATGCGTCCTGCCCTGCTCATCGAAACGCTCATCGATAACGCTGGCCAGACGATGTATCCGCGCACGCAGGGCTCCTTCTTCAGGCATCAGAGTCAGATCAGCGCGCAACATGGAGCGCCCCACACGCTGTGTCACGGCCTGCAGCAACTCGGGTATGCCGACACCCGAGTGCGCGCTGACATGCACCGCTGCCAGTTTGCCAGAGCTCTCATACACGTTTCCCGGCACCTCTCCGGTGAGCTCCACCTTGTTCAGTACCAGCAGGCGGGGAATACCCTCCGCGCCAATTTCCCTCAACACCGTATCTACCGCGGCAATCTGGGCATCGCGATCAGGCGCGCTGCTGTCCACCACATGAAGAAGTAATTGCGCCTGATTTACCTCTTCCAGCGTCGCGCGAAAAGCGGCAATCAAGTCGGTGGGCAAGTCGCGCAAAAAACCCACGGTATCGGCCAGGAGAATGGCTTCATGCCCTCCTATCTGCAAACGCCGGATGGCGGGATCGAGGGTCGCGAAAAGACGGTCCGCGGCGTAGCTGGAACTTTTGGTGAGGGTATTGAAGAGGGAGGATTTGCCGGCATTGGTATAACCGACTAAGGCGACCGTCGGCAGGGGTGCCCGCTGCCGTGCCCGCCGCTGTGTTGCCCGATGTGCGGCCACTTTGATCAGGCGCCCGCGCAGGGAAAGAATGCGCTCGCCGATGAGACGACGGTCCGTTTCCAGTTGCGTTTCACCCGGACCCCGCAATCCGATGCCGCCGCGCTGGCGTTCCAGATGGGTCCAGCCGCGGATAAGGCGGGTACGGAGACGCGTCAGTTGCGCCAGTTCCACCTGCAGTTTGCCTTCATGGGTCCGCGCCCGCCGCGCAAAAATATCGAGGATGAGACCTACCCGGTCGACAACCCGGCAGTGGAGGGCGCCCTCCAGATTGCGCTCCTGAACAGGACTCAAAACCCTGTCGAAAAGAACGAGGTCCACGGATAATGCTGCAACTCGCCCCGCCAGTTCCGCCACCTTGCCACGCCCCAGAAAGGTCGCAGGATCAGGACGTCCGCGCTGAACGGAAAGCAGTTCCAACACATCCGCGCCACTGTCGGTGGCCAGATGAAAAAACTCCGCCCCGGCATCGGGATCCACCTCACCACGTAATACCACATGGACGAGCAGAATCCTCTCCCGGGGTGCGGCCACAGCGACTGCGGTATTCGCCAGAATCAAGCCTCTTCTTCGGTGCTGCTCTCACCTTCAGCTTCCGGCAAGGGCAAACGCACATCGCGACCAGGAACCACCGTGGAAATGGCGTGTTTATAAATCATCTGACTGACGTTGTTGCGCAGTAGCACGACAAACTGGTCAAAGGACTCCACGAAACCTTGCAGCTTGATGCCGTTCACCAGATAGATGGCGACAGGAACATGTTCTTTACGCAAAAGATTGAGAAAAGGATCCTGAAGGACCTGTCCTTTTTGTTGTCCGGCCATTTTTATCTCCTTAAGACTGTCGCTTTATGGCGCTTTTAGATGTAGTGAAAAAGCCTGCGGGCCTCCTTCCACTGCGAGGCCATCAGCCTACCGCAAAAACAATCCGAATACCATGCATTGCGCGACATCGGGACGCGCCCTCGGGGCGAGGGTTGCGGAGACCAGCCTCACGGTGAATTGACCTGTCGCACACTTGCCATTACGTTAGATGCAAAGCCAGCCGTCAAAAGTGATCTCGTGTGTCGTTCGGCTCCGCCTGCCCGGAGCCGAAAGCGGCAACAGGGGGGTTGCCAAGCGGTTTCCGGGCGGATCAGCTTCAAAGGAGACGAAATACGTGGAAAAAAAGGCCCTCAACGGTAAAGCGCTCCGTAGCCGCGTCAAGTTGCTCGGCAACCTGCTGGGAGAGGTTCTGCGCGAACAGGCCGGGCATCGCGTATTCAACGCTGTGGAGCAACTGCGTCAGGGATACATCCGCCTCCACAAGCGGGAGGATCTTCGTCTCCGGGAGCGACTTGCTCGCTTTATCGACGCCCTTCCCCAAGACGATCTGGTCCTGGTCATCCGTGCGTTTAACACCTATTTCAGCTTGGTCAACATCGCCGAAGAGGAGTTCCAGCACCTGCACCGCCGCCGTCTGCTCCAAAAGGGCAGCATGCTGTGGACAGGGTCCTTCGAGGAAACCTTCCGCGAGCTGCAAGGCCAGGGTATCAACCCCGGACAGTTGCAATTTCTCCTGGATCAGATCCGTTATCTGCCGGTATTCACGGCACACCCTACGGAGTCCAAGCGCCGGACGGTCCTCCATGGCCTGCGCCGCATTTTCGTGACCAGCAAGATGCTCGACGATTCTGCGCTCAATGACGAAGAACAACAGGAAGTGATGGACAACCTGCGGGCGCAGATCCAGATACTCTGGGAAACGGAAGAGGTGCGCACCAACAAGCCACAGGTACAGGATGAGGTGGAAAACGGCCTGTTCTACTTCCGCGATAGCCTGTTCGAGGCGGTACCTCTCACCTATCGGGCCGCGCGCCGGGCCGCGCGCCGGGTTTTTGCAAATGCCGATATCGATATTCCCGCGTTCATCCGCTTCGGTTCCTGGATCGGGGGGGATAGGGACGGCAACCCCAATGTTACCGCGGCCATTACCGGCTGGGCTTTGCGCACCCAGAGCATTGAAGTATTGAAAGAATATCAGCAGCGTCTGAGTGACCTCTATCAGTTGCTCGGACATTCCAGCCGATTCTGTGCCATCTCTCCCGTTCTACTTGCTTCATTGGAGCGTGACGCAGACGACTTTCCAGAGCTTGCCGAGTGGGTGGACCAACGTTTCCCCAGTGAGCCCTATCGTCGCAAGCTGCGTTACATGATGACCCGTCTCGACTTGCGTCTGCGCCAACTGGAAAACGGTCAGGTCTTGAATGAGTCGGCGGGTCCCGCCTATGCCGCAGCGGAGGATTTCCTTGATGACCTTTTGCTGGTACGCGACTCACTGCGTGGCCACAATGACGGGTATATCGCCGACAATGAGGTCCAGGAGATCATATGGCTGGTCCAGACCTTCGGCTTTCACCTGGCCAACCTGGATATCCGCCAGGAATCTTCCGTACACTCCCGCACCATCGCCGAGCTTTTCGCCGGAATTCCGGGCTTCGCCAACTATCTGGAACTTTCCGAAGAAGCGCGCATACTGGCGCTTTCCGACGCGCTGCGCCGCCCCGGTCCGCTGGTGGAGCAAACGCCTGACCTGTCCCCGATGGCGGCGGAAACCTGCGCGATGTTCCGCTGCATCGCCCAGCTACGGCGTGAAGTCAGCACCGCCGGTTTTGGCAACTACGTCATCTCCATGACCCATGAGGCAAGCCACATTATGGAGGTACTGGTGCTTGCCAAGGAATTCGGTCTGGCCGGATGGTCACGGCAGGGCCTCTACAGCGAGATCGCCATTACCCCGCTGTTTGAAACAATTCACGATCTGGAGCGTATGGATACGGTGATGTCCACCCTGCTGGACAACCCCGTTTACACCAAGATTCTCAGCAGTCAGGATGACATCCAGGAGGTGATGCTGGGCTATTCCGACTCCTGCAAAGATGGCGGCATACTTTCTTCCAGTTGGTCCCTGTATCAGGCCCAGCTACGGCTGGCAGCTCTGGCAGACAAACGGAAAATACGGATTCGAGTTTTTCACGGTCGCGGCGGCAGTGTGGGCCGCGGCGGTGGCCCCACCTATGAAGCCATTCTGGCACAGCCACCGGATACGGTACGCGGGCAGATCAAAATTACCGAACAGGGAGAGGTGCTTTCCTTCAAGTACGCCAATCTGGAGACGGCGGTGTATGAACTGACCGTAGGTACGGCAGGCCTCATCAAGGCGAGCATAGGACTGGTTCGCTCGGCGTCGGGCGACAACCCGGACCATCTGAAAATCATGGCGGAACTCACCCAGACCGGGGAGGCTGTATACCGCGATCTCACGGAAAGCACCCCAGGGTTCATGGATTATTTCTACGAGGCCACCCCCCTCAACGAAATCGCCCACATGAACATCGGCTCGCGCCCCTCCCATCGCCAGCGCGGCGATCGCTCCATGTCCTCCATCCGTGCCATTCCGTGGATATTCGCCTGGGCTCAGTCACGGCATGTTCTTCCGGCATGGTACGGTCTTGGTTCCGCCCTCGCCCGCTGGCGGGAGGACAAGCCGGAACGTTTGCAGGCACTACGGGACATGTACCGACACTGGCCGTTCTTTCGGGCGCTCATGGGGAATATCGGTATGGCGATGGCCAAGACCGACATGGCGATTGCCGGAGAATACGCAGGTTTACCCAACGATCGGGATGCCGCTACCGCCATCTACCGTAAAATTCAGGCGGAATTTGAAAGCAGCCAGGCGGAGATGCTCGCCATCGTCGGGGCTGACCATTTGCTTGCCGACAACCCAACCCTGGCATTCTCCCTGCAACGACGCAATGTGTATATGGAACCTCTGAATCATATTCAACTCGCGTTGCTGCGGCGCTATCGCAACGACGAGACCCCCCCGGAATTCCGGGAGATATGGCTGGATCCCTTGCTGCGCACCATCAACGCCATATCTGCCGGTCAGCGCAATACCGGTTAAGGACGCCTACGCATGGCCTTGCCCGAACTGATTCTGGCCTCCACCAGCCCTTACCGGCGGGACCTCCTGCGCCGGTTGCAGATCCCGTTTCGGGTGGAAATCGCAGCGGTGGATGAAACGCCCTTCCCGGACGAAGCCCCTGAAACACTGGTGTGCCGTCTGGCGGACGCCAAGGCGCTGGCCATTGCCCAACGCTTCCCGCAGGCGGTGGTGATTGGTGCCGATCAGACGGCCGTCTGTGCCGGCCGCGTTCTCGGCAAACCAGGAAATATCGAACAGGCGGTTGCGCAACTGACCTGGATGCAGGGCCAGGCGGTGGACTTTTTGACTGGTGTGACGGTGGTCGCCCCGTCTGGTACGGAAGCGTTTCTGGTACCCTATCGCGTCGTCCTGTACGCTCTGACCCATGCGGAAATCCATCGCTACGTGGAACGGGACATGCCTTTGGACTGTGCCGGGAGTTTTCGCTCCGAAGGGCTGGGAATCAGCCTGGTGGAACACATGGAAGGCGAGGATCCCAATGCCCTGATGGGCTTACCGCTGATCGCCGTCTGTCGGGCATTGCGCAATCTCGGTTATCTGTTGCCATAATACTCAGAAACGAATTAAAAAAGGGGCATCCAGCGACGCCCCTCCGAGTTTGCAAAAACAAGTGGCTTAGCCCCAGCCGTCTCCGCCATCATCCATACCGAAATCATCATTGGACGCTAGTTGATCGTTGCCCCAGGAGTCATCCGTCAGGCCGAGAGCATTATTGCCGCCCTCACTGCCCACATTGCCCGACTCGCTGCCATGTCCGAAAAGGCTTCCCGCCAGCGCCTGCCCGGCCGCCAGGCCTGCCCCCACCCCTATGCCGGTGGCAATGCCGGATGCCAGACTCGACCCCAACCCACCGCCTTGCTGCGGTGCGCCGCCCATGGTACCCCCGCCGGGATACATCGGCCCATTGGGCCCGTACCCATTCGTACCACCGAAGGGTCCGGAAGGCTGTCCGCGGTACAACATCCCGGGCTGTTGGCGCCGCCGCCGGAGCATGGAGATCAGCGCGATCAGGGCTACCAATCCGAGGAAAAAGGCCAGCACAGCGCCCCAGTGACCGGCTTTGCCGACCGGTTTGTCAACATGGCGCTGCAGAGACTGCTTAAAAGCTGCCAGCACCTGCGGTTTGACAAAGGGCATGGCAGGCGCGAGCTGTTCCGCTTTCCGCAAAGCCGTGCGGGCCCCGGCCCAGTCACCCTGGCGCGCCAGAATTCGCGCTTCCACATACTGTGCTTCCGCAGATTGCGGATGCGCAGCCAACACCTCCTGCATCATGCCTTGCGCCTGGCTCAGGTGACCCGCCTGCACGGCCTGGGCAACCTGGGCTACGCTGGGCTCGGCCCATGCAGCAGGCGCTGCCAGCAGGCAAAGCATGGCGACGGCTCCAAAAAATTTTGTCTTCATACGCTCCTCCAATCAAAATACTCCGCTTCCAATATGCGGTGAAACTCTCTCTAATTCAAGAGGTGATATATACTTCTCTAGGACAGATCATTCTGGCTCGGATGTACCTTTGCGGGCGTCCAACGTGCGCCGACGGAAAGAGGTGAGGTCGGTTTGACAGAAAGGGAGGATTCTCGCCATTATACTGACCAGTCGGTACAGGCCGTTGAGAGGTGTTGTTTTGCAAAAACTACTACCAAGACCCGTCGCTGCGGCGCTGGCAACGGTACTTGCGGGAAGTCTGGCGGCCTGCAGCTTTGAGCCGCCGCTGCGCGTTCCCCGGGCACCAGCCGACAAAACACCTTACACGGCGGGCATCAGCCCCAAAAAAACCGTGGCTCCGGGCGGCCCTTCCGGTCACTCCCAGGAGATCGCATATGGCAAAGAGCTGCACGAAGAGTGGTGGAAACTCTTTCACTCCAAGGCACTCGACGAATTAATCGCGGTAGGCCTGAAAAACAGCCCGACCATCGCCCAGGCTCAGGCCCAGTTGAAACAGGCCGAGGCCACCGCGCGCGCGAACGCCAGCATCTTCTATCCACAAGTCACCGGCAATCTGCAGGCCAATCGGAGCAAAGCCAGCGGGGCGGCCTTCGGTGGCAGCAGCGGATTTCACTATTCCCTGATTACCGGAAGCGTCGGAGTTTCCTATTACCCGGACATTTTCGGCGTCAACCGTCTGGTCTATCGCAACAGCGAGGCTTTGGTAAAATATCAGCGGTGGGAACTGGAAGCGGCGCGATTGACCCTGACCGGTAACATCGTCACCACTGCCGTCAGCGAGGCGGCGACAGAGGGGCAAATTCGCGCTACCCGGGCCATCGTGGCCCAGGAGCGGCAGCTTCTGGAACTCACCGAGAACCAGTACAAGGCGGGCGCCGTGGACTATCTCAGCGTCGTCACCCAGCGCAGCCAACTGGCCAGCGAAATGGCGACGTTGCCTCCGCTGAAGCAGCAACTCGCCGTCTATCGTCATGAACTGGCCATTCTCGTGGGCGCTTTTCCTGCAGATGCCAGACGGCAGCCCTTTACCCTGACCGAGTTGCAACTACCCGAAGAATTGCCGGTGAGTCTCCCCTCGCAATTGCTCAAACAGCGTCCGGATATCCGCGCTGCGCTTTCGCAAATGAAGGCCGCAAATGCGGTCATCGGTGAGGCGAGGGCGCAATTCTACCCAACCGTTCAGCTTACTGCTGCGTTTGGCGATACGGCGAGTCATCCCGCGCTGTTTTTCAACCCTGTCAGCAGCATATGGAGCCTGGTAGGTGCCGTGTCCCAGCCGATTTTCGAGGGCGGCAAACTGGAAGCTCAGAAAGCCGAGGCCCATGCTGCCTACGATGTGGTTTATGCCGCCTACCGCAGTACGGTGCTGAACGCCTTTGACCAGGTGGCCAACGCCTTGCGCGCCGTGGAACATGACGCGCAGACCCTTGCTGCGCAACGCGCGGCGCTACGGGCCTCCGCGGAAGCACTGCGGCTGGCGCAGGCGAGTTATCGTGCGGGTGCATCTGACTATCTCACTCTCCTCACTGCAGAAGTGCAGTATGACAACGCCAAAATCGCTGAAATAACCGCCAGATCGCAGCGCTATCAGGATACGGCCGCGCTGCTGGTCGCATTAGGCGGCGGTTGGTGGAACAAAACCGACAGGAAATCACCGCCCGCAAATACACAGGGCAAGCCTCATCCCTCTGCTGGCGCGTTGCCGGTAACACAGGTAAAGCCATGAGCCATTCCGCATTCAACACAGCCATCCGCCGAGGAGACTGGTCATGAAGAAAGCATTTGTCATTGTCATTCTTATATTGCTGATCCTTTTCGGCAGTATTTTCGGCTTCAAGCTCTACGGCAACTATATGATGCACCAGGCCTTGGCGCATATGCCTGTACCAGTCGTCAGCGTCAGCGCCAGCAAGGTGGTAGAGCGGGAGTGGCACCCGGAAGTAACCGCCGTGGGATCGTTTGCCGCCATCCAGGGCGTGGAGGTGACGCCCCAGTTGGGCGGTGCCATTACCGGTATCTATTTTCATTCCGGAGAATACGTGAAGGCCGGTACCCCTTTGATCCAGATCGACAACAGTAACCAGTTAGCGCAACTGGCCAGCGACGAGGCTCAGCAGCGATTGGCCCAGATCAATCTCCGCCGGACGCGGACGCTGATCGCCACCAAGGCCGCCAGCCAGTCTCAGCTCGATTCCGCGGTGGCCAGTTACCAAAGCGCGGTCGCCGCCGTAAAAAATGACCACGCCACTCTCGCAAAGCTCGCCATCCGCGCGCCCTTCAGCGGCTATCTCGGAGTTCGCCAGGTAGATCTGGGGCAATACATCATCCCCGGGACCGCCATGGTCGATCTTCAGTCCTGGGATCCCCTTTTTGTGAACTTTACGGTGCCTCAGAGTGATTTCGCCCGCATTCATGTGGGCACACCCGTTCAGGTGGAGGTGGACAGCTATCCCGGCCAGACCTTCAGCGGCAAGATCACCGCCACGGGTGCGGCCATCAATACCGCTACGCGCCAGATTGACGTCCAGGCCACGGTACCCAACCCCAAGACCATCCTGCGGCCGGGTATGTTCGGGAATGTCACGGTAATCGAGAAAAGGCTGGAGAAAGTGTTGACCGTACCCGCCAGCGCCATCACCTATAATACCTTCGGTGACTTTGTCTATGTGGTGGAGAAAAAAACCGTCCATGGCAAGGTAAGCCAGATTGCCCTCCAGCGCATCGTCAAGACCGGCATTCAGCGAGGCAATGAGGTTCAGATTCTGTCGGGACTGCAGGCGGGAGAACTGGTGGTCACCGGGGGGCAGATCAAGCTCCACGAGGGTAGTCCTGTCGAAATCCCCGCCAGCGGCAAAGCCTGAGGACGGCGGCGATGAAATTTACGGATATCTTCATTCATCGACCGGTTCTGGCTACGGCCTTGAGTCTGGTGATCCTCCTCCTCGGGTTGCGCGCCTATACGGAAATGACGGTGCGCGAGTACCCGGCCCTCACCAACACCGTGGTTACGGTAACCACGGCGTACCCCGGCGCCAATCCCAACACCATCCAGGGCTTCATCACCACCCGCCTGGAGCGGGTGATCGCCAGCGCTCCCGGCATCGACTATATGACCTCCAACAGTTCCGAGGGCATGTCCACCATTACCGTGTACATGAAACTGAATTACAGCCCCGACGCGGCGGTGGCCAATATCCAGTCGAAGGTCCAGCAGGTGACCAACGAACTGCCCGCCGGCAGCCAGTTGCCGGTGATCAACGTCACGGTGGGCAACACCACTGACCTCATGTACATCGCCTTTTACAGCAACCACCTGAACCAGCAGCAGATTACCGACTATCTCCTGCGGGTGGTTCAGCCCAAGCTCGCGGCCGTCAGCGGCGTGGGCGAAGCGCAGATCCTGCCGCCCGGCTCCGGGAACGGCAATACGTACTCCATGCGCGTCTGGCTCAACCCCCGGAAGATGGCCGCCCTCGGGATTAGCGCGTCCCAGGTGTCCCAGGTTCTGGCAGCCAACGACTTCATCTCAGCAGTAGGGAGCACCCGGGGGACCGAGACGGGGGACACCATCGTTGCCACCACCAACCTCCATGATGCGGCGCAGTTCCGCAACCTCGTGGTTAAAAACGTGGGTAATACCATCATCCGCCTCAAGGATGTCGCCCAGGTAGAACTCGGGGCGCAGAATTATGATTCCAGCGCTTATTTTGACGGCAAGCCGGCGGCTTTCGTCGGTATTCAGGAGTCACCGTCGGCCAACTCGCTGAATGTCGCGGCGGGGGTCAAGGCGGCACTGGCCGAACTCGGCACTGCCCTTCCGCCAGACATGCACATGGCCATCCCCTACGACGCCACGGACTACATCAAGGCCTCCATCGACGAAGTCTTGCTGACCATCGGCATCACGCTGGCGGTGGTGGTCCTGGTGATCTTCCTCTTCCTGGGCTCCTTCCGTTCGGTGCTCATCCCGGCAGTGGCCATTCCCCTGTCCATCATCGGTGCTGGTTTCATCATGTGGGCCATGGGCTTCACCATCAACCTGCTCACCCTGCTCGCCATCGTTTTGGCCATCGGCCTGGTGGTGGATGACGCCATTATTGTGGTGGAAAATGTTCATCGCCACATCGACGAGGGTAAAAGCCCCATGCAGGCGGCCTTGATGACCGGCCGGGAACTGGGCACTGCCATCGTGGTGATGTCCACCACGCTGATCGCCGTCTTTGCCCCCATCGGCTTCATGAGCGGCCTGACTGGCAGTCTTTTCAGCGAGTTCGCCTTTACGCTGGTGGCTACCGTGCTGGTTTCCATGGTGGTGGCGCTGACCCTGTCGCCTATGCTCAGCAGCAAGATACTCCGAGCCAGCAGCGCACATGGATTCGCCCACTTCATCGATACCCGCTACGAGGAATTACGCCGTCTGTACGATCGGCTGCTCCGGGGTAGCCTCAACTTCGTGCCGGTGACCATGCTTTTTGCCGCCGTGATTTTTGTGAGTATTTATTTCCTCTTCACCACGAGTAAACAGGAACTGGCGCCGCAGGAAGATCAAGGCATCATTTTCAACATGGGCACCGGCGCGCCTAACGTCACCCCTGAACTGTTGAGCAAGTACGGCATGGAGATTGTCCATGACCTGAGTAAATATCCGGAAACCAAAGCCACCTTCATGGTCACCGGCATTTCCGTGGGGAGTGGTGGCGGGACCAACAGTCTCATCGCCGGCATGCGGCTAAAAAATTGGGATAAGCGATCGGTAACCGCCATGCAGCTGGCGCCCCAGGTACAAAAACAAATGAATGGGATCACCGGTCTGCAGGTGGCGTCGTTCCAACGGCCGTCCCTGCCCGGGTCCGCTGGTGGTCTGCCGGTTCAATTCGTGCTGCAGTCGAGCGGAGGTTACGACAAGCTGGATCAGGTGGCCAACGAGGTCATCGGCCGCGCCCAAAAAAGCGGCCTGTTCATCTACGTGACCAAGGACCTGCGCATCGACAACCCGGAGATCGTCCTCCATATCCACCGCAACATGGCGGCGAACCTGGGTTTGACCATGGCAAACATCGCCCAGGATTTGCAGCCGCTGCTGGGCGGCAATTATGTCAATCGATTTGACCTGAAAGGCCGGAGTTATGAAGTGATCCCGCAGGTACCGGACCGCTTCCGCGCCGATCCGGGCCTTCTCAAGACCTACTACGTCGCCACCGCAACGGGGCAGATGGTGCCACTGTCCACCCTGGTGTCTGTGGAAACCAAAGTGCAGCCGCAGTTCCTGCCGCAGTTCCAGCAGCTCAATTCCGCCACCATTCAGGCGGTACCCGCCCCCGGCGTGACCCTCGGCCAAGCTTTGACTTATCTGAAAACCCAGGCCCAGAACGTCATGCCCAAGGGCTTCTCCATCGACTACTCCAGCCAGTCGCGGCAGTATATGCAGGAGAAAAGCGGGCTGCTGGTCACCTTTGCCTTGGCCGTCCTCCTCATTTATCTGCTCTTGGCGGCGCAGTTCGAGAGCTTTCGCGATCCGCTCATCGTGCTCATCACGGTGCCTATGTCCATCAGCGGGGCGTTGATCTTCATCAGTCTGGGGCTGGCCACCATCAACATCTACACCGAGGTGGGCCTGATCACCCTCATCGGTCTGATCGCCAAGCAAGGCATCCTCATCGTCCAGTTCGCCAACCAGATCCAGCGACACGAAGGGCTGGACAAGCGTTCCGCCGTGGAAAAAGCCTCCAGCATCCGTCTGCGGCCCATTCTCATGACCACCGGTGCGATGGTGCTGGGCGTATTGCCCCTCTTGCTGGCGAGTGGAGCCGGGGCGGTCAGCCGCTTCGACATGGGTCTGGTCATCTTTACCGGGCTGGCGATCGGCTCTTTTTTCTCGCTTTTCGTTGTGCCTGCCATGTATATGATACTCGCCAAGGATTTACGGGAACCTCAAAATTCCCGGGAAGCTTGATAAGACGGTTTCATCTTGTTGGACATCATGGATCGGGGTACCCTTCAGTGCCCCGTTTTCGCTTGACAAAAGAAGGGGCTGCCAGAAGAATAACCGGCGAACATAGCTCTCGTTTCCGGGGATGCTCCGTTTTGCCGCCACCTCTCCGGTTGACGCGCCCGCTTTTCACATAGGTAACTTTTTCATGGGTGAGCATTTTTTCCTGAGTAGCGAGACCTCGCCAAAGAGGCCCAAGTGACTGCGCGACGCATTGATGGCAAAGCCATCGCGAAAAAAATACATGCCGATATTTCCCTTCGCAGCCATGCCTTTCTCCGCCAATGGGGGCGCTCCCCCGGCCTTGCGGTAGTGCTGGTCGGCGCTGATCCGGCCTCCCGGATTTATGTACAGAAAAAACGGGAGACCTGTGCTTCCGTGGGAATTGCCTCATTCTCCGCCAACTTGCCAGCAGACACTAATCCACAACAGCTTCTGGCCCACATTGCGGAGCTGAATGCCAATGACGCGGTCGACGGCATCCTGGTGCAACTGCCACTTCCCCCCCTTTTGACCCGGAAGAGATCATCGAAGCCATCGCGGTGGAGAAAGACGTGGATGGTTTCCACCCTTACAATATCGGCCGTCTCGCCTTGCGCGCGCCATTGCTTCGCTCCTGCACACCTGCGGGCATCATGACTCTCCTTCAGGAATCGGGCATCGATATCAAGGGAAAAGAGGCGGTAATCGTTGGTGCCTCCAACATCGTCGGGCGCCCTATGGCGTTGGAACTCCTCCTCGCCGGCGCAACGGTGACCGTCTGTCATCGCTTTACCCGGGACCTGGCGGCTCATGTAAGGCGCGCCGAACTGCTGGTTGCGGCGGCCGGC
The DNA here is from genome assembly GCF_003966655.1 of Acidithiobacillus ferridurans. NCBI lineage: Bacteria > Pseudomonadati > Pseudomonadota > Acidithiobacillia > Acidithiobacillales > Acidithiobacillaceae > Acidithiobacillus > Acidithiobacillus ferridurans. The sequence continues at coordinate 2,746,107 of NZ_AP018795.1, read as the reverse complement.
AAACCGGGATTGATCCCTGGTGCGTGGATTCGTGAGGGCGCGGTGGTGATCGACGTAGGAATCAACCGTCTTCCGGATGGGCGTGTGACCGGCGACGTGGACTTTGCCGGCGCGGAGCAGCGTGCAGCGTGGATCACCCCGGTCCCCGGCGGGGTCGGACCCATGACTGTGGCCACCCTTCTGCAGAACACCCTGATCGCTGCGGAGCATCGCATGGGGGCACCGCATGTCTGAGGTGCCTGCGCCGGAAAACGCCCGTTCCGCGCCGCCTCTCGACAGCCCTGAGCTGTACTTCAACCGAGACCTCAGCATCCTCGCTTTCAACCAGCGGGTGCTGGCTCTAGCCGACGACCAGCGCGTACCGCTGCTGGAACGTTTACGTTACCTGACCATCGTTTCCATCAATCTGGACGAATTTTTTGAAGTGCGCATGGCCGGACTGTTGCAGCGGCTTAAATTCGGCGCCGGCCCCTTGGGGCCGGATATGCTTGGGCCCCATCGTGAAATCGAGGCGGTCGCGAAAAAGGCCCATGAAATCATTTCCGAACAATACCGATGCCTGAATCAGCGCCTGCTGCCCGCTTTGGCTAGAGAAGGTATTCGCTTGCTGCGCCGCCGCGAATGGCGGGCGGCGCAGAAGCGCTGGATCGGCAATTATTTCCAAACCGATGTGCTACCTCTACTCACTCCCCTGAGTCTCGACCCCGCCCACCCCTTTCCCAAGGTACAGAACAAAGGGCTGAATTTCGCTATCGTTCTGGAAGGCCAGGATGCTTACGGGCGACACAGCCCCATCGCCATCGTACAGGCGCCACGCATTCTCCCCCGCATCATCCAGATTCCGGAACATCTCGCGGGTCCGAATGATTTCGTGTTTCTCTCCTCCGTCATCCACGAACATGTGCAGGCGCTCTTTCCGGGCCTGACCATCCAGGGTTTTTATCAGTTTCGGGTGACGCGCAACAGTGAACTCTTTGTGGATGAGGAGGAGGTGGACAATCTCCTCGACGCGCTGGCCGATGAATTACCACTACGCCCCTTTGGCGAGGCAGTACGGCTGGAGGTCGCTAACAACTGTCCGCGGGAAGTGGTGGAATATCTTCTGAAACATTTTGAACTAAGTGAGAGCAACCTGTATTCATTGCAGGGTCCCGTGAATCTGTCACGCCTGGCGGCCATCATTGAAATGGTCCGCCGTCCCGACTTGCTTTATCCACCCTTCGTACCGGGGCTGCCACCGGTTTGTTCACACCCCGAGAACATATTCGCGCAACTGCGGGAGGCGCCCATCCTGCTGCACCACCCCTACCAGAGCTTCAACCCGGTTCTGGATTTCCTCCGCCAGGCGGTCAGCGATCCAAAAGTCATCGGCATCAAGCAGACGCTGTACCGCACCACCCCTGACTCCCCGATCATCGACGCGTTGATAGAAGCGGCCATGGCCGGGAAACAGGTCACGGCAGTGGTCGAACTCAAGGCTCGCTTTGACGAAGCCAATAACATCCGGATGGCCGAGCGTCTGGAAGAAGTGGGTGTGCAAGTGGTATACGGCGTGGTCAATCACAAGGTGCATGCCAAGATGATTCTCATCCTGCGCCGGGAGGAGGACGGGATCCGCCTCTACGGGCACCTGGGTACGGGCAATTATCATCCCCGCAATGCGCGGATTTACACCGATCTCAGCCTGCTCACCGCAAATCCTGATATCACGGCGGATATGAATGACCTGTTCATGCATATCACCGGCATGGGCAAGGCGCCGCAATTGCGCTGTCTGCTGCAGAGTCCTTTTACGATGTTCCAGGGAATACAGGAAGCCATCGATACGGAGATCCGGCATGGAAGCAAAGGCCGCATCATCGTACGGGTGAACGCGCTGGTCGACCCCGATCTGATTCGCGCCCTGTACCGGGCCTCCCAGGCCGGGGTGGAAGTCGACCTGGTGGTGCGCGGCGCCTGTGCCCTGCGCCCTGGCATACCAGGTGTCTCCGATCATATCCGGGTACGTTCCATTGTCGGCCGTTTCCTCGAACACAGTCGCGTCTATTACTTCGGAAACAACGGGGATCCCCGCCTCTGGATATCAAGTGCCGACTGGATGGGGCGCAATCTTTTCCGCCGTCTGGAAGTCGCGGTACCCATTACCGACCCCGACTTGCGCGCCCGCATACTCACGGAAACCCTTCAGCTATACTTGGAAGACGATTGTAACGCTTGGGCGATGCGTGCGGATGGTGATTATGATTTTTTGCGCAATCCCCTGGATGCCAACTGTAAATCCGCACAGGACCGCCTGCTGGAACACTACAACAGGAGCAGTCATTATGGGTGAGAGGCGCGAGCATTGATCCGGGTGCTGGTGCTCAACAGTAAAGGAGGCGCCGGAAAAACAACCGTCGCTACCAACCTCGCCAGCCTGCTGGCACTGCGTGGTTCGGTGCTCCTCGCCGACCTGGACCCACAGCGTTCGTCCAGTACCTGGGCTGGGCGGCGATCGGAACACCTGCCCAAGCTGTCCGTCATTACAGATGCAGACCGGGATTTCCGCGATTATCCACCCACGGATTTCGTGGTCTTTGACGCCCCTGCCGGCCTTAAGAAAGGGCGTCTGGAAGACATGCTGGGCGAGGTGGAAGCACTGCTGGTGCCCATCGGACCATCTTCCTTCGATATGGACGCCAGCCGCGTCTTCCTGGAACAACTAAAGGAAATAAAACGCTTTCGTAAGGGAAAAGTGCGCATGGGCGTGATCGCCAACCGGGTGAATGCGCGTACCAGGGGCGGACAGCATTTGCAGACCTTTCTTGCGGATTTGCAATTGCCGGTAGTGGCCACCCTGCGCGACAGCGAACTTTACGTGCGAGCGGCACAACTGGGCGCGGGAGTGGCAGACCTGCGCGCCGCCGAAACCCGGGCCGATCTGCCGCAATGGGCGCAGATTCTGCGTTTCGTGATGGAAGGGAAATATGGAACAGGAGCTTAAACTGCAAATACTGGACCCCTCCCCTGTCACCTGGGAAAAGATTTGCAAGTTCCCTTTGCTCGCGCTGGGGGAAGCCCCCGCCCTGAAACTGCATGCGGTCTATTATGACAGCCGGGACGGCGCCTTACGGCGCGCGAAACTCGCGTATCGGGTGCGTCGAGAAGGTAAGGAGTGGGTCGCCACCCTCAAGGCCGATGGACAGTCCATGGGCGGATTACATCAGCGCCCCGAATGGAATGTCACCGTTTCCTCCTCCGCAGCGGACCTCCGGGTGTTTACCGACCCGGACGCTGCGGCATTGTTGGCACCGTTTCTGGATTTGGCTCTGCAGGCCATCCTCGAAACCCGTTTTGAGCGGCTGGAAAGCCGGGTGGATTGTGCCGATGGCAGCCAGATAGTGGTCGCCCTGGATCGTGGAGAAATCCTTGCCAGCGGCCTATGCGAACCGATTCTCGAAATGGAGTTGGAGTTGGCAACCGGGGGGCCTGCTGCGATATTGGAGATGGGCGCGGAGCTATGCGCCCATCTGCCGTTGCTGCCTGATGGGGAGAGTAAGATGTTCCGGGGGTTGCGTCTGGCCGGACTGATACCCGCCGATGCCGTTGCACTGGGGGACAAAGCAGCACCGCTACGCCGACACGAAAATGCCGGAAAGGCACTCAGCCGCCTGTTGATCGAGCAATGTCAGCAGTCTCTCACCGCAGCTAGGCAGCATGCGACCGGTAACAGCCCGGAGACCTTTCATCACTTGCGCAAAGCCGTCCGCAGCCTGCGCGCATTGCTGCGATTCTGCCGGACGCTGGATACCGACAAGCGTCTGGAGGGTGTCCGTCAGGAATTGGCGGACTGGTTTCACCAGCAAAGTATACGGCGTGATCATGAAGTCCTGGCCACATACTGGGCAACTTTGGCTGCCGAGACAGGCACAGAGGCCGCGCCCCTGTACACATGGTTGAGCGCGGAGGCCGAGGCCACCGCTGCCGGACTGGGTCACCTCGCCGCTACGATACTGCAGTTCTGGGCGCTACTGCTGCGTGCAGCGTTGCACAGTGACGAAGACCTCCAGCACTACGCGGAAATGCATTTGCGGCGTCAGGACCGCAAATTGACGGCGGCGGGTGCTGCGGCCCAAACCCCCATCGAGTTTCATGCTCTGCGCATTCACATCAAGAATTGGCGCTATGTTATTCTCGCACTAGGAGATATGTGGCCCAGCAAAGATAGCAAGGCGCTGCTCAAGACCCTCTCCGCTCTGCAAAAAATCTCCGGCGCAATGCATGACGCAGATATGGCAGGACAGCATCTTGCAGGACTGGCTACAAGCCGCAGGCACGGGCTCGCCTTCCATGCGGGGATGCTGATGGGCTATCTCCATGCCCGGGAGGTCCGGCAACACAAAAAATTCTCCCGGCACTGGAAACGGCTGGAGAGTATCTCCCGGCCGTGGAGCTGATGCTTCGACACCCCTTCAAGCTCTTTGCATGACGCCGCTGTCTACTTTTTATCTGGATGAGAACGCTGTATGACTTCTGCCAGATCGCGGGAAAGCCCAGGCTTACCGGCCAACATTTTCAAGGCTGCCACCATCGCTTGCTGACGCGGGGCATCGTAGCGCTGCCAGCGACTGAGGGGTGTCGCCAGGCGCGCCGCCGTCTGCGGATTGATGTCATCCAGACGGCGGATCTGCTCGGCAAAAAAAGTATAACCGGAACCATCCGCCGCATGGAAAACCGTGGGATTGGCGGCAAATGCGCCGAGTACCGCACGCACCCGATTGGGCACCCGCCAGTCAAAGGCTGGATGCACCAGCAGATGTTCCACCTGCCGCAAGGTTTTCGGATGTGGCGCAGCCGCCTGTATGGCAAACCATTTGTCGATCACCAGCGGGTAGTCGTGCCACCTTTGGTAAAAGTCGAGGATGACGTCTTCGGCATCGTGATGCTGATGTTGCACCAGCAACTGGAAAGCCGCCAGCCGGTCCGTCATGTTGTCGGCCTGCATATATTGCTGACGGGCGTACAGGATCGTCCCTTCGCGCCTGCTGCCCTCACCGGCGATGAGATAACCCAGAGCGAGGTTGCGTAGACGCCGGCGACCGATGGACAGACCGTCGCGCTGATAGGCGGCAGCAAGATCGTGATACAGATCGGTCCATTCCTTTGCGAAATGGCTGCCGATGGCGCGCATCATCCCCTCCCGGGCACGGTGGATGGCCTCGACGGCGACTACAGGCATCTGTTCGCCAATATAATCCTCGCCGGGGAGCGTCAACAGTTCGGCACAGAAGGCAGGATCCACCTGACGGTCCGCCAGCGTCGCTGCAACGGCGTTCCGCAATGTGACGGGCAACGGCGCGACCGACGAATCCGCCACAGCGGCGAGCAAGGCCTTTACAGCAAGGTCCTGCATGCTTTCCCAGCGATTGAAGGGATCATCATCGTGGCGTGCCAGAAAACCATGGGCGTCGTCATCCAGTGGGTCCTGCAGCCGCACCGGGGCGGAAAAGCCGCGCAGAAGGGAAGGAATCACCGGACCCGGCAAGTTCGCAAAGTTCCAGGACTGCTCCGATTGCTCCAGCAGCAATACCGTTTCGGAGGCACCCCCGGCAAGCTCCAGAGGCACACGTTGCCCTTGGGTGTTGAGCAGCGCCATACGAACCGGGATCGGCACCGCCTCTTTAACGGGTTGACCGGGGGTTGCCGGGGTTTCCTGATGCAGGGTAAGGGTATAGCTGTGCCGGGCAGGATCGTAGCTGCCGGTGGCCCGCAAAACGGGTGTTCCCGCCTGGCCATACCAACGCCGAAACCCGGAGAGGTCACGCTGGTTGGCGTCTTCCATGGCGGCGATAAAGTCCTCGATGGTTACCGCATGGCCGTCGTGACGCTCGAAATACAGATCCATACCCTTCCGAAATGGCACCTTGCCGAGCAGGGTGTGCATCATCCGCACCAATTCGGCGCCTTTTTCATAGACCGTGGCGGTGTAGAAATTATTGATCTCGGAGTAGGCATCGGGCCGCACCGGATGGGCGAGCGGGCCTGCGTCTTCCGGGAACTGGGCGGCACGCAGACGGCGTACATCGCCGATGCGCTGGACGCCGCGGGAATTTTGATCGGCGCTGAATTCCTGATCGCGAAACACCGTCAGGCCTTCTTTGAGACTGAGCTGGAACCAGTCGCGCAAGGTCACCCGATTGCCGGTCCAGTTGTGGAAGTATTCGTGGGCGATAACCGACTCGATACCCTGATAATCGCTGTCCGTAGCCGTTTCCGGGCTAGCGAGCACATACTTGGCATTAAAAATATTGAGGCCTTTATTCTCCATCGCGCCCATATTGAAGCTGTCGGTAGCGACGATCATATAGCGGTTTAGGTCGTATTCCCGGCCATAAACCTCTTCGTCCCAGCGCATGGCGTGTTTGAGGCTGTCCATGGCCTGGGCGCAGGCACCGGTATCGCGTTCGGCCACATAGATTTCCAGGGCTACTTCCCGGCCGGAAGCGGTACGGTACCGGTCGCGGACGACCGCCAGATCACCGGCCACCATGGCGAAGAGGTAGGCCGGCTTGGGATAGGGGTCTTCCCAGCGCGCCCAGTGCCAGCCACCCTCTTCAACACCCGTGGCCATACAGTTGCCATTGGCAAGCAATACCGGGCAACCGTCCTGCGGGGCGTGCAGGGTCACCGTGAAGCGGGCGAGGCAGTCGGGGCGATCCAGGTAATAGGTAATACGCCGGAATCCCTCCGCTTCGCATTGGGTCAGGAACTGCCCGCCCGCATGATAGAGACCGGAAAGCGCGGTGTTGGCCCGAGGATGGATACGTACCCTGCTTTCCAGAATGAAGGCTTCCGGGGGATTCAGCAACAGCAAACCACCCTCGGTCAGCCGATATGCGCTTTCTGCCAGCGCCTGGCCGTCCCGCTGGATATCCAACAGTTCCAAGGACTCGCCATCCAGATACAATTCCGCGACCGGCTCCGGTGCGATGCGATGCAACTGAAGGCGGGTATGTACTTCGGTATTGTCTGGATCCAGGCGCACATCCAAGGCGATTTCAGAAACTTGATAGCTGGGAACCTGGTAGTCTCCACGCCGGATTACCGCCGCTGTCGATCCTGAGATATTCACTTCTGGCACACCCCATTTTGCAGATTACCGATATGCGCAGCAAAATCCATGAAGCTTTCTTTGCCCAAGCCGTGTACCAGGGTCGGCTCACCCTTTGAATTACAGTAAATCAGGGTGGGGGTAGCCATTTCACCACTTTCGCTCAGTAGCTTGGTATTGTTTTCTACCGCACTGAGGGTGGCGGCGGCAGGATTTTGCGCCGGTGCAATCCCCCCCTCTTCCGTCACCGTATCAAAGCCCTTTTCGTTCTTCGCCATGGCGGCAGCGGGGTCTGCGGCACCAAGAATGGCTGCGGCCTTCGGCATGCTGTTCGGCTTGAGAAAAGCCACCACCACATAACGCACCCTGAGTTTGCCGGCCTCGATCAGCGGTTTGGCCTCTTCATAAAACTTGTGGCAGAAAATGCAGTTTGGATCGACGAAAGCAGTGATTTCCGGTCCGCCTGTACCCAGCACAAAGCTATCGGCACCAACCGCCTTCGCTGCCAAAGTCCCTGCGCTCGCCGGTTTGGGAATCAGGCCAAGTTTTACCATCGCCGTGTGCGCTTCATCCTCACCCTGCTTGTTCAGGACCGGACCGGCAATCAGGTATCGGCCATCCGCAGTGGCAAAGGCGACCGTTGGATGGCCCTGCAAAGTCACCTCGATTCCGGTCAATCCGCCGGGACCGGGAAACACCTTCTCGGCCTTGGCTTCTCCATGGGTCACGGATTCCAGCAAGCTAGCCGCTGTGCCGAGACTGACTCCCGATCCTGTGCCGGGCATTACCGCAAAACGTTCCACGACGGCGCCGGTGAGTCCCCCGATAATGAAAAGGCCTACGGCCAACGCGATGGATTTTTTCTCCATGAGTGAATACGGTCCTTATGTTTTTGCGAGAGGTAACGAAGATGCGCTTTGATTCTAAACCTGTGGCCGTGGTAAAAGCCAGACGGCCCCATCCAGGTAAGGCGGGACGGACCAGAGGAGCCCGCTGTCTGGGCAGGGACTTCCTCGGTAGCGGGACTAATGAAAATCCCGGGAGCGTGTACTCAGTGTACCCAGCCAGGGGCTGAGATCCTCCATGGCGTCGGCGATAAAATGAAGACTGGCGCCCTGACGCTCCAGCCGACCGCCGATACCCAGCAGGCGGCCCTGCAGCAGTGCCCGGCGCCAGCCTTCGACCCTTTGCGGCCAGACGATGACATTGATCATGCCGGACTCATCTTCCAGTGTCAGGAATACCGTACCATGAGCTGTACCGGGACGCTGCCGGTGGGTGACCAGACCGGCGAGACGATCCGGGCGGCCGTGGTGCTGCATGCGCACCTCGGCGATACGGCGATAGCCACTTTGGGCGATCCGCTTGCGCAGAAAATGCAGGGGATGGGGACCAAGGCTCAGGCCCAGTTGCTGATAATCGGCAATACAGGCGGCAGCGGGCGTTTCGGCAGGAAGGGCGGGAGCCTGCTCCGGTACCACCGGCATGGGCAATGCGGTGGGCAGGGGCAGACTGCCCTGCACCGCCCACAGGGCCTGATGTCGGTCCCCGTGCAGGCTGGATAGAGCCCCTGCATATGCCAGTTGGTGCAGTGCGGCAGCGGACAGACCAAGGCCGTGGCGAAGCGCCTCGCTGTGCAGCGCACCGCCCTGCGCCCGCCAGTGCAGAAGCCTTTCCGCCTCTTTGGGTGACAGGCCCTTGATCAGGCAAAGCCCCAGACGCAGCACCCTATCCTGTACTTTACAATCCCAGTCACTATGGCAGATGTCCACGGACAATACCTCAACGCCACAGCGGTAGGCCTCCTGCACGATCTGGGCGGGGGCATAAAAACCCATGGGCTGACTATTCAGTAGCGCGGCAGTGAATATGGCCGGATGGTGGCACTTGATCCAGGCGGAGGCATAAACCAGCAGGGCGAAACTGGCGGCATGGGATTCGGGAAAACCATATTCGGCGAAGCCCTGAATCTGCTGGCAAAGGCGCTGGGCGAATGCTTCGGAATAGCCACGCAGACGGAGACCGCGGATGAGGCGGTCGGTGTAAGGGCCGAGATGCCCCTTGCGCCGCCAGGCGGCCATGGCCCGGCGCAGACCATCCGCCTCGTCACCACTGAAACCGGCGGCATCGATGGCAATCTGCATCACCTGCTCCTGAAAAATCGGCACACCCAGGGTCCGTTCCAGCACCTTTTTGACTTCCGGTCCAGGATAGCGCACCGGCTCCAGCCCCTGGCGGCGACGCAGATAGGGATGCACCATATCCCCTTGAATGGGACCTGGGCGGATGATGGCCACTTCGATCACCAGGTCGTAAAAACAACGGGGTTTGAGGCGCGGCAACATGCCCATCTGCGCCCGCGACTCCACCTGAAAGACGCCCAAGCTCTCACCTCGCTGGAGCATGGCGTAGGTGGTGGAGTCTTCGGCAGGGATGTCGGCGAGGGTCATGCCCAGATCATCGAGGGCACGGCGCAACACGCTCAGCATCCCCAGCGCGAGTATATCGACCTTGAGAATACCAAGGACGTCGAGATCGTCCTTGTCCCACTGAATCACCGTGCGCTCCGCCATGGCGGCGGGTTCGATGGGAACCAGGGCATCGAGGGGGGTCGCAGAAAGCACCATGCCACCGACATGCTGGGAGAGATGACGCGGGAAACCGACCAGTGCATTGACTACGGTGATCAGGCGTTGGATGGTCGGGCTGGTGGGGTCGAAGCCCTGCTCCTGCAAACGCTCCGGGCGAATCTGGCGGCCATCCCACCAGGCCAGGCCCTGGGTGAGGCGCTGAATCTCGGCCGGCGCAAAACCAAGGGCACGGGCGGCATCGCGCATGGCACTGCGCGGCCGATAATGGATGATGGTAGCGGTCAGTGCGGCGTGGTCCCGCCCGTAATGCTGAAACACGTACTGAATGACTTCTTCGCGGCGCTCATGCTCGAAATCCACGTCAATATCCGGCGGCTCCCGGCGATCGCGAGAAATGAATCGCGCGAAAAGCAGTTGCATTCGGTTAGGGTCTACTTCCGTAATGCCGAGGGCATAGCAAATGACTGAATTGGCCGCCGAGCCCCGGCCCTGGCAGAGGATACCGCGCCCCTTGGCGAATCGGACGATATCGTGGACGGTCAGGAAATAGCCGGCGTAATCCAGTTCCCGCACCAGTGCCAGTTCCGCCTCCAGTTGCGTGGTTACCACCGTGGCGACACCTTGGGGATAACGCCGTTGCAGGCCTTGCCTGGCCAGTTCGGCGAGATAATCATTCCGCTGCTGGCCTGCGGGACAGGCTCCATCGGGGTAGCGATAAACGAGACTATCTAGAGAAAATTGACAGCGCTCTGCCACCCGCAGGGTTTCGGCCAGCAGCTCCGGAGGATAGAGTTCCGCCAGTACGGGGCGCGGGCGCAGGTGGCGCTCGCCATTACGGGCCAGTGCCCAGCCCAGATCCGCCAGCGGACGCCGCAGGCGGATGGCAGTGAGCACATCCTGCAAAAAACGACGGCTGCGCCGGTCCATGTGGACATCCCCGCAAGCCAGACAAGGAATCTTCAACGCCCTGCCCTGCTCCAACACCTCCCGAAGTTGCGCCGCGTCGTCGCAGCCACGCAGGAGCTCCGCGCCAAGCCAGACATTTTCGGCGCCAAGACAATCCCTTACGGCGATGGCGTCGGCAGCATCAAAGCGTAGGCTTTGTGAATCGGGTAGAATGATGGCCAGACAACCCGCAAGTCCTTGCAAGTCCGCCAGCAGGGCCTGATACCTGCCTTTTTCCGCTCGTCCCCGGGCGCGGGTGATGAAGCGGGATAGCGCGACATAACCGTCACGCTCCTGCACCAGCAGGACGATGCGCGGACCATCGGTCAGGGCGATTTCACTGCCCAGTATCAGCGGAAAACCGATATTGTGGGCATGGCTGTGGGCTCGCGCCGCGCTGCCCAGGGAACACTCCTCGGTAATGGCGAGGGCGCGGTATCCCAGAGCCTGGGCACGGTCCAGCAGGTCTTCCACGGCACTGGCACCCCGTAAAAAACTCAGTGCGCTGAGACAGTGAAGCTCGGCATACTCAGGCAAAATAGCCCTGCACATAGAAACGCCCCTGACGCCGGTCCCGATACACCCAGCACAGAGCCCCGCCAGGATGTCGCCAGCGGAAGTAATCCCGGCTCTGATCGCGGCCATCCCACCAGCCGCCTTCGATACGTTCTACCTGCGCCGGCGGAAGGAGCGGTGGGGCATGGAGCGGCAGTGCCTGCGCCAGCAACCAGAGGGGACGAGCGGCATTGGCCTCTCCCTGCCCAGCTCCCGGCGGTACCCTCTGCCAGGCATAATCCGGGCGATGATCCGCCACCCCGGCGACGGCATATACCGCAACGTCACCCAGACGCTGACGCAATTGCTCCACCAACTGCCAGCGCGCCTCCTCCGCCTCGTCCTGCCACCAGGTGGCCTGACGCCCGGACCAGTGATGCGGCGCCAGTGCCTGCAGGTGCAGGGTATGCACGGCAAAATCCAGAGGCTGTTGTTGTAACCGCCATTGCCAGAGCGTCAACAATGTTTCCACCTTCGTGGAAGGATCGCGTACCTCCAGCGTGGAAGACCATTGCCGCTCACGACCCTGCAACTGCAGCAGCCAGGAGCGGCTGGCCTGCGCCTGCGTCCGGAGAAGAAGCTGAAGATCCTGTAAAGCACGGTGCAGGGCAAAGCGCAGGCCTTCCCAGTGGCGGATTTCACTGTACAGCGGGATGGAAACTTCCGGATTCATCGGGAAAGACAATGCGGGACGCGGATCATCTATCCTACCGCTCAGACGATCCAGCACATGCAAGGATTCGGGACCAAGGCGCCTGACCAGATCGGCACGGTCCAGGGCCTGAAGCTGGGCGCAATGACGAACCCCCAAGGCCAGCAGGGCCGCACGGGTGGTGGCGGCACAAGGCAGCAGAGTTATGGGGATTCGCGGCCAGAGCAGCGCCCAGTCGACGGCCCCTGGGCAAAAGCTGGAGCCAGGACCGGAACTGGTTCCTTGCCATTGCGCCAGTAAGGCGGCACCCAGGGGTGTCGGAGCCACCCCGGCATGCACACTCAGTCGCGTCGCAGCAGCCCATGCCGCCACGACCTGCAACAATGTGTCGTCCTGCTGCAGGCGGGTGTTACCGGAGATATCCACCGCCAGGGCGGGGGACATCTCCTCCAGCAGCACTACCCGTGGTGCCAGACTATAAAGCAGCCTGGCCCAGTGGCTGAGCGCCTGCACTTCGGCAGCCGGGTCGCGAGTACAGAGTTGCAGTTCCGGGAGCATAGCCAAAGCCCGCGCCGTCGTCATGCCCGTTCGTAGTCCCGCCTGAAACGCTGTCGCGTTGACCTGCAACAAGGTTCCAGCACTGCCCTGCGCGTCCACCAGCGCCAGCGCGGCCGCTTCTGCCTGCACCCGTTCCCGAAGCTCCACGCCCAAACGCGGAAACTGTATCGCCAGCCAGTACATTGGGTTTCAGAACGCCAGCGCCAGTTGGTCGCTGAGCGCCACCATACCCCGCGTCGGCATGGCACCACGACGTTTACGGACGTTCACGTCGATTCCTTGTGGGGCAGGGTGCAGACCCAGACGCAAGGCAACGGGCACCGTAGCGACGTTGCTTTGGCGGAAAAAGAAGAAGGCCAGACTGTTGCCCGCCTCGGCCGCCAATTGCAGGCGACGCCACTGGATATCTTGTAGAGTCGGCGGCCAGGCCAGCACCGCGCTGCAACTGCCGGAACGCAGAGCCAGTTCCAGCGCCCAGAGCGTATTCTGGCCCTTGCGTGGATGCAGCACCAGCATCCGTGCAAGATCGACACCGGCAGCCGCCAGTGCTGCCGGATAGGGGATATGTGGAGGCGCGACCCAGAGTATCCAGCGCGCCTCGCGCTGACTCAGTTCCGCCACGGCGGGCAGCACCAGACGCAGTTCTCCGATACCGTCCAGAGCGCTGACCACTTCAGTGATGGCGCCACGTGGCCAGTCACCTACCAACCGCTCCAGATCCGGCCAGTGCGCCGCCACGCCCGGCGTCCGCTGATTATTCAGACCCCGCCACAAGTGCTGGGGATGGTTGCTCAACAGGGTGTCGACGGCGGTTTTATGTGCGGATGGATTCATAAGTTGCCTCCGATACGCAGCAGTCCGACCACCACGCCTTCGATTGTCAGACTGTCGCGTTGCAAATCCACAGAAATAGGGGAGAAATCCGGGTTTTCCGGCAGCAGCCAGACCTGCTTGCCATCCCGCTTCCAGCGTTTGACCGTCACCTCACCGTTGACCCGGGCCACTACCATTTGACCATCCTGGGGAGTGAGCGAGGCATCGTGACGGACGGCGAGAATATCGCCATCGAGAATGCCGGCATCACGCATACTCATGCCCTGCACGCGCAACAGGTAATCGGCGCCTGGCGAAAAGAGCTTTGGGTCGACGGGCAACTGCCCTTCCCGGAACTCTTCGGCCAGCATGGGTTGCCCGGCGGCCACGCGCCCGATCAGCGGCAAACCGGTTTCTTCTTCGCTTGCACAGAGGCGGATGCCCCTGGCCGTACCATTCTGCAGCAGGATATAGCCCTTGCGCGCCAGTACCCGCAGGTGACTTTCGGCAGCATTGGGTGAACGGAAGCCAAAGGCCCGCATCAACTCCGCACGGGTAGGCGGCAGACTGTCTTCCGCCATACGGGTACGAATCCAGCCGAGAATTTCGGACTGCCGGGGGGTAAGTTCATCCATGCAATATCTCCTGAGGGCCAGCGGATCCACCTGCTGGCGATGGCTATATTTTTATACAGTATCACTGCAGAATGCAAGGCCCGATACAGGACAGCGCCGCCATCCGGCCGCAGTTGCCAGCCGTTGCTCATATTGTTAAAATTTTGCAACATAAATTTGTGTATGTAGGGACACAAGGCTGGGAAGGTCAAGGAATGAAACATCTTTTAGCTCGTTGTCTCGTCCTCACCGGGCTACTTTTGGGGAGTATCGGTATCGCTTTTGCAGGCTCAGGGCGCGAGAGCATTACCGGCTTGTGGCAAACTGCGGGGGCAATGGATACATCCGCATTTACGCAAAAAATGGTATGATTTTCGGACAGAGCGTGAGACATATGCAGGACACTGTGCAGCAGGCCCGCGCCAAGGGGCAGCCGCAAATTCTGGCGGACTTCGTGCCCAGACGTCCGGGGGAATGGGCAAAGGGCCGCATTTACGACCCCAACAGCAAAACCTACTATCATGGCACACTGACGACTCTGGATTCCCGCAAACTCAAGGTGTACGGTTATGTCGGCTTTTCGTGGCTCGGCGGCAATACCATCTGGACCAAGGTTCCATCTGAATCGCGGTAGTTAAAGGCCCTCCACAGCCTCCCAGTAGCGGTCCTCCGGCTCCAGCTTTTTGATGTGCTCCCTGAGCACTTCGCCACCTACCGGGTGGCCCCTTCCCCGATCGCGGCGGATGAGCTCCATCAGCGGCAAGGCCGGGAAGTAATGCACAGACATCTCCGTGACCCCCTGATCCCGCAACCATTGTGCTTTTTTTGCCAGATCGTCGACATCCAGATGGGTGTCGGCAAGGACAAGGACATCGTGCGTACCGATGGCACTCCGCACCTGCCGTTCCCAAAGCTGCTGGACCTTACCTTCCAGGGCAGGGTTCCACGCCGACCAGGAAAACACCCCCTCGATCTTCCCCTCGTGCAGGGAAACCCGAATCCCGTCTCTTTCGATAATAGCGATACGCAACCCCGTATAACGGGACTGCACCGATCGAGCCCAGGTGCTTTTACCAGAGGCCGCGGTGCCCACGGTGAAAATGACCAATGGAGATGTTTTCAAATCAGGCATCCACCCAAATCCGGAATGGTCCGGACTGCCCAAAAATCCGCCCGGTTGCGGTAAGGCCCATAGTTACTGCGGTGTTCATATCATTTCCTGTCGCTGATGATTCCGGGATGAGTGTGCAGAGCATCCATGCCGCAAGCATCGCCGTTCCGACCTAGACTCTATCACATCCAGGGCTCCTGGCGGCGGGGTGGACGGTCGTCGTCAAAATTATCGCCATTGCCACTCATGACTGCCCAGATCAGCGCGGCAACCCAGCCGAGGACGGTCCAGCCGAGCAATAGATCCAGCAGGGTGATGGGTATCCGGTGCGGGCTATCCATGCTCCAGGCCATCAGAGCAGGTAACACATACACGCCTATCGCCACGATGAAGGCGACCATCAGTAACGCCACAAAACCGGCGCGGCTGTCGGTGATCCAGTGCAACATGGGGGTTCCTTTCCGTTTACGCACCAATCATATAGCGAATTTGAGCAGATTGGCACCCCTGGAATGGGCCCGATACCCGCTCCCCCAAATAAAAAAGGGGGCCAGAAGGCCCCTTTTTCCTACTTAGGGAAGTTCCCCTTAGTAACCTTTCTTGGCTGTGGCTTTTTTCACAGGAGCCTTGTGCGCAACGGCCTTATGCGCGACGGCCTTGTGCGTGGCCACTTTGGCTGGGTGTTTCGCCGGAGCCTTGGCTGGCGTCGCCGCAAAGGCGGTGGAAACTGCGAAGGCAGACATCATGACAATAGCAATAGCAGAAGTTTTCATGGACATGTTACTTACTCCTCAAGGTTGAAACTGCGAACCAGCAATATCAATATTCATGCCAATTGAAATACCCCTTGTTTTTATATGAGTTTTGCGGAATTCTGGTGACATTTTCTGCCATAAAAGTGTCCGGTGTCAGCGACAGAAAACTGTCCATCCCTCTTATAATAATGGAAAATCATATAGTTGCCTTGTCGCGGATCCGCCATACGCCTGTTTCCGGTGCGCCGGCTTGTCCCAAGCCATTTGCAGCTACGATCCGCTCTGTGACTTTTTGCACTCTTCCGCCTCATAGCCCTCCTCCCTGACCACGGCGATCAGCGTGGCGGTATCCGCTAGGCCATGCACCACGGCTTCTCCCGGCTCCAACGTAACGTCCGCTTTTTCTACACCAGGTACGCCTTCCAGCGCCTTGGTCACGGCCCGCACGCAGTGTCCGCAGGTCATGCCGGTGATCTTCAGCCTGATATCGCTCATGGGTTCTCTCCTGTTGAAAATTAGGTGTAAAGGAATGAATAAAACCGCCCGTATGAACTGACATTCGATTGCACAGGGCATCAGCCATGTGCCGGAGTGGAACCTCGGCCACGGATAATCACTGATACTCTGCGTATAGCCCACCACTGGACCATGGTAAACATTGAAGCTTGGTGTAATGTCAAGAGCCCATGCCCCGTACCCATTATAGAGCAGACCAGTTTCGAGACCGGGGGGCGGTCAGAATTTGACCAACAAACGGTTCAAATCCTGACACCGGAGCTAAGCATAATCTGACCTTATTCGCTAGGTTTACATACCATTGAATGAAAGCCAATCATATTGCCTTCCGTATCCTGAACAAGAGCGATGAAACCATGTTCACCGATAGATGTTTTTTCTTTGATCAAAATACCGCCATGCGCAACGGCACGTGCCGCTTCAACAGCACAGTCTTCGCAACCAAAATATACTAGGGTGCCACCAACCCCAGAGGATTTGCCTTCCATTTTTACTAGCATGCCGCCAGCACCGTAGGTGTTCATCCCGGCTTCTCTGTCCATGGGGAAAGACCACATTTCCATAGTCATTTCCGCTGTCGGAGCGGGCATTTCACACAGCTTGATTGCGAGAACTGCTTCGTAGAAGCTTTTGGCACGCTCCATGTCTTGAACGTAAATTTCAAACCAAACAATAGGATTATTTTTACTATGCATTGCGTTTCTCCTTATGGTTGATCAAGTTAGCAACAAATAATGGTGGTTTCGATTTTCAGGTAATCGGATGAACACCCCCTTCCCTCCGTCACGGACCAATGTCACGATGGGGAACCTATGGATCCGGTGCATTGTTGACTGGAGCATCCCGGATGCCAAAGTAAAGTCTACACCAAAGCTGCCGGTTTTGAACGATGCTTTGACGTTGACTAGCACTTTGCTCTTCGGACCAAACGATGCCTGGCTGGCAGCCTCAAAAGCGTCTGCCAGTAATATTCATCCGACCCTTAAATATCCGACATGGCGTAGCGAGCAGCGGGATGCCGAAAGTAGCTGGCGACCTTGCGCGGTATTTGGCGCAGGCTCCGCATGAAGGTAAACGTTCAGCCAACCCACCCTTGCGGGTTGGCGCCAATCAGGCTAATGCAGATTTTTTCCAGTTCCACGGCAAGAGTTCGTGGAGTTTTTTGTTGGGCCAGGTCGGGAGCTTTTCGAGCACGTCACAGAGGTACGCGAAGGGCTCGATGCCGTTGAGTTTGCACGTTTCGATGATGCTGTAGAAGGACGCGGCACGCTCGCCACCGGCATCATTTCCAACAAATAAAAAATTCTTGCGACCAATGGCCACGCCCCGCAGCGCTCGCTCCACCGGATTATTATCGATGCTGAGTTGTCCTTCTTCGAGGTAGAGCGTCAGTGCTTTCCAACGGTTGAGGGCATAGCCGATGGCTTTAGCGATGCCACTTTTCGGCGCCACCTGCATCTGGGTTTCCGTGAGCCAGGCATGGAAGGCTTCCAGCAGGGGACCGGCACGCTGCTGCCGGGCGGCGACTTTCTGATCTGGTAGAGATTCCTTGATCTCCGCTTCGATGGCGTAGAGTTTGACGATCCAGGCCAGGGCCTTCTGGGCTACCGGACTGGGACCCCGCTGTTCCACGTCATAGAAGTGGCGGCGGACATGCGCCCAGCATCCCGCTTCGATGATCTGTTCCTTGCGGTAGAGGGCATCATACCCCCCATAGTCATCGGTCTGGAGAATGCCTTTCCAGTCGCCCAGGAAGTGTTGCGCGTGGATCCCCTTACGGTCCGGGGCATAATCAAAGACCACGACGGGATGCGGGGCATCCGCCTGGCTGCGATACACCCAGAGATAGGCTTTGTCCGTCTTGCCGCTGCCGGGGTTGAGGACGGGCAAGGGCGTCTCGTCGGCGTGCAGAATCTTTCCTTCCAGCAAGGCCCTTTTGCAGGCTTCGGCGAGCAGGCTGATCCAGTATTCGCCCTGACCCAGCCAGCTGCAGAGGGTGGCGCGAGAGATCGGTACGCCCGCTCGCTGGTACTGGGTTTCCTGCCGGTACAAAGGCAGGTGATCCACGTGTTTCGCCGTCATCACATGGGCCACCAGGCGCGCCGTGGGCAAGCCCTTGTCAATCACCTGTGCCGGTAATGCCGGACTTTCGAGGGTACCGCAGGGGCGGCAGACCAGTTTGGGGCGGATATGGCGAATCACCTGGAAGCGTCCGGGGATATAATCCAGTTTTTCGCTGATCTCTTCCCCGACCGTTTCGAGTGGACCCCCACATTGCGCGCAAGTGCAAGTCTTGGGATCGTGACGTACTTCTACCCGGGGCAGATGGGCGGGGATCGCCATGCGGCCGGGGTGCCGGCGTACGGGACGGGCGGGGACCGCTACGGTCTGCGCGTCGGCGGCTGCTCCCTCTGCACGGCCAGCGGTCACGGCCGCACTGTCTTCCAGAACGGTTTCGAGGAGGCTTTCCATCGCCGCGATTTCGGTATCCAGCGCTTCTTCCCAAAGACTGATCTGGTCGGGAGAGAGCTTTTCCGAACGGCGTCCGAATCGCCAGCGCTGCAGTTTGGCGATGGTGCTTTCCAGGCGGGCGATGGTTTCATCGCGCAGGGCAATGGCCGCTTGCTGTTGGGCGATGATCCGGGTGCGTTCCGCTTCCTGTTCCTCCTGCTGTTGCAGCAGGCTCAGCACCAGATCGCGCAGGGCGTCCGGGCTGGTGGGAAGAGGCGTTTGCGGCGCTGAAATCATCAGAAAATAGTATCGGAACTGGGCTATTTATACAAGAAATTCCCGCTAGTTACAGCAGTGTTGGTGTGCATTTTTCCAGGCTCGGTAACGGCGTCCACGGGCGCCCCTCTACCAGCATCGCCCACTGCGCAGCGGAGAGTTCTATGGCACCGGCATCGGCGCGGGGCCAATGGAGTCGTCCCTGATCCAGACGGCGATACACCAGCCAGAAGCCCAGTCCATCCCACAGTAACAATTTCAGACGATCCCCTCGGCGGTTGCGAAAGACAAAAGCATGACCGCAAAAAGGATCGGCAGCCAATACCCCCTGTACCTTGGCCGCCAGGCCATCAAAGCCTAACCGCATATCTACGGGCGCTGCCGCGAGCCAGATCCGGCTGCTCGAATTTAGCCACATGGTCTTTCCAGAATCTGCACCAAGGTCTGGAGCCAGCTGGTATCTACCGGCGCCGCAAGCTTCAGGCTACGACCGGATAACAGGTGAATTTCCACCGGTGAAACAGGCGTCCTGACCGGCGCGGCCAGAGTTACCGGCAAAAACCCTTCGGGCACGGCGGACAGCAACGGCGTTTGTACAGAATCGGCAAAGCGTTTGCGCCAGTAATGCAGCGTGGCTACGGCGATCCCCGCCTGCGCACAATAATTCTTGACCGACTGTCCGCTCGCCTGAAATCCCTCTACCTGCTGCCGCCAATAAGCGACTTTCTCTTCTTTCTTCATCACCATCCCTCCGCGCTGAATGCAGATCAGGATCGGTCAGGTCAGGAAATTTGGGAAGGTGGGTTGCTTAGACGCTTACGCATGAAGGCTCATGAACTGGGAATGATCGGGTGTGCAACACGGCGGATGAAATATTCTTGGGCGCCTTCATCGTTTTTAGGGATGGCCTTTCTCGCGCGGATCATCCAGATGGTCCTTGGAGGATCTGGAGGCGCTGGGCCGCGACGCAGGTAAGTAGAGGGCCGGGAGCCGGGTTGCCTTTCCCAGAAATCCGCCTAACCTGATGGTTACCAACCATCAGAGGAAGAAGTGATGAATCTCAGAATTATGACAGCGCTGGCCATTGCGCCATTGCGCCAGTTGCCGCAGCCGATACCCTTAGTCAGGCCTTGGATACGATTGGGGTCTATGGCGAAGTCGCCGCCACTCCATCCAGCGCGAGCGCAAGCGTCCCGTCTGGCAGTGTGTCTGCGAATGGCGGCAACACGAACGGCGGCGTCGGCATTACCATGACCGGCGTCAATCAGGAATTGTGGTACACCCATTTGAGCGCGGATTACGCATTTGGTTCGCCGATCAATGGGGGTGGTATTACGGGGACATTAGCTGGTGGTAGTGGTACCGGCTCCGCCCACGTGTCTGGTCACTCGATGGCTTTTAATGCGCGCATCGGTAAGCTGTTTGCCATTGGTGAAGACGCAGCGGTTGGCCCATATCTGGCCTATCAGTATGCCGATTTTAAGCTGGGTCTGGATGGCATCACGGCCCGGTACCAGAACAATGCGGTACAGCTACACACCCTATGCCCTGAATGCGAGCACCACGATCAACGATATTCGTGGCATCGTGGGGATGGCTTACCACTTCTGACTGTCAGCATCTTTCAGCACACAAGCGTCCTTCGGGGCGCTTTTTTATTGCCCATAGGCAGTTGGTTGCTGCAACTGAACAGAAGTGCCCTCGCCAGCGCTGCCGTTGCCCTCGTCGAGCGGTTTTTTTCACGATGCCCCCGCACTGACAGATCTGCGAGCGCTTCCCTTCGTAGCTGCACCAACGTGCATCGATACCACCCCCGCCTGAAAGCGGGGCTCAGGGTTTCCCGGTTAACGAGATGGCGGCCCCCGGTGGGGTACTTCCGGGAATTGGCATCATCCCCCCATCCAGCAGGCAAGGCATCATCCGGCCCTCTCGCGCCAACGCTGTAATAGCAATAAACACGTTTCCCCAAGGGTCCTGGATAACGAGCATTCGTCATTCTTGCACTATTCTTTCAGAAGGTTACACTGTCCGCTCACCCGAGGAATTACCTATATGACTTACACCTGGCCACGAAAGCGACCGGAAAGCGAAGATGAATTCGAATGTGAGATGGAATACGTGGACGCACATCTCAATGAATCGGGTTTCATACCCGCTCAAAGGCCGCATATTTTTCCTCTACGATTCGGCGAAGCCTTCGGAGACGTGACGCATATATACCCTGACGATGCTCTTGCCGATGAACCAGGATTCAGTGGCAATCAGCTCGTGGCCAGAGGGCATCGCTGGTATCGGGACGTCTATGGAAACCGGCTCAATCACCCATATGAGTTGGGTTTTGCACCCGTGGAGCTGGGTAATAGTATTTGGCGCTTTTCTGTACCGCAAACCTACGGCGGCAAATGTGAGTACATGCTGGACAGGAATCTGGAGAACTGCGGAGTTGATAGTGACGGTAATCCAATTAAAAAGGGGGATATGATTTATTCAATAGAAATCCCGCCAAAGATAAACTGTCTTGCATGTATAGACGGGCTTACGCAAGGGATGGCGAACAGGCTGAGCGATGCGCAGCTGAATGCTTTCCTCGAATGGTGTCGCATTACCATAATCGGACTATCCTGGTTTGTAGATTTGTTCTGGCGAGTGAGTTATAATGACGAGCAATTGTTCTATACGGCTTTTGGCGATTATCAATCCTCTTGCGCTAACCTGCTTCAGGGGCGATACTCTCAATCTCGATGGGATTCCACCCAAGCTGTAGAAAAGCTGATTAAGGGCTTGCTGAATGTCGTCTCAGGGAAATTTGAAAAGACTCATAAATTATCAACCCCAGCGGAAAAGCTTTCCCAGTACATGGAAAATACCATCGAAGAATCTCTCCTAACCTCCGTTTATTGGCCGACAAATGGACGATATGGTGAAAAGAAAACCACTCGGGCAGAAAGCCTCAAAGCCAATCACGGGGTACTAGAAATTGCTTGTCAACTCGCGGCTGACGGCAAGATACAAGAGCAATTGCAAAACGCTCGCGACGTAGCAATACTACCCAATACCTCCGCTCCTCAAAAATGAACCGCTGTTTCCTCTTGTAGAGTTAAACCGTTTAGCTCAAAGATATTTCGCACCCTAATAAAGCACTACCGCCCCTCCCTCCCCTCCCGCAACCTTTCATACAATCCTGCCGGCCCCAGCAGGATATCCTTCAACTCGGCCCGGATGCGGGCGGATTCGAGGGCCTGGGTGCTCATGGACGTAAACGAGGCCATGGCCTCCATGATGGCGTCAAGAATCAGCCGGTCCAGGTCCGGGGAATTGGCGAACTGTTCCTTGGTGTTGTTGGCGGCCTGTTCGATGAGGAGTTCGCAGTCTATGAGCTTGCCCATGATGACGTCATTCACATACACCAGCTTGTCATTATCGCTGATGTGTCCCACAAAAATCTCGTTGACGCGCTGAATGATGGCGTCGAGGCTCTCCCGGTGCTTGTCCCGCACCATG
This sequence comes from Acidithiobacillus ferridurans, assembly GCF_003966655.1. Taxonomy (NCBI): domain Bacteria; kingdom Pseudomonadati; phylum Pseudomonadota; class Acidithiobacillia; order Acidithiobacillales; family Acidithiobacillaceae; genus Acidithiobacillus; species Acidithiobacillus ferridurans. Next base: position 2,723,679 of record NZ_AP018795.1, on the reverse strand, counting down.
CCGCCCCGGCCTCCGAAGGGGTCAGCTTTTCTCCGCCGATGAGGTAGAGCTTCTCCGTCGCCAGCTCCTTCAGGGTGTGGTGAGTCAGGGCCAGTTCGGAGAGGTCCACCTCCTCGATATCCCGACCAAAGGTCAGCAAGCGCTGCAGGAGCTTGAAGAAAATCGCCCGTTTTTCGATGTCGGTGTTGCCGTAGTCGAAAATCTGCGAGAGAAAGCTGTAACTGCGGACATAGGTGCCGATGTCCTTCTTGAATAGCCACAGGGCGTCCATTTCGGCTTTGGCGGCCTGTGCCGGAGCGCTGTCCCCGTCATCGGGCTGATGCTGCTGCCAGAGGACGCGAGCCTTGGCAAAGCGCTGCAGGAGGGCATCCGCCACGGGGCGCAACACCGCATCCACGCGGGCCTGCTTGCCACCCTGGAGCACCGCGCTTACCACGGCCTCCACGTCCTCTGCGGTATAAAACTCCTGGGCGTCGAGTTTGGCGCGCAAATCATAAATGCTGTCCGGATTGCTGACGCCGGCCAGTTCCGCCGTTTCATAGTAGGGCTGGAACGCCTTGAGGATGTCCTCTCCCTTGTTCACAAAATCCACGACATAGGTGGTGTCCTTGCCGGGATAAGCCCGGTTCAGGCGGGAGAGGGTCTGCACCGCCTGAATGCCATCCAGGCGTTTGTGGACGTACATCCCGCAGAGCAGGGGTTCATCAAAGCCCGTCTGGAACTTGTTGGCGACGAGGAGAATGGCGTACTCGCCGCGATGACCATTTTCGGAACTGAACGCCTTGCGGATGCTGCGTGCTTTCAGGCCGGGGTTCAGGTCCCGGCTGGTTTCCGATACCGGCTTGTCGAAGGATTCCGTATCTTCCACCTCCCCGGAGAAGGCGACAAGGGTATTGAGGGCGTAGCCACGGGAGGCGATGTACTTGCGCATGGCCAGATGCCAGCGTACCGCTTCCAGGCGGGAGCTGGTCACCACCATGGCCTTGGCTTGTCCATCTAAGAGCGGCATCACGAATTTGCGAAAGTGCTCCACCACAATCTGGACGTGCTGGGCGATGTTATAGCTGTGCAGCTGCACCCAGCCCATGATGCCCGCCGTGGCGGTACCGGCATCCACGACGGGGGGTTTTTTGCCCTCCTGCTGACCACTGGTCTCGTGGGCCAACTGGAAGGCCAACTGGTAAGGCGTGTAGTTTTTCAGCACGTCGAGGATAAATTCCTCTTCGATGGCCTGGCGCATGGAATACACATGAAAAGGTTCCGGCTTGTTGTCTTCGTCACTGGGCGACCGTTCCGGGTATGGCCGGGTGCCGAACAGTTGCAGGGTCTTGTCCTTGGGGGTGGCGGTGAACGCCACATAGGTAATCCCGGTTTCCTTACCGGCGGCCCGGGCTTCCATCTCGGCGGCGAGCATGTCTTCGACGGAGACGTCCTCCACCTCGTCCATCTCGAGTGCGGCCCCGTCTCTGGCGGTGGCGGCGCCCTGCAAGGGAATGCTTCCGGAGAGTATAACTTTGAGACGTGCCGCGGTTTCGTTCGTCTGGGAGGAATGGGCCTCATCGGCCACTACGGCGAAACGCTTCCCCCGCGTGGCGGCGAGTTCCTGGATGTATTGCAGCGTGAATGGGAAGGTTTGCAGGGTACAGGCAATAATCTGCTTGTTGGCGGCCAGGGCTTCGGAGAGTTCCCGGCTTTTGGAAGCCCCCTCCCCTTTGACGACGGCCACGACGCCCGCCGTCCGCTGATGGGCCATGAGGGCTTCCTGGAGCTGTTCATCGAGTACCGTCCGGTCCGAGACGACAATCACGCTGTCGAATATCTTGCGGTCCGTCTCGTCATGCAATTCCGCCAGCATGTGCGCGGTCCAGGCAATGCTGTGGGTTTTGCCGGAGCCCGCCGAGTGTTGGATGAGGTATTTGTCGCCCGCCCCGTCCCGGAGTACGGCGGAAACGATTTTCCGCGTGGAATCCAGTTGGTGGTAGCGGGGAAAAACGACGCCTTTCAGTTGCTTCTTCTTGTCCCGCACTGGTACCAGATAGCGGCCCAGAATCTGCAGCCAGGACGTCGGTGCCCAGACGGATTTCCAGAGATAGTCGGTGGCGATGCCGCTCGGATTGGCGGGATTCCCGGCACCGCCCTGATTCCCCTGGTTGAAGGGCAGGAAACGGGTGTCCATGCCCGCGAGCTTCGTGGTCATCCGCACTTCGGAGTTGCTGACGGCAAAATGTACCAGCGCGCCACCGGGAAAGCTCAGCAGGGGCTCGGGCGTGTTCCGCTCCGGCGGCCGGGGATGCCTGTCCCGCTTGTATTGATAGACCGCGTTCTCTACCGCCTGGGTGTAATCCGTCTTGAGTTCCGCCGTGGCGACGGGCAGACCGTTCAGGAACAGTACGAGGTCCAGGCTGCGGCCCGTGTCGTGCGCCGAGTAATGGACTTGCCGCACCACCCTGAGCCGGTTGGCCTGGTAGCGGGCCGCAAGTTCCTGGTTCATGCCCGAGGCGGGTTTGAACTGGGCCAGCGCAATGGGATGCCGCAAGCCCAGCATTTCGATGCCGTGGCGCAGGACGTAAAGAGTGCCCTGGGGTGTCCAGCGCCTTGCGCAGGCGGGCCATCACTTCGGTAAGTGCCCTGTCGCCGTGCCCCTGAACCAGCTTCTCCCAGGTTTCCGGTTGAGAAGCGGCCATCCAGTCGCGCAAGTCATCGGGAAAAATGGCGAATTCGGCGTTGTAGCCCGAGGCATCCGGGCTCAGGGTGGTGCCTTCAGGTGGCGTGTAGAGCCAGCCGGAAGCCGCCATGTCGGCGCAGATTTCGGACTCGAAGTGGATTTCCTGGTGCAGACTCATGAGTTCACTTTTTCCAGAAATGCTGATGGCGTCAGAATGGGCACACCTTGCCAAGGGTGCAGGACCAGCAAATCCCCATCGCTGGAAATGAGAACGTCCGCCCGGCAAGACAACGCCAGAGAGAGGAATTTCGTATCTTTCTCATCCCGGCATACGCCTGTCGCAGCCTGCTCGCTGGAGACGTGAATCTCCCACATGCTGACGTGGCCGGATACCAAGGTGAGAAAATCCAGCCGGTCTTGTAGCGGAATAAATCGGTCGAATTTCGGCCTCTGTAGCACTTCCTGCACTTCCTGCAAGGTGGCTTCAGTGACACAGAGCTCACCTATCCGGACTGCGGTCAGGAAAGCGCGGCGCGGCACGGAATCTGGATGTAACATCGCCCCCACCAGGGTGCTGGTATCTATGACAATCCGTTGCGGCCGACTCAACGGGATTCTTTCACCAGGCGCACCACATCCTCATCCGTCAGCTCCCGCGCAGCCGGTGTAAGATGGGCATCGGTTCTGGCGAAGTGTGCCTCGAATTCGGCAACCGCTTCACTGCGCTTGCGCCGAGCAGCCTGCAAGTCCTGGAGGTCCTGCATGTCCTGCGGGGACACCATAAACGCCGTGGCACGCCCGTGCCGGGTGATGACCACCGGCTCGCGCTGCACGGTATCCAGCAACTGTCCGAACTTGTTCTGGGCTTCAACCGAAGTCACCGTAATCATGGGTTCTCTCCTAATACAAACATCCATTCTGGCTATTATAGCTAGAATGGGGATTCGTGGCCATGTTTTCTACCCGTGCACGCGAATTCGGCAACCGCTTGACTGTGCTTGCGCCGTGCAGCCTGCAAATTCTGATGTCCCGGCATGTTTTGTGGCGACACCATGTAGGCAGTCGCCCGTCCGTGACGAGTGATAACCACCGGTTCCCGTTGTACCTTTTCAACAACTGTCCAAACTTGTTCTGGGCTTCTAAGGAGATCACCGTAATCATGAGTACGTTCCTGATCTAAAGACCCAATTTCATAGCTAGAGCAGGGACTCATCACTAGGTTTTTTATGCGAATTTTCGCGAAGAGTTTTTACTTCTTGCCCCGTCAATAACTCATCCACTTTTTTCTTGAATGCTTGCATGGCTCTTTTGTTGACTCGCAGGTCATCAATGTCCGCCTGCTCACTGCCGCATGCGGTACAGACCTTATATTGGGACGGTATAGTTCGAGTTATTCCCTTATATTCCATCGTGTCACCCTCGATGTGAAGAATAAGAGTTCCTTCCCCGCAAATAGGGCAAGCAGTATCTATAGGAATAATTATTTCAGCCAAAAAAGTGTTTCCGTCCGTAGAGAGGAGTTGTTGTCGGGAGGTTCACATGGATACTGCCCAATATTCACCTTGCAAACCATTATGGTAACATGCTGTCAAACCAATATCATTTCTTGGTACCCGCAGCAAAGGTCTTCTGTTCAACGTGCGTCTTTAGGCCATTGACGTTTTCACGAGCGAAATCGAACGCATCGCGCCGAAGGGCCTGTTTGATGGCGATTTCCCAGAGGCTCAGGATGCGGAACCATACCCGATTTCTGCCGTCGGCTATTCGCTCGACGACATCCGCGGGCAGGCGCTCGGGCTCAAAGAGAAATCGCAGGATACCTAACGTGTTGTTGGGCATCATTCGAGTAGGCCCCGTTTTCTTGCTTCTTCTTCATTGGGCATGATTGCCATGGCAGTGGCCATTTTTCGGAACCCAAAGCGCTCGTAATATTTAGACTTGCCCGGCACCGCATACAGCATGATGACATCAACTTTCGCAGCATCAATGAGATGGCGAACAATCTTATGTCCGATTCCTTTGCCCTGATACTCCGGCAAGACCGCCACATCATAAATTGCCGCGCGCCACACACCGTCAGATAGCGCGCGACCCGCACCGACGAGCTTTGCACCGTGAAAGGCAAAAACTCTTAGCAGGCTGTTACGGAAAGCGACTTCTAGTATTTCAGGCTCACGCCTTTTACCCAAAGGTGCCTGCTCGAAAAGACAAGCTAGCTCTTTCCATGAAATGCTTTCAATATCAGTTGAGAGATTGAATTCCATAACCAAGTCAATAATGTTGTATTGACGCCCAACGTGTAGCTAAGGGGCCGCGTGCTTTTGCGCTGTCACGCTTGAGCGCAGGGTGGATGATTGTTCTCATGTGGGCGCAGTCGTAATGGTACCTTGATGAAAGACCATTTGCCACAGCCCTTCCCGTTGTTGCCAGATGAAACTACGTACCGTGAACACCGGTGGCTCGCTGTGGCGACACGCACGATATGTGACGAGCGCGGTTTGTGGGTCCAGAAGTTGGACCTTGAACTCTGTAGCAGTGCAGTTGACTGGCGACTCGGCATGCAGCGAGGCAATAATTTGCTCCTTGCTGAGCGTACGCCCAGAGCTACCGAACTCGAAGAACCTCTCGGCCAGCAATTGCGAAACGCGCTCGGACTTGCGAACACTGGACTGGAGCAAGGACTCCTCCATCTCCTGGAGATAAATAGCAAGCGCGTTTTCTGAGGGCATATAACCTATTTGGAAAAAATGTGGAGCACTATCACGCCAGCGACAATGAGCGCGATACCGACGAATGAGGCCACATTAAGAGGCTGACGGTAAACAACCCAACCAACCAGTATAATCAAGGCAACACCGACACCAGACCAGATAGCGTAGGCCACACCAAGCTGGATGGTGCGTAGCGCAAGCGAAAGAAAATAGAACGCTGACGCATATCCGGCCACAACAAGAAGCGATGGCTCCCAGCGAGTAAAGCCATTTGCTGCCTTGAGTGCAGAAGTTGCAACAACCTCGGACACGATTGCTATTGCCAGATATAACCAGTGCATATTTCTAGTTAACTCCGTAAGGATAAGGAGCGTGCCGTTTTTTACGCGTCCCTCTCGATGGAAATGTTGGGCGAAGCCGCGCACGATTAGTGAACAAACGTATAAACTCAAAGGTCATGCAAGAACTCCCGCACAATCTCCGCAAAGCCATTCGGATTGTCCTGATGGACTACGTGCCCTCCATCAAGCGTAACGAGACGAGTATTGGGCCGTCGCGCCGCCATTTGCTCGCAGTGGTCTTGCGTCGTAATCCGGCTCTCCTTACCCCGGACCAAGAGAGCCGGGCATCTAGTCGCGAGCCAGTCGGCCCAGTGGTCGCTATTGAGCTGAAGCTGCGATTCAAGCATCTCACGAGGCTCGAACGCAAGCCGCCAGCCGTTTGGGGTAGAGCGAAAGGAATCCAGGAGGTAGGGCGCCAGCCGTTGCCCGATGCGTTCTTCGAGCGTTTCACGGCTTGGAAAGATACCCTCCCAGGCTAACACAAACGACGCATTAGCATCCGGAGCGGCGCCGATGTCTTCAATGACGACGGCCTTTACACGCTCGGGATGCCACGCAGCGAACTGGTAGGCGTTTACGCCGCCCAGCGAGTTACCAAGCAGGACGACTTTGTCCACCTCAAGATGTTCAACCAGCGCGGCCACATCGCCTATATAGTCTTTGCGTGTATAACTGAGCGCATGGTCAGAATAACCGTGTCCGCGCTGGTCCATGGCGATGACGCGCCACTCGGGTGATAGTGCATCTGCAAGACGGGCATAGGTGGCGGCCTCCATCCAAAGCGCGTGGAGGGCAATCAGTGTCTGGCCCTCCCCACCCGTATCGAGGTATGACAACATCAGGTCGTCGTGGTGAAATTGACTTCTTGTCATGCGTGTATGGGTCATCCCCTTTTCCTCGCGAGTGTTACTACTAATCCTAATCTGACCAACGTGTAGCTAAGGGTTTGTGCGATTTTTGCTCGCCATGACTGAGCGCAGTGTTATGTTGCATGAGCTCAACCCCGGGGGAAGAACACGAAGATTACGCACCCCTGCTTTGACTGAGGAACGTGCGCCGAGCCAGCCGGATTGTGGATGAAAGTACCTGCCGGATAATCGTGGACACCGTCGTTAAATACGCCAGATACCACGAATACTTCTTCAGGACCCGGGAAATGCGTATCGAGCTTTGTGAACTTGGCACCAGGGTCGATTTCAAGAATTTGGGCCTTGGCGCCGTTCGTGCCTTGCCAGAGGATACGCGCACGAATCCCCGGAAAGATTTCCTTCGTGGGAAGGTCTCGCCAATTCGCCGAAATCACACCTTCCAGGTTAATCACTATGGATGCAACATAGCGCTCGAGGTCAGCGGCACGTCGTTTTTTTGGCGCACCCCTCTCGACAGCAATGTCAGACTGGTTGCTCATAGTGCCACCTTCAACTTGCGACCACCTGTAATTGCGAACCCCTCCCGCTCGTAAAATGCTATTGTTTTATCGAACTGTGGGAGTGGAGTGGTGGTAACTTCTAGGCGCTTCCAGCCACGCGAATTGCCGAATTTCTTTGCCTGTTCCATAAGGCGCTGCCCCACGTTTTGTGAACGATACCCCGGACGAACAAAGAGCTCTGGGATGGTGCCGAAGGCGCCTTCGGCATATAACGCGTAGCTTTCATAAAGCGCAATGAAGCCAACCAAAGACTGATTCTCGCTTTGGGCAACAAAAACGAAATATTTCTCTCGGTAGATGAAATCTTTGAGCCTGGCCATTGTTTCATCAAGACTGAACTTGAAGGCATGTATTCCAATAGTGCTCATAATTTCATTTAGCAACTCGCCAACCATGACGGCCACTTCAGGTGCATCGTTTATGGTTGCTCTCTGTATGGTTATGTTCACGGTCATCTCGTATAGCCCTCCTTCAAATCAGGTGTTCTGGCACGTCAGCAAGTAACATCCGATGTATCCCTAACGTAACGATAAGCGGCGCGCTGTTTTTTTGCGCCCGTTTCGTCATACGAACGTCCCCACGGTACAACTTTATCCAGCGTAAATCCCATAGGTTGCCTGCCTACCTAGCGTAAGGGTACGTGACGCGTCAAAAGCGGAGCGTTCCGCTTGACCGCCATATCAACTTTGGTGTTCAGCAGCACGTTTCAATCCTTGGAGCGTATGAGGCAAGCCCTTTTTAATTTGCGACCCGATAAGTCGACCAAACAACGGCGAAAGCATCCCCTCGAAGGCTATCCGATGCACTGCTATGGTTTCGCCCAAATGACTTGACAACTCATGTTCAAAGCGCATGACACACAAAGGCAGCTTGCTTTCAACCGTGAACGAACGATTGGGAACAACTTCTGTGAAAGCAATTTTAGCCTTTGGACCGCTTGACGGTTGAAGGGTGCCACCGGCTCCGGAAACGAATTCCCCATCAATGGAGGAAGTCTTTACGTCAGAGTCCCAGAAAGACCAACCTTTTACGTCTGCGTACAGGGAAAAGACCTTTTCAACAGAGGCTGCGATTACGACTTGTTCTTCAAATTGCATGGCGTTCCCTCTTTGATAAAACTAACATAAAGCTAATGGTCACGCCGCTTTTGGTTTGTCATGCCTGAGCGCATAGTTATACCCCATGTTTTCGCCCAAATATGTTGCGAGGGCAGCAACCATGCCGACAGCCAACTCCGCTTCCTCGAATGTTGGCTCCCTCCCTTCGCGGATATGGCGTGCATTTTCCGAAGCGTAACCCCAGGCTTTTGCGATGGCCTCATCAAGAGGCCGAGGAACGATATCCGGGTAACGTTTCATGATATCGCCGAGAGTGGCCTTGGCGTCACCACAAGCCTCACGAGCCACACATTCGAGCGCCGCCATTGAATGCTGAATTCCACCAGTGATATCAGGGGCAGGACGCCGAGACAAATCACGGCGCGCCTCATGGAGTTCATTCCTGGCGTTACTGAAGTTTTTTGCTTCAAGCTGCCACTCCGCAGTGTCTATAATTCCCTCGAATACTTCGGGGCCGCGCATCTTAACCTTGCCGTTCGATAATTTCCAGCCAATACCATTTTCGAGGAAGTAGTCGTTTATTTCGTTCTCGAACTTTTGGGGTTCATAAGAGTAAGGGGTCTCGCGCATGGCACCGGAGATATCCTCTATGATGTCGTAGACCCGATACCAGTCACAGCCATCAACGAGGTCATGTACTTCATCGTCCATGTTTGGGTACTCAGACCAATTGTTTGAATCCGACCGTTTTCTTAGTATGCGGCATACAAGTGAGCGAAGGCTTTTCGGTTGAAATCCGCAATCGTAAGCAAGCTGAACAACAATTCCACGCAGTTCATGCGGAGCGTCTTGCCGCACAATAATCTCTGTTTCGTGCGCTTGCTGGTATCCGTGTCTCTTAGAGAACTTTTCATTCATCGCATGCCCCTGTCATGAGGTCACATAATTTAGGCGTCAAGCAGGCCGGACTGTGTAAGCCGCTTGCGTCTACCACGGACGATTCCATATAAACGAACGCTCACGCTGTTATAGGAAAATCTTGCCACTGCCCAAAGGAAGAGTCGGGGAATCCCGCACGGGTGGCCATATTTACGGCCCTCAACTGATGAATGTCATAGATGGTCCAATTTCGGAAGGCGTAGCCAACGGTACTTTTGATAACTTCAAATAACCCACCCCACGGAAACATCTCCTCAAGTTTACCATGCATCTGTTTATCCCGGATGACATTCAATGCTTCTGGCCTTCTCTGGCCAATTGACTTATCAAACAGGTTTGGCTCTAGACCGTCGTGTTGTTCAGCCCACTCCAAACAATCTGCCAACGCGGCACATCGGTGTACGGACCCTGTAGAACTTTCGCCGGCTTTGGGCTTCGTTTTCCGGGCCGTTTGCTTACACATTTGATGATGATACGCGTCTTTCAGGGCGGCTTCCAGGGTCGATAACGCCTTCATCTCCGCCATTTTACAAAACTCCGGGAGAAGGTAGGTCATGAATAATGCCCTTAAGGCCTCATCGAAGGCATCAAGATAAGGAAGGGGTATCTGATGGGGTGGAATGCGGAGACTTTGTACATAGTTATACCACTGTTCAACGGTGGGAAACTCCCGAATATTCCCTTTCGCCATGGGGTAGTAAAATGGTCGAGAACGGTATTTTTCGTTGAGAAAACCGATGTCTAGCAGTTCATCGGGAGGCTGCTCGGCAAATCCTGCATAATAGGTACACCATGTTGTAGCTAGCGGCTTCATAATGCTTGCTCCGCCCATCCGAAGTCTTGCAAGAGAAACGCGATTGCGCTCACGGCCAAATCGGCGTCGCGCTGCGACACGGGGCGGGTATCGTTATTAGCGGCTCCCGATGGCTTTGCGCGAGAGTGCAGCTTGTTAATGAGATTAGCGGCAGACTGGATACACGACCCATTGTCCAGCTTCCCGACTATTTGCCCCAGCTCGTTTTTTAGTGATTTGCGGATACATAGCAAGCAGCATATGTGTAGCGGCAACCCGGCAGGCATCGATAACTGGCTGGGGGGCTTGCACGGATGCGGCCTCCACGACGGCATTCATGGCTCTGTGGATATCCTCGCGGTTGTTTGGTGGAATCTCTTCGGATAATAATTCCGGTAATACGCCAAGGAAGGTTTTCGACTTAAGTGTGATGTAATAGGCGTCACGCCCTCTGCGTTCAGCCAGAACAACGGTCCAACATGTTTGCGCCAGATTGTCGCCGAGAATTACTTCTTGTCCTGCTTTGATATTCAGGTTTGCAGTCTCATATATTTCATCTATTGGACAACCTTTGGATGGACTGGGATATGGGAAAAGGCTCACATTTTCGAAGCGGTCTCCATCTCTACCAGAAGATTGGTAAAGCCGACCTCTACGAACACGAGTCGCAGAATCAAAATAGTCCTCACAGAAAACATAAACATTACCGTTCACGCCACTATTCAAGCTAAAAGGGAGCACAACAGGCGGTGGAGTTATGAGGCGTAAGTGAGAATACGCCCCTTCCAGCCACAAGCCGTGCTTTTTTGCCAAATATTCCATTACGCAACTCCTTTCCAGTCACGCACATCAATTTTTCCTGTCACCGCATCTGAAATGAGCGTCATCCGGCGCTCCCGGAGTAGATTGATGCCGTTTTCCGCTTCCTGAACGAGGATGTCCATGCGGGAAGTTTCTGTATCGAGAAATGCGGCGATGGCGTGTTGTTCATCGACAGGTGGAACCCCTATCTTGAAATTACGCACGAATTCGTCGGGTACTCTTTTTTGCCCGCCAGCACCATACATCCATGATTCACCTAATTTACGAAAATATGCAGAAACAAAAATCAAGTGGATATATTCGCTAATGGATATATTCTGCTCCGGCCTCACAACAATTAACTCAGTTGTGCCAAACCCTATGTGCCCTTTAAGTCCACTCATTACTGCGCCTTTTCCATTCTCAAAGCAGGGCGTAATCTTAGCGATAGTCACATCTCCATTGCGGAAATATGTGTAACCAGAATTAACCTCGTTGATTGGTTTCACATGCTCAAGATTTAGCGAGCCGTCATCCCCAATAGCCTCCATTGGTAAAAATGAGACCTCCTCATCTTCACCAATGTTTGAGCATTCGCTTTTGGATGGATTCAGATTTGCGATAAAGCGAAGCTGCCTCACGCTCCAATGCTCCGGTACATCCCCCAGCCACTCCACCCCGGAATCCTTCATCGGAGCATCTGGGTTCAGCCCCTTCGTCACCGCTTGGCTGATGAGGGCCTGCCGTTTCTCTTTCAGCAAGTCGATGAGGGTTTCGTATTCAGTAATGAGGGTATCTATGCGGGCGGTTTCGGCATCGAGGAATGCGGCGATAGTTTTTTGTTCAGAGAGAGGAGGAAATGGCAAGGAAAGATTATTAAATTGCTCCGCGGGAAGCCTCCACCTTCCTAAATGAGAACTGCCCTGACCAAACGCATAGAAAATCTTATTTTTGTAACCCATTTGAAATACATATAGGAAATACTTATAGTGACAGTCTGTTGGCTTTCTTATCGTAAATACTCTGTAGTCTGGGCTCGTAACCCCGAGAAATTTGGATATATCGACGTATCCTGTCAATAAATCCATATGATTCATTACAAAATCACCAACGTCAACTATCTGGTATTTAGCGTAATCCATAGAAAACTGACCATTATTTCCTTCAATGTCTTTTATTCGAATTCCTTGTTGCGTTACAGATAGAATGTCATAACCCAACTCTCCAGAGATATTCTTCTTTATGGAAAACAGCCACCTTGTTCTGACTACTCCCCACCCCTCAGGCACATCCCCCAACCACTCGACACCCGATTCCCTGTATTTTGGATAACGTGGATATGTCATATCGCCACCTCCGCCAGACTCCCGGGCGGCTCGAACACGTAGAAAGGCCGGATACCCGATATCTCACACCCCATGATGCCCACCTTGCTGCCCTTGGTTACGTCTTTCCATCTGTCGAGGACCCGTAACCGTAGCCTCACGCGTTCACCAAAACCCAATCCAGGCCGTGTGCGGTGAAGTTCTTGAAATCACCGTCCAGAGTGGCGAGGCGTAACCCTCCGGCCAGTGCGAAGGCGGCAAGATAGGCGTCCATCCACACCTTGGGAGAGGCGGTGTCGCGGGTGGCCAGTATCCGCCAGAGGGAGAAAACGTCAGGAGCCTCTTCGCGAACGCAAACACGCGGAGAAGACTGCAGGGCATCCAACGCGACTAAAGCATCCCTGTTGCTCATGCTGTCTACTCCATAGGCTTTGAACAGCGTCGGCGTAGAAGCCAGCCGCAGAAAACTTTGCTGGGTTGCCCGACAAAATACGGCAGGGTAGGATGCCGTCGCCTCCTGCAGCGCTTTCCGAGCGCTTTCGTGGAAAGGATGTCGGGTGAATACCACCGCCAGCCACACGCTGGTATCAAACAGGGAACCCGGCACGACGCGCATCCTCCTCAGCTTGAGCGGTTTGTTCCAGTGCAATCAACTCAGCAAGGCTCATATGGAGCGCCGGTGCGTCGGCATGTCCGCGGATGAACGGTAAACCGCCCTCATCCAGCTCCACCACGGAACCCCGTGGGGGTGACGTCGGCAGTTTCGGCGCCGCCATTCCCATCCCCTGTCGCAGGTACTCGGCCACCAAATCGCGCAGCGTGCGCCCTTGCAGGACGGCCCGCAATTTCGCTTCGCGAATGAGTTCATCCGGTAAGTCCAGGGTGGTTTTCATGATGCCTCCTTGCTCGTGGGGTACTAGCCAACGCCATCCATGAAACCAGCTTACCATTTTGCTGGGTGGCGGCAAGTTGCCCTCATCGTTTATGCCGACATCTCCCCCAGCATTCGGAGTATCCGCCCGGTGCACGCCTTCAAATCCGCATCAATCTCCGCCAGACTCCGGGGCGGCTCGAACACGTAGAAATGCCGGTTGAAGGGTATCTCATACCCGACTACGCCCACTTTGCCGTCCTTTGCGTCCCGTTTGGATTCGTCAATCCACGCATCCGGGACATGGGGCAGGACTTCCCGCTGGAAATACGCGTACACGTCCTCGCCCAGGGGCACGTTCTCCGTGTCCCGCAGCCCGGAATCCGGCTCATACTTCGGGCCGTTACGCTTCCCGCTTTCCACGGGTGCCGCATCCGGGCAGGATTCCGTGAACGCGTCCCGGAACGCCTTGCGGCTTGCCGGGGTATAGCGGCTGCCTCGGGCTTCCAGAATCCCCTCGATGCGCGGCCACAGGGTGTTCCAGTTGTCATCAGGGGTGTCTCCAAACGCCTGGAACACGGCTTCGGCGTCATCCAGTAACCCATCCATCTCACGGAGGGCCTGTGCCTGGGCCTCGACGCTGCGGACCCGTCTCGGTCCACGCCCATTCCCGTCCAGTTTCTCCCGCAGTTTTCCTTCGTATTCCTGCAGACGTTCCGGAGTCATCTGGAATCGCAGCCGCAGGGGCCTTTCCACGGTGACGGTGCGATAACCGAAGTCCGTCATGCGAAATATCCTGGAGACGGGACGGACTTTCACGGTACCCCCGTCTACGGGTTCCGGTACCGGAGTGCCCTCGAACAGCACCACCCGCGTGCGCTCCTTGCCCTCGGCATCGAGGAGTACCGCCTGGTCCAGTGCCTCCCCGACGCCCAGCATTTGCGAAATCGCCTTGATGTGTTCCGGGGCGAGTTCCCGGCGCTTGGAGCCCAGACTCTTGCGCATCTTGCGCCAGAAACCGGAACCGTCGATTGAGTTGTACTTTCCCGCGTTTCTCCTCCGGCTTGCGGTTGGTGAGTATCCACACATAAGTGGCGATACCGGTGTTGAAGAACATATCCGTGGGTAACGCCACGATGGCTTCCACATAATCCTGTTCCAGCACGTAGCGGCGAATCTCCGACTCCCCGCTGCCGGCGCTGCCGGTGAACAGCGGCGAGCCGTTGAGGACGATGCCGATACGGCTGCCGCCCTCCTTCTCTGGGCGCATTTTGGATAGCAGGTGCAGGAGAAACAGCAGGGAGCCATCGGAGATGCGCGGCAGTCCGGGGCCGAAGCGTCCCCGGTAGCCCATGTCCTCGTGTTCTTCGCGGACAGTGGCCTCGACTTTCTTCCACTCGACGCCGAAGGGCGGGTTGGACAGCATGTAATCGAAGTGCTTGCCGCGATGGCCGTCGTCGGACAGGGTGTTCCCCGGAACGATATTGGCCACATCCTGGCCGCGAATGAGCATATCCGCTTTGCAGGTGGCGTAGGATTCGTCATTGAGTTCCTGGCCGAACATGGTCAGGCGGGCGTCGGGATTGAGACTGTGCAGATGCTCCGCCGCCACCGAAAGCATCCCGCCGGTGCCTGCCGCCGGGTCGTACAAGGTGCGGACGATGCCACCCCGGGCCAGCGCCGCGTCATCTTCCGTAAACAGGAGTTCCACCATCAGGTGAATGACTTCCCGCGGCGTAAAGTGCTCTCCGGCCGTTTCGTTGGACATCTCCGCGAAACGCCGCAGGAGTTCCTCGAACAGCAGGCCCATCTGGTAATTGCTGAGGGCGTCGGGATGCAGGTTGAGGCTGGTGAATTTCTCGGTGACGAGATACAGCAGCCCCGCCTTGTGCAGCCGCTCGATGGTGGCGGGAAAATCGAAGCGGGTGAAGATGTCTTGCACGTCCGTGGAAAAGGCCCGCACATAGGCTTGCAGGTTATTGCGCAGATTGTCGGCGTCACCCAGTAGTCCCGGCAGGTCCTGGGGAAGAGATTGAAAAAGGACTGCCCGGCCGCACGCCGGACGAATTCCACGAAGGGCAGCTTGGCTGCGGATTTTGCGCGGTATTCGGCGAGGGCCGCCGCCCGCGTGGGGGCGAGCACGCAATCCAGTCGCCGCAGGACGGTGAAGGGCAGAATCACCCGCCCATATTCGGATTGCTTGAAGTCGCCCCGGAGCAAGTCGGCCACGGCCCAGATGAGTGCGGAGATGTTTTGCTGGTTCACGGTTATTTCTTCTCGTTTTCGGCGGCAATGCTCGGCCCGAGTCTAGCGGAGCGGACGTTTATGGGCCAGTTATGCCGTGTCACTGGACATCACTCTCGCCATCAGTCCGCGACCGCCGTTCCGGGACGAGGGAAGGAAGGGGCTTCCGCACCGCAAGACTGGATGCAGCACGTCCCTTGAAGCGCCCCATGACAACCAGAAGCAGCGCGAGCACGATAAAACCTGCCAAAACCCCAAAAGCGTTCGCCAGGGCTTGCTCGTAGCCCAGTTCCGCCGCATTGATGAATGGATAGGGGTAAACACCGGACAGGGCGCCGCGCGTCATGGCGTACAAAAAATAGAGGACCGGGTAGAGCATCCAGGCGAAAACACTCGTCCAGCGCACATCCCCTCTCGGGACGGCAACCCACCAGTAGACCAGGAAGAGCGACGGCATGACATAATGGAGCAGCATATCGGCCACGAGTTGGAGCCCTTCCGGATGCCATAGATGTTGCAGAAGCAGGGCGTAGGCGATACCCACCAGGGCGATGCTTGCCGCAATACCTGTATTCACCCCCGGCCGCGTCAAGAATTCGATAACGCCGGACCGTACCGGCAACAGAGAGGCGGTCAGCGCCAACGCCACCAGCAAGTTCGTCAGGATGGTGAAGAAGCTGAAATAGATGACCAGCCCGCCAAGCACGCCCTTACCGTGCGCGATGGACAATTGCAGGGACAGGGCGAACTGCAGCGCGAGGGCCATCCAGCCGAGAGCTGCGGATGTGGCCACGAGCGGTTTGAAGCGGTGCCCTCGTGTCACGCCCGCTTGCAAAGGGGACCCGTTCATTGCCGCATCCCCTGCAGAGTATCCATGAGGACCCTATCCGCCAAATCCACACGAACAAAACCCAGCCGTGGATATTCCATATCTATGATGGTAAACAGGGTGATGGAGAGCGCCGCAGCAAAGAGAATGGTCTGCAGCCAGGATATCCTGGGGCTGGAGGCCATGCCGTAGCCCACAAGTAGGGCGGCCATCAGCGCCACGCCGAATAACAGGATAAAAAGGACCAGGGGCGGGTGGGTACGCGCGGCGACCAGTCGCGTTGTGGTGATGTCGAATGTCGCATTGAGCGCCGATGCCGTCAGACTGATGATGGCCGTGTTATTCGTGGTAAGGGCGGCGGTAGTGCCCTGTTGCCAAAGGGCGGCCTGCAGTTTGAGGCTCCGCAGATAAGCCGTATGTGCGGCTGGGGACCCCACGGCGGCCTTATAGGTATCCAGCCGTGCCTGTAAATACTCCCGGAATAAGGACCGCAACGGCGCTTGGTCAGGCTTGGGCAGCAGGTCCAGGCGCAGATAGGCGGTGCCAATGGCGTTGGCTTCTTGAGCAATCAGGACCTGCCGCTGCTGGAAGCCTGTGGCGGCAGCGGAAAGCGTAAATCCCAAAAGCAGCCCAATCAGGGTAAATACGGTTCCGCCGACATGGCTGCCCCCGCCATTATCGTTGTCGCCCTGGGCGCCGGCGCGCCGTCTTCTCTGTCGTCGGCCGAGATGATAACCAAAAAAGACGAAAACAATGAGAAGAACAAACAGAGTTGCGGAAAATAGCCCTATTTTCATTGCGGTAATCGTTACCATTCCCCAAACTCCGTATAACCTCCGGGTTGTCGGCCAAGCCGACACGGAAAACCCCATTTAACACAAACTGGAGCCCATCCCGAAGCGGAATGTACAGACACCAGGCCAGAGCAATTGCTGAAACTATAAGCGAAGCGACGGCTTTTCCAAAACATTCCAGTAGCGGACCATGCCTGAAGGCCTGGGGAAGCTCCGGCCTTGCAAATACGGGGCGATGGGCTAACTTGTTCCTGAAGCCGCCCCACCATAAGGAATCCCCGCATGAAAACATATCACGTGTTCGAACATCCCACGCGCGGACTGGAAGCGGTTAAGGTGGGCGTCTCCTGGCCGGGATTCTTTTTCGGTTTCTTTTGGATGCTGGTAAAGAAAATGTGGGGATGGGCGCTGCTCTTTCTAGCCATCGACATCGTGCGAGGGCTTTTTCAGATGTCCATCACCCACGGACAGCCTCCCGCCTCGGCAGCGAACCTGGGTTTCGCCTTGGTGGGGCTGGTGTTGGGAATCATCGTCGGCGCCTATGGCAACGGCTGGCGTGAATCCAATCTCCGAAATCGGGGATACGTGAGCGTCGCCACCGTCGAGGCGAAAACCCCGGATGGCGCTTTGGCTCAATACGCGCGGGAAAAGACGCAGTGAGGATTCCCCAGCCGCAAAGATTGCAGAAATGTTGTAACCATGATTTTCTGGTCATTTTTCCTCAGCTTCCTGTTTAGCGTGACTGCCGGGCTGTCCCTGTTTCTTCTGAACGGCCGCCGGCATAGTCTCACCGCGTGGGTGCTCGTGGCCGCGCTCACGTTGATGGCGGCACAGCAAGGGCTGCGGGCGCTACACGCTACCGCCGCGACGCCCGCGGTAGTCACCGCATACACGAGAATGGGGCTTGGATTCTGGCCGGGGATTATGGTCCTCGCCTCCGGAGTTCTTCTGGATACCCGGTGGTGGGTGCGAGGAGTATTCGTGGGCAGCGCTCAAGACGGAGCACCTTGTACGAAACCGCCACATCCAGCATTCTGCGCGGAATCGAGGAGGTGCGCATGAACCTGGAATCCATCACCCTGGTGCGGCACGGCATGACCGAGTGGGCGAGTAGCGGCAGGCACACGTCCGTAACCGACGTGGAGTTGACGGCGGAGGGGCGAAAAGACGCGCAGGCGCTCCGAACCCCCTTATGGAGATGGGTCCTTTCGACGGGGTTTATTCCAGCCCGATGCTGCGCGCCCTCCGCACCGCCCTTCTTGCGGGTTACGCCGTTCCTGAACTGAGCCCCGGACTCGGTGAGTGGGGCTATGGCCGCTATGAGGGGCTGACGACGGCGGAGATTCGCCGAAGAATTCCGACATGGAGCGTTTTCCGGTGTGGCGCCCCAGGTGGCGAAAGCCCGGAAGCCGTCAGCGCGCGTTGCGATGAACTGCTCCGGGAATGGGACGAAAAGAGCCACAGGCATGTGCTGTGCTTTGCCCAGGCGATATTTTGCGGGCGCTGGCCACCCGTTGCTCGGGCTGGGGCTGGGGCTGCGTTTTGGGGAGCATCTGCACCTGGACCCGGGCAGCATTTCCCGCCTGGGTTGAAGGCACGAAGTCCCCGCCCTGCACCCGGTGGAACCACCGCACAGGCAGCGGCCCCTGTAAACGGAACGCCGGGGGCACTACCCGCGAGCGCCCCACTCCCGGGCATACCCGTGCGCTTGGCGGATGCTTTCCGCCGGATACGCTGCCTGTGCCCTGCTTCGGAATTACAAGGCACCCCATCCGCAGCTTCGCCGCTTCAGCCCAACCCCACTAAGCTCCCCCTTTTGGGCGGAGTCGTTGACCGGCACAAGGGGACATTCCGACTTCGCCCGGAGCTTCGCAGGGAGTCCGCTGCCCTCAAAATAATCTGAATGTTCCAGGAATGTTCCCGGAGGAAACAAAAAGGGTTGCGATTTTTCGTCGCAACCATTTGTTTTTACTTGGCTCCCCGGGACAGGCTCGAACTGCCGACCTAGTGATTAACAGTCACCCGCTCTACCGACTGAGCTACCGGGGAAAAGTGCGCGTATCCTAGTCTTCTGTGCAACGTGCGTCAAGAACCACTGCAGAATCGGAACTTCCCCTTGCCAAACTGGCACATTTGGGCTATCTACTTTTCATAGAGAAAAGAAGGGGGAAGAGGACGATGCGAAAGCAACGCGTTATGTCACCTGGGGGCTCCGTGAAGCGTGGGGGCGGACTTCTGCTGTTGCTGACCATGACCCTCAGCGGCTGTGCCACCATGACGCCGCCGCCCGCAGACCGATCTTCCGATAACGCATCATCCGCTTACCACAATCGCGCGGAAACCACCATACTCGATGCCGTGCTCGTGCATACGATCGCAGAAATTGGCAAACCTTATCAATGGGGTGGAGACAGTCCTCGGACGGGGTTCGATTGCAGCGGATTCATTCAGTATGTATTGCGCCGCGCCGGCATTGACATTCCCCGAACCTCTTTTTCCCAGGCTGCCGCCCTGCCTGCGGTAAACCCCAGGCGCATTCGTCCAGGTGATCTGGTATTTTTCAACACCATGGGCCAACCCTTTTCCCACGTCGGCATCTATATCGGCGGAGATCAGTTCGTCAGCGCTCTGAACCCCCGTCAGGGGGTGGCGGTACAAAGCTTGCGAATTCCTTACTGGGCGGAGCGTCTGGATGGTGTGCGGCGTCCCATGCCCCCTGAACTGTTGGCGATGCGGGCCCCTTGACCCGGCGATTGCCATCGAATATTTCCGGAATCTTCGTTGGTGAAAATATCATGCATAAAAAATGGGCTTTACTTCCGATGACGATACTGGCGACCTGTATAGCCGCAGCCTCGTCGGCCTGCGCGACCAACGTCGGCCCGGTGAATCCACCGGCTGCACCAGCAGTCATGGCACCAGCCCCGCTGCCGCTGCCTGCGGCACCCGTGCCCGAGCAGCCCAGCGCCACGCCCGCCCAGAAGGCCGGCAGCACCTGTGTCAGCAATGTGGCATTCCAGAATTTCCCGCTCCGCTATCAGCAACGCATGCAGGAAATCGCCTGCCACCTGCAGGAGCGGGATGGCCTGCCCGCCGGCTATGTGATTTCTGCCCTGCAAAACGCCCGTTTCAATGCCCGCGCAGTGGAAATAATGACGCCCTCACCTCCTTCTGCCGCTCCCGCGATACCTTATCCATGGTGGCGTTATCGGGATCGTTTTGTGCAGCAGGACCGTCTGGACCGGGGAGTACAGTTCTGGCGCGGTCACGCCGCATTACTGCAAGCCGTCAGTCAAAAATACGGGGTCCCCGGACCGATTCTGATGGGTATCCTGAATATCGAAACCGGTTTCGGGACTTTTTTGGGCAATTTTTCCGTGCTCAACAGCAATTTGAGCCTGGCATTGGCATTACCGGGGCGGCGCCGGTTTTTTCTGCATCAAACCGCGGAAACTCTGAAGCTCGCGCAGCGGTTGGGCGTCCCTCCGGGGACACTCCAGGGTTCACCGGCGGGTGCCATGGGCATGTCCCAGTTTCTCGCCAGCAGTTACCTGCGCTACGGGGTCACCTGGAATGATCCTCCCGGCGGGCCGATGCCCAACCTGTGGCGTTCACCGGCCGACGTCCTCGCTTCCACTGCCAACTTCTTCCGTGGCCACGGCTGGCAGCCGGGGCAGCCGGTGCTGAGCCAAGTATCCGGCAATCGGGGAACGAATGTAGCGCCATTTCTGCAAGGCAGGCATCCGCTGGCGCAACTACGCGCCGCCGACATCCGTCCGGAGCTGCCTTCCGGACTGCCGGGATCCACGCCCGTAGGCCTGCTGCGTCTGCAGACTGAGCATGGTCCGACCCTGTTCATCGCCTACCCGAATTTCTACGCCATCATGGGCTACAACCCGAATACCTATTACTCGGCAACGGTATGGGCCTATGCCGAGGCGATCAGGCGGATTATCAACGGCTGATCCGGGGCCACCCCTGTGCTAATATAATGCCTTCCGTTTCCAGTAGGCAGAGGTCCGGTGTGGGTTTGGAGAAATCGGGAATGCAGTCGGTTGATCAGGTCATTCGCGCGCGTTGGGTAGTACCGGTTCGCCCGTGCATCGTGCTTCACGATCACGCGCTGGCGGTGCAGGATGGGCGTATCATCGCCATCGGTCCCGCCGCAGACATACTCACGCGCTACACCGCGGCCAGCACGACTCACCTCGACCAACATGTCCTGATGCCCGGACTGGTCAATGCCCATACTCATGCGGCCATGACCCTGATGCGCGGACTCGCGGATGACCTTCCGCTGATGACGTGGCTGAACGCACATATCTGGCCTGTGGAAGGTCGTTTTGTCAGCCCCGAATTTGTGGCCATAGGCACCGAACTGGCTGTCGCAGAGATGCTGCGCGGCGGCACCACCACCTTCAATGACATGTATTTCTTCCCGAAAGCCGCGGCGGAAGTCGCCCAGCGCATGGGCATGCGGGCCACCATCGGACATGTCGTCATCGACTTCCCCACGGCTTACGCGGCGAACGCCGACGCCTGTCTGCAATTGGCCGCAGACTTGTTGCCGCGCCTGCGCCGGATGCCGCTCATCCACCAGAGCATTGCGCCGCACGCGCCGTACACGGTGGGCGATGCGGGGCTCTGCGGCGCGCGCGATCTGGCCGCCAGCGAAAAACTGCCCCTGCATATGCACGTCCACGAGACAGCGCATGAAATCGATGAGGCCATCGCCCGAGACGGCATGCGACCGCTGGCGCGGCTGGCCCGACTGGGGCTATTGAATCAGCACTTTCTTGCCGTTCACATGACCCAGTTGAATGAAGAGGACCTGGCGATCAGCCGGAATAGCGGCCTGCGGATAGCCCACTGCCCCGAATCCAATCTGAAGCTGGCCTCGGGAATGGCACCGGTGGCCACCCTGCGCAAACAGGGCACCCCGTTGGCGATCGGCACCGATGGCGCGGCCAGCAACAACGACCTCGACATGCTGGGTGAATTGCGCACCGCAGCCTTGTTGGCGAAAGGCGTGAGCGGGGACCCCACCGCTTTCCCCGCCTGGGAGGCATTGGAGGCTGCAACCCTGGGGGGCGCGGAAGCCATCGGCTGGGGCGGGGAAACGGGCAGTCTGGAACCTGGCAAAGCCGCCGACTGCATCGCCATTGACCTGGATCACCCGGCGACTTATCCAGTGTACGACCCGGTCTCGCAGGTGGTGTATTGTGCGGGCCGCGATCAGGTCAGCCATGTCTGGGTAAACGGTAATCCGCGTGTCGTCGAAGGCCGAGCCGTGGATTGGGACACGCAGGAACTGTTCGCACGCGTCCGGGGCTGGGTAGAGCGCATTCGTGAAAAGGATAGTGACAGATGAATAGTGATCAGGCTGAAGTCAACAAATTCGACGCCCTCTCCGGTCAGTGGTGGGATACCGATGGGCCATTTCGTACTCTGCATGAAATCAACCCGTTGCGCCTGGATTTTATCGCCAGAGGCTGTGGCGGGCTGGCGGCCAAAAAGGTGCTGGACGTGGGTACCGGGGGCGGGCTCCTCGCCGAAGCCATGGCGCGTCAGGGGGCGGAGGTTACCGGGATCGATCTTGCTGGGGACGGCCTGGACATGGCGCGCGCCCATGCGGAAGCCAACCATCTCCACATCGACTACCGGCAGATCGCCGTCGAAGATCTGGCCACGGAAAAACCGGAGTATTACGACGTGGTGACCTGCATGGAAATGCTGGAGCATGTGCCGGATCCTGCCGCCGTCGTGGATGCCTGCGCCCGCATGCTGCGTCCCGGCGGAGATGCCTTTTTTGCCACGCTCAATCGCGGCCCCCAAAGCTATCTGATGGCCATAGTCGGTGCCGAATACCTGCTTGGGCTGCTCCCGCGCGGAACCCACGACTATCGGAAGTTCATCCGGCCCAGCGAGTTACTGGCCATGACCCGCCAAAGTCATCTGCAGACCATGGCCCTCAAGGGCATGCACTTTGATCCGATCCGCCACCGCGCGCGTCTGAGCGATGATGTCAGCGTCAACTACCTGAGTCAGGCGCGCAAAGCAGTCCCGGATGTCTGAACAGGCGGCCGTACTTTTCGATCTCGATGGCACCCTGGTGGATACGGCTCCCGATCTCGGAGCCACAGCCAATCGGATGCGTATCGAACGCGGGTTGCCGGCCATGCCCCTGGAAATGCTCCGCCCGGTCGCTTCCCAGGGCGCCCGCGGCCTTTTGCGGGTGGCTTTTCAGGTGCAGCCGGAGGACCCGGATTTTGCGTCCCTGCGAGCGGAGTTTCTGGAGATTTATGCCGCCCATATCTGCGAACGAAGCACCCTTTTCCCGGGTATGGCAAAAGCACTGATGACCCTGTCGGAGCGCGGCATGGCATGGGGTGTCGTGACCAATAAACCGGGGTTTCTGACCCTGCCTTTGCTGAGCGCGCTCAAACTGCCCGTTGCCCCCGCCGCCATCGTCAGCGGCGATACAACGACGCACGCCAAGCCTGATCCGCTACCGGTCACCCGCGCCCTCGCCGAGATGGGGGCCAGCGCGGCCCGCAGCCTCATGATCGGCGACGATCCGCGCGACATGGCAGCAGGCAGGGGCGCGGGAACCCGCTGCTGGGCAGCGGCCTGGGGCTACTTCGAGGCCGGTAATGACCCGCAGCACTGGGGCGCCGATCAAATCATCCAGCGCAGTGAACAGCTAGAGTTCGCCCTTCTCCATTTCGACGCCCCCGAGTAAAACCGGATGCCCCTGGCTGCGGGTAATCTGCAGAAGCGCCGCAGTCAGTATCAGGGTACCCCCGAACGATTCGAGGAGCGTCGGTGCTTCCCCGGCCAGCCACCAGGCCGATAGTGCACCTACGACGACCTCAAAAGGCATGATCACCGCGGAAACGCTCACCGGCATCCGCGCGACACCGAATTGCACCGCCACCGTCGCCCCGGCAATCCACAGCCAGGAAAAGGCCAGCAGAGAACCATAGTCCGGCAGGGACAGGGCCGGTAACGGCTGAAAAAGCGCAAAAGGCAAGGCAAGCAGCACACAGCCCCACCATACTGCAGTGGCACGATGCACATCGCCGAGTGCCGTGTCCGCACGCAGAATGACATTGCTCAGGGCGAAGGCGAGGCCCGAAGATATGGCAAGCAAGTCATTCATATCGAGGTCCGCAAAAGAAACCCCCGGCCATTGCTGACCACCAGAGCCGATCCGCCTACCGCCAGCAGCGCCGCAAGGACGCCGCGCCAGCCGATCGCCTCCTTCAAAAAAATCCGTGCGGAAAAAATGGCCCAAACCGGTGAAAGATAAAAGAGCAGCAAAATACGGATGACCTCGCCATGCACCAGCGCCAGCATGAAGGCCACATTGGTCCAGCCACCAAGCAGGAGCAGCCCGACCAGAGTGCGTCCGTGCTGCTGCAGCTCATGACGACGGCGCCAGGACCACAATCCGGCTGGAAGCGCCAGCAATAGGTAAACGATAAAAATCAGCCACGCGCCATGCAGGCCCGCTCCATGAAAATAGCGGAGCGGCCACCAGAGCACGCCCCACAGGCTGGAACCCAGCAGCAGGGCAATGGCGGGAAGGCTCTGGCGGAGCGCAAAGGCTGGCTGGCGGTGCTGGTGAATATCGGTGGTCCCATCTGGAAAAAGGTTATTTCAATCCTGCCGCATTGTCCTGCATAACCCGGCAAAATCCCAGCCCCTTAGCGTCATGCGGAATCCGGCGGTCGCCCCGGGAAAGTTTGGGGCTTGTCATCACCGCCGTCCTTGCCCCAGAATCGCATTCTATGACGACAGATTCCATGAATCCCCTGCTGGAGACCTTGCAGGCCTATCCTTTCGAGCGCTTGCGCACGCTGCTGACAGGAACAACACCGCCAGCAAAGGAGCCCATCGACTTCTCCATCGGTGAACCACGCCACCCGGCGCCAGCCATAGTCAGTGAGGCGATCATCGAGCACCTGCATGGTCTCGCCGAGTATCCCAAGGTGCTGGGCGACCTGCGTTTACGCCGGGCCATCGCGGATTGGTCAACCCGGCGCTTTGCCTTGCCCATTGGTTTTCTGGATCCGGAGCGGCACATCATCTCCGCCAACGGCAGCCGCGAGGCCCTGTTCAGTATCGCACAGGCGGTGCTGCCGCCTTGTCAGGCCTCCAAACCCCTGGTCCTGTTACCCAATCCCTTCTATCAGATCTATGAAGGAGCCGCCCTACTGGCGGGGGCGGAACCCTATTATCTGAACTGCGATGCCAGCGGGCAGCCGAACTTTCTCGCGATAGAGGAATCGGTCTGGGCACGTTGCGCGTTGCTCTACATCAACTCGCCCCATAATCCCACGGGGGCGACCCTGTCACTGGAAACCCTGGGCTGGCTGATCCGCAAAGCCCGGCAACATCGCTTCGTGCTCGCCGCCGATGAGTGCTATAGCGAACTGTATCCTGAAGGACAGGCACCCGCCGGTATTCTGGAAGCGGCGGCAGCGACGGGCAGCCTGGCGCAGGTACTGGCTTTTCACAGTCTCTCCAAGCGCTCCAGCATTCCCGGTGCGCGCAGCGGCTTTGTGGCGGGTGACGCCGATATTCTCAAGGCCTTTGTTCGTTACCGCACCTATCTGGGTGCGGCCACCCCACCCTTCATCCAGGCCGCAGCCGTCGCCGCCTGGCAGGACGAGCAGCACGTGCAGCTTACTCGCGCCGATTATGCCCGCAAATTCGCGGCCGCCCATGACGTTCTCGGTGCGCTATTACCCATCGAGACACCCGCCGGCGGCTTTTATCTCTGGCCGCGGGTCGGCGATGGCGAAGCCTTCGTGCGCGCCCTCTATGGAGCAGAACATGTGCGCTGCCTGCCTGGCGCTTATCTCGCAAGAAATGCCCACGGCGTCCACCCCGGCCAGGATAGGGTCCGCATCGCGCTGGTCGGCAGCCTGGAAGATTGCGTCGAGGGTCTGCAGCGCATACGTCGCTTTATGGAACAGCATCCCCTTTCCACTATTAACAACTAAACCATTAATCAAGGAGTTCGTGTGAGCCAGAATCTTGCCACCATAATCGACGCCGCGTGGGAAAATCGTGCGGAGATTTCCCCCAAGCAGGCCCCCGCAGAGCTTCGGGAAGCCGTGCATCAGACCATCGAAGGACTGGACAAGGGCGTCCTGCGGGTCGCCGAAAAGCGTGATGGCCAATGGATCACCCATCAGTGGATCAAGAAGGCGGTGCTGCTCTCCTTCCGTTTGCAGGATAATGCCCGGATTCCGGGGGGCGAGACCAATTTTTACGACAAGGTGCCGGGCAAGTTTGCCGATTATAACAGCAACGATTTCCGCACCGGCGGTTTTCGGGTGGTGCCGCCGGCCACGGCGCGGCGCGGGGCCTTTATCGGTCGCAACTGCGTGCTGATGCCGTCTTTTGTCAATATCGGCGCCTATGTGGATGAGGGTACCATGGTGGACACCTGGGCGACGGTCGGCTCCTGCGCCCAGATCGGCAAACATGTGCATCTGTCCGGCGGTGTCGGCATCGGTGGCGTGCTGGAGCCCTTACAGGCCAACCCCACCATCATCGAGGACAACTGTTTCATCGGTGCCCGCTCGGAAGTGGTGGAAGGCGTGATCGTTGAAGAGGGCTCGGTCATCTCCATGGGCGTCTTCATCGGCTCCAGCACGCGCATTTATGATCGCGCAAGCGGTGAAATCACCTACGGACGGGTGCCCGCCGGTTCGGTGGTGGTGTCCGGCAGCCTGCCCTCCAAGGACGGCAGCTATAGCCTCTACTGCGCGGTCATCGTCAAGCAGGTGGATGCCAAGACTCTTGGCAAAGTGGGCATCAACGCCATTCTCCGCGATATCTGAGGGAGCGCCCCGTGGGCAAGAGCGCCGTACTGGAACTGGCTGAAGACCTGATTTCCCGCCCTTCGGTGACCCCTGAGGATGCAGGCTGTCAGGATCTGATGATCGCCCGGCTGAAGGCTGTGGGTTTTCGGGTGACGCGTCTGCCTGCCAACGGGGTGGAGAATTTCTGGGCGGAACGGGGTGGCGCCGGTCCACGACTTTGTTTTGCGGGGCACACGGATGTTGTCCCCAGCGGCCCGCTCGCGGAATGGCAAAACGACCCCTTTCAGCCGGTCATCCGCGACGGCATGCTCTATGGGCGTGGTGCTGCCGACATGAAGGGCAGTCTCGCCGCCATGGTGGTCGCCGCAGAGCGTTTTGTCGCCCTGCATCCGGCGCATTCCGGTCGTCTGGCCTTTCTGATCACTTCCGATGAAGAAGGCATCGCCACCCACGGCACCCGCCATGTGGTGGACTGGCTGCGGGAGCATGGGGAGACCATCGACTGGTGCGTGGTCGGCGAGCCCTCCTCCGAAAAGGTACTGGGGGACGTCATCAAAAATGGCCGGCGCGGTTCGCTGAACGGGCGCCTGACGGTACACGGCATACAGGGCCATGTGGCCTACCCTGACAAGGCCGATAATCCCATCCACCGCGCCTTCCGCCCACTCGCGGATCTCGTGGATCACTCCTGGGATGCGGGGAATGATTTTTTCCCGCCTACCCGCCTGCAATTCTCCAATATCCACGCGGGTACCGGGGCCAACAACGTCATCCCCGGCCAGTTGCAGGCGGATTTTAATTTCCGTTTTTCCACGGAGTCCACGCCGGAATCTTTGCAGGCAGGGGTCCACAAAATCCTTGACGCCGCCGCCATGCGCTACGCCATCGACTGGCAATTGTCCGGTCCGCCTTTCTTTACGGCACCGGGTGCCTTGGTAGCTGCTACCCAAAAGGCCTTACAAGCCGTAGCACGGCGCGTGGCCCAACTGTCCACCGGCGGCGGTACCTCGGACGGGCGCTTCATCGCCCAGTTGGGTGGGCAAGTCGTAGAACTCGGACCCGTCAATGCCACCATCCACAAGATCAACGAATGCGTCGCCGTCGCCGATCTGGAACATCTGGCGCAGATCTATACGGAGATCATGGTGTATCTGCTGGAGGCCGCGAATGACCGTTAGTGGCGCACGCCGTACTGTCTTCTATACCATGCTGGGATTGTGGATGCTGGCACTGAGCGGCTGTGCAGGAGTCTCGACATCACCCACTGCCAACAATACGTCGCCGTCCGCCTCTGCGGCCTGCGCCACCCCCGCTCCTGATCTGCACGCCGCTTATAACCGTCCTTATCAGGTTCACGGCCGTATCTATGCGCCGCTGAACAGCTCCGCCGGGTACGCCGTGCGCGGCATGGCCTCCTGGTATGGCTGGGAGTCCGGCTCCACCACCGCTATGGGCACCCCTTTCCGGCCACGCGCCTTCAGTGCCGCCAGCCGGGATCTGCCGCTGCCGACCTGCGCCCGGGTCACCAACCTCAGCAACGGCCGAAGTGTTATCGTGCTGGTCAATGATCGCGGCCCCTTTGTGGATGGCCGCGCGATGGATCTCTCCTACGGAGCGGCCAACGCCCTGGGGATGGCGGGGCAAGGCATCGCCCCAGTGGAGATCGTGGCTCTGGCACCGGTAGCCGCGCCTCCGGCAGGCGCATCCAGGGGCACGGTTACAGCGGCAGCATTGCCCATGGCCCCGGAAATACCGGCGCCACCCCAAACCTTTCTGCAAACCGGGGCGTTCAGCCGGGTCAACAATGCCACCCGTGAACGCAACCGTCTGCTCCATGCCGGCATTCGCGGCGTGCTCATCGTGCCCGGACTGGTGAACGGGCAGCAATACTACAAGGTGCAGATTGGTCCGCTGCCGGGTGGTGTCGCTGCGGTCCAGGTCATCGCCGAACTCAGGCAGATGGGCTTTCATGATTTTTACAGCGTAGAACAGTAAGGAACCGCGAGATGTCCCAACCGGTGTGGCCCAACTTCTATATCATCGGTGCGGTAAAAAGCGGCACGACTTCGCTTTACGCCTACCTGCGGCAACATCCCCAGGTTTTTTTGCCGGCGATGAAGGAACCGCACTTTTTTACCCAGCCCCATCCGTCTCCGGAACAAAGGCATTGGATTCAATATGTGGGCAATATCGAACAGTATCAGCAGCTTTATCGCGGCGCGGAGCGATTCCCGCGGATAGGCGACGCCAGTCCCTCCTATCTCTGGTGCGAAGAAGCGCCGGCGCGTATCCACGCCGTGCAACCGGCTGCACGGATCATCGTCATCCTGCGTGATCCAGTGCAGCGGGCCCATGCCCAGTACCTCATGGACTTCAACGAAGGAGTACTCGACTTACCCTTCGTGGAGGCGTTACAACGCGACTGGACGCGCCCCGACAAGGGCTGGGGGATCTCCCAGCTTTATGTGGAGTTGGGGCACTATACCGCACAGATCATGCGTTACCAGCAGCAATTCGGTGCCGGCCAGGTGCATGTCTGTCTCCTCGAGGACCTCAAGAAAAACCCGTTGGCCGTGCTGGAGGACATCGCCGATTTTCTGGAGATCGACCGCGGACCATTGCGCGACATGGATCTGGAAACCGTCCATAACGTCCATCGCCTGCCGCGGGGAAACTGGGCCCGGCAACTGGCCAGCGGACACATCAGCCGGTATATTGGCGAGCATCTTTTTCCGCGCACCTGGGGTGAATTCGTCTGGCGCAACGTTTTCCTGCGCGAAGGGCGCAAGCCGCCCATGGATGCTGAAGCGCGCAGCTTTCTTCAGGCCATATACACCCCGGAAATAGAGCGCCTGGAGCAGTTGTTGGGCCGCCCGCTGCCGGAATTGCGGATATCCTGGAAATTTTCGGAGCCAGCGGGTCAGTCGCCCTCCACCGCCCGGTCTCCAAAGCCCTCCGCCAACCGCTGACACCCGTCCGCTAGCGCGCCCGCTTGCTGAACCACCCCCCTCTACTATCTTTAGTCTGGAGTCGGAGATCGGTTTTTACTGCGGAGGAGAGCGTCATGTCTGATCGTTATATTCGGTTTTTCAACGATATCCGCATAGAAGACGTGCCTCTGGTAGGCGGTAAAAATGCCTCTTTGGGGGAAATGTACCGGGAACTGAGTCCCCAGGGGGTGAAGGTTCCCAATGGTTTCGCCATCACCAGCGAAGCCTATCGTTACCTGCTGGATCAGGCTGGCGCCTGGCCGGCGCTCCATGATGCGCTGGACGGCTTGGACCCGGCCAACGTCACCGACCTGGCGCGGCGCGGCGCGCGGGCACGCGAAATTGTCTACGGCGCGCCGCTGCCGGCAGATCTGCAGGCGGAGGTGCTCGCGGGCTACGCCGAACTGCGCAGGGAATATGGCGAAGCGCTGTCCGTAGCCGTTCGTTCTTCTGCCACCGCCGAAGACTTGCCCACCGCCAGTTTCGCTGGTCAGCAGGATACCTACCTCAATATTTCCGGCGAAGCCGCCCTGCTGGACGCCTGCCGCCGCTGCTTTGCGAGCCTGTTTACCGATCGTGCCATTCACTATCGGATCGATCAGGGCTTCGATCACTTCAAGGTCGCCCTGTCCATCGGCATCATGAAAATGGTGCGTTCAGATAAAGCGACCAGCGGGGTGATGTTTTCTCTGGACACCGAAACGGGCTTCCGTGATGTGGTCTTCATCACCGCATCCTGGGGACTGGGTGAAAACGTGGTGCAGGGCGCCGTGGACCCGGACGAATTCTACGTCTTCAAGCCAGCGTTTCTGCGCGGTAAAAAGGCGGTGCTGCGGCGGGTATTGGGCAGCAAGAAAATCAAGATGATCTATACGGAAGGAGATACCCGTCACAGCACCCGCAATATCGCCACCCATCGCAGTGAGCAGGACACATTCTGCCTCAGCGACGCGGATGTGCTGACCCTCGCCGATTACGCCATCAAGGTCGAACAGCATTACAGCCGCAAGATGCAGGAAAGCCGGCCCATGGACATGGAGTGGGCAAAAGATGGCATCGACGGGCAGCTTTACATGGTCCAGGCGCGGCCGGAGACCGTCGCGTCGCAGAAAAAGGGGCAGGTACTGGAAGAGTACATCCTGGATGGTCAGGGCCCTGCCCTGGTACAGGGGCGCGCCATCGGCGGCAAAATCGCATCCGGCCCGGTGCGCATCATCCGGGATGTGAAACATCTGGCGGACTTCAGACCCGGTGAGATTCTGGTGGCGGACATCACCACCCCGGACTGGGAGCCCATCATGAAAGAGGCGGCGGCCATCATCACCAATCGCGGCGGACGCACCTGCCATGCCGCCATCATCGCCCGGGAACTGGGCATTCCCGCTGTCGTCGGCACCGATCTTGCGACCACCACGCTCAAGGATGGTGACAGCGTGACCGTATCCTGTGCCGGTGGCGATGTAGGCAGCGTCTATGCCGGCGCCCTGCCCTTCACGGTCCGCCATACCGATCTCGCCACCCTGCCCCGCCCGCAGACGCAGATCATGATCAATCTCGGCAATCCGGAAATCGCTTTTCAGACGTGCATGCTGCCCAATGACGGTATCGGCCTGGCACGCATGGAGTTCATCATCAACAGCGCCATCAAGGCGCATCCCATGGCGCTGCTGCATCCGGAGAAGGTCGAGGATGCCCATGAACGCACTGCCTTGGCCACGCTGACCCAGGGCTACGCCCAACCCGCCGATTTCTTTGTGGAACGCTTGTCGGAAGGCATCGGCACCATCGCGGCCGCGTTTTATCCAAAGCCGGTGGTCGTGCGTATGTCCGACTTCAAAACCAACGAATATGCCGCACTGTTGGGAGGACGCTGGTTTGAGCCGGAGGAGGATAATCCGATGCTCGGCTTCCGCGGCGCCTCGCGCTACGCGCATCCGGCCTATACCGAGGGATTTCATCTGGAATGCCTGGCCATGAAGCGGGTCCGTGAAGAGATGGGGCTGGATAATGTCATCCTCATGCTGCCCTTTGTGCGCCGGGTGAAGGAAGCGGACGACGTGCTGGCGAAGATGGCGGAGTTCGGCCTGCGCCGCGGCGAAAATGGCTTGCAGGTCTATGCCATGTGCGAAATTCCCAATAATATCATTCTGATCGATCAGTTCGCCCAACGCTTTGACGGTTTTTCCATTGGCAGCAATGACCTGACCCAGCTCACCCTGGGCGTCGACCGCGACTCGGCCATCGTTGCTTACGACTATGATGAACGGGACGACGGCGTCAAGGAGATGATCCGCCTCGCGGTGGAGGGCTGTGCCCGTAACGGCATCCACTCCGGGCTTTGCGGACAAGCCCCTTCGGACTATCCGGAAATGGCTGAGTTTCTGGTGCAAATCGGCATTCAGTCCATGAGCCTGAATCCGGATACGGTGCTGGCGACGACCTTGCATGTGCTCGACGTGGAAAAAAAGCGGAGCGGAGGGGAATGAAGGTCAACCCGGTATTACTGGTGATTTTTGACGGCTTCGGCCTCAACCCTAATCGCGCTTTCAGTGGCTGGGCACTGGCGCACACGCCGCATCTCGATCACTACTTTGCCAGCTTTCCCCATACCGCCCTGCAGGCTTCGGGGCGGGCGGTGGGCCTGCCGGACGGACAATTCGGCAATTCGGAGGTGGGTCACCTCACCCTGGGTTCGGGACGGGTTCTTCTGCAGGATCTGGTGCGCATTTCCGATAGTCTGGAGGACGGCAGTTTTGCACGGATTCCGGCTTGGCAGGATATGCTCAGGGACGCCAAACGCCTACATCTGGTGGGCATGGTCTCCGATGGCGGCGTGCACTCCCATATCGACCATCTGCTGGGCATTTTGCCGCTGACCGTGGCTGCGGGTGTGGAACCGGTGATCCACATGATTACGGACGGCCGAGATACGGCGCCGCAGTGCGCCGATCTCTACGCCCGTCAGGTGGAAGAAACCCTGCATAAGCTGGGCAAGGGCCGCATTGCCACCGTCTGCGGGCGTTATACGGCCATGGACCGTGCCGGCTACTGGGATCGGACGGAAAAGGCCTGGGCCGCCCTGCTGCGCGGCGAAGGACTCACTGCGGACAGTGCTGAGGCGGCCATTCACGGCGCCTGGAAACGCGGTGAGGGAGACGAGTTCATTTCGCCCACCGTCATCGGCAATCCGCAGCAGAACCGCATAGCCGCCGATGAGCCGGTCTTCTTCTTTAACTTCCGTTCGGATCGCATGCGCCAGCTCAGCGCCGCCATCGCCATGCCGGCCTTCACCCACTTCGACCGCTGCGGCGAGTCTGCCCGCCGTGCCCTGTGCATGGCTTCCTACGACGACGAGTACCCGTTTCCGGTATTGTTTCCCCCGGAAATCCCCGTCAATGTCCTGGCCGAAGTGATTAGCGACGCGGGACAGCAACAGTTCCACTGTGCCGAGACCGAGAAATACGCCCATGTGACCTATTTTTTCAACGGCGGACGCGAAGACCCCTTTCCCGGCGAGGATCGCGAGATCATCCCCTCGCCGCAGGTGGCCACCTACGACCTGAAGCCAGAAATGAGCGCCCCTCAGGTGGCGGACCGCATCATTGCGGCACTGGAGAGCGGTAGGTATGCCTTTGTACTGGTAAACTTCGCCAATGGCGACATGGTCGGACATACCGCCAAAATTCCCGCCATCCTGCGCGCGGTGGAAACCCTCGACCTGCAGTTTCACCGGGTGCTGCAGACGGCGCAGCGGCAAGGCTTCAAGGTCATTCTCACCGCCGATCATGGTAACTGCGACGAAATGGTGGACCCGGTGACGGGCGAGCCACACACCCAGCATACGGTGTATCCGGTGCCCATGCTGCTGATTGGCGAACCGGGCGTACATCTGGGTATAGGCCGCGGCACTGCCGACATCGCCCCCACCATCCTGGAGCTCATGGGCCTGCCGCAGCCCAAGGAAATGACGGGACATAGCATCCTCCTCAAAAACCGGCCCGTCTGAAAACACCTTCCTATCAGGAAAAGGAGAAGAACACGTCATGAGTGCCAACGATCGCGTCAACGAAATCGCTCAGCTCACCGAACGCCTCAAAGACAAGTATCCCGCCGAAATCGATGCGTTCCTCGGTTTTATGGGGAAGACCGAGGGTAATCCGGCCCTGGGCAAGGCGCAGAAGGAACTGATCAACGTCGCACTGTCCGTTGCCGCCCAATGTGAATGGTGTATCGCGCTCCATGTCAAAGGCGCCGTAACCGCCGGAGCCACCCGCGATGAAATCATGAGTGCAGGTTTTTTGGCAGTGCTCATGCATGGTGGCCCGGCGCTCATGTATCTGGTGCGCCTGACCGAGGCCGTCGATGCGTTTTTGCCGGAAGAAAGCCATGGATAAGACACAAATGGCGGCCATGCTCCGCGACATGTTGCGCGCGAGGGCCTTTGAAGAGGCGGCGGCCCAGGCCTATGCGCAGGGTCATATCGCTGGTTTCCTGCACCTGTATCCGGGTGAAGAGGCGGTGGCCGTGGGTGTGCTGCATGCGGCCGAGCCGGGCGATTACGTGGTCAGCACCTATCGCGAGCATGTCCATGCCCTGGTGCGCGGGATTCCGGCACGGCAGATCATGGCCGAACTGCACGGCAAAAAAACCGGGATCAGCGGCGGTATGGGCGGGTCCATGCATCTTTTCGATCAGGACCGGCGCTTTCTGGGTGGTTACGCCATCGTCGGCGAAACCTTTCCCATCGCCTTGGGCGCGGGCTACGCCGTGGCCTACCGCAAACTGCCCGAGGCAGTGCTCTGCTTCTTCGGGGATGGCGCGGTGAACCAGGGCACTTTTCATGAGTCCCTGAACATGGCCGCCCTGTGGAAGCTGCCCATTTTCTTCATCTGCGAGAACAACCATTATCAGATCGGCACCGAGATTCACCGGCACTCCGCCATCACCGAGGTCTACAAGCGCGCCTGCGCCTATGGTATCCCCGCGGAAAAGGCGGATGGCATGGACGTCATCGCCGTACATGAAGCCGCAGCGAGGGCGCTGGTGCGTATCCGCGCCGGAGAGGGGCCGCAGTTCCTGGAACTGGAAACCTACCGTTACCGGGGGCACTCCATGGCGGACTCCGGCAGTTATCGCCCGAATGTCGAGCTCAATGCCTATCAGGCCAACGATCCCATCGCGGCGGCAGTCCATGAGGCGGAGTATCCGTATCCCGGTATCGAGGCCGTTGCCGCAGCCAGTGCAAATAGCGTAACCCGCTTTGCCGACCATTGCTGCCAGGAGGGGCACCTCGACGATGCGACGGTCGAGCGTATGCGCCGAGAGGTTCAGGAGGAGGTGGCAGATGCGGTGACTTTTGCCGAACAGAGCGCCGCACCGGATATGGAGGATGCCTGGAAGGCCTTCCGTTCCAACCGCCGTTTCGAAACCCTCATGGAGGTCGCGCGATGAGCGAGATGTTTTACTGGCAGGCGTTGAACCGCGCCATGGATGCCGAGATGGCTGCCGATGAGACCGTGCTGACCCTGGGCGAGGATGTGGGCCTCTATGGGGGCACCTACCGGGTGACCGAGGGCCTCATGGCCAAATACGGCGAATGGCGGGTGCGTGACACCCCCATTTCCGAGAACAGCTTTACCGGCCTCGGGGTGGGCGCGGCGATGCTGGGCTTGCGCCCGGTGGTGGAGATCATGACCATCAACTTCGCCCTCTTCGCCATGGACGCCATCGTCAACATGGCGGCAAAGATTCCTTTCATGTCCGGCGGCCAGTTTCCCATGCCGCTGACCATCCGCATGCCCGGCGGCGTCGCCAAACAGTTAGGTGCCCAGCATTCGCAAAGGCTGGAGCATATGCTGATGAACGTGCCCGGCCTACGCATGGCGGTTCCCGCCACTCCACAGGATGCCTACTGGCAGTTGCGCCAAGCCATCCGCAGCGATGATCCCGTGATTGTTCTGGAGCATGAGTTGCTCTATTTCAGCAAGGGAGGAGTAGACGAAATGATATCGGCACCGCCCATCCATCAGGCGCTGGTACGGCGACAGGGGCGGGATATCACCTGTGTCGCCTACTCGCGGATGCTGCCCCTCGCCCTGCAGGCGGCGGAGGCGCTCGCCGCGGAAGGCATTGAACTCACAGTGATCGACCTGCGCAGCCTTTCACCCATCGATTGGGATACCTGCATCGCGGCAGTGGAGCAAACCCACCGCTGCCTGATCGTCGAGGAGGACTGCCGCTTTGCCGGAGCCGGGGCGGAGCTCGCCGCCACCCTGCAGGAGCACTGTTTTTATCTGCTGGATGCCCCCATCCGGCGGGTGGCGGGGATGGACATCCCCACCCCCTTCAATGGCACACTGGAGGCCGCTAGTATCCCGCAGGCAGATGACATAGTACAGGCGGCCCGGCAGATGATGGCACGAAATGGAGCAGTACGATGAAAACCGAAATCACCATGCCGGTATTGTCCGACACCATGCAGACCGGTCGCCTGACGCGCTGGAACAAGTCGGTGGGTGACGCGGTAAAAAAAGGCGAGGCCGTTGCCGAGGTCGAGACCGACAAGGCGATTCTGGACGTGGAAGCCTTTTCCGATGGCTATCTCACCGGCCCTCTGGCCGCAGTGGATACGGATATCCCGGTGCGGCAGGTGATCGGTTACATCGCCGACGCGCCGGAAGCGGCACAGACGGATACGGGCTCGGCCGAAACCGCCACTCCAGGTACACCGCCCGCCCCGCCTTCGGTTCCACCCGGAGCGGTTGCAGAGAAAAAGACCACACCACCGGATAAACTGCCACCAGCCATCTCTACGGCCGCTGCAACACCAGCAGATTCCGGTTTCCTGGAGAAGCCCGCTCCGCTCCCCCAGCCGCACGTCGTTGCAGCGCAAACCCCCAGTGTCCATGGTTTACCGGCTTCTCCCTATGCCCGCGCCCTGGCCCGGGACCTAGAACTCGACATCCTCCAGGTCAAAGCGGGCCCCGATGGCACCATTCACGCTGCCCAGGTGCTGGCCGCAGCCCTCGCACCTCAGGATGCCGATCTGCGTATGGGACCGCCTTATACCATCGAACGTCCCAACATCCTGCGCGCCGCCGTCGCTCGCAACATGTCAGCCACGCTGAATACGCCCGCTTTCCTCATCAGCAGTCGCTTCGCCTTGGCGCCCCTGCATGCCGCCGCCAAGGCGGCCGGACTGAGCCTGACCCTTGCTCTGAGCCGTGCCTGCGCCCTGACCGTCGCGGAAGATCCCTGGTTTAACCACGCCTGGACCCAGGAGGGGCTGGCCAAGCGTAGTCGGGTGGATATGGGTGTCGCCGTAGACACCGGGAACGGGCTGATTACCCCCGTGCTGCGCGACGCGGCCAAACGGCCGCTCAAGGAACTCGCAGAGGACTGGCGTATTCTGCTGGGCAAAGTCAAAAAAGGCAGGATTTATCCGGAAGACTACCAGGGTGCGAGTTTTTATCTCTCCAATCTTGGGGTTTTCCCGCAAATAGAACGATTCAATGCCATCGTGCCGGTGGGCGCCTCCGCCATCCTTGCCGTTGCGGCGGCGGGTAGTGACGGACTGACCGACTTCACTCTGAGTTGCGATCACCGGGTGATTTTCGGCGCGGATGCCGCGCGCTTCCTGCAACGCCTGGGCAAGCGGATGGAGGATCCGTCCTGGCTGGCCGGTGGCGAGGGACAACCGTGAGCGTGGCGGCAATACGCCATATTCTCTGCGTCAACAGCGGTTCGTCCTCCATCAAATTCGCCGTTTTTGCGCTGGGCGCTGCAGGAGAAGAGAAGCTCGCGGAGGGCGCCGCGGAACGCATCGGGCAGAGCATCGGACGCTTGTGGCTGCAACGGGGACAAGATCCGATCATCGACCGGCAACTGGTCCTTTCCCATCACCAGGATGCCCTGGAAGCGGTTTTCGCAGCCCTGACCGAGGCGCAATACGCAACGCCGGACGGTGTTGGCCATCGCATCGTCTCCGGTGGACCCCATCATCAGGCGCACTGCCTGGTGGATACCCAGGTGCTCGGTGACCTGCGCGCCTCTCTGCGCTTTGCCCCACTGCACCTGCCCGCAGAAATCGCCGCCATCGAGGCCGTACAGGCGGTGTGGCCCGGGATTCCGCAGGCCGCCTGCTTCGATACGGCCTTTCACCAGAGCATCCCGGAAGTGGCCGCACGCCTGCCTCTGCCGCGCAATCTCTGGCATGAAGGTGTCCGTAAGTACGGCTTTCACGGCCTCTCTTACGAATATATCGTCAGCCGACTCCCCAATCACGCCACCGGCAAGACCATCATCGCTCACCTGGGCAACGGCGCCAGCATGGCGGCGGTGCATAACGGCCAGTGCCGCGACACCACCATGGGTCTCACCCCCACGGGGGGGCTGGTGATGGGCACGCGGAGCGGCGATCTCGACCCCGGCGTTCTGCTCTATCTCATTGAAGAAAAAGGCTATAATGCCGCACAACTGGAGCGGCTCCTCAACCATTTGTCCGGGTTGCTGGGCATCTCGGCCTGCAGCGGCGACATGCAGACCCTGCTTGGGCTGCGCAACGACGATGCCCACGCGGCGCAGGCCATCGAGATTTTCGCCTATAGTGCGCGCAAGGCCATCGGGGGACTGATGGCGGTGCTGGGCGGACTGGACCGCCTCGTCTTTACGGGGGGCATCGGCGAACACGCCGCCGCGATCCGCTGGGCCATCTGCCGCCCCCTGACGGGACTTGGCCTGGAGATCGATCCGGTCGCCAACGAAGGCCCCGAACCGCGCATATCAGTGGCCCATAGTCCAGTGGAAATTCTCGTCATACCCACCAATGAAGACCTGATGATCGCCCGGCATTGCCACCGGCTTCTGCCCGCACAGGAGCAGCATCGTTGAAATCCGGCAAAACGCGCCACCGCCAGACGCAGCATGCACTTCCACACCCGGTACACCCAGACCACGCCAGCATGACCCGGATACTCGACGAAAGTCCTCTGCTACCCATTCATTACCGCATCTGGGCATTATCCACCGGCGGCACCCTGCTCAGCGGCGTCTCCATGTTTCTGCTGGGTGTGACCTTACCACTCATCATCCCCATTTTTGCCATGCCCGCCACCAGTATCGGCCTCGCGGCCGCCATGCTCATGGGTGGCACGGTGGTAGGCGCACTGATCGGTGGGCATCTGGCTGATCGCCTGGGGCGCAAGCCGATCATGATCATGGATATGATCCTGCTCATGATCGCCACCCTGCTGACCGCTCTCGCCCCGGACGCCAGGATACTCATCGGTGCCGAATTACTGGTCGGTGTGGGTATCGGTATGGATTTCCCGGTGGGCAGCAGTTATCTGGCGGAGTTCATGCCCCAGGGACGGCGCGGACGCATGATGGCGGCCTCCATTGCCGTGCAATCCATCGGCATGCTGGCGGGTGCCGGTTTTGCTCTGGTTCTTTTGCAAGGCGCTCATCCCGGGGACAACACCTGGCGCTGGTTGCTGGCCGCGGAAGCGCTGCTGGTGCTCCCTTACCTACTGGGCCGCCTCACCCTGCCCGAAAGCGCGCGTTGGTGTATGGGACGCGGTCATAATGCCGAAGCCGCGCGCATCCTTGAACGCATCGCGCCCCGACAGAAAGCGATGCTCGCCGCCATGGCCCAGCGTCTGGGTAAAAAAATCCACCATGTGGCCAAGACCCGTCCCGGCCGACACATGGGCTTTTGGACCCTGTTCTCGCCGGAATATCGGCGCCGCACCCTTCTGGTAACCTTGCCCTGGTTTTTCATGGATGTGGCCACCTATGGTGTCGGCCTGTTCACCACCATCCTGCTCGGCACCATGCGCAATAGCGAAAACGTCGGTATCATCAATGGTGTCGGCAGAGGCCTTGCCAATGCCTTGGACAGCGGCAAGGTGGATATCTTCCTCCTCCTCGGTTCGCTACTCTCCCTCTGGATGGTACCCTGGCTGGGACGGATTCATATGCAGATGATCGGATTTGGCGGCATGACGCTGGGGATGGGGCTGCTCTATGTTGCGACGGAGCTGGCAGGAGGCACCGCTGCGCATCCGCAGCTCATTCTGAGCGGCTTCATGGTGTTTAATCTGTTCATGACCGCGGGTCCCAACGCGACGACCTTCATCCTGCCAACGGAAATGTATCCCACCCAGGTGCGCGCCTTCAGCGCCGGGTTCGCTGCCGCCGTAGCCAAGATCGGCGCCACCATCAGCGTCTTTCTGCTGCCGGTGATTCAGTCTGCGCTGGGCGTTACCGTGATCCTGCTGCTGATGGGCACGGTCAGCCTGTTGGGTCTGGTGCTCACTTACCACTTCCGGGTGCAGGGCCGCGGCCTGACGCTGGAAGAACACCACGGACCGGCCCTGCCCCAATGAAGCATCGCGAGAAGGAGATCAGACATGCCCTATGCCCATTTTGACGCGTTGCTGGCCGATGTCGCGCCCCTGGACGACATCCCCGTAGCGGTAGTGGATGCCGCCGAGGAGCATGTATTGCGCGGCGCCTGCGAAGCCAAGAGTCAGAGCATCATCGAACCCATCCTCATCGGCGACGCACAACAGATTCGCAGTCTGCTGCTCAAAATGGGGCACGATTCCGGCAGTTGCCCAAACTTCCATATCATTCACGCCGACAGCGCGGAAGCTGCGGCGAAAAAAGGTGTCGAAATGGTGCTTGCCGGAGAGGCCAAGGCACTGATGAAAGGACACCTGCATAGCGACGCCTTCCTCCACCCCATTCTCGCCAAACTACGCACGGATCGCCGTCTTTCCCATGTCTTTGTTGCGGATATCCAGACGTACCCGAAACTCCTGCTCATCACCGATGCCGCCATCAATATCGCGCCCGACCTCGGCACCAAGGCAGCTATCCTGCAAAATGCCATCGATCTGGCGCACATTCTGGAGGTCGCCCAACCCAAAGCCGCCATCCTCTCCGCGGTGGAAGTGGTCAACCCCGCCATCGTCTCAACAGTGGATGCCGCCTGTCTCTCGAAAATGGCAGAACGCGGGCAGATCACCGGCGCACTGGTGGACGGCCCCCTCGCCTTCGACAACGCCATCTCCAAAGAGTCGGCGGAGATCAAGGGGATACGGAGTACCGTGGCCGGAGATGCCGATATTCTGCTGGTGCCCGATCTGGTGTCCGGCAATATCCTCGCCAAGGACCTGGAATATCTGGCCGGCGCGACTCTGGCGGGGATCGTGATGGGGGCCAAGGTACCGGTCATCCTCACCTCCCGTGCCGACCCTGCCCGTGCCCGTCTGGTTTCCGCCGCCCTGGCCGCCCTCGTCCATTATCGCCGGCTGGAGACCTCGTCATGACCGAAATCAGCACCCGCTCCCCTTCCATCGCCACCCTCACCCTCAACCCGGCCGTAGACATCGCCTACGAAGTGCCGCACCTGATCCCGGACCAGAAAAGCCATGCCACATCCACCCGTTACGATCCCGGCGGTAACGGCATCAATGTCGCCCGCGCCCTCAAGGAGCTGCTGGTCTACGCCCATAGTTGCTGTGTCGTGGCCGGCAATATCGGCGAATTGCTACAGAAACTGCTGCGGCATCAACTGGATGATCCGCATTGCGTGCATGTGGAGGGGGAAACCCGCGTCAACGCCACCATTTTGCAGGGTGACCCCGCCACCCAGTTTGAAATCACCGGCATCGGGCCGCGGGTTTCAGAACCTATCCTCGCCGAAGTCCGGGAAACCTTTCTGGGCCTGTGCAAAGACGGTTTTGCGGTACTCACCGGCTCCATCCCCCCTGGCGTGGATGATGATTTCTATGGAGACATGGTCGATCGTGTCCGCGCCGGAGGCGGACAATCCATTGTCGATGCCCATGGCGCCCTCCTGCAACACGCCCTTCCCCATCACCCCTTCCTGATCAAGCCCAACCGCTATGAGCTGTCCCTCCTGCGTCGGCGCGAGCTCCCCACGCTGGAGGATGTGGCGAAGGAGGCGCGCGCCATACAGCGGGAAGGGGTGCAATATGTCTGCGTATCCCTGGGGGGCGACGGAGCACTGCTGGCCGGACCCGATGGCAGCTACTTTGCCAAGGCACCCCCCATTCAGGTGAAGTCGACGGTCGGCTCTGGCGACTCCATGGTCGCTGGCCTTGTCGCCGCGCTGGCCCACGGCCAAAGTCCGGCAGAGGCCCTGCGCCTCGCCGTCGCCTGCGGCAGCGGCACGGCTGCCCGGCCGGGCACCGAGATATTCTCCCATAATGATCTGGACGAACTGCTACAGACAACGGAAGCGCGTGTGCTCGACATCTGAGGGTACCCCAAAAAAAAGCCCTCGCGAGGAGGGCCAAAGGGAGGTATGGGAGATAAATCATTCATCCTGCGAATCAAGTAGGGGTGATTGGCGCGCACCCTCCCGGCGCATCAGGAGAACGGGCCTTTAGCAATGCCCGTTGTCGTTATCGCCACCGTTCATATTCTCTTCCGCTTCGACGCGCCACCAGGCCCCGATTCCGGACGCCGTCTTGGCCACCGCCTTGTTGGGATAGCAGGTCACCGGGTCCCTTTTGGCCAGTGCAGACCTTTGGTACCAGTAGGTCGCACGGACCCAGTCGGGCTTTTCGATATGCCCCAATTTCAAGCCGGGGTCATAGAGCGTCCCCAGATAATATCCGGCAGTCCTGTTTCCGCTGTCGGCCTGGTGCTGTAGTTGCCGCAAGGCCGCAGGAGAATCTTCTGCCTGGTTTCTGAGGTTCAGCAGGGTCCCTCCGGCCCAGGACAGGACCGGAACCGTGAGACCGAGTGCCAACAGGATCGATGCTGTAAACTTGCCTTTGTACATAACGTGCTCCTTTTCCAAAAAAGGTTCCAAAAAGGTTTTCGCCAGCATGTTCGCGTCCCGGCCGGGAGTTCAGTAACGAGCGAGGGGAACCCTCCCTTGTCGCTCTAGTAAGTGGGAAATTTTCCCACCGATAATATGTAAGCAGTATTCGTGCCATAATCAATAAGCGCTGATAAGAATTTGGATTTTCCGGTTTTATGCTGGGCTTGGCCGGGATGATCAAGGAGATCCCCCGAAAGTTTGTCGCTATAGCACGACAACCATCCTAAGGAAACATAACAATATATTATAGCAAACAATAGGTTATTATTGTGGCCAATTGTCTACACTAATCTACCTAGCATGACATCAGTTCTGCTGAAACCGCTCAGCCCTCCTTGGGCGCTACAAGATTATCCGCCGCAGCATGCCCGGAAGACGACTCACCACGTTCCCAGGAGCACTCAAAATCCCCGACTGTTCTATACTGATGGACGAAGGCGACCAGGGAGGTCCGGATGGCGAACCTGTGCCGGCCGCAGTACCCCTTTCCAACCGCAACCGACGAGGAGTAACAGATGGCTGAGATAGTAACGGATATCCTGATTGTTGGCGGCGGCCCCGCCGGCATGATGACGGGTATCACCGCCGCCCAGTTCTCGCCGCACAAGAAAGTGCTGGTGATCCGCCCGGAGACGGATGCGGTGATTCCCTGCGGTATCCCCTACATTTTTGGCACTCTGGGCGGCACCGACGAGGATATGGCCGGGCGCGCGCCTCTGCTGGCGGCCGGCGGACGGCTTCAGATCGGGGCGGCCCAACAGATAGATCGCGTCGCACACACGGCCACCCTGGCCAATGGCGATGTCATTCGCTGGGAACGTCTGGTGCTGGCCACTGGCGCCGAGAACTTCATCCCACCTATTCCCGGCACCGGTCTGGAAGGGGTCTTCAGTATCCGTAAAGATTACGACTATCTGGACACGCTCTTCAGTACTCTCATCCCGCAGATAAAAAAACTGGCCATTATCGGTGGTGGCTTCATCGGAGTGGAGTTTGCCGACGAAATCCGTAAACGCGGCATCGAAGTGCACATCGTCGAAATGCTGCCGCACCTGATGCAGGCGGCCTTTGACCCGGATGCCTGCGCGGCGGTGGAGAAGCAGTTGCGGGCCCATGGGGTTCATATCCATACTGGAGCCAGGGTAGAGGCGCTGCTGCCCGATTCCGGCGGCAAGCGCGTCGGACAAATACAGATCGCCGGACAGGAGGCGCTGACGGTGGACGCGGTGCTCATCGCCATCGGTACCCGCCCCCAGGTCGCCCTGGCCAGGGATATGGGCCTGACCCTCAGTCGTTCCGGCGGGATCTGGGTCGACGCCTTCCAGCGTTCCCGCGAAGATCCCAATATATTTGCCGTTGGGGATTGCGCCCATAAGCAGGATTTTTTCACCCGCAAGGCCAATCACGCCATGATCGCCTCCCAGGCTGCGGCCGAGGGGCGGATTGCCGGTATGAACCTCTATGGCTTGCGTCAACTCCGTTACAACGCCGGATCGGTGAGCATCTACGCCAGCGAAATCGATGGTCTGGCCTTCGGCGTCGCGGGGCTTACCCAGCGTCAGGCCGAACTGGAAGGCTTCCCCATTCTGGTCGGCGAAACCCGTCTGCCTGATCATCACCCCGCCTCGATGCCCAACACCACGGAGATTTACTGCCGGATCATCTTCGCCGCCGACTCCCTGCAGATTCTTGGCGGCCAAATTCTCGGCGGCGCCACCACCGGCGAACTGGTCAACACCATCGGCCTGGCCATTCAGATGCATGCCTCCGCACCCGATCTCGCCAGTATGCAATTCGGCAGCCAGCCCCGCCTGACACCCTCCCTGCACCCCTTGGTAGCTGCTGCG
The DNA here is from genome assembly GCF_003966655.1 of Acidithiobacillus ferridurans. Lineage (NCBI taxonomy): Bacteria > Pseudomonadati > Pseudomonadota > Acidithiobacillia > Acidithiobacillales > Acidithiobacillaceae > Acidithiobacillus > Acidithiobacillus ferridurans. The sequence continues at coordinate 2,679,344 of NZ_AP018795.1, read as the reverse complement.
GGCGACGCCCTGCGGCGCCATTACGAACCACTTCATCCCTGCGTTACAGGAGATCCTCATGCCTAAAATCGCCCAAGCACCACTCGGCATGTCCGCCGAAAGCACTCACCGCTGGACGGAAAACTATCGTCTCGCCACCCAGGACAGCGGACGCCTGTTTCTGATGGCGGGCGATCAGAAGGTCGAACATCTCAACGATGATTTTATCGGGGGTCACGTGGCGACGGACGATTCCGACCCGGAACATCTGTTCCGCATCGCCAGTGAAGCGCCCGTAGGCTGCTTTGCCGCACAGATGGGCCTCATTGCCCGCTATGGCATGGATTACCGCGACACGCCCTACTTGCTCAAGCTCAACAGCAAGACCCACCTGATCAAAACGGCGCAACGCGATCCGATCAGCCTGCAGTGGCAGAGCATGGCGCAGATTCATGATTTTGTGCGCCATTCCGGTCTTCGGGTGGTTGGGGTGGGTTACACCATTTACCCTGGCTCCGAGTTCGAGCCGACCATGCTCAGCGAAGCCGCACGCATCATTCAGGATGCCCATGCCATGGGATTGCTGGCCGTCATCTGGGCCTATCCGCGCGGCAAGGCAGTAGGTGAACGCGAGCAGGACCCGCATCTCATTGCCGGTGCCACGGGTCTGGCGGCCTGTCTCGGGGCGGATTTCGTCAAGATCAACCCACCACTCGACGCGGCGGGTGCCATGGACGGCACGCTCTTGGGTGAAGCCGTCGCCGCTGCCGGGCGCACCCAGGTCGTCTGCGCGGGGGGGGCCGAAACCGATGCGCCGGAGTTTCTGCAACGCCTCTACGAACAGATTCATGTGGGTGGCACGCAAGGCTGCGCCACCGGCCGGAATGTCCATCAGCGCAGTCAGCCCGACGCGGTCAACTTCTGCAAGGCCATCCACGCCATTGTCGTCCGCAATCAGGGCGTCGATGAGGCTGTCAAGCTGCTGAATCCCAACGCATGATGAAACTACCGGCGCAGCGCAGCAAAATCGTCTGTACCATCGGCCCAGCGTCCGATGCACCGAAAACACTGGAGCAGATGGTCCGCGCCGGTATGAACGTGGCGCGCCTGAACCTCGCTCATGGCACGCCGGATGAACACCGCGCCCGCATTGTCCGTATCCGGGCAGCGGCGGAAAGGGCGGGACAGCGGGTAGCCATCCTCGCCGATCTGCCCGGCCCGAAAATCCGCATTGGCACCTTGCCTGCTCCGGTCACCCTCAAGCGCGGCAGCCGGGTACTCCTCGCCCCCGATGCACCCGGAACCCCGGAGCAGATTCCCCTGGATCTGCCCCGCCTTCCTCATCCTCTGGTCAAGGGGGACACGATATTTCTGAATGACGGCTTCATCGAGTTGCGGGTGGAGCAGCATGATCATGCCGGTATCCATTGCCGGGTGGTGGTGGGCGGCGTGCTCCTCTCCCATAAGGGCGTGAATCTGCCCGGGGTGACACTGGAAGGCGGTGCCCTCACCCCCGCCGACCGCGAGTTGCTGGCCTTCGCGCTGGAGGCCGGCGTCGACGCGCTAAGTGTCTCTTTCGTGGAAACGCCGGAGGATTTGCATGCCGCCCGCCGGGAGGCGCAGGCCTTGGGTTATGAGCCCTTTCTAATCGCCAAAATCGAAAGGGCCCGGGCCTGGAAACACATGGATGCCATCATCGCCGCCGCCGATGGCATCATGGTAGCGCGCGGTGACCTTGGTGTGGAAGTGCCCATCGGGCAGATCGCGCTGATTCAGAAACGCCTCATCCGCAAGGCCCGTGCGGCAGGCAAGCCGGTCATCACCGCCACCCAGATGCTGGAATCCATGGTGCACAATCGTCGCCCCACCCGCGCGGAGGTCACTGACGTCGCCAACGCCATCCTCGACGGTACCGACTGTGTCATGCTCTCCGAAGAATCCGCCATGGGCGATTTCCCCGTCGAAGCGGTCAAAATGCTGGCCGAAATCGCCCGCATCACCGAAAAATCCCGATCCGAGCTGAGCCCGCTCAGTGCAGATACCCTGCACGACGCGCCCAGTGTGGAATCGGTCATCGCCTGGGATGTACGCACCGCCGCCGAGCATTTGAATCCATTGTTTATCGTCACCCCCACCGAAACGGGCACCACCGCGGCCCGCATCGCACGCTTCCGGCTGGTCCCCTGGATACTGGCGATCAGCCCGCAGGACCGCACTTGCCAGCGCCTGTGCTTTCATTACGGCGTGCATGCGGTAGCCATGCCCAGCCCCGACCAGGGCTGGGAACAGGCCGTCCGCCGCTGGCTGGTGACCCACGGCGTCGAGAAGGGCCTCATTCTCCTTACCCAGGGTCCAAGCAGGGGCCACCCCGGTGGTACCAACCGACTGGAAATCATCCGCCTGGAACAACCCGCCATCCAATGACAGGAGCATTTATGGACAGCCGTAGCCAAGAACTCATCGCCAATGCCACCCTCATCAAACTCGATCAGATTGATACGGTCACCGAAACCATCACCGCGACGCGGCGGGCGCCGTATCACGGCTGGGGGGGCTTTACCCGACCCTGCCTATCACGCACCCCATCGAACCGGAGGACTTCGTGACCATCGCCCCTTGCTACCTGCTCCCGCAACTACCCGAATCACTGGCCGGCCTGGCTGAACTTGCCCTCGACCTGCGCTGGTCCTGGAGCCACGTCTCCGACACCCTCTGGCAGCATATTGCCCCCAAACTCTGGGAGCAGACCCACAATCCATGGCTGATTCTGCAGAACGCCGGCAGTGAGACGCTCCAGCAATTGGCCCAGGATAAAGATTTCATCGCTAAGCTGGACGCCTTCGTCGCCGAGCACCGCAACCGCCTCGCGCAAACGTGCTGGTTCGGCAAAACCTATCCTCACCCTCCCTTCCGTCAGGTGGCCTATTTCAGCATGGAGTTCGGTCTGTCCGAGTCCCTGCCCATCTACTCGGGCGGCCTTGGCATCTTGGCTGGCGACTGCCTGAAAACCGCCAGCGATCTTGGTGTTCCACTGCTCGGTGTCGGCCTGCTCTGGCAGCAGGGCTATTTTCGTCAGAGTCTGGATGAGTGTGGTCGTCAGATCGAACTCTATCCGTACAACGACCCCACCCAGATACCCGTCACCCCGGTGCGGGACGCGGCGGGCGAATGGCTGCGTTTGGAAATGCCATTCCCCGGTCGCACCGTCATCCTCCGTGCCTGGCAGGCACAGGTCGGCCGGGTGACCCTGTATCTGCTCGACAGCAACGATCCCCTCAACGCCCCCGCCGATCGTGGCATTACCGCCGAGCTCTATGGCGGCGGCCCGGAGACCCGCCTGCAGCAGGAAATCTGCTTGGGCGTCGGCGGCTGGATGCTGCTGCGCCGCCTGGGTATCCAGCCGGACATCTGTCATCTCAACGAAGGGCATGCAGCCTTCGCCATTCTCGCCCGGGCCTACAGCCATATGCGGGATCACGGTACCGACTTCCCCTGCGCCCTCACCGCCACCCGCGCAGGCAATATCTTCACTACTCACACCCCGGTCTCCGCCGGTTTCGACCGCTTTCCGCCGGAACTGATGACGCGCTACGTTGCCGGTGCCTCCGAGGCTTTCGGGATTGACATAGAGACCGTCCTTGCCTTGGGCCGTGAGCATCCCGAAGACCGCCGTGAACCCTTCAACATGGCGTGGCTCGCCATTCACGGCAGCCTGACCGTCAATGGCGTCAGCCGTCTGCATGGAGCCGTCAGCCGTCGCTTATTCCAGCCTCTGTTCCCACGCTGGCCCGAAGACGAAGTTCCCGTCACCCACGTCACCAACGGCGTGCACATGCCCTCCTGGGATTCCGCCGAAGCCGACGCCCTGTGGACCACATACTGCGGCAAATCCCGCTGGCTTGGGGACCTGAAGGATATCGAAACGGACTTTCGCCAGGCCGCTGATGCCGATATCTGGCACCTGCGCAGCGTCGCGCGGCAGGAGGTGATCCAATTCGCCCGCCAGCGCCTGCAACAGCAACTGGCAGCGACCTATGCGCCCGAAAGGGAATGTGAACAAGCGAAAACGGCGCTCGACCCCAACACCCTCACCATCGGTTTCGCACGCCGATTTGCTGCCTACAAGCGCCCCAACATGCTCCTGAGCGACCCGGATCGTCTGTACCGTCTGCTGAACAATCCGCACTATCCCGTACAACTGCTGATCGCGGGCAAGGCGCATCCCCAGGACGGCGCCGGTAAGGCCATGATCCAGCAGTGGACCCAGTTCATCCACCAGTATCCCGACCTGGCCGGGCGCGTCGTCTTCATCACCGACTATGACATGCTGGTCGCCGAACATCTGGTGCAGGGTGTCGATCTGTGGATCAATACGCCGCGCCGCCCCTGGGAAGCGAGCGGTACCAGCGGCATGAAGGTATTGGTCAATGGTGGCCTCAATCTCTCGGAACTGGACGGCTGGTGGGCCGAGGCCTATTGCCCGGAGGTCGGGTGGGCGCTGGGCGATGGGCAGGAACATGATACCGATCTGGCATGGGACCAACAGGAAGCACAGCAGCTCTATCGCCTGCTGGAAGACGAAGTCGTGCCGCTCTTTTACCACCAACGCGATGCCAACGGCTGTCCGTGCGGCTGGGTCGACAAAATCCGCGAAAGCATGGGCCGCCTGACCCCGCAATTCAGCACCAATCGCATGTTGCAGGAATATGTATCCACCCTCTACGTGCCGGCCGCACGACTTCTGGCCGCGCGCAGCGACCGCGACACCGTTGAAGGCATCTGCAGATGGCAGCATGAAATTCACCAGCACTGGCAAAGCGTGCATTTTGGCGAACTGAATGTGCAAAGCGACACCGATACCCACCATTTTCAGGTACCCGTATATCTGGATGACCTTAACCCAGACGCCGTTGCGGTACAGCTCTTCGCCAACGGCGAGGGGGGACAGTGCCCGACCCTCTATACCATGACGCGCGGAGAAGCCCTGAGCGGCGCCATCAACAGCCACAATTACCACTGTGCAGTGCCGGCCCGCCACTCGGTGGAGGGTTTTACGCCCAGGATCATCCCATATCGCGAGGGATGCCTGGTCCCCCTGGAAAGTACAGAGATACTCTGGTATCGCTGAAAGGAGAGTTCCATGAACAACCAGATACCCGATCTTTCCACGGTCGTCGAGGCCGAACGGAAAATGTTCGGCAAGTATGTGCTGCCCATCGCCGTCGTCCTGATCATCATCGGTATTTTCGGACTGCTGAGCCCGGTCATTCTGTCTGCCGCAACCGATGGCGTGTTGGCGGCGCTGTTGATCATTGCCGGGTTCACTTGGTTCATCCACAGCTATCAGATGCATCAGCATCATTTGGCGGACTGGCTCAAGCCGGTCCTGCTGTTGGCCACCGGCGGAGTGATGATTGCACTGCCCAACGCCGGCATCGCCGCCATCGGCCTGATGTTCATCCTGTATTTCGTCATGGATGCCTACCGCAACTTCACCCAGTCCAATGTCCACGCTGGCCACGGACGGGGTTGGTTTATTTTCAGCGGGGTAATCGATGTCGTCATAGCCATTCTGTTTTTTGTCACCTGGCCACAGGGCTCGCTCATCCTGGTCGGTATCTTTGTCGGCGTAAATCTGATTTTTGATGGCGTCATTCTGCTGATACTCCGTAATGCCGTCTCCGGAGACCATAAATAGCGATGGATGGCGTTCACGCGCCAACGCTCGCAAGCGGGAATTTCGATCAAACGGGTAGCCCGCATCTTCTCGCCATTACTGTCGCTGTAATGGCCTGCATCATCATGAATGTTCTGGACATCACGATAGTCAACGTGGCGTTGCCACACATGGAGGGATCGCTTCACGCCAACAGCGATCAGATCACCTGGGCACTCACCACCTACATGCTGGCCATGGTCATCGTCACTCCCTTGACCGGCTTGCTGGTCGAGCGTTACGGACAACGGCGGCTCATCCTGTGGAGCGTGGCTGGCTTCCTGGTCTGCTCGGTCATGAGCGGACAATCCCACAGCCTCACGGAAATCGTTTTTTGGCGTTTCATGCAGGGAGCACTGGGCGCTTCTCTGGTACCTGTCGGGCAGGCCGTTCTGGTTCAGGCGTATCCCCGGGAGAAACGCGGGGTAGCCATGGCGACCCTGGGCATGGGCACCATGCTCGGTCCCATTGTCGGTCCGGTGCTCGGCGGCTATCTCACCGAAGACCTCTCCTGGCGCTGGTGTTTCTACGTCAATATACCCATTGGCATCATCGCCTTTACCATGCTGCTTTTTTACATCCCCCGCTTTGGCAAAAGCGAACATCCCCGACCGATTGATTGGCTTGGATTCGTATGGATGGCCATCGGGCTGGGTGCGTTGCAGATGATGCTCAGCCTCGGCGATCAGGACGGCTGGTGGAGCTCCGACTTCATCATCATCCTGATGTTGTTGGCTGGCACGGGTATTTTTCTCTTTGTACTGCGTTCGCTCAGCGTCGCCCATCCGCTGGTCGACTTGCGCCTGCTCAAGGATCGCTCCCTGACGCTAGGCAGTGCGGGTATAGGATTATTCGGCCTGGCGCTCTATGGGACCATGGTGATTCTGCCCATCTATCTGCAGGATTATATGGGGTACGAACCGCAAACCGCAGGCCTTGCCATGGCTCCCCAGGGCCTGGGCTCCTGGATTTCCATGTGGATGGCGGGACGCCTGCTCAATCGCGGGGTCAACCCCCGCTGGATGATCATGGCCGGGGTTTTTTTGGGTGCCACGGGCACCTGGATCAGCCTCTCTTACAACCTGCAGGTAAGCCCTGCCTGGATCATCTGGCCCGGAGTGATCCGGGGCCTCGGTCTCGGTCTGGTATCCATCCCCCTATTTACGCTGGCTTTTGCGACCCTCAGCAAGGAGCAGACGCCGGAGGGATCGGGGATATTCAATCTCATGCGCAATCTGGGCGGTTCTGTGGGCATTGCCATCATCTCCACCATCATGACCGAAGAGGCTCAGGAGGCATGGAACCAGATGGGAGGGCATATCAGTCCCTTCAATGCGGCATTGCCGCGTTATCTGGATGGCGCCGGTTTACGTCAGGGAAATCTGAACTGGCAGGTGCTGGGCCAGATTCTGGCGCAGCATGCGGCAATGCGTGGTATACTGGACGCGTTCATGTTCCTGTTCTGGAGCTTTTTGGTCGTGATGCTCATCGCGCTACTGATGAAGAATAAATCCTAGGAGCCTTATGTTTGCTATAAAAGCGCTATTCAATGATGAAATTGCGGTCAGGGAGGGATTTTCCAGCATTCGCAAGGCGTTGCTGGAAAACCATCCGGATCGCGCGGATTACTATGACGTATTGCGCAAGATTCTGCAGCAGCAGACCCATCTGAAGCATGCAGTTTTTGCAGAAAAAGACGTCGTCTCCTGTGAATTCTATGGCTTTGATGAAAAGGAATCTGCGATGGCGGAAGCCGCGTTGCTGGATGTCGGCGCGCTGGAAGTCATCGTTGAGTAACCGCTGATGACGCTCTTGAGCATCATCATCTTCCTCCTCGTCGGCGGCATCTCCGGCTGGCTGGCCGGACTGCTGATCACGGGACGCGGCTTCGGAATTGTCGGGGATATCATCGTGGGTATCATCGGCGCGTTCATCGGCGGCTTCGTCCTCCTCTTTTTCGGTCTGGCCGGCCTTTTCGGGGCGGGCATCATCGGCGCCGTCATCGTGGCGTTCATCGGCGCGGTCATCCTTCTCAGCGTCATCAAACTCATCAAAAAAATCTGACTCCGGGAGGAGTCTCTCTGGGGCGCGGCGCGCCCCTCATGATCCTGCGGCATAGGCGCAGCACCCATGGAGAGGACAGATGCCACAGCGCGGGCGGGGCCGACAGTAATCCTTGCCGAGCGAGACCAGCAACGCATGCAGCGCATTGCGTGTCTGCACATCGTCGCACTTCAGTTCAGCCTCCATCCCGGACTGCACTGCGCCGTAGGAAAGATCACCTTCCAGCAGACCCAGGCGACCGCCGATCCTGCGGGTATAGGCGTCTACCACCATGACCGGCAGACCCAGGGCATAGAGCAGGATGGAATCCGCCGTCTCTGCGCCGATACCGTGGACCGCCAGCAAGTCTTTCCGCAGCGTCGGAACGGTCCCCTGCCGCGCAAGCTGTTCCGGCGCAGCGCCCACACCCCGAGCCTCCAGAAACCGGCACAAGGCCAGCAGGCGTCTGGTCTTTATCCGGTAAAATCCGGACGGCCGGAGCAGCTCCTCCAGATCCCCTTCGGGCAGAGCGAGAAGGGCCCGCACGCTCAGCGCGTCGACCGCCCGTAGATTGGCAATCGCCTTTTCGACATTGCGCCAGGCGGTATTCTGAGTCAGGACCGCACCCACCATGACCTCAAAGGGGGACTGCGCGGGCCACCAGTCCTGGGGGCCGAAGGCCTCCTCCAGAATTCCGAATACGGCTGACCAGCCCCCATGTTTCCGCATTGGCGACCTCTAATCCCGGACCTTTCGCCGTCCCTGTCCCGTCCAGCCACGCGATGGCGTTTGCAGAGCTTCCCTGCGACGGTTATTTTTTCGCGCTTCCGGCAGCGGCGCGGTGACGCGTTCCACGCTGTCGGAAGGTGGTGTAGCGGGATTGACCCACTGTACACTGGCGAGCAGGGCGTCACGTTCTTCATCGGACAATTCGTCAAAGTAACCGGTCTTGAGCAGGCGCGGCATCTCCACCACTCCGTAACGCACCCGAATCAGGCGGCTCACGGTCAGGCCCACCGCCTCAAAAAGTCGCCTTACCTCACGATTGCGCCCTTCCGCCAAAGTGACATGATACCAGCGATTAGCGCCTTCACCACCGGCTTCCTGCAAGGTCACAAAATGCGCTTCGCCGTCCTCCAGCACTACGCCCTGTAACAGGCGGGCCTGCCGCTCCGGACTTACCTCCCCCAGCACCCGGACAGCGTATTCCCGTTCGATGCCAGCACGGGGATGCATCAGCGCGTTGGCCAGATCACCGTCATTGGTGAGTAGCAGCAGGCCTTCGGTGTTGTAGTCGAGGCGACCTACCGCAATCCACCGGCTACCGCGCAATCGCGGTAGCCGGTCAAAAACCGTGGGACGCCCTGCCGGGTCGTTGCGGGTGGTGAGTTCCCCCGCGGGCTTGTGGTAGCGCAGCACGCGCAGGCGCGGGCGTACCCAGGAAGGAACCCGCAACACCTCCCCGTCCACGGCAATTTTGTCCTGTGCTGTCACCCGATCACCCAGTTTGGCGGGCTGGCCATTTACCACCACACGCCCCGCCGCGATCCATTCCTCCATGAGGCGGCGCGACCCCAGCCCAAAGCGGGCGAGCACTTTCTGCAATTTTTCGTCCATGTTTCCCCGGAACCTGTCCATCTGCGGCAAATACTTCCGGGATCATATCCTGTCCGCGCCCCGGCACCTATAAAAAAACAACCCCCGCACCAGGCGGGGGTATTTTCACTGACCAACGGAACGATCAGGAGGCCTTACGATGGCTATCTTCTTCCTTCAGACGGGTAATACCCATCATCTTGAACAGCACCTTCTCATAGAAGGGCTCGGAGACACCCATCTTCATCTTGCGGATAAAGTATTTTTCAAAGGCCACCTTCGCCAGATGCACCCAGCGACCGTAGGCAAAGACATCCACTTTACGGGGCTTCAACTGGGGCAAGGCGATGAATGCCGCGCCGCGATCACCCATATCGGCAAAACACACCGCATTCCAGGTGCCCATGGTCTGCTCGCCCTTGCGGCCTTCCAGATCCGCCTTGATGTTGTGCACCGCCGCCGACACCATGGATTCGATCATATAACCGGTCTTGGGCGCGCCGGTCGGCACCGGGGTCGTCTCTACCGGCGGAATGGCGATGGCGATACCCGCCGCAAAGATATTTGCGTATTTCTTGCTGCGCTGGTGCTCATCCACCAGCACGAAACCACCGGGGTTGCACAATCCTTCGACACCCGCCACCGCTGGCACGCCCTTGAAAGCCGGGATCATCATACCGAACTTGACTGGCAGGACCATCTCCTTGATGGTTTCACCCTTCTCGTCCACCTGGGTTACATACATCTTGTTGTCTTCGACCTTGGTGACCTTGCAGTTGGTATACGCTTCGATACCTTCTTCCTTGAGGCCCTTCGTCAGAATGCCCGTGGAATCGCCCACGCCCTGAATGCCCAGATGACCGATGTAAGGCTCACTGGTGATAAAGGTGAAGGACGGAATCTTGTCGCGCATGCCCCGCTTTTTGAGGTCGGAAGCGACGATCATGGCATATTCGTAAGCCGGTCCGAAGCAACTTGCGCCGGCCATGGCGCCGATGACGATGGGGCCGGGCTCGCGCAACAACGCCTGATATTCGGCAAAGGCCCGTTCCGCATGGTCCACCGTACAAATGGACTGCACCGGGCCTTCATGGGGATCGGAACCCGGTACATTCTCGAAAGCAAGCTTCGGACCTGTGGCGATCATCAGGTAGTCGTAATGTACCGTGCTGCCGTCGGCAAGGGTGATATTCTGCGCTTCGGCATCGATCTGTTCGGCGGACTGTGCGATGAAATGTATTCCTTTGCGTTCCACATAGGGCCGGATTGGAAAAGCGATATCATCGCGCTCCTTCCAGCCCACGCCCACCCACGGGTTGGATGGAACGAACTGGAAATAATCAGTGGCGCTGATCAGCGTCACCTCATGCCCGGTACCCAGAGCTTCCTTCATTTCGTAAGCCGCCGGCATTCCGCCTGTGCCCGCACCCAAAATTACCACATGTGCCATTATTGCCTGCTCCTCTCGTACCTTACCGCGCCAGATTCAAGGTAAGCCGCAACACCAGATCTCGCTTACCAAGTCCAATTGAATATTCTAGCCGGAGTATTATGGTACATTCCCAATTCGTCAAATTAGATTGTTGTTACTTTCCAAATATATTTTTAATAAGCTGAAGTTTAGACATGCAGCCTCCTCGCCAGCTTCTATGTGTGGCGATATGGCGTAGTAAATGTGGAGCAGGATTGAGTCAGGCGACCTTTTTGCGGGGTGGGTCATCGGTATCGGCCCAAAAGGCGGGGGCGGGGCACTGGAATTTCCCGGACTTCGGGTCGTAGCCCTTCCAGAATGGAACCCGCAGAAATTGCAGATGAAGCCATTGGGCCATGAGTCCTGCGGTGACAGGAGTAGCGATACGCCAGGGCGCTACTGCAGTCATGGGGAAATCTTCGGATAGGGTTTCGGCGAGGAGTTGCACCATGGACCAAGCGATGCAGCGGATTTGCATCCAGCGTTCCAAGACGGTGCGTTTTTGCTGCCAGAGGTTATGGATGCCCCACCAGCGTTTGAGATTGTGGAAGATCGGTTCGATCTGCCAGCGGTTGCTGTAGAGGACGACGATTTCGCTGGCGGTGAGATCCGTCTCGGAAGCGAGATAGAGGCGGGTGGGAGACCACCGATGATGCTTTTCATCGTAGATCGCACTCCATACGGCACGGACCGGATGGCCGTTCAGGAATCGTGCATTGGCGATGATGGATTGAAGACGGACCTTCTGCCGTTTCCCATAGAGATCCAGAGAGACGATCTCGGTGGGCAGCGCAGCCATGTCTTCCACGGTGTACTTGTTTCCATATATCCGAGGACGCCCGCGTTGGGATGTCCTCGGCGGTGGGTCGCGGAGCAGTACAGTATCTTTGCGCACCTGGCCGATGAACTGGCCTGCCGGCTGCAGGCCGTGCTGACGCAACAGGGGCAAGAGCAGGCGCCGCCGCATGAACCAAGCATCGGTGAGCAACCGGACGGGTACGGGGATGTGGGGTATAAAGGCGCGCAGCAATGCTCCGGCGATTTTCAGCTTGTGGGTGTTGCCGGTACTGGGCACCAGGCGCAAGCGGATGGGAAAGGAAATGGCTTTGCCGGAACGGGTACGCAGGGTCAACGCCAGACCCACCCAATTCTGGGCGAGGACATAACTGGGGCGGTTGTGCTTATGACTGTGGTCGAAGCGGATGGCCGCGCCTGGGGCCTTGGTAGAGTGCCGCAGGACCATCGTGTCGTCGACGACTAACTCGACGATCAGGGGCTTGGGCAAGGACTGCAGGAGCCAGCGTACCTGGGTTATGGCCAACGCCTGTGTACGCAAGGACGCACGCTCCAGGAGTTTGTAATAGGTGGTCCAGTGGCAGCGGAGGGAGATGCTGCTGAGGGCGCGGGTGACCCAGCCTTCGGGCGAGATCAGGCAACCGCAAAGCAGCTCCACAAAACTGCGCCGCGAGCGGGGCGGCACGACCGTCAGAAAGTAGGAAATCCACTCCGAGAGGCGGAGGGCAACGAGACGATGAAAGGGCATGACAGTGATTCCGAGAAGCCTAAAACGCTTCTCATTGGCCGACCCTTTTTTACAAGGGTCGGCCGCACGGCACTATCACTGTGTCAAGCACTTTCGTAGCAAAAATAGAAAAAACCCGGCGGAGCCGGGCTGTATGTCTAAACTTCAGTTTAATAAGGTTTCCGTCGGTTATGCCTGCATATCCATTTGTCCCTCGTCTACCGTCACGATCTCCGGCAATGCGGCCAGCGACGGCAATGAAAAATGTTCCAGAAAACCGGGTGTTGTCACCCAAAGCGCAGGGCGACCCGGTGTATCCCGGTGCCCGCTGATGGTAATCCAGCCCCGCTCCTGAAGCTGCTGCAGAATCTGCACGCTGACCGCAACCCCACGCCAGTGCTCTATTTCCGGGCGGGTCACCGGCTGCTGATAGGCAATCACCGCCAGCGTTTCCAACGTGGCCCGGGACAAAGGCCGAGGTGGCTCCACATGGAGGCGCGTCACGAGGGCGTTGTGACGCGGATGAATCTGCAGACGATAGCCATCCGCTACACAGACGAGTTGCAAAGGTCCCTCGCCGGTAGCCAACAGCGTGTTCAGCGCCGCCTCCCATCCCACGCAGTCGGGGTCGCCGTCGAAAATACCGGCCAGGCGCGTACGAGTAAGCGGCTCGGCGCTGGATAAAAACAATGCCAGGAGCGCTTCACGCATCAGCCACCGCAGACCTGCGCCGCCGGCACAACGATCTGCCAGCCCCCATCTTCATTTTCAACCAGGGCCAATGCCCGTTGCCGGAGCAATTCCAGCACCGCCAACAGGGACACTGCCAGAGCCAGGCGATCCGCCCGAAACGGCAGAAGCTCATTGAGATACCAGGGACGCGACTCCCGCCGACAAAGCAACAGTACCTCCACCATCCGCTGCCGTAGTCCCATATGCGGGTGCACCAGGGTATGGGCGGGGGATAGTCTGCGGAGCGGGCGCAGCAGCAACGCCCGCCAGGCATTCATCAGATCGGTGAGGGACACTGGAGGAGGTGCGGGAAACGGATCGGGATGTACCGCAGGGCAGACCGGCCAGAAATCCCGACCGGCCTGGGGCAGGGCGCGGAGCGCCGCAGCCTGGGCCTGCACCATAGCCAGGGCTTCCAGGCGGCGCGCCAGATCCTGCCGGGGATCAAAATCCGCATCGTCCCCAAGCGGACGCACCGGCAACAGCATGCGCGCCTTGATCTCCGCCAGCCAGGCGGCCATCACCAGATATTCCGCTGCGAGTTCCAGATTGCGGCGACGCGCCTCGTGCAGATAATGCAGGTACTGGCGGGTCACTTCGGCTACGGGAATATCGCGGATATCCATGCGGTTGCGGCGGATCAGCCAGAGCAGCAGCTCCAGCGGGCCGGAGAAGCTTTCCAGCAACAGTTCCAGGGCATCCGGCGGAACGAAGAGGCCGTCCGGCAGGTCTGCCCGTGATTGCCCGTGAACCCCTACAGGCGCAGCCGAAGCGCCGGATTCAGCAGTCGTGCCGCTCATGGGCCAGTCCCATGGCTGCACGGACCCGCTCCAGCGTCTGTGCGGCACGCTGGCGGGCACGCTGAGCGCCCGCATGAGCGATTTCCGTGAGTTGTTCTGGACGTGCGGCCCAGTACTCCGCGCGTTCACGGATCGGGGCCTGTTCGGCGAGCACGGCTTCGATTACCGGCTGTTTACAATCCAGGCAGCCGATACCCGCCGTCGTACAGCCGTTGCGGACCCATGCCTGCGTCTCAGGCCCGGAATATACCTGATGCAAGGCCCAGACCGGGCACTTTTCCGGCGTGCCAGGATCCGTGCGTGCCACCCGCGCCGGATCGGTGGGCATGGTACGGATTTTTTTCTGAACCACCTCAGGCGCTTCGCGTAACAGGATGGTATTCCCATAGGACTTGCTCATCTTCTGCCCGTCAAGCCCCGGCATTTTGGAGGCCGCCGTCAAAAGCGCCTGTGGTTCGCGTAGGATTTCGCGGCCTTTGCCTTCCAGATGGGCCAGGAGTTGCTCGCGCATCTCAGTGCTCAGTCCCGCCTGCGCCCCCAGGAATACCACTGCCTCGCTCACTGCCAGCGCATCGCCATCCTGCTGGAAGCGCTGCTGTAAGGACAAGAAAGTCTTCGCAGCACGCTTGCCCATGATCTGCAGACTCTTTTCCACCTGAGCCGCAGCGTCCGCACTGCGCCCGTAAAAACTGTTGAAACGCCGCGCCAACTCCCGGCTGATCTCCAGATGCGCGACCTGATCGGCGCCCACAGGTACCTTGTGAGCGTCATAAACCAGAATGTCTGCCGTCATCAACAGCGGGTAGCCCAGAAAACCGAAGGTGGCAAGATCACGTTCGCGCAATTTTTCCTGCTGATCTTTGAAGGTCGGGACACGCTCCAGCCACGACAGCGGCGTCAGCATTCCCAGCAGTAGCGCAAGTTCGGCATGCTCTGGCACATGGGACTGGATAAAGAGCACGGCTTTGTCCGGGTCCACACCCACGGCCAGCCATTCAATGAGCAGATCCCAAACCGCATCACTGATCCCGTGGGTCGTCTCGTAATGGGTGGTCAGCGCATGCCAGTCGGCGACGAAGAAATAGCACTCCGCTTCATCCTGCAGACGCAGCCAGTTTTTCAGTACGCCATGATAATGGCCCAGATGCAGGCGGCCCGTCGGACGCATGCCGGAAACGATGATTTCTCTCATCACCAACCACCCATCGTCAGAAAAAAGTTGCTCATCATCAGAAAAAGGGGACCCAGCACAGACCAGAGCACGCCGGTGAACAGCAGCACGATCAGGATGATGAATCCGTAAGGTTCAATCCGGCTCAGGGCAATGCTGGCGGACGGCGGCAAAAGCCCCACAGCCACCCGACCGCCGTCCAGCGGCGGGATAGGAATCAGATTGAAAATGATCAGGATCACGTTGATCAGGATGCCCGCTTTGCCCATCAACTGCATGGGTTCATCCAGATAGGCCAGGGCACCGGGAAGATGCCCGCCGAGCCACAGCACCAACGTCCAGAGGAAGGCCATCAGCAGGTTGGCGGCCGGCCCGGCGATAGCGACGAGCACCATATCGCGCTTGGGGTCTTTCAGACCGCCAAAATTGACCGGCACCGGTTTGGCATAGCCGAAGAGAAAGGGCGAATGAAACAGGAGCAGTATGCCCGGCAGAAGGATCGTTCCGAAGGGATCGATGTGTTTAATGGGGTTCAGGGTTAGCCGCCCCATGAGCATGGCCGTCGGGTCGCCCCGCTTCCAGGCGATCCAGCCATGGGCCACCTCATGCACGGTAATGGCGAACAGTACAGGAATGGCCCAAATGGCCAAGGTTTTGATAAATTGCGCGGCATCAGACATGGCCGGAGTATATCAGTGTAATGACCCACCCGCCTAATACACCGACATCTCAAACGACAGCACCCAGACCCAGCGCGGCCGGATCACCGGCACCTTCGCGAAGTAACCGGGGTGGCCACTGCAGCAAATCCACCACCGTTGAACAGCGCACCCCGCCAAGGCCGGACAGCAGCACCATATCCACCTGATTGCCCATCGTTTTACAGATTTCATCGGGATCCGTCAGCGGTGCAGATGCACCGGGGAGCTGCAGGGTGGAGCTCATCAAGGGTTCTCCCAACTCCGCAATCAGCCCCTCACAGAGGGGGCTGGCGGGTATGCGTACACCGATACTGCGCTTTTTCGGGTCGGCGAGGCGACGCGGCACATCCCGGGTCGCCGGCAGGATGAAGGTATAAGGTCCGGGCAGGATTCTCCGCAGCAGTGCGTAGGCGCGATCGTCCAGTTGGGCATAGTCGGTCAACTGAGAAATACTGGAAAACAGTAGCGAAAGGTCATGCTGCAAATCCAGTTGCCGGATGCGCCGCAGCCGGTCCTGGGATTCCCGTGCCGCCACCGTACAGCCCAAGGCATAGCAAGTATCTGTTGGATAAACCAGCAAGCCCCCGCCGCGCAACACTTCAGCCGCTTGCGCCAGCAATCGCGGTTGCGGGTTCACGGGATGCAACTCCACACACAACGCCATGACGACCTCCTGAAAATGCGACATTACCTGCCCTGGGCAGGTATCGGGGGAATAATACGTCAGCCACGCGCGGTCCCGCCAGATCTGCGCTATAGTTACAGGTCTTATCAACCGCAGATCAAGGAGGCGGCCAACACAATGCCCGCAGATAGCGTTCGTCCGACCTGGTCCCTGACCGACATTCCCTATGCCACCGTTGAAAAAGAAAAGATCATCGGCAACGCCGACTGGTTTTACCTGTTAGCCGGCGCCTCTTTTGTAGAAACGCTCTCCGATCTCTATACCCGCAACCTGGTGGAGTATTACCAGGAAAATGTCGGTGCCACCATTTGGTTGCACCAGGAGTGGGAGATGGAAGAGGTACAGCATGGGCGCGCGCTGCGCCAGTACGTGCTCTTTGTCTGGCCGGATTTCGACTGGGAACGTGCGTATCAGGGCTTCGTGGAAGCGTATGCGCCCTACTGCCGCACGGAGTTGCTCGGACCCACTCACGCGCTGGAGATGGCTTCGCGTTGTGTCGTCGAGACGGGTACAGCCAGCTTCTACACGATGATTCAGGCGGCGAGCCCGGAGCCGGTACTGCGCCAGATCGCCGCACATATCCGCGCTGACGAAGTTCGCCACTACAAATATTTTTATAGAATTTTCAGGCAATATCAGGCCGCCGAAAAAAATTCGCGCTGGCGTATCGGCCGCGAACTATGGAAACGAGTAGTGGAAGCAGACCAGGAAGACAGTTATCTGGCGATCAAAAATGCATTTGAAGTGAAAAATCCGGGAGAGAAGTTTTTCGTAGAGGACTTTGCCGCGTTCCGGAAACGCATAGGCGGCTGGATAGATCGCTATTACCCTTTCGATATGGCCATCAAGATGCTGCTCAAACCCGTCGCCTTGCCCCCCCTGCTGCAAAGGGCGGCACTCCCCCTGCTCAGCCACGGCGCACGCCGCGCCATACTCGGCTGAGCATGGCACACGCCGGTCGGGTATGACTCATACGGACCAGGTCCGCACCACGCCGGCAGTTTCGCCTACCGGCGTCCCTTCCTCCGGTGACGCGGGCGTCAGCTTCAGCCACTGAGCCTGTTCCACATGGCCCACCACCTGGCCCGCGGCACTGATTGCCTGCAAACCGGATTGCAACACCGGTTGGGCAGATGCGCTATGCGTGGGGCTGGCAACGGGGGTCACCGTATTCACAAAACTCCCCAAGGCCACAAAAGGTGCGGCGATCAGCATCGTTAACAGGGTATTATAGATGGACTTTTTCATGGCTGTTCCTTTTGGATCGTCGGATGCGTAGTGAATTAAGCAAGTACCGTGCCATCGCGCAGAATGTACAGCAGCCAGCGGCGAAGATCGCATGCATATACAAGGTCATGCGCATTTTTGCGGACAACGGACCAAACAGCGCGCAACGCAAAACTTCTGCCATATGCGCCAAATACCTGCAATCCTGTCGTCAGCCCCCGACACAAAATCCTCTCCGATTTATTTTTAGTGAATAAATAAATAGTTGGAGCGTTTCCACAGAACTACATGCGGTGGGAGCACATCACCGTACCTTGTGATAACGTAACAAACGATTTTTTACCCAAGCCCAGCTACTGGCAGGTGGGGAAGAGTTCAAGGAAGGAGATGCGCGTGATCTACCGGATAAGCATTGGGCCGATCGACAATGGCACGCCTGACAACGGGCGATGTTCATGTTCAGGCTATTTTCTGCTGGGGATGCTTCTTGCAATCTGGACGGTTCCGCTGCTGGCCCAGGCATCCAGCCTGCAGCTTTCGACGGCCAACGCAACGCTGCAGGCCATCCACCGCGGGCTGTCACAGCATGCCGATACGCGACAGCTTCAGAACTGGCAGAAAAGCGTAACCGCTATTGGCCATGATGCAGACGCCTGCATGACCGAAAAAAACAGCAATCTAAGCCAGACAGACAAGGCCCTGGGCATTCTTGGACCCGCCGTCGCCGGCGAACCGGAAAATCTGACGGTTTTGCGCCAGAAGCTGCAGAACGAGCAGAAAACACTCAGCGGAGAACTCGCCACCTGTAAGATTTTCGCCATTGCGAGCGCGGATCTGAGCCAACAGATCCGCAAAAAACGGGATGCGCTACTGGCCCAAATGCTGTTGCGCCATGATCACAATATCTGGCAGCAGGCCATGGCCCTTCTGTCTATTTCTGCCACCACCTGGGTGGACGAGCAGCATTTCTGGCTTACCTGGAATGAACATCCCATTTTTGCCCAGAAGGGCCTGCAACTCTCCGCAGGGATCGGCATCTTCCTGTTCGCCCTGCTGTCGTTTCTGCGGGTGCCTTTGGCCAAGGCCATACACCGCACGCTGGATTTGTCCGATGCGCAGCGTATTTTCTACCACTATGCGCCCTTGCTGGGAGGCGTCGCCGCAGTTGCCGCCTCAAGCTATATTACAGACACTTTTTCGCCCCTCATTGCCCTCATATTCGGCACCTGGGGCACCTATGCCGCTATCTCCATGCTGCTGGCATGGGCCCTGCGGTCGTCCGGCATCGTCGGTCGCCATTTTTCCTGGGAGCAGCAAACGCTGCGCTCCGCACTGCGAACCCTGCGGTTCATTGCCCTCTTCTCCCTGTTCGGGCTCGTGTGGATAGGCATTTCCCCTCAGGATCCCCTGTCAGCAGCAGACCGAGCCTTTTTCGTGTCCGCATACCATCTAGTCCTCCTCGGCGCGGTGTTATGGCTGGTCTGGCGAACTGGCGTGCAAAAACCTTTCCGAGCTTATCCGCTGCCCAGGATGGCCCTACTTCTGGCCTTGATCGGTACCGCCATATGTACGCTGTCCGGTTATCGCAACCTTTCCGATTATCTGTTCTTCGGCCTGCTGACGTCCCTGCTGGCCCTCAGCCTGGGGTTCCTGTTGTCCTGGGGGCTTGCCGAATTCTGGATGCGGGCGGCACAAAAATCCGGTCTCTGGCAACATTTCCTGCGCCGCCGCCTACGCCTGAAGGAAGATCAGCAGCTGCCGTGGATAACCTGGTTCAGCACAATCAGTTACACCGCCGTATGGTTGGGGGTTGCCGCCTTCGTCCTGCATGCCTGGGGCCTGACCCATACAGGATTTACATTGATCTGGAAATATTTTATTACCGGATTCACCATTGCCGGTTTTCACATCCAGCCCTTCCGCTGGGTGATCGCCGCGATACTGCTCGCCATCCTGTTCAACATCAACGCCCTGGTCCAGAAATACCTGTCTGATAACTCGCGGATTATCAGCCACATGGAAAGCGGAGCTCGCCACTCCGTATTATCCATCCTCCGTTATACTGGATTCATTATCGCGGTGTTGATTGCGCTCTCCACGGCCGGCGTCGCACTCGGTAACCTTGCCATCGTCGCCGGCGCCCTATCGGTAGGCATTGGCTTTGGCCTGCAAAATATCGTCAATAATTTTGTGTCTGGTCTGATTCTGCTATTGGAGCGTCCCATTCGTGTTGGTGACTGGATTCAGGTGGGTACCACTCAGGGATATGTGCAGAAGATGAGCATCCGTTATACCCTGATCCTTACTTTTGACCGCACTGAAGTCTTCGTTCCTAATTCTGAACTGATCTCTGGCCAGGTGACCAATTGGATGTACACAAATAGCGTGTTGCGCCTCATGATCCCCTTCAGCATTGCCCATGATGCCGATATTCCGCTGGTAAAGCAGTTGCTGGTAGCGGAAGGTCAAAATCATCCCGACGTCCTGCAAGATGATCCGCGCGGCATTCCGCCCACCGCGCTGTTGCTGGATGTCAGCGAAAATGCACTGCAATTCTATCTGCGGGTGTATCTGGACGACTGTAACAAGAGTTATAACGTGCAGACCGACCTGCGTGCTTCCGTGGTGGAAAGTCTGCTCCGCCATAACGTAACACTGGCACACCAGCAGCAGGACGTCCACATTATCCCCGACCAGACTTTACCTGCGGATGAGAACGTGGCTCAGCCAACAAGGGCGCATTAGCCATCGGGTTATCGCGATGGGTCCGCATCGGTATATGCCCTATCGTTTCGGGATTGTCCGCCGACTCACCGCTTTTTAGAGTAACAAGTCGTTGATTACCAAGTTGTCACGATGAATCAACACATCTTCCAGCACCTCAGGATCATCCGCCAGTTCATGACTCTGCTTCCGGCAGCAGCGGGCAGCGACCGGCGCGTCGAGATTGATCAAACCGCGGGCGATGTCCCGCCCCAACGGATCTTTGCAAAGGACCAAATCGCCCCGCCGGAATGTGCCTTCTACCGCGATAACGCCCACCGGCAGTAAGCTGCTTCCCTCCTCCAGAATCGCCTGGGCCGCTCCCTGATCCAGATGCAGCACTCCGTGGCTGCGCAGATGCCCGGCCAGCCAGCGCTTGCGCGCAGCCAGTTTAGGTAAGCGGGCATGAATGAAGGTGCCGATCGCTTCCCCCTGCTGCAAGCGTGGCAAGACTTCCGGACCGCGTCCATCTGCAATGATCGTCGACGTACCAGAACGCGCGGCACGTGCAGCAGCACGCACCTTTGCCAGCATACCGCCCGTTCCCACCCGGGAACCTCCTCCCCCGGCAATGCGCTCCAGCATCGGATCACCCGCACCGACCTCCGTCAGGAGCGTTGCTTCGGGATGACTGCGCGGATCAGCGTCATACAGTCCCGCCTGATCGGTAAGAATGACCAGGATATCGGCATCCAGCAGATTGCTCACCAATGCCGCCAAGGTATCGTTGTCGCCCAGATTGATCGCACTGTAAGAAACCACGTCATTTTCGTTGATGATGGGCAGCACGTTCATGTCCAGCAGCGTACGTAACGTGGAGCGTGCATTCAGGTAGCGCCGACGGGTACGAAGATCATCGTGGGTCAACAACACCTGACCGCAGTATAAACGGTCATTTTCGGGCTGCGCGCATTCCTGCAGCATCTTCTCATAGGTATGTATCAAAGCGGATTGACCGACGCTGGCCGCGGCTTGTCGGGTTTTGAGTGAAACCGGCCGATCTGTCCAGCCCAGACGTTGCATTCCAGCGCTTACTGATCCGGAGGACACCAGTACCACTTCTACACCACGCTGATGCAACTGCAGAATTTGCTGCACCCAGGCGCGTATCGCGGTGGTGTCCAGATGCTGGCCGTCATTCGTCAGCAGACTGCTGCCAATTTTAATCACCCAACGCTTCGCATCCGTTTGCAGATTTGAACGATTTGACCATCGGTTAGGTTCTTTTGCCCGTTTTTTCCCGATGCGGTCCGTCATGCATCTCTCCTGTTTACCAAATAGATTCGTTATTGAAAAAGGTAAGTCCATGCCGGTAGTACCGTCACTCACTTACATGCTGCTCACGGCGCATCCGCCTCCCGCTTTCTAAAATGCTGCATGTACGCTCTCATGGTACTGTCCGCCACCGCCTGATGAATGGCCACATAAAATATCAGCAGGCTCAAAACGGCCACTGCCGCCATGCCGGGAAAAAATCCAAGCACCCCCGTTCCGCCCAGAACCGCCGGGCTCAGCCAACTGATTCCCCACAAACCCAAAAAATACGGAATAATCCACCACATATACTGCCACCCCATTGCGGACCATCTGCCTTTCCGCCAGATGCCGGTAATGGCATAAAAGATGAGCAGGGCAAACAAGGTGCCGAAAATAAAATTCAGGGTATCCAGACCCGACCAGAATACGATCCAGCTGGCTACGACGAAGGTGAGCGGGGCGATGACCGGTGCTGCCCACAAGCGAAAAGGGCGCTCCAGATCAGGCATTGCACGACGCAGCTGAATCAGCGCAACAGGACCGATGACATAGGACAGTACCGTCATAGAAGCGATGTAACCCACCATTTTCTGCCAGGAGGGAAACGGAAAAAAGAACAGCCCACCGACAGCGTACAGCAAAATCAGGCTGGCCCAGGGAACCCCATGCCGATTGATGTGTGCCACCCACTTGGGTGCTGCTCCGGTATCGGCGGTCGCGAGGGTAACCCGGGCTGCGGTGGTGGTATAAATCAATGCGGTCCCGCCCGGTGATACAAACGCATCGACGTACAGCAGCACGGCCAGCCAGCCAGCTCCCACCGCGGCAGCAAGGGCGGCAAAAGGACCGTTGATTCCAGAAAAACGTAGATGTCGCCAGCCTCCTGCCGCCAAATCGGCAGGATGTATCCCACCGATAAAAGCTATCTGTAAGGCGACATAAATTCCCGATGCAATCAAGACAGATGCGATAACGGCGATCGGTATATCCCGTTTCGGGTTTTTACTTTCCCCAGCCAGGTCGACAGCATGACGAAAGCCCAGCAGGCTGAAAATCACACCGCTGGTGGCTACGGCAACGAACATCCCGTGAAAATCGGCCGTGGCATTCTGGGTATGCACCACGAAATTACCGGGGTGCCACGATGTGGCGAGCAACACGCCAACCGTCAGCACAGGAATCGAAATTTTCCACCAGGTGGCGCCATTGTTGATCTTCAACACCCAGTGCACCACCAGAAAATTGATGGCAACAAAGAAGGCCAGCAACACCAGCGCGACGGCGAAACCTGTGACGCTGAGCAGGTCAGAATGCTGCTGCAGCAATCCCGGCAGGTAATTATTGGCGTAGGTCAGTATGGCCGTAACTTCAATAGGCGCGATGGTGGCGTAAGAGAGAAAGAGAATCCAGCTCCACATATGGCCAATGATCGGGCCGTTGCCCACGTGGGCCAGATGAACCACTGCTCCAGCCCGGGGAACCAGCGGACCAAGTTCCGCAAAAACCAATGCCAGCAAAAGAATGGCGAAGGCGCCGATCATCCATGAACCGACCGCGTATGGGCCTGCTTGCTGAGCCGTATACAGTGGTCCAAACAACCATCCAGAGCCAATTGAAGCGCCCACACAGGCGAGTATAAGGCCTTGCAGAGAACCCTCTCGCCGCAGCCTGTTTTTTATATTCTGGAGCGTTATGGATGCCATGATTTCTCCCGACATGTGGTGAATATCACGGTGCAGAATGACCAAGGAATTGCGCGTTACAGCCACACCGAATATTTTTAATATGTATTACTGATGAATATTTATATTTTTTATTATTACATTTCTTACAAAAAATGTCAACGCTGTCTATTTAATGTACAAAATAATTAGCGTATGTCAGCATAACAATTAATGCGAGAAAACCATAAGACGGTATGGCGTAAAGCGATAAATGATGCGGAAAAGCGCTAGGGAAGACGCACATGGTCGAAAGTCGGCAACGGCGGATTTTTCATAAAACATAACGGCAACTCAGGCCGCAGAGAAACACCCAATTGCCGCCATATATACTTACTTACCGTCTGGTCATTCCCACTCGATTATCATCTAGTGTGACTATTCTTTGCAATACAATGAGCTGTAAGAATATTTACTGACGATGCCATGAAAAATACCATGCCCAGCGATTTTATGCCACGTTCAACTCCTGAGACAATTCGGGATGTTTGATGATAAGCCGAAGCAGGCACAGCACTCCACCCGGCGGCGCAAATCTCCCCTGCTCCCAGTCGCGCAGCGTCGCCACGGGGGTTTCGATGCAATCGGCGAATGCGGCTTGCGTCAGGCCAGGCTTCTCCCTCGCTTGACGCACAAGCAGTCGCTCGGGCGTGGTGACGCGCCCAATCCCTGCCTTCGCCTCTGGGAGCGCCTGACGCAGGTCGGGCAGAACGTCACCGGCATCTGCCTCGATAGCCGTTGCCACCTTCTCAACGTCGAATTTCCTGATGCCCATGTCAACACCACCTTCTTGATTTCAGCGGGAAGCATATTGGCGCGTTCGGCTTTGGCATACGCCGCTACCAGCAGCACCACTTCCTGCTCTGTCAGGTTGAAGTAGATCACCCGCGCACCGCTAGATTTGCCAGACCCGGCACGGCTCCAGCGAACCCTGCGTGCTCCATCCGCACCGGGGATCACGTCCCCGACTAGCAGATTCGCCGCAATCCAGTCGATGAAGACCAGCCGCTCGTCTTCCGACCACAGCTTTTCCGCCTGCTTCTGGAATGTCGGGGTTTCGATCACAGTGCGCGATTTCCGCACCCTATCAAGTCTTGTCACAAATTATTTAAGGACAGACGGTCAGCCGGACCGCCGCCGTCCCAGAATTGCGCGATTCGGCAGCAGATCGAAGCCTAGCGCTCGCTCGGACCTTACCCGCTTACGTTATAGTCACCTGCCGCAGCACGCGCGCGGCGGGCTGGTATACAAGAGCAACGACCATGGTCCTCAGTTCCAGTCCTGCAACGACTTGATCGCGGCATCCACCTTCTTCAGCAGTGACCGCAGCGGCGGGCAGTCGGGATAGTGCTCGCCCAAGAGTATCTTCGCTTGCGCCAGACTCTGCACATGGCGCTCGCGTTCGGCTTCAGCCAGCGCCCGCGAAAACATCGAGCCGGACTCGTTGTAGTACAAATCGAAGAACTGCTCGTTTGGAAGTTCGGCGTGGTTGTACTCACGTTGCGTCCATTCATCGAGTTCGCTGCGAATCGCATCGACGCGGTTGTAGACACCCTTGCGGTAGTAAGTGTCCTCCAGCACCGACTTCAGCAGCCGACCGACTTGCGCATGCGTTTCAATCGGCATCCGGCCCTTCGGACGGCGCTGCGGACCAACGAAGGTTTGCACATAGCCAACTGAATTGCGTTGTCCGCCTGACTTACGTGGCATTTCTGGCTTGTCCTTCGTGGCGGCTGCCTTGACGATGGCACCAGGACTCACGAAGAACGGCATCATTGGCGCGGACTCCCCGTCCCATGCGGCTTCGACAATGGGTGAAGGCAGCTTGTCCAGAGCAGCCGCGATGGGTTGCAGCGAAATGCCTTTCGACTCATCCGCGATTAGGTAGAGGCGGGAACCGACATCGGGAGCGTACATGCCCGCCCACTCAGGCTTGACGATAGTGAAGCCATGTTCCTTCGCCCAGGTGTCGCGCTCCTTCTCCTTGCCCTCAACAGCGCTCTCATAGGGCTCGTCCGCGAAGAGGTAACGCTTCGTCTGGCGGTCATACCAGATGCTGTAGTGGTCTCGGCCAGGAACTGCGTTGCTTGACCGACCGCTGGGGAAAGCGCGGCTGTAACTCTTGGACGGACGCAGCTTCGTTGCATCCATGAAATGCAGGGCGCGTGCGGCCGCGCAGACCGCGCGCCGAGCTGCCGACTGCGAACTCTGCAGGTGCTCTCGCGCCAGATGGTCGGGCCCCTCGGTATGGAAGTCCGCCAGTGCGCGATGGTTCTGCAACTGGAGCGGAGTGATGAGATCACCCCACGGCACGGACAGCCAAGTGGTCAGCGTCTCGCGTCCGGTCTCGCCACCATCGCGATCCTTCCAGTAGGAAGTTAGGAAGACACTGTGGCCGGGGCGGGAACGCTGCGTTTGGGGGGCAGCACGCAGCACATTGCCGGCATGACGGAAGTTCTGGAATCCCGCTGCCTGCGCGGCGGCGTCCAAGGCCTGCGTATGCTGGATTCCTCGCTCGATCTTGAGCGATTTCGCGAGGCGTTTGATGCCGTCCATTGTGGACGGCCGAATGGATTCACTCGACATGACAAGTTCTCCCGGTTCATGGCGAAACGTCACCCGTCTGCCGCTTCTCGAACCTGAACATGGCATGCATAGGAAGAGAGGGAGTTTTCCGACAGTGCTGTCAACAGCTTTGCTATGACGGGTGGCAGGCTCCTGCCCGAAGCCTTTCTGATAGTATTTCACAAGCCCAGCACGATTGGCAAGATCGAACGATCGGAATGGCATACCCCCATTACTTTGGTATTTCAATCATGTCGCCGGTGGGCCGCAACAGGCTGCGGAGTGGGACCGACACATTGGCGCAACCGATTGTCATCCAAGTTGTTCAGGTCCTCAGCATTGCGGACGTCCACAGACAGCCGTGCCAAGTATTGGCCGCGCGTCAGCCGCACCGAAACCTTGGTGAGGGGCAATGCGTCGGACGGCAAGCCTAATCCCAGCCTTTCGGCCAGGCTTCGCTCTATGCCCTGCCAGAAGTCTTATTTGATCTGGTCCGCCAGATCCGTTTCGACGATCTCCAGCAGCGATCGATCACCGCACAGGAATATCGAGGCAGTTGAGTGCGCGGGATGAATCTGACATCCAAGTCCAAGGCCATTCAGCCGATCTTTAGTAACATGCCGCCGACGGGCTATTGGAGTGGTGCCCCACGTCCCCAGCTTCAGCTTCAAATAGACAGCCAGGTCGAACAGGCTCACCTCTGTTCCATGCGCACGCCAGCGCTTCGGTGTGAATGGCTGCCAAAGCGCAACCGATCTGTTCACCGGTTGCGCAGGCGTGGAATCGTATGCCCGGCCTCGGGATTCGTATGGGTCGGGATCTATCTTGATAACCAGATTCGCCCCAGCCCAGCCTAGAGCGTCCTCGCCGAGGCGCGTCCAAGATAACACCAAGAGCCTCGCCTTTTCGTAGGGCAATGGAGCTTGCACTGGAAGCAGGTCGGCCAACATTTCAAGCTCTTTCCCCAAGTCTTGCGGGATTGTGTTGAGAGTTGCATCACTCATCTTCAATATCTTCCTCTGGCTCTGCATTCTGCAAATGGTCAACCGGGTGGCGATAGCCATTTATAGCCCAGGCTGCAGCGATAAGCAGGTCCGGTGCCCCGTCCTCGATAAACGCCGCCCCGCAAAGCAGTTCGTCGGGCGCTTCGATTTCTTTGTAGTTCATCACCACTCCCTTTCTGGGTTCTTGTCCGGTATAGATCAGGCGCGGGTGATCCCCCGTATTTATCTCCCAATCCTTCGATCTATACCCAAACGGTTTCTGATATAGAGGACTACTCAATGTTCCAAGGTACTTTCATCACCGCTCTACAAATGGCAGTACGCCGACAAGCAATATTGGACTGCAACGGGACCAGGGCGAACACTACGGTGACCAGTACAGCAAACCACTACAGCTTGTAACCATGCGACGACTATCAAATCTTGCGTTTAATCAGGAGTTCCCTGAAGCCTCTGGTCTGTCCGGTATCCCTTCGGATAACCAGGTTCGGATTGCTCGGGATACCGGCAATCCCTATGATCGGGATGCGGTGGGGATCTGGCTTGGGGGGCACCCGAAAACGCCCATCGGTTGGCTCTATCGCAAAGACGGCAACCGTGATGCCGTGCTGCAAAAGCTTGACGCTGGGGGAGAGATCTCGGGGCACATCGAGCAACGCATCCGCAGAAGAGGTGAGAAGCCAAGGAAAGTTGTGGTATTTTGGCTATGAAGGGTCGTTGATCCAGAATCTGATTTATGTGGAGCCCAGAGGGAAGGAGGATGCCTGACGACCGCAATGCCTTGAAGAAGGATGCACACACCGAAGACTTGGTGCCATCGTTGAATCGGACTACTCCATGCCGCATGATCGGTGGTAAAATCGCGGGGAGTCGGGGCCAGCTTGAACGGCAGTTCAAGACTGGAAGCGGTCATTCGCAATCCTGCCGAATCCATTAGCTACAAATCAGCATCAAGTTTTTTTACCTGAAGTTTCACGCTTTTTCAGCGCATTATTTTTCTTTTTAACCAAAATTGCCGACATATAATTGTGTTATATATAGATTAACTAAGTCAATTAACGCGCCATTTGAAAACCAGATTTTTTATAATTATTCGATAACAAACAATCTGTTAGAAGTGAACAGAAGCGCTTTTTGTGATATAATCAGGCCTATCAACTCGCTGATTATAAAACGGAAGAGGCCCTGTTCAATGTCCATGCTACGCGATTTGCTTATCCCTTTTCAATCCGCTTTTTCAAAAGCCAGGCTCGGTCGGGAGAGGGCGCACTGGTTCATCTTTACCTTGCTGGCGGTCATCGTGCCCTTTACCTCATCCATGAGTTCCTGTGATTCCTGGTTCGGCAATAATGGCCTGTGGGGGCCACTGCAGCACAGCGGACAACCCGTGCATCTGCTCTCCCGTTTGCGCAGCAATACAGCCCTGTACGCGCGGCCGGAGGCTCCGAGCCAAACGACCCAGGGGCGGCCCCGCAAATACGGACACCGCTGCGATTCGGTAGGTGATCTGGCCGCACCGTTCTGCGATCAGGCGCGGACCTATACTGTGCTACTCTATGGCAAGCAGCGTGAGGTACGCGCCTACGATCAGATTTTCATGCTTAAAAATCTGCGGTGCCCCGTACGAGTCGTCTGGGTTTTTCGCAAAACCCAGTGGGTGGCCTTCTTCACTACGGACCTGACCCTCTCGGTGACTGAGATCATCGAATACTATGGTGCCCGCTGGAAAATCGAAGCCGGTTTCAAGGAAATCAAACAAGATATCGGCAGCGCTCGCAGCCAGACCCGTACCGCCGATGCGGTCACCAATCATCTCCAGTTCTGCCTGATGGCCACCACCCTGACCTGGATTTATGCGGACCGTATGACCCCAGACCCAGAGCGCCGCCATAAAGTCAAAGGCCGCACCAGTTTCGCCTTCTCCGATGTCCGCAGGCTCATCGCGGACGAAGCACTCTCCGATCCTTATTCTGGGGTTTTGGCCAGATTATTGCCAACCCCTCCATAAATCATTCACACAAGCGCTCATGCGTATGGTGGCTTGAGGGTCGGCGCTCAGGGAAATATGAAATGCGGTGAAACTTCAGTTTTTACCCCATGCCGGGAAAAATCAGCTGCCTAACTCGCTAAAAGATCGCGACAATTGGCTGAGTGCGTTTTTTCTTGCATGTACATAGACGGCTAAGTATAATAAGGCTAACTAAATTCTATTTGGCAAGGAACGCTGATGCGGAACGATGCATTGCAGGAAAAATTTGCTCTGGCGCTGCACGATACTGCTCGGTCCTGGCGACACGCCCTGGACCGACGGCTCAAAAGTCTCGGCTTGAGTCAGGCGAGTTGGATGAGCATCGCTTTTCTGGCCCGTGCTAAAGAGCCTCTGACACAGACCGAGCTCGCCCATTGCCTCTCTGTCGAACAACCCACCGTTGTCGCGATGCTCGATCGTCTGCAGCGTGCAGGATTAGTGCGCCGTGAGATGGACTCGGCAGATCGCCGAATCCGCCGGGTGGTTCTTACGGAGCAGGGTCATGGTGTTTACGCCGAAGTGCGACGCATCGCCATTGATTTTCGTCACGAAAAACTCCAAAACCTGGATGAGGAAGCATTACGCCAAGCAACCACGCTCCTTCAGCATCTGCAGCAGGTTCTGGAAGAATCACCACGATGAGTATTGCAACAGCCGGAGTTGATTCTCCGGGTCTGAACCGCCCGCTCATCACTCTCGCCATTATGCTGGCGACCATCATGCAAACGCTGGACAGCACCATTGCTAACGTGGCTCTGCCGCACATGCAGGGCAGCCTGTCGGTTTCGCTCAATCAGATTGGTTGGGTGCTGACTTCTTACATTGTGGCCACCGCCATTGCGACGCCCTTGACCGGCTGGCTGGTGGACCGCTTCGGACGGCGCAATATTTTCCTGGCCTCGGTAGCCGGTTTTACGCTGGCCTCCATGTGGTGCGGCATTTCGACCTCCCTGGCGGAGACTGTCATTGCCCGGGTGTTTCAAGGGGCATTTGGTGCGGCACTGGTGCCCTTGTCGCAAACCACACTGCTTGACATCAATCCCCGCGAAAAGCAAGGCTCTGCCATGGCGCTCTGGGGCATGGGAGTGATGGTCGGCCCCATCGTCGGCCCCACTCTGGGTGGCTGGCTGACCGACAGCATAGGCTGGCGCTGGGTGTTTTTTATTAATGTGCCGGTGGGCATGCTAGCCCTTTGGGGTATCTGGAAATCTTTCCCAGCTGATAAACCAGGGCGGCGCATGCGCTTTGATATGGCGGGTTTTGTCAGTTTGAGCTTGGCCATCGGCGCGCTGCAGTTGATGCTTGACCGTGGCCAGCATCTGAACTGGTTTAGTTCGGTAGAGATTTGGGTAGAGGCTTATCTCGCCGGCTTTGCCGCCCTGTATTTTATTTGGCATACCTGGCGGACGCCATCGGAGCAGTCCTTTTTCGACTACCGACTGATTCTCAATCGGAATTATGTCACAGGATTGCTGTTTATCTTTATTGTTGGGCTGGTCCTCTTTGCATCCCGCGCCTTGATTCCAACTATGTTACAGGATTTGATGGGCTATACCGCCGAAGCAGCCGGCTGGGTAACCGCCCCGAGCGGGCTCGGCACCATGTTGGCCATGCTTATTGTCGGCAGATTGGTCGGAAAAGTGGATTTACGCGCGTTGCTAGCTATCGGTTTTGGAATCACGGCCATTTCATTATGGCAGATGCAGAATTACAGTCTGGTGATTAGTGAAAGTAACGTGATCTGGCCGGGTGTCTGGCAGGGTTTGGGCCTCGGGCTGGTATTTGTGCCCTTGAGTACAGCGACCTTCGCTACCCTTAGTCCGGAAATGCGAGCCAATGGTACCGCCATTTACAGCCTGGTGCGCAATGTCGGGAGTAGTCTCGGCATTTCTCTGGTAGAAACGCTGTTGACGCGGAATACCCAAATCGCCCATGTAGCTCTGACCGCCCACATTGATGGCAGAAATCCCGCTTATCAAAATCCGGCCGTGGCGAGCACCTATGATCCGCATTCCGCTCTGGGACAACTTTTGCTGAATACTGAAATCACCCGTCAAGCTAGCATGATCGCCTATATTGACGATTTTTGGTTAATGCTGGTGATGACCCTCGCCATTTTTCCGCTTTTGCTGATTATTCGTTCACCCAAGCGGGATGTGACAAGATCAATGCCAGAACTGACAATGGAATAGCAAAGGAGATACCCATGTTCCAGAAAATTATGGTGGCTTTTGATGGTAGCGCTTCCAGCAATATCGCATTACAACAAGCAACAGATCTTGCCCGCCTGATGCAGTCAGAACTGCACCTGTTCGGCGTGATTGTCAACTCTGGGGGGATGGCTATTGGTCAGGCTGCGGGCGCGGAAGACATGCTGAGCAGGGAGGGTGAAGCGATCCGTGCGCAGCTGGCGGCAGTCTCAGAGTCTCTTCGGGCAGAGGGGCTGAAGGTCATGACCGAAGCCGTAGAGGGCCAACCTGCCGAAGCGATCGCCTATTACGCGCGACAGATAAAAACGGACCTGCTGGTGATCGGACATATTCCACAGTTTTCGCTGGGGCACTGGCTGCAGGGATCCGTCGCTAAAGCGCTTTTGCGGGAGTTACCTTGTAGTATTCTCGTGGCGAAATAGTTGGAATGTCAGCCTCTAAGCAACCCACCCTTGCGGGTTGGTGCTGTTCAGGCTAATGCAGATTTTTCCTTTCCAAGGTAAAAGTCCGTGGGGCCGTTTGTTTGAGGGATGAGCCGTATGAGCTAATTCCGCACGTACGGATCTGTGCGGGGCCGGTGGGTAACTACTGTCTTTACCGCGACCAACAGTGTAATCCGGAATATTTCGAAGAGTATATCCACATCTGTGTGCAAAGCTCCGTGGGGGCCACCGCATCAAAGATGTCCTGTTCTGTCCATCCAGGTTGCCGGAGTGTACTTATTTCGGGGTCAGCAACGGCATGGGGATGACGAACGGCACGAATTACATAGTTCAGGAAAATGTTTTCGCGACTTTCGAGCGGCCCATTGCGCGGGTCTTGCAATGGGGCCTAAAGGTTCTCTCGGCTCATTCCTGCGTTGAGTAACAAGGACTCACTAAAACCATTACAAAAACGGCAATGGCCATCTTCTGATAGAATGTAACGCAGCAGTGCCAGAAAATTGGCAGATAACTGGAGATGCTAGTGAAAATAACCCAGATACTGCATTTGTATGGCTAGAAGCTTTGAGCTAAGGTAATATCTGGATCTGAATCAGCGACTATTCATGCCGCGCTGTTGTAGGAAAGCCCGCATATGGGGTCGAGCTTCTCGACCCAACAACCCTGCCACTTCCTGCGTCCAATGACTGTCTTTGCGCGTAAAACTCCGGTGTAGATAGTACTCATTCATCCGCGCATCGTAGTGTGCAATATCCCCTGGGTCGGCAGTTTCATTATATCGATTTTCCTTGAGAACGACCGAGAGAGGAAGGCGTGGTTTTAAGTTGGGGTGTTGCTTTGGATAACCCAAGCACAACCCGAATACCGGATAAACTTGATCAGGCAGTTCCAGCAACGTGCTAATTTCCTGAGGATGGTTGCGTACCGCACCGATGTAACAGGTCCCGAGTCCCAGGGACTCTGCCGCAATGACACAGTTTTGTGCAAACAGTGCGACATCGACAGTGGCTATAATGAAGTGCTCTGTCATGCCAGCGACAAATTCTGTTCCGGCTCGATGACAAATGCCGGAGGAGCGATGTAGGTCCGCACAAAAAACCAGAAAAGCTCCTGCGCTACGTACATAGTCCTGATCTCCAGCCCAATGGGCAATTTGGCTGCGCAAATCAGCATCCGTGATCTGAAGTACGGTACAAGCCTGGACATTGCTGGAACTGGCCGCGTGTTGGCCGCAACGCACGATGTCTTGTACCAGTGCTACTTCGATGGGTTGATCGGTGAACTGTCGGATCGATCGATGGTTTTTTAATAGTGCAAAGGTTTCGTTCATTATGAACTCCAGAAAAAGGGATGCATACAGCACCTTGATCTTGATCGGCCGGCACCCCAAGCATAGAGTCGGCCATGTAGGCCCTCTTTCTTGACGGAGCCTCGGATCCTGACTAAGCTTAATACCAACTGATCGGTATGTAATTCTAGCCGCCTGGAGATCAAAATGAAAGTCGGATTTGTAGGATTGGGACAAATGGGTTCAGGTATGGCAGCGAGGCTGTTAGCCACCGGACAGGAACTCACCGTCTTCAATCGTTCCCCCGAAAGAATGCAGCCCCTGGTCGCTCAAGGTGCACAGGCCGCGCGGTCTCTTGCGGATTTTGCCGATAGCGATGTGGTATTCACCATGCTGGCAGAAGATCAAGCGGTAGAATCGGTAGTTTGGGGTGAGGGCAGGTTACTCCAATGTTTACGGCCGGGTGCGGTGCATATATCCAGCAGCACGATCAGCGTGGCTTTGTCTGCGCAATTGGCGGAGGCGCATGCGGCAGCCGGACAGGAATATATCTCTGCACCGGTCTTCGGGCGACCGGACGCCGCCGCCGCAGGCAAACTATTTCTGGCCGTGGCTGGGAGAAAGGAACTCATTGATCGCCTCCAAATATTGCTGGACGCGGTAGGACAGCGAACGTTTATTGTGGCAGCCGAGCCGGAAAAGGCTAATCTTGTGAAATTGAGCGGCAATTTTCTCATCGCTTCGGTAATCGAATCACTCGGCGAAGCCATGGCACTGGTGGAAAAGGGGGCATAAATCGCCACGCCTATCTGGAATTATTAACTTCCAGCCTCTTTAACATCCCGCTCTACAAGAATTATGGTGCCCTAATCGCTGACCGCAAATTCACGCCGCCGGGGTTTGCAGCACCCTTGGGTCAGAAAGATATCCGCCTGGTATTGGCTGCTGCCGAGGCGTTGGAGGTGTCCCTACCTTTCGCAAGTATCTTGCGCGATCGCTTCATTAGGTTGGCAGCTCGGGGAGGCGAAATCCGGGACTGGTCTGCAGTCGGCGGACTTGCTGCCGAGGATGCGGGCCTGTTGCCCAAGTCGTAACGGGCAACCTTGTCTTGAGCCATTACCGAGCCACTGCTATCCTACGAAGAACCGACTGTCTGGTATGTACAATGAGGTGCGGCGCATGTCCGAACTGAAATTCCATCCTTACAAACAACCAGCAGGAGGTTGGGGAGCGCTTCGCGCCTCCATGCAAAGCCTGCAACATCAAGGCATCTTGACCGAAGGTACGGCATTATTACTCAAATCCAACCAGGCAGAAGGTTTCGACTGCCCAGGCTGTGCCTGGCCCGATCCGGATGCCCACTCGACCTTTGAGTTTTGCGAAAACGGGGTAAAAGCCGTCGCCGCCGAGGCGACCAGAAAGCGCGTCACGGCTGAGTTTTTTGCCCAACACACGGTAAGCTGGCTGGCTGGTCAGAGTGATTATTATCTGGAGGAGCTTGGCCGCCTCACCGAACCCATGATTTATGATGCGACCGGCGATCATTACGTCCCTATTTCCTGGGCTTCAGCCTTCACAAAGATCGCTGCCCATCTGCAGGCCCTGAAATCTCCAGATGAGGCCATATTTTATACTTCCGGACGCACTTCCAACGAAGCCGCCTTTCTATACCAGCTTTTCGCCCGCGAGTTCGGCACCAACAACATGCCGGATTGCTCCAACATGTGCCACGAGCCAACTAGCTTAGGCATGCCGGAATCCATCGGCATCGGTAAAGGTACGGTAACCCTGGAGGACTTTGATTACACCGATACGCTCCTGCTCTTTGGGCATAATCCCGGCACGAATCATCCACGCATGCTCGGTACCCTCCGCGATGCAGCAAAACGCGGCTGTCGGATTTTGGTGTTCAACCCCCTGCGCGAACGGGGCCTGCAACGCTTTGTGAATCCACAGGATGCCGGAGAGATGCTGACCAATCACGGCACAGAAATTGCGACCCAGTACTACCAGCCGCGTATCGGGGGTGATTACGCCATTGCGTTGGGTATCGCCCGCTATGTACTAGAGCAGGGGACGCTGGATCAGGACTTTATCGACACCCATACGCAGGGCTTTGAAACACTCAAGACTATCGCGCTAGCAACGCCCTGGGCAGAAATCGAGACAGAAAGTGGTCTCAGTCATGCGCAGTTTATGGAAATCGGCAAAATCTACGATACCGGCAAGGCCAGCATCATCACCTGGGGAATGGGTATTACCCAGCACAAACATGCCGTAGCGACCATTCAGATGCTGGTCAACGTGCTGTTACTCAAAGGCAACATTGGCAAGGATGGCGCAGGCGCCTGTCCGATTCGGGGCCATAGTAACGTACAGGGTGACCGCACTATGGGCATCTGGGAGCAACCGGCAACAGATTTTCTGGATCGACTGGCGCAGGAGTTCGATTTTGAGCCACCTCGTGCCCATGGTTATGATGTAATCGGAAGTATCGCGGCTCTGGAAGCAGGACAAGCTAAGGTGTTTTTCGGCATGGGGGGCAATTTTGCCAATGCCACACCCGATACGACCCGGGTCCACGCGGCACTGAGTCAATGCGCGCTGACCGTCCACGTTACCACCAAGCTCAATCGCTCCCATATTGTGCACGGTAAAGATGCGCTGATCCTGCCCTGCCTGGGTCGCACCGAATTAGATGTCCAGAATGGTCATCCTCAGGGCGTTACCGTCGAGGATTCCATGAGCATGGTGCATATTTCTCAAGGGATGCGCGCCCCGGCCTCGTCGGCGCTAAAATCCGAATGTGCGATCATCGCCGAACTCGCCGAGGCAACCCTGCCTGAGAGCAAAACGCCCTGGCGGGAATTGGTAGAAGACTATGACCGTATTCGCGACCGTATTTCCCGTGTGGTAGCCGGTTTCGAGGATTTCAATGTCCGAGTCCATAAACCGCGTGGGTTCCACCTAGATTTGCCGCCCCGTTCACGGCGCTGGATCACCGCATCGGGCAAAGCCAACTTTATCGCCCAGAAACTCAGTGCCATCACCCAGGATCGTTTTAAACCCGAGACCTCCGCCCGGATTTTCAACTTGATGACGATCCGCAGCCATGATCAGTACAATACGACCATTTATGGTTTCGAGGATCGTTATCGCGGAGTGTCTGGAGCGCGTAATGTCTGCTTTATGCACTCCGATGACATTGCTGAACTGGGCCTGCAGGCAGATAGTCTTGTGGATATCACCTCTCACTGGATTGATGGTGAGCGAATCGCCAGAAATTTTGTGCTAATACCCTATGACATCCCCAAAGGTTGTGTGGCAGGTTACTACCCAGAACTGAACGTGCTGGTACCCCTGTCCAGCCATGCAGACCGCGCCAACACCCCAACTTCCAAGTCCATCCGGGTCACTTTTGCGGCGGTAGCTCAGAGTGGCTGAAGAAATATCCACGGAGCGCGGTACCGAGGATCTGGTCATCGCCCTGATGCAGGCGCTCTGTTCCGAGAAAGCACTCTCCCTCGCCAGGATCGGCAAACAACTCGATCTGCGACGAAGCCAGCTGGAGCGTTTACTCCTTTTGCTGGGTCATGACGAATGCTGGGGCGGTATGGGTTACGTCGCACAAGAGGAACAACGCGGTCGTCCGGTCATTACTCTTACCGAAAAAGGACAAGCATTATGCGCACAGATGCTGGACGCGATGGTTTAGGCTGGTCCCCGGCGACTGTACTCACCCATCACTGTGCGCCGGTTGCGCATGAGGAAGCTGTGCTCGAAGAGGCTGCTGTCTCCATCGTAATCAACGGCCAGCCTTATGCCGTGATGATGGTCACTCCCGATCATCTCGACGATTTCTTTCGAGGCTTTTTGTGGAGTGAAGGGCTTTTACAGTCACTCGACGAGATCATCGCTTGGGAATCGGTACGTGTCAGCGAAGGCTGGGCGATTTACCTGCAACTCAGTCCGCCCGCGGCACAGCGCGTCGAATCGAAACGCCGCTGTGTGATAGGCGGTAGTGCCTGCGGACTTTGCGGAACCCCCTGCTTTGCGGGGCTGGTGCCCTTCGCACCACTGCAACGCGCAGCGTTGACCGATGCAGAGTCCATCCATGACCTGCTAGCTCGGATGCAGCAACAACAAGCTTTGAACCGCAGTACGGGCACCGCCCATGCTGCCATTCTTGAGACACATCGGGGTGTTTTGGTCCGCGAGGACATCGGACGCCATAATGCTGTCGATAAAAGTATCGGCGCGGCCATCCAACAGGGATTAACCCTGGGTGACGCAACTGTACTCGGGGTTTCCTCGCGG
This sequence comes from Acidithiobacillus ferridurans, assembly GCF_003966655.1. Taxonomy (NCBI): domain Bacteria; kingdom Pseudomonadati; phylum Pseudomonadota; class Acidithiobacillia; order Acidithiobacillales; family Acidithiobacillaceae; genus Acidithiobacillus; species Acidithiobacillus ferridurans. The sequence continues at coordinate 2,642,104 of NZ_AP018795.1, read as the reverse complement.
CTCAGCTTCGAAATCGCGCTCAAGGCTTTAGGCTTTGGCATCCCGGTGGTAGCTGCTATTTCGGGAGTGAGCAGCTTCGCCATTCAGCTCGCAGAAAGTCACGGCCTCACGTTGATCGGTTACGCCCGGGACGGGCGCATGACCGTGTATGCACATGCTGAGCGGGTCCGCGACTGCGTCGAGCCGGTGCCTGTTCATTTCTGATTTCCCTTTTTCACTACGACCGGAGAAGTGTCCATGGATGTTCGTGCTGCTGTTGCTTATGGTGCCAACCAGCCCCTCGTTATCGAAACCGTTCAGCTCGACGGACCCCGCGCGGGCGAGGTGCTGGTTGAAATCAAGGCTACCGGCGTTTGCCACACTGATGCCTATACACTCTCCGGCATGGATCCCGAGGGCCTGTTTCCCACGGTGCTGGGTCACGAAGGTGCCGGTGTGGTGGTAGAAGTCGGACCGGGCGTCCGCTCACTCAAGCCCGGTGACCACGTCATTCCACTCTACACGCCGGAATGCCGGGAATGTGAATATTGTCTCAACGGCAAAACCAATCTCTGCCAGGCTATCCGCGAAACTCAAGGGCGTGGCCTCATGCCCGATGGGACCAGCCGGTTCTCGGCCCAGGGCAAGCCTCTCTACCACTACATGGGCACCAGCACCTTCGCTCAGTATACCGTACTCCCGGAAATCGCCCTCGCCAAAATCCGTGAAGACGCGCCCTTCGACAAAGTCTGCTATATCGGCTGTGGTGTGACCACCGGCATCGGTGCCGTTATTTACACGGCCAAAGTCCGGCCCGGCGACAAGGTCGTCGTTTTTGGTCTTGGCGGTATCGGGCTGAATGTGGTCCAGGGCGCCCGAATGGCGGGCGCGGATATGATCATTGGTGTTGATATCAACCCCGGCAAGCGGGCACTCGCCGAACAATTCGGGATGACCCATTTTGTGAATCCCAAAGAACTGGAGGGCGACCTGGTGCCCTATCTGGTAAGTCTGACCAAGGGCGGGGCCGATTATAGTTTCGAATGCATCGGCAATACCACGCTGATGCGTCAGGCTCTGGAATGCTGTCATAAAGGCTGGGGCACCAGCATCATCATCGGCGTGGCGGGCGCTGGCCAAGAAATCAGCACCCGGCCCTTCCAGCTCGTCACCGGCCGCAACTGGCGTGGTTCGGCCTTTGGCGGCGCGCGGGGCCGCACCGATGTCCCAAAAATTGTCGACTGGTATATGGAAGGTAAAATCCATATTGATGAAATGATTACCCACACGCTGCCCCTGGAGGAAATCAATACCGCCTTTGATTTGATGCACGAAGGCAAATCCATTCGTAGTGTGCTGACATTCTGAGCGCGCCCATGATCGATACTGAATTAGAACTTCTGGAGTCGCACGCCTGCTTCGGCGGTGTTGCGCAACGTTATCAGCATGTCTCGGCCAGTTGTCAGGCTCCCATGCGTTTTTCAGTGTTTATCCCACCGCACCAGAGCGGCGATAAACTACCGGTTGTCACCTTTCTGGCAGGCCTGACCTGTACCGACGAAACCTTCATGACCAAGGCTGGCGCCCAGCGCTACGCAGCAGAACTTGGGTTGATCTTGGTTGCACCGGACACCAGCCCTCGCAACACCCGTATTCCTGGAGAGGATAAAGACTGGGATTTTGGAAGCGGCGCCGGTTTTTACCTGGACGCCACCGAGGCGCCCTGGGCCAAGCATTATCAAATGCACCATTATGTGACGTCAGAGTTGTCGGCTCTCATCTCCCAACACTTTCCCATGAGCAGCCAGCGTCAGGGCATCTGCGGGCATTCCATGGGCGGGCATGGGGCCCTGGTCTGCGGTTTGCACCATCCCGAACAGTATCAATCCATCTCGGCTTTTGCTCCAGTTTCTGCCCCCAGCCAGACACCATGGGGTCAAAAAGCCTTCAGCCATTACCTCGGGCCAAACCAAAATCAGTGGCGCTGGTATGATGGACTGGAACTTCTTCAGGACAGTGCCGGGACCAACCATACCCCTATCCTGATTGATCAGGGGCGGGACGATCCTTTTCTCGAAAAGGAACTCAAAACCGAATGGTTAGGTGCGCTCAGAGATGATCGCCTGAGGCTACGCTGGCACGAAGGCTATGACCACAGCTATTTTTTCATTGCCAGTTTTATCAGCGACCATCTGGCTTTTCATGCGCAAATATTGCGGAGTTAGCGCCTGTGCTTGATGCGGCGGGGCACTAAGGCATAAGCTAGGCCTGCCCTTTGCCGTTATAAGCAGCTGGACTTTTTATTCCGCGCGTTCTATGTTTGGAACACGGAAGTTCTAAATCAGATCAAGCACACATTTGCGCAGATGGACGCGGTAGAGACGATTCGTTATCTGCAGAACGATCCCGCGCATAATTCCATTTCTATTGGGCGAGTAGAAACTTACCAGACAAAATGATACAAATTGTCGCATTTAATCATAAGGAACCCATATCAAAAATCCCATCCTTCAAAGCTATGTTGAGTTAGGTCTTGCATGCACGTGGAAGAAAACTCTTCTACTCGATGGTGATGATACGGATACGTTTTTAGCCTGTCCTGAGTGCGGTTCAAAAGCCATAACGCGCCTCTTTAGGACACCTATGCGCAGTTATGTGGTTAAAAACCCGTTTTCTGAAGGCACTAAAAATATCAGCAAGCCATGGTGGAGATTCTGGAAGTAATGGTGGATCAGATGGCGGTAAACGCTGCATGACTACCGATTCCTTTGGTATATTTTCACCCCAGATCGAGCATTTCGTCCAGTAAGCACATCTGGCGTGCTCCACGGTTCACCGCTTGGACATGGATCAAACCGCTCCCAGAGATCCCCAACAAGCGAAAGGACGCACCCTGGTGAACGGCTCGATCCTTCAGTTCTGTAGCAGGAACGCGATGCGCTACGTGCCGAATTGCGTGTACGATATCGACGCCGGAGGGTCTTGCTCACACCCTGGCTTGTCAGCGCTGGCACTCATGATTAGGTGGCGCCTACCCCTCTCTGGGTGTCCTGCATCTTGACCCTCAGATCAATGACGAGGTCGACCATGATCGATGCCGGATCCTACAAATTGGCCCTTACCCAACAACGACGAAAGCCAAGAGATCGTTCAGACTGGTCATCGTTGAATTTATCTCATCACCATATATCGATTATCCTATCTTATCCCATTTGCATTTCAGGCATAGTATGGAGATTTCAACAGAAGGAGTGCGCCATGTTGTTACGTCTTTCGTTATTTGAGTAGGAGTGTGCCGCTTTATCCCACGGTCATTCGGAGGGATTTGGAGAACGGCTTCTTGTAGAGGGTGGGATGCAGAGGATGTAGAAAGGGCGGAATCTCCTTTGTTATCGTGGGAAGTGAACCAGACTTTCACGACAACCAAACCCATAGGAGGTCCGCCCTTGCATCGTATCGTAGCAGGTATCCCCACCCTTAAGCATCACTGCGACACCCTGGCCCGAGATTCTGAACGCTATCGCCCCACCCAATGCCCGCACTGTGGCCTTGGCCATCCCTGGCTGCATGGCCATTACACCCGCAAGGCCGATCGGACGACTTCCGGGCAGGAGAATCCCGTTCCGATCTCCCGTTTCTTTTGCCGCAACTGTGGGCACACCTGTTCCCGCTTGCCTTCCTGCATCGCGCCGCGGCGCTGGTACGGTTGGGCATTGCAGCAGACGGTCTTGATGCTGTTGTGGACGGGCCTTTCCCTCTATGCGATCAGCAGTCTCCCGGCCCTGTTGGATACCTCGCCGCCATGCCGCAGCACCTGCCGCCGCTGGTGGCGATGGTTGCAGGGTGGCGGTGCAGAATTTGAATTTCGCCTGCGCAGTGCTTTTCCCGATTGGGGCCGGGCGGTGGGCTGGCCCGATTTCTGGGTGTCAGCGCTCCGGCAACGGTCCCTTTCCGCCATCATGACCTGGCTCGACCATCATGCCGTCAGCGTCCCATGATATGGATGCAGCGGATCTCCGCGAAACGAGCGCCTTCCCCATAAAAAACCGACCCCACACACTTTAGTCACTGCCATTACAGAGCCCATTCTGGTGGCATGGGGGTCCCTTTTTTTTGCAAGGAATGCCCATCATGACCCAGATCGACCCCATCGCCCTGTTCCGCCTGTCCGTACTGGGCCCGCTGATCAGTCGGCCCCTGCAACGCGGAGAGTTTCAGAAGACCCTATGGGAGCTGGCCGGGCGGGAGTACGCCATTCCCGGTTCAAGGCGTACTCGTCTGAGCCATAAAACCATTGCTGGCTGGTACTATGCCTGGCGTAAAGACAGTATCGACGGGCTGTCTCCCCGTCCACGCCGGGATCAGGGGCAATCCAAACTGGCAGCCGAGATTCAGGAGGCCATTCTCCGGCTGAAGCGGGAGAATCCCCGCCGCTCCCTGCTCCAGATCCTGCAGGCCCTGGAGTCTACGGGGCAGGTGTCCCAGGGCACGGTTTCCCGTTCGGCCATCCATCGTCTGTTACAGCGTCATGGGCTCTCCCGACCGGCGGGTGCGGCCAGCGAGCCTGAGGAGAAGCGCAGCTTCGTCGCGGACTGTGCCGGCGCCATCTGGTATGGCGACGTGATGCATGGCCCGCAGATATCCCTCCACGGAAAGCCGCGCAAAGTGTATTTGGTCTCCCTGATGGATGATGCCTCGCGGCTCATCACCCACAGCGCTTTCTGCCTGGGCGAGACGGCGCTGGATATCGAAGGAGTACTCAAGCAGGCCCTGTTGAAACGCGGGGCGCCCTATAAGCTGGTCGTGGATAACGGGGCCGCCTATCGCTCGGGCTCCCTGCAAGGGATTTGTGCCCGGTTGGGGATATCACTGATCTACTGTCGCCCTTATACCCCAGAATCCAAAGGGAAGATCGAGCGCTGGCACCGGACCTTCCGCGATCAGTTTCTGACCGAACTGGACACGCGCCGGATCCGCGATCTGGACGATCTCAATGCGCGGCTGTGGGCCTGGCTGGAGCAGGTTTACCACCAGCGGCCCCATGGGGGTCTGGAGGGCCTGACGCCCTTGCTCCGCTACCAGCAGGACCTGCCCCGGATTCGCAGCCTCGGCATCCAGGCGGCCCACCTGGATGCGCTGTTTTATCACCGCGAGCCCCGTAAAGTGCGCAAGGATGGGACCGTCTCTTATCTGGGGCAGTTCTTCGAAGTCCCCTATGCGCTGGTAGGCAAGACCGTCACCCTCGTGGTCGACGCCCATGCCGGCCGGGTGGTGTCTGTAGAAAGCGCCGCAGGAGAAGATCTGGGCCGGGCCACGCCCCTGGACCGGGAAGCCAATGCCCACCGCAAGCGCCATCAGCCGGGTGCAGCCGATACGGCCGTGGAAGAGCCTGCCGATTCGACCAGCCTCGTGGAAATCGCCCATAAGAAGTATTACGGGGAGGATGAGCAATGAGCCAGGTCCTCCAGCACTTCGGCTTTACCCGCCTGCCTCTGGACAAGGATACGGCGGAGCTCTGGGATGATGGTGCCCTGGCGCCTTTGCGGGAACGCTTCCAATGGCTTCTACAGTCTCCTGGCGTGGGCCTGTTGACCGGCGAGCCCGGGGTGGGCAAGACCACGGCCTTGCGCAGCCTCACCGCGTCGCTGAATCCGCACCGTTATCTGGTGATCTACCAGGCGGATACGGACTTCGGACGGATCGACATCTACCGCGGGCTGGCCCGGAGTCTGGGGGTCGAACCCAGTTACCGTCGGGCCCAACTTTGGAAGGACATCAAGGAGCATATCCATGACCTGATGGACCACAAGCAGGTCCTCCCCGTCTGGGTCATCGACGAGGCGCAGAACCTGCCGCTCGAATTCTTCCGGGACTTCCCGGCCTTCCTGAACTTCGCCTTCGATTCCCGGAGCATGCTCACCGTCTGGCTGGCGGGCCATCCGCATCTGGCCCAGACCCTGGACCGGGTGCCCTATGCCGCCCTGGCCAGCCGAATCCAGGTGCGCATCCGCCTGGCACCGGTCCTTGAACGGGAACGCTTTACCGCCCTCGTCCTGCACGCCCTGAAATCCGCCGGATGCCAGCACACGTTGTTATCCGACTCCGGACTGGAACTTCTCCGCCAGGCATCCAAGGGATTCCCCCGGCAGGCCGGCAACATCCTCCATACCGCTCTGCGTCTGGCCGTCCCCAAGGGACTCAACCATCTGCCCGATGATCTGCTGCAAGCGGCTATCGAGGCGTTGCGATGAAAGCCCATGACGAAATGGATGAGGCAGAGGCGCTGATGGAAGACTGGTCGCTGCTGTTCCCGCCGGATCTCTCCGATGAAGCGGCGGCGGCCCTGAGTCAGTTCGTCACGGCATTGTCCAGCCTGATGGAAAGCCGTTATGGGCGACAAATAAGCCACTCCCGGCACTGTCCCCCTCAAGCGCAGAAAGAGCCCTTCTGACGATAGCCATCCCGCGCGGGACAGCCATCGCTGTCCCGCGCTTCTCCGAGTGCGTGTTCTTGCCGAAAGACCGTGGGATAACCCCGTCGTTTCGACCTCAAACAGCTTGGGATAAAGCACCTAATTTATTGCGGGACGTAACACATGTCACCGAAAGAATCCCCGCAAAACGGTCGCCAATCCCTCGGCAATCTTGCACCAAAGCTCGCTGAAATCACCGACACCGTGCTTTTCGGCGATATCTGGGAGCGACCATCCTTGTCCAAACGGGACCGCAGTCTTATCACCTGTGCAGCGTTGGTCGCTCTGGGAAAGACGGAGCAAATGGCCTTTCATTTCCCTCGCGCCCTGGAGAATGGCGTGACGTCGGAGGAACTCATCGAAGCCATCACGCACCTCGCTTTTTACGCCGGATGGCCCAGCGCCGTGTCGGCAATCAACCAGATTCAAGAGCTGGTAGCGGCGGGCATAGTGGCACTATAGGAGGAAACATGGAATATCGTCGATTGGGGCGCAGCGGCCTGAAGGTTTCTCCCTTGTGCCTGGGGGCCATGATGTTTGGCGGAATCAGCTCCGAAACGGTCTCCCGCGACATCATGGCGCATGCCCGCGAGGTCGGGATCAATTTCCTGGACACCGCCGATGCCTATAGTCAGGGGGAATCCGAGCGGATCATTGGGCGTGCCATTCGTGGAGAACGGGATCGGTGGGTGGTCGCCAGCAAGGTGGGTTACCCATCTGGGATCGACAGTCCAACCGGCGCTGATCTATCCCGCAAATATATTCTGAAAGCCGTAGAGGAAAGTCTTCAGCGCCTCGGCACGGACTACATCGATCTCTATTACCTGCATCACGATGACGAAAGCACGACCCTGGAAGAGACTATGCGCACCCTGGCGGATCTGCTGCATCAAGGAAAGATCCGGTACTATGGGGTTTCCAACTTTCGCGCTTGGCGACTCGCGCAAGTCGCGCACCTGGCGGACGCGCTCGGCATCGATCGTCCGGCGGCCTCCCAACCTCTGTATAACGCCATGAACCGGATGGCAGAGAATGAATTGATCCCTGCCTGCCAGTTCTATGGCGTTGGCGTTGTACCCTATAGCCCCCTCGCCCGAGGGGTACTCACCGGGAAATATCTCAACCTGTCGGAATTGCCTGAGGGCAGTCGTGCGGCTCGTCAAGACCGGCGTATCCAACAGACCGAACTCCGTCCCGAATCCTTGCAGTTGGCCCAGCGGATCCAGGTACATGCGGTTCAGAAAGGGAGCACGGTCGGGCATTTCGCCCTCAATTGGGTGCTGCATAACGCCCTGATTGATTCGGTGATCGTTGGTCCCCGTACGCTGGAACAATGGTTGGACTACTTGGCCGCTCTCGAGGAGGCTTTTGATGCTGAGGACGAGGCGCTGGTCGACCAGTGGGTTGCGCCTGGGCACCCTTCGACTCCAGGGTTTACGGATCCCCAGTATCCGGTGACCGGGCGAATCCCGCGAAATGTAGTATTCACACATCCCCAAGGAGGTATCGGATGACGAGTCATCCTATCGAAGGTAAGGTCGTGGTCATCACGGGCGCTAGCAGCGGGCTGGGCGAGGCTACTGCCCGCCACCTCGCTGAACTTGGCGCCATCGTGGTTTTGGGCGCTCGTCGCAGAGAACGGATTGAATCCTTGGCCGATCATCTGCAGCAGCAAGGTCAGCGGGCACTGGCGATGGTCACCGACGTGACCGAAAGGGCACAGGTGCAGCGGCTCGTGGACAGTGCGGTGAAGACCTTTGGCCGGATAGACGTCATGATCAACAACGCTGGCCTCATGCCCAGTTCCCCCCTGGATCGACTGAAAGTGGAGGACTGGGATCGGATGATCGACGTGAATATTAAGGGCGTCCTCTATGGTATCGCCGCGGCCCTTCCGTACATGCAGCAGCAAAAGTCTGGGCACATTATCAATGTGGCATCGGTGGCGGGCCACAAAGTTCGGGCGGGCGGGGCAGTCTATGCGGCGACCAAACATGCGGTCCGCGCCCTGTCCGAGGGCCTGCGCCAGGAGGTAAAATCCTACAACATTCGCACGACCATCATTTCTCCTGGCGCGGTGGCTACGGAATTGCCGGACAGCATCACTGAGCCCGATGTTGCCGAGGCCGTCCACAAGGTCTACGAAGTAGCCATTCCGGCATCCGCCTTTGCCCATGCGGTGAGCTACGCGATAAGTCAGCCAGACGATGTGGACGTCAATGAAATCCTGTTCCGTCCGACGCGTCAGGAGTTTTAGGGTTCCCTGCAGTTTTGAAACATCAGGGGGGCATGAGCATCGGTCGTTGGGGTCATAAGTTAGACCGGACAAGCAGATGTTGATCATGGTCAGTACCGCAGCCCCCTGAACGGCACTGCGGCGCAAGTCAGCCAAACACCGATAGGCCAAATCTATCGCCTCATGGCGATGACTGCCGTCAACCAACTTCCGTGTCGTGTATGCTATGCTTTGTGAAGGTAAAGCGAGAGCGTTTGGTTGTCCAAAAATGAGGTTTGCATGTTCAAGAAGATATTACTGGCCACTGATGGCAGTGAGGCTTCAGAGGCCGCCGTCGCCAGTGCGTTCAGCCTTGCGCGGGAGTATGAACTGGTCCTGCAGGTCATCACTGTGGTTGATATCTACGGCGCCTATTACGCAACGCCAGAGTCCATCCGGTTTCTGTGGCAGGAAGGCCAATCCTTGCTGGATAAACTGGTGCAGCGGGCGGCAGAGGTAGAGGTCACCATTGAGACACACCTGCTGGAGACCGATGTAGGTGGCAAACATATCAGCGACATTCTTTTGGCCGAGATCGCGCGGCAGCAAGCTGATCTTATCATCCTGGGTAGCCATGGTCGTCGAGGCATTACAAAGTTCCTGATGGGGAGCGTCGCCCTCGCCATCTGCCAATCAGCTCCTTGTTCAGTTTTCATCGCACGCAACTGAGCGTATGGAGATGTCGACCGACGCCGACCCGATAGGCGCGGAGAATTTGCCAACACCCCATCTGCTTGCCATCACGATAGCGGTGATGACAGCCATTATCCTGAATGTGCTGGACATCACCATCGTCAATGTGGCCCTTCCTCATATGGAAGGCTCCCTGCATGCCAACAGCAATCAGATCACCTGGGCATTGACCACCTATATGCTGGCGATGGTCATAGTAACCCCGCTGACCGGGCTGCTGGTGGAACGTTTTGGTCAACGCCATCTCATTCTTTGGAGTATCGCTGGTTTTCTGCTCTGTTCGGCACTGAGTGGCCAGTCCCATAGTCTTCCGGAAATCGTCCTTTGGCGGTTTTTGCAGGGTGTCTTTGGCGCCTCTCTTGTTCCGGTTGGTCAGGCGATATTAGTGCAAAGCTATCCCCGGGAAAAGCGAGGCATCGCTATGGCCACATTGGGTATGGGCACCATGCTCGGCCCCATTATCGGCCCGGTTTTGGGTGGTTACCTGACGGAAGATCTGTCTTGGCGCTGGTGCTTTTATGTGAACTTACCGATTGGCGTCATCGCCCTGCTGATGTTGTTTTTTTATGTGCCGGATTTTGGCCGCAGTGATCATCCTCGGCATCTCGATTTCTTGGGGCTTTTCTGGATGACCTTGGGCTTGGGTGGGCTGCAGCTAATTTTGAGTCTGGGAGATCAGGACGATTGGTTTAGCTCCCGTTTCATCGTCGCAACTGCTGTGGTCGCAAGTTTGGCTTTCTTTCTTTTTGTGGTCCGTAGCCTCAGCGTGCGTGATCCCGTAGTCGATCTGCGTCTGCTGGCTGATCGGTCATTGACTCTGGGGAGTCTGGGGATAGGCCTTTTTGGTTTGGCTCTCTATGGCACAATGGTAGTTTTGCCTATCTATCTGCAAAGCTATATGGGCTATGAACCTCAAACAGCCGGCCTGGTAATGGCGCCTCAAGGCATCGGTTCCTGGATTTCCATGTGGCTTGCCGGGCGTCTATTAAATCGAGGGGCGAGTCCGCGACTCATGATCATCGCCGGTGTGAGTTTGGGTGTCCTGGGAACCTGGTTGAGCTTGCGTTACAACCTGAAGATCAGCCCAGCCTGGATTGTCTGGCCTGGGGTTTTGCGTGGTTTGGGCATGGGTTTGGTCTCCATCCCACTTTTCACCCTGGCGTTTACCACCCTTAGCAAGGCCCATACGCCGGCTGGTTCCGGAATCTTCAACCTCATGCGCAACCTGGGAGGATCGGTGGGAATTGCCGTTGTCTCCACGATTCTTACGGAGCAGGCGCAGGTGGCCTGGAATCAGATGGGTGGCCACATAAACCTGTTTCACTCAGCTTTGCAAAGCTATCTGCGGGCTGGAGGGTTGACAAGGGGGCCCCTGGCTTGGCAAATCGTTGGCAGAGAGCAGGGGCGTCAGGCCGCCATGCTTGGTATCCAGGACGCTTTCGCATTTCTCCTGCTGAGTTTCGTTGCCATCCTACTCATCGTGATAGGTATGCGCCCGGCGGAGAGGCCATAGGCGTTTTCGGCCAGATGGCAACAAAAGCAGCATCGGTGATGGAGGTCACTCATCGACAAAAGGGCCACTCAAAATACCAGTCCGCTGGTACCAGTGCCCGTCTGGCGCTAAAAGCTTCCCGAAACAGCGGTTGGTGGCCACTGTCTCGGCCCGCGCATTGATCGGCCGGATGTGGGTACGGGTACTCCAGCCGGGTAAAAAGCCCCAGCGCATGGGCACCAACTCCAGGCCGAGATCCATGCTGATGTCCTCAACAAGACAGAAGAACTGGTTTCTTTCGCAGGCTTCAAATATAGACGGTAACTGGCCATATCGGCGACCACATCCCAGACCATCGTTAGCGACACAGCAATCACTGCGCGAGTCGGCTGGCCCCCTGGTCCATCCTCTCCCTCAGCAGGCAACCCAACCTACAGGGTGGCCATGCTGTTTTACCCACTCAAAATGTCGAGGAGCCTAAAAATTGGGCGCTTCGGTTCACCAAGTAAGAACGCGGCCAGCCGCGACTAAAGAAGGTAACGCTGCACTGGGGGTGAGAAGCGGAATGGGCTTGCTCAGATCATCGGCCGTCATGCCATTGAGCTCCAGAGATTGCAAGCAGCCGATAATGCGCACACCGTTATCTTCAGCCAACTTCATGAAATCCGCTACGCTCTTCCCGCCTGGCATCGGAAAGATGGACTCAGCTTTGCCCTTGCCCAGCAACTCTGTAGCCGGGCCGGTGAAGTACATAATCACATTCTGCTCCGCGGCCGCTGCTGTAGCGGCAAGGAAAAAAGCCGATGGCAATCGCTTGGGATTCTCAGGTCCGGCGATAAGGACTATAACAAGATCTGCAACTTGTGCTTCAGGCATTTGGTAATCTCCTATATTTCAGATAAAAGCTCTCTAATACAACCCAAATTTAGCATCTAATGAGTACTTTCCTGCCCCGGTGACGTACAATAGAAAGCATCCGCCTATAATGCTTATATTTTTGTAAAAATTGATTTCAGCCTCAAAACGGTCCATGCCTGTCATGGTCCAGTAATGATGGCCTATCAACGCTGTTCCTAGGGTATAAACAGCTAACAATACAGCTAACGGCCTGGTGAATGCCCCTAACGCTATTGCCCATGAAACAAAAAACTCCATGAAAATGGCAACTAACGTAGAAATTGTCGGCATCGGAGCTCCCACTTGCTGCATATAAGCAACTGTCCCTGAGTAGTTTGTCAACTTATCCAACCCAAAAATGAGAAACAGCAAAACGAGTAGGAATCTGGCTGTCATAATTACTTCGTCTTTTATTTTATCTGAACCGAACGTATTCACTGCTATTCTCCTAGGCATATTGGAGCTTGTAAATAAGTGGAAATGATGCGTACTAGACTAACCTGCCTTCCTTCATATCTTCAAAAGCCTGGTATATTTCCTCGGTTCTCCGCTGTTTTGAGTGGGTAAGTTGAAGACCGCAGACCCGATTTTGGGGCCGCGCCAATCTCTGGTCGACTGCTGCCCGCGTTCACGTGACCGGAACTTCTAGGTAAGGCATTGGCGCGGAACCACTTGTTTAACAACGGTATGTTTTGGTCTACAAGGTGAGTGTCGGCGGCGATTCACGATGTCCATACAGCGTCCCATGCATCCCTTACCTGGTCCCATGGGGACTGGATCTACCCACTCGATCTGACGAGGAGCCATTTCCTCCCGAGTATTCATGACAAATGGTCCATGCTGGACAAATGGCTCATGCAACGGCCGACCCGCAATCAGCAGGTGGCCTGTCCAGCCACAATACGCTCAATCGTCCTCGCGCGACGGACGGATTCCGATGGCAAGCCGATGTTCTCCATGGGTTATCCATTCAGCTTTTGAGTAATTTCGGCCACATGACGCCCCTGAAAACGGGCGATGGCCAGTTCGTTTGCACTGGGTTGACGGCTGCCATCTCCTTTGGATAGTGTCGTGGCACCGTAGGGTGTACCTCCGCTGATCTCGCTCATGTTCATCAGTTCCTGGCAACTGTAGGGGACACCAACCACGATCATCCCCTGATGGAATAGGAAAGTGTGGAAAGAAGTGATGGTAGTTTCCTGACCACCATGCTGCGTGGCCGTACTGGCAAAAACGCTGCCAATCTTGCCGACCAGTTTACCTTCCTGCCAGAGATTGCCGGTACGGTCGAGAAAATTACGCATTTGCCCGCTCATGTTACCGAAGCGTGTAGGGGTGCCGAAAATGACCGCATCATAATCTGCGAGATCATCGGGGTGCGCCTCCTGTGCGACTTGGTCGGTTTTGGCGTGAACAGCAGCCAATGTCTCTGCTGGCAAGCCTTCCGGCACCCGCTTAATATCCACTGTCACGCCGGAGACATCCCGTGCGCCTTCGGCTATAGAACCGGCCATGGTTTCGATATGCCCCCAAAGGCTGTGATATAGCACCAGTATTTTGCTCATGAAGGTCTCCTCATGTTGGCCAACGTCCTCCAAGAGTAGAGACATTCAGTATATCTTGTAAAGTAGGTACCTCAAGGTAACTAAATGAGCATTTCGAGATAGAGGGAACATGGCCTAAGGAGCAGGGATTAGCTTCCTGCTTCAGCTTGGAACTGGATAGATTTGGGATGCTTGGACAGGACAAATAGACGACCGGTGGCTGCAACAGCCTGCTGGGATGAATCAACAAGCCACCATTCTGATTCCCCTATGCAGCGCTGACGTGGGGTTTCCGGACCGATCTCCAGGAGACAAGGGGAATGCCCACAGGAGGCCGAGAAAAAGGGCTGAGACACGCTATCACGGGGTAGGCCGTTTGTTATCTACCACCCAGCTTCTCTCCCACTCGTGCCATGGCCTCAAGCACTGGTTCCAGTTCTCTCCCGAGTGCGGTCAGGCTATATGATACCTGTGGTGGCGAGCTTGGAATGACTTCCCTTGCGACGACGCCAAGGGCTTCCATCTCTCGCAACCGAGTGGTAAGCACCTTCGAAGTGATCGTGCCAATGTCGCGGCGCAAGTCCCCAAAACGTCTGGGCTCGTCACAAAGGTACCAAAGCACCTTGGGCGTCCACGCTCCAGAAAGCAGTCGCAAGCATGTGTCCAGCGGGCAGTTTTCGGGGGGTGGAGGGCGTCTAGGTCGGTGTTTATCCATAGAGGAGCAATATTACACTAAGTATCCTGTGGGAATCTACTAGCTAGATGATGCTGCCCAGCGCATACTTTCCCTCATGAGTTCAGACTACTGGTCCACCATAGGCTAAACTCTGAAAGTAGGTTCCGCCGACGCTTCCTGCGGTGGAAGAAGCACGAACTCAAGCTCAATGTGCTACTCACTTTATGGGCATTGGCCTACGGAGGAAACCGATGATCGAAATCCGCAAGAGCGAAGATCGCGGGCATGCCAAACATGGCTGGCTCGAAAGCTATCATACCTTCTCATTTGCCGGGTATCATGATCCTGATCATGTGCAGTTCGGTAACCTGCGCGTCATTAACGAAGATCGCGTGCAGCCGGGGCAAGGCTTCGGAACACATGGCCACCGTGACATGGAAATCGTCAGCTACGTGCTGGAAGGAACACTGAAACACAGCGACAGTATGGGGAACGGTTCGATCATCTGCCCTGGCGATGTGCAACGAATGAGTGCAGGAACGGGTGTTACCCATAGCGAGTATAACCCGTCGCAAAGCGATCCAGTGCATTTTCTCCAGATCTGGATCCTGCCCGAGGCTTTGGGGCTGGCTCCAAGCTATGAGCAGAAGTATTTTGCCATCAACGAAAAACGCAACCGCTTATGCCTTCTGGCGTCTCCAGACGGACACAACGGTTCGGTCACCGTACATCAGGATATCCGCATCTACTCGAGTGTGCTGGAAAAAAGCAGCAGCGTGACTCATATGTTGGCGCCCGGTCGCCGCGCTTATCTGCAGCTGACATCGGGTACGGCTGAAGTCAACGGTCAGCTCCTCCATGTCGGCAATGGTGCGGGTATCACGAATGAATCCTCCATCCTGGTGACAGGGGCGCCAGGAGCAGAAGTTCTGATCTTTGACCTGGTCTGAGTGCAACCGGTGTCGCAGCTTTCCAAAGGGTGTTTCACCGTGAAAACTAATTGGAGGTGTACGGATGAGTCAGAGTAAAGCCACGAGCGCGCAAGTTCAAATCACAAAGAACGGCCCCTATATTGTCTCGGGAGCCGTACCGCTAAGCAAGGAGATTATCGGCACAAACGTTACCAGAGAATCCGTGCGCTGGGAGTTGGGTCCGAAATATCCTTACCAGGAACAGTATGCATTATGTCGTTGTGGCTACAGCAAAAACAAGCCATTTTGCGATGGTTTACATTTAAAAGCCGATTTTGATGGCACAGAAACTGCCACTCGCCAATCTTATAAAGATCAGGCCAGGATTTTTCGAGGCCCGAATCTGTCCTTAATGGATGTTGAGAGTTTGTGCGCGTTCGCGCGCTTCTGTGATCCGAATGGACAAGTATGGAACCTCGTCTACGAAACAGATAATCCACAGAAAAAAAAGCACTTCGTAAGCCAGAGCTGTGACTGTCCATCTGGGCGGCTAGTTGCCTGGGACAATAATGCTGGAAAACCGATTGAGCCAGAATATGTGCCATCCATAGCGCTCATTGAAGACCCTTCAAAGGCGTGTTCTGGACCCGCATGGTTACGTGGTGGTGTGCAATTGGTCGGAGCCGATGGCTTCGCTTACGAGATACGCAACCGAATGACCTTGTGCCGATGTGGTGCTTCCCGGAACAAGCCTTTCTGCGATGGCTCACACGTATCGATCGGATTTGATGATGCAACCTGAGTCTATAATAATGATTCACCAAGTTATAGGAAACCGATTATGCCGCGTTTCTCACAATAAAGCGTAGCTGGCTTTGTAGCTCTTGATCGAACATGCTGGATAGTTTCGGCCGAAGTTGTCGTTTGCGCTGTCCGTGGTCGTTCAGGTTTTATTGGGAGTGCTCAAGTTCATGCATGCCTAAATTAGAGTCAACTATAATCGTTTGATCTAAAAATTACCGAGGAGAATAACATGACTACTACTCTGTTTACCCCCACCACACTCGGCAAACTACAACTCAAGAACCGCTTCGTCATGTCACCGATGACGCGCAACCGCGCCACCGGCAATATCCCGAACGAGCTCATGGCACAGTATTACGCACAGCGAGCAACTGCGGGGCTCATTATCACCGAAGGCACCTCGCCGTCTCCCAATGGGCTGGGTTATCCGCGCATACCGGGGATATTTTCTGCCCAGCAAGTTGCGGGTTGGAAACTCGCCACTGATGCGGTTCACGCCAAGGGCGGGAAGATGTTCATCCAGTTCATGCACTGCGGGCGCATCGGCCATCCGCTCAACCTGCCTGCGGGCGCCCGCGTGCTCGGGCCGTCGGCCGTGGTAGCGGCCGGGGATATATACACCGATGCCGAGGGCATGAAACCGAATGCCATGCCGCAGGCGATGACCGAGGCTGACATCAAGACCGCGATGGAGGAATTCGCCCAAGGCGCAAAGAATGCGGTGGCGGCGGGATTCGACGGCGTCGAACTGCACGGCGCGAACGGTTATCTGCTCGAACAGTTCATCCGCCCGAACTCTAACCAGCGCACCGACCGTTATGGCGGCGCTATCGAGAACCGCGCACGCTTCGTGCTCGAAGTCGCTGACGCGGTGACCAAGGCGATCGGCAAGGACAAGGTCGGCATACGATTGTCGCCGTTCGGCGTGTTCAACGATATGCCGCTGTATGACGCGATGGAGGCGGATTACACTTGGCTGGCGCAACAACTCAACGTACGCGGGCTGGTCTACATCCACCTGGTAGACCACTCGTCCATGGGTGCGCCGCCAGTACCTGCGTCCATGAAGGCGACGTTCCGCAAATTATTCAAGGGAACGCTGATCCTCTCCGGCGGTTACGATGCCACACGCGCAGAGAGCGATCTTGCCGCGGGAAGATGTGATCTGATCGCCGTGGGCCGACCGTTCCTCGCCAACCCGGACCTGGTCGCACGATGGAAGACCGGCGCTGCGGTGAATACGCCGGATATGAGTACGTTCTATACGCCCGGAGCCAAAGGATATACGGATTACCCGACGCTGGGTTGATCGGGGTGAAGAGAGGTAACGATACTGAAATGACTAATCAACGATTGCCGACCCTGTTCATTCCCCATGGTGGCGGGCCTTGCTTCTTCATGGAGCCACCTCCTGGATTTCCGGCAGGGTTGTGGGATAACCTGGCTGCTTACTTGCGTGGCATTCCTGCTGCGATCGGACAACGTCTGCGTGCAGTGTTAGTGATTTCCGGGCATTGGGAGTGTGCGGCGCCTACTGTGCTGATGGCAGAACAACATACATTGCTATTTGATTATTACGGCTTTCCCGATCATACCTATCGCCTGACTTATCCGGCACACGGTTCGATTTCTGTCGCAGCACGAGTGCGTGAACTACTTGGACAGGCCGGTATATCTGCTGATGCAGAACATCAACGCGGACTGGATCACGGCGTTTTTGTGCCATTCAAACTGATTTATCCAGATGCGGATGTGCCTATCGTGCAGTTGTCGCTGAAACACAACCTTGATGCTGCCGAACATTTGGCCATCGGGCACGCCCTACGGCCCTTGCGCGACGAGGGCGTGCTGGTCGTGGGGAGTGGAAACAGCTATCACAATCTGCGCGAATTCTTTTCGACCAAAGCAACGGCCAGTGAGGCATCCGAACAATTCGATGCGTGGTTGGGTGCTGCTATCAGATCATCCTCAGCAGAGCGTGAACGTTTGTTGAGTGGCTGGACTGAGGCGCCCGGCGCACTGGACTGCCATCCGCGCAGCGAACACCTTATTCCCTTGATGGTGGCCGCCGGAGCGGCTGGTGAGGATGCTGGAAAAATCACTTACCGCGAACAAATGTTCGGCAAGACGTTCTCCGGTGTTCAATTTGGATGACTGAAGTGTTTAGCCCCCTTGCCGACCCGGGTGGCGACATGGCACGACAAATCTGGGTCAAATGAATCGGGTGGTGTTTTTGCAAGATGGGTCTTCGGTATCGGCCCAAAAGGCGGGTGCGGGGCACGCGGCCACCAGATCACAGCCAAGCAGATTGCTGTCGATGGCAAGGTCGAAAAGCGCAAGGTCACGGGTTCTGGACGCCCACTGCAGACGAATTCGGATAGCCCAGACCTCTTGCAACTTGAAAGGACGTTTTTGGCCAACGATCTTGCCCTTATTCCAGGGTGCGGAGGACGGAGAGGTTGAACGGTCTTTGGTTTGCATGACACAATCTCCCATATGAGGCAAGGTAGAGCGTCATTCTCTCATCATTGCCGGAAAGGGCGGTATTAGACTGATTGCGGTCATTGAATAGGTCGAATATCATTCAACAGGCATTCATCTACATAGACGTTGATCATATGGCTTGCTGACGTTATCGTCCGCGAGCCTCATGCCACTAAATGCTGCTTATCTGGAGAAATATGATGAGTGACACGCCAATAAATACGTGCTGCAGAATTGGCAACCCTTGTGACACATCGATCGGATGGTTAAATTTGTGCATCTCTGCTTATGTGGTAGCCCCCTGCCATGACAATTACTAAAGATTCATATGTCGCCAGCACTGCCGACGTGCGACGTTACCAGTTTAGAAGTTTGGCCATTGTGTTGCTATTGTTTGGTGCCTACGGGACTATCACGGCAAAACTGATGCCAGACTGGATACTGGTGGTAATCGTGCTGCTTTTGTTGCCCCGATGGATGATCTATACCCATGAGCTGTTTCATTTACGAAATGCCAAACAGATAGATTTCATCACAAGATTGATGCCCTTGCCGTTCACGCCTTTTGCTTTAGGCTACGACGAATTCAGGCAAATTCATTTCCGGCATCATCGGCACCCAGCGACGCCTACAGATCCTGATGCATATCACATACTTGGAGGGCCATGGCGGGGGGCCTTGGGTGCCTTAACCGTACCTGAGCAATCATTTTTCCGCTGGACAAGACTGACTCATGGAATTCTGAAACATTCACCAAACTTCTGGTGGCGAGCTGGAATTTTTGGCACTTGTCTTTTAGTGGGTGGTTGGTCTTTTTTCTGGTTCTGGATCCCCTTGCGGCTAGTATACGCTTTGGGGGACTTTTCATTTTTTTACCTGCTTCACGTGCGCGGAGGTCAGCCGGGGTCCTACAGCCTGAAACTGCCCCGAGTATTCCAGGTGCTAGCCGAGCTGCTCTATGGACGAACTCTGGTGCGGGCGACTATGTTTCATAATCGGCACCATCTCCATCCAGGGATTCAGGCTCGTGCGCTCCCTTTATGGGAGCCTACGCATCCATGACTGAGCCGACGCCAGCGTACTTGCGGACTGCTCCCGCTACCCTGCCGCCGTTGAGTCCTGTTTGTTGGTCGGCAGCAGACTGATTGCAGACATTTAGCAGGGGAAAGCAAATGGCATCATCCGACTCTAAGCCGCCCTTGGAATGATGGAATACGGTCGCTCAATGTTATAGTACATCAGCCTTCGCTGACGAGTTCCAACGATGCTGGCGTTCCTCGCTCATACTTGTTGCGTCACCGGCTAGAGCCGTTCTGGTGAGTTAGATTACGTCGTTTCGACTTTAGGTCGCGCAGTAACTGGTTAATCGCCCTGTCTCCCTGCCGTGACCTAAGTTCGGCATTGAGCCACGTGCTTGCTTGATCCAGATACTCCAACGCGCGTGGCGAATCTGGAAATTTATTTGCATATTTAACGGATTGATCAGCAAAGACCTTTGCGTGATAGACTTTGCGTAGGTCCTCCGTGTAGCACTTTTGCAGAATCTGCATGCTCTCATCAAGAGTTGTTAAAACCTCACGCAAAGAAGCCGGTTTATCATAGTTTGCGTTAAACATAATAACTGCATAGGTATTTTTAACCGATGCTACCTGTCTGCCCGCGATAGCCATGGCGTCGTCGACCCACTTGAATGCCAGAGAGTACTGCTTCTTTCGAGATAGATAGATAGCTCCCTGCTGTTTAAATGAGTGAGAGTCGTCCCGATCAAAGCACTTTTCGTAGAAATCGAGTCCATCTTCCCATTTTGGAAATGCTCGACTGGTTAGGTTCGCGTCGTAGGCCATTCGACGGAATATGTCATATCGCGGGATTTTTGTCGGGGATACTTCAGAATGGAACTGGATGAGTAAACGGCGAAGATCGATTGATCCGACACGCTTCATTACTGCCTCAGCAACCGACCGTGATCGGGGCACGAAAAAGGCTTGCTCTGTTTCAGCAAAGCTACCTTCATAAGGTGACAGCAGCGAACTCATGCTGACTAGTAGTTTATAGACCTCGCCCGGATCCCCAACTACATTCGAGAGGAATGAACTCGCTACGTCCACAGACGTTGGGACTCTGCAGGAATAAAGGTAACAGGAGAGCAGTAGTAGATCGTGTTTCTCCGGCGCTTCTAGTTTCAGTTCCTTTAGTGCCTCAATGAATCTATCTGCCAATAAGTGACCAGCAATACTTGAATCCAAAACCTCAAAAAAGGTGGGGTCAACGTCTGCGCGCAGGGGGTCACGAAACTTCTTAGAAAATTGCCGTTGAACTCCCGAAGGAATCTTGTCTAGGATCGCCTGGACGTCTAGTCTCGAAAGGCCAGACACGTCAAAAATTTCGAATTTGCCACGTGGGAATCGGTGCGCAACGCTATCGAAAATGTAATCTCGCTCCGCTGCGACAATTTGCACGTTGTCGCTTGCACCCAGAATTGCTATCGCCTCCCAAGCGTCAGCGGCATTGTCAACAATGGCTACGACCTTCACGCCTTCAGCGTCAATAGCCTTTCTTAGTAGTTTAGCCTTCTCGGAAGTAAGTTCTTCAATAAAAAGTGGCTGACCGAGGTCGGAAATGCTATTGGCGAGCAACCGTAAGAGCGTTGATTTACCCGTCACTGCTGCCCCGATCAAAAGGCAATTATTGCCTCCTGCGATTGAGTTCTGCGCTACGCTGAAATGCTTGGTCTTGTGTAAGCCACCCAGGAAAATATCATACCAGGTTGGCTCGGCTCCAAGGTAGAACTCGGCCAAGGTGCGAACTGGCACCTTATCGACTGCTGGAATCAGGTATTCTGAAAATCTCTTATCAATTAGGCGCCTGGGTGAAACTGCTGCCTTTTCGACCTTGATCTGGCCGATGTACCTTAGTAGATCATTTGTTTCTGCAATGATGATTTGAAAGCCCAGTGCCGAGTAATACTCGATGTCTTCATCATCTTCGGCTCTGAGCGTAACCCACGCGGGAGCACGTTCTCGTCCGCTTACTGTTTCTTTCGCCAGAGCCTGCAAGACGCCGGCATCTGCTATGCTGTATCCCCAGTAAAGCGTTGGCGTCTGTTGCACTCGGCCAATGTATCCAAACCATTTATCTTTATCGCGCTCAAAGCTGGAGGCAATTTCTATGGGGGAAAAGTCGAATCCTTCGGATGGGGGATGGATCACTGATCCATGTAGCGCTATATAGTCGATTGCGCTCGAACCTACAATTGATGGGCCGCGCAACGAAATATCGTTAACATAATATTTTTGACTTTCGCCGAATATCTTAAAAATTAGATCGTCTATATTGGTCGTGAATATGGCCTTAAGGTTAATTCGCTCAAGATTGCCATACAGATTGCTAAATTCGACTACTGAAAATCGTTTTCTTAGGAAGTCATTTAGTTCATCGCGTTGCGTTTTTGAGATGATCTGGCACAGTTGCGGAAGCAACATCCGTGAATTTTCATCTCGACTAAATGTTTTGAGTATTTCCTTCCTGAGACCATCGCCGACAGGCATGGCTGTAGGCTTATCTTCAAACGTACCTTTCGCCTCGACAGAGAAACCTGCACCTAAGAAGAGGTTAATGCCCTTCTGCAGGTGGCTCTTGAAAGTGTCCTCATTATCGATCTTCATATGCGGTCTCATGGCTATTTAGGACGTCCGCCATAATACCAAGCCTCCAATGGTCGCTTGCCGACCCACTGCGGCGAGTCAGGTATCGGTGACACCCTGTCTGCTCCAGCCCCAATAATAGTCCTTCCCACACTGTATGTGAAGGTCCGCTTTCGCTGCTTCCTAGTCGTTCAGATCTGGTGTCTTAGTCCGTGTCCATTCCCACCGCAAAGGCTCCACTAAACCCGGCACGGTTCAGTTTTGATATTGTGGAGAGATCTACCCTACCTATTCCGTCTCTGTAACCTTTATAGACTGAGATATTGAGCACAGATACGTGGTGCACTCGGGAAACAGGCCTCATACCCATTTCGTTCATTGGTATCCGGTGGCAATCCCTGGCGATCTGGTGCCCGTGTTCGGGTTTCTTCAACATACAGCGTTCGTTGCAGGGTCTTTTCGCACAACCCGAGGCTCATAGGCTCTTTTCCCGATCGAAAATGTTGGCAATCTCCACAAAACACTTTGCTTGTTGCCCGGCCATCCACCTTCGCTGCTGATGATTGCATCCAGATTCCTTTGTTTTCTAGGCCACAGCCTCACAATAATCGATGACCTGCGAAACTCGCTCTTGCTGCTCAGAGTTTGCTGCAGCCCATTCGCTGTCTTCTACCAGTCTATCTGAAAGCCTGCCCAATCCGAATTCCGCACAGAGTGCCCGACATTCTTCTGCATCAAAGGACAGCCGGAGAATACTGGCGGACTCCTTGGCAGACGGGGACATTTTCCAATCCATGATCAATCGGTTGCGCACAATCGTTTCCAGCATGCTCGCTACGGCTAACGATTTTTTGTCTTTGGCAGTGCCCGAGTCCACCGCCTGTTGGATGCCTTCCAGTCCACCGTGCAAGCGCAGAAGTTTGGTGGCTGTAGCAATCCCCACGCCAGGCACACCAGGAATGTTATCTGAACTGTCACCGGCAATAGCCTTGGCGAGCAAGTATTCGTCTGGCCCCAGATATGGCCCATCCTTGGCGGCGTCCGTGTCCAGCATTTCCAGCGTCATATTTTTATCAGTGATAGGCGTGAACCAGTCCACATTTTCGGAGATGGCCTGCCACCAGTCCGTATCCCCGGAAACCATCGTGACGTGCCCTACCCCATATTCTTCAAGAGCCGACCGATCCATGCAAAGCCGTCCCGCCAGATCGTCCGCCTCCGCATCATGGGAGCGCATCTGGGTCACTCCCATCTGCATCAGCAAGGCGCTGGCCCACGGCTGCTGCTGACGCCAGGCATCCGCTACGGCGCGTTTTTCGGGGGTGTCCTTGCGATTCTCCTTGTACTCCGGGCAAAGGTCCTTGCGCCACGCGGCATGGCCGTCCCAGAGCACGACCGGCACGGCACCCGGGAACAGCTTGACGATCCGCATCACGGACTGCGCCAAGCCCATAATGCCGCCGGTCTGCATGCCGTTATGGGACAGCTTGGACAATGCGGGAACATACATGCTGGCGTAGCCGATGTTATTCCCGTCGATCAATAGGATATGTGACACAGAATTTCCCTTGTACCCGAAAGACAATTCATGAAGGAATACTTCCTGCCAGCAAAAATGCTCCTCCGCCCCATGCCATCACCCAAAGAATGGCACCCATCGCACTCCAGATCGCAAATGGCTGGAATCCCATCTCCGCCGCGCCGGCCAGATACCCTTGCAGTTGGCGTAGCGGCACGATGAAACGCCCGACCAGAACAACCGGGGCACCGAAGCGCTGAAAGAAATGGTGCGTTTTATCCAACATAGGCGGCATGATACCTACGTAGCGGCCATAACGCAGCAATGCCTTGTACCCATAACGGCCACCCAGGCCATAGGCTGCGTAACCGCCAAGAGTGGCGGCCAGCATGGCCAGTGGAAGTGCGATCCAGACCGGAAACAGACCCCTGGCCGCGAGGAATCCAGCAGCGACAATCATAGCTTCACCGGGCGCAAAGACCACCCCCGCACTCTCGATGAACAGCAACGCAAACACCGCCGGCAGCCCGTAGGACTTGAGGATGGGACTGGCCGCATGGATCAGGTTAGCCAGCGTCGTCAGGAACCAGTGCAGCATCAAAAAATTCGGTTGATTAGGTCATCCCCTATCCCAAATCCAGCGCCCATCTCAATGGCCCGCCCAAAACCTGAGCTCATGAACTCCGAAAGGAATCCACCGCCGCTCTGCTGCTGTTGTAGGAAGCCCTGTTGATTGGGTGCCTGTGGGTAGGTGGGTTGCCAGGCGCCGGACTGGGGCTGTCCATAGCTATTATTTTGTTCTGCCTGAACGGCACCATGTACGGCCTGCATAACAGACATGACCTGCTGCTGCTCAGTTTGTATGTTCATCGCCAACTCGCGAAGATCCAGAAGCCATTCGCGGGCGTCCTGGTTGCCGCCGTCGCTGGCTGCCTTGAGTTTCGCTGCAAGCGCCTGCAGCGCCTGTGAAACGCCCTGTGCCTCCTGCTGAAGCTGATTGTACTGCTGGTCGATAGCGGCAATATTCATGAAGGTATCCTTCTGGTTAGTGGTTACGGCAGTCTGATTATGCCTGAAAACAGAAATCCAGTCCCCACGTCCCTGCCAATCAGTCCCAGTAACTGACCCAACAACGATCTATACCCTCTTGTTGGGGTGACGCTGTGCGTCTACCCGGTAGACGATGAGGGGCCTAATGAAACTGTATATTGCGGAAAAGCCCAGCTTGGGCAAAGGGATCGCGGAGTATTTACCTGGTTCAAAGAGCAAGGGCAACGGATTCATCCAGTGCGGATCGGACATTGCCGTGACTTGGTGCTTTGGGCACATTTTCGAGCAGGAAGAACCAGACTTTTACACGCCGGATGATGTCCCAAAAACGCCGAAAGGAAAAAAGAAATGGCGCGTTGAGGATCTCCCTATATTCCCAGTCCAATGGAAGAAAAAGGCGAAGGATGATGCAAAAGCTCAGATCAAAGTCATTAGGGACTTGCTCAAAAAAGCCTCGTCGGTTGTCAACGCTGGCGACCCGGATCGAGAGGGACAATTGCTGGTAGATGAAGTGCTGGAAGAACTGCACTGGAAAGGCCCGACGCAACGTATCTGGCTGGCCGCATTGGATGAACAATCCGTGCGCAAGGCGCTGGCAAATCTGAAAGACAATCAGGACTACCAGAATCTCCGGAATTCTGCCGAAGCCCGCGCCCGCGCGGACTGGCTCATGGGCATGAATCTCACCCGTGCGTTCACGCTGCGCAACAGTGGTGCCGGCGTTGTCTCCGTTGGGCGAGTCCAAACACCGACCTTGGCACTGGTCGTGGCCCGCGATGAGAAGATCGAGCACTTCAAGCCCAAGGATTACTACGTTCCCAGGATAAACACTGGATTCTGGGCCACATGGGAATTACGGGAAGATTTTGAGGGCGTCGATGCCGAAGGTTATTTGACCGACCGTAAAGCCGCTGACCGGCTGGCAGCGCAGGCCAAGACGGAAGGTAAGGCGATGGTTAAGGAGTTCACCAGCGCTGAAAAGCAGCAGGCGGCGCCCTTGGGGTTCTCTCTGGCTGAATTGCAAAAGGTCTGCTCCGCCAAGCTGGGCATGTCGGCACAGAACGTCTTGGATGCAGCCCAGGCATTATATGAGGAGCACAAGGCGGCGACCTATCCCCGGACGGATTGCCGCTATCTCCCCGAAGAACAGCACGGGGACGCCAAGCAGGTTTTGTATGGTCTCGCAAAAGCGGGTTTTGCGGATCTCGTGAAGGCCGCCGAGTCCAGCCGGAAATCGGCTATTTGGAATACGGGCAAGGTGACGGCACACCACGCGATTATCCCGACGGGCTCCATGCAAGGTTCAATGAGTCCTATGGTGGCCAAGGTCTATGAAATTATTGTCCGCGCCTATCTCGCACAGTTCTATCCGCCCTATGTGTACCGGGCGATCAAGGCCCTGTTGACATGCTCCGGCGACAACTGGAAGGCGACGGCAAAAATTCCCGTCTCTGCCGGATGGAAAGCCGTCTATGGGATGACCGAAGAGGATGGTGACGATGCGCCCGCCCAGCCGATACCCAACCTCAAGAACGGACAGGTGCTGACCGTTCAGGACTCGGATGTTCAAGCGAAGCAGACCACGCCGCCCCCACGGTTTACGGATGGATCCCTGATCGAGGCCATGAGCAACATTCATAAAGTGGTCGAAGACGAAGCAGCGAAAGCCAAGCTCAAGGAAACATCCGGTCTGGGTACAGAGGCCACACGAGCGAGCATCATTGAAACATTGCTTTGCAGAGGGTTTCTGGAACGCAAGGGTAAGCAGGTACTCTCCACGCAGACCGGACGCGCTCTGGTTCGCGCATTACCAAAGGACTTGACGGATCCCGTTCTGACCGCCCGATGGGAAGATGCCCTTTCAAGTGTTTCCGACGGGCGGCTGTCGTTACAGCAGTTCGAAGACGCGCAGCGCAAATTTGTTGCGCGTATGATCGATGCGGCCAAAGTGGCAGCCGTTGCCGTTGGGCAGGCAAATCCCACCACAGGCACCCGTGGCAAGGGAGCTGCTGGGAAAGGAAAAGCAAGAGGTACAACAAAAGCCGGACCCCCCTGCCCTGCCTGCAAAAAACCGACCGTAACGCTGGCGACCAAGAAAGGTAGCGCATTTTTCAAATGCGAAGGCTGTCAGTCTTGCTGGTGGCCAGACAAACAGGATGACAAGAAGCTCGGGACCAAGTGGGAGGCGAGATGAGCGGGAACGAAACGCAAGGGCCGCGTTTTTCGGACGTGCTGCTTGCGCGAAAAGTGCTTGGCCATCTCGGGTTTGCTGTGGCCCAAAGTTGCGAACCATTCGCGGATGAGCGGGTGGATCGTGTGGCGGAAATCATTCACGACGCCTGCTCAGATGATTTTCTCTCAATCCTCTTTGAGGTCGAGAGCATGGTGTATCACTTCACACTGGAGACGCCAAATATCGACTCCGCACTCAAGATCGGACGAGGTCTGCTTGAAAGGCATTCCACATCGTCTACCCGGTAGACGAATCAGGTTTTGGGCCCCGCAGATCGCCAGCCATCTTATCCCCAACTCCACCACCTTGTGGATGGCTCAGGCTTGCGCCTGACCAGCCGGCACACGTTCCGGCTTGCCGACCACAATCCACGCTGCCCCCGGGGCTGGGTGGCCCCTTCGTTGCGTGGACCCTGGGCCGTGGATTGCGGGGATAACGCTTCAAGGAAATCGTCTACCCGGTAGACGCTGGGCTGATCTTCGCTGTCAAAAATCGTCTACCGAGGAGCCTGACCCAATTCAGGTTTGAAAACCTCTCACCGATCTATACCAGTCTGGGATTGATCCTTTCTCGCTGGAGGGCTTGTAGATACCATGGAAATCCTGGCTTGGCTGGTAGCCGCCATCGTTGCGGTCTGGAGTGTACGACGAGTGAGCAAACCTGTGCTTTCCGAACTTTGGAGGATTCCACTTATAGTGTGGGCAGACTTTCGGCATCCTCCGCAGGTTGCCTGCATACCTTTGCGGGTGATGACCCGCTGGGATGTTCCATTGTTCTTTGTTGGGAGCGTTCTCTGGTTGATCTGGGTGCTCGCTTTCGCTCTGACGCTGTTTTTGCATTTGACGCTTCTGGTCTTTCTGGCATTCGAGATGGGTTTCCTCTTGCTGGCTATTCCACGCGCATATAACGATTCGTCCGTGAGGCGAAGGCTACTTGGAATGTGCTCGAACGACGGCGAGCGGCTCGCTTGGCTTGCCTTGTTCGAGAGCACTCACCCCGATTTGGCAAAGATGAAGCCGACGTTTTTCTATCCTATTGATGGCAATCTTTGGAGAATCGTCGCCGCGATCTTCAACGTGCTCTTCCCGCTATATTCACTGGCACTACAGCTCATGCTGTCGGGGCTGGCTGGTCTGGCCGTACAGGGCCTCGTCCTTTCCAGTGTATTGGTTGTGAGCATCATCCCTCTGGTTCGATGGGCCGGAGCTTTGATCGGCGGCAGGTACGCCTGGTGGCTTGAATACCAATTACTGCTCTCTGAGTCGTCTACCGGGTAGACGATTCCGCTCACAATGGCAATTCCCCGCTGACCGCTTCTCCGTAAAATCGTCTACCGGGTAGACGATTCGCCAAAAAAACCTTCTTCCGAGAAAACGGCTGCGTCTTCCGGGAAAATGCTGCTTCAAAAAAACGTCTACCGGGTAGACGAAAATGCCAAAAAACACCGAAATATGTAACGCAAGATAAAGAAGGGGTAATATTAGCGTTTTCTCGGAAGACGATGCCGTTTTCCGGGAAAACGACGCGATGGGTGCCGTCCACCGAGTAGACGACCCCCCGGCTTCACAAAATCGTTTCCCCAGTAGATGATCCCCGCTTTTCCTCCCGCAGGACATATGGCCGCGTTATCTCCGCAGCTCCGCCGTCGTGTGGACGGCTTCGGATGTGCCGAACCAGCCGGTACACGTACCGGCTTGCCGACCACAACCCAGCCTGCCGCCGGGGGTCCGGTTGGACCCCGCTTCGTTGTCTGAGCTTCGGCCCGTGGATTGCGGGGATAACGCTTCACGGCAATCATCTGCCGGGTAGGCGCTTTATTCCTTATCGATATGGACGGCCATTATCGGCCCTGTGAACCCGTTTTTGCCGTAAGTTCAATCCCCAGGACCTTCATGACTGCCAGCGTGGTCTTGAGCGTCGGATTGCCGCGCTCGCTGAATGAGCGGTACAACTGTTCACGAGAAAGACCAGTTTCCCCAGCGATCTGAGCCATTCCCTTGGCGCGGGCCACGACGCCCAGCGCGTGCGCAATGTAGCCGGCGTCTGCAGATTCAAACGCATCGGCCATGAAGGCTGCGATGGCCGCGTCTGATGTCAGCCCTTCGGCAGGGTCAAAAGTAGACAATTTTTCACTCATGGTCATTCACTCCATTCAGCAGCCAGGCGCTTCGCCACCTTGATGTCCTTCGCTTGCGTGCTCTTGTTGCCACCGCAGAGCAAGACGATGATCATGCTCCCCCGTTGCTGAAAATAAACACGGTATCCAGGGCCATAGTGGATGCGTAACTCACTTACCCCCTCCCCCACTGGCTCCGCGTCGCCGATCAAGCCGTAAGCGAGCCGATCCAGACGACCGGCCACGATACCGCGAGCTCGTTCATCTTTGAGCTTCATCCACCATTTTCTGAAGGTCTCTGTCTGCTTGATCTCAACCATCGCAGGGTGATTGTAGTTCATAAACTACTAAAGGCCAAACTTCTATTTCCATGCTTTTCCAATCGTCTACCCGGTAGACGATTCCATCTCGTCTGCTGACCCATTCCTGATCTATACCCCGTCGTGGTAGATGAATCATCGTCTACCGGGTAGACGATCTGGAGATTACTCCTCATGTTACTTCGCACACGCTTATTCCCCCTCGCCATACCCGCCATCGGCGCAGGAATAGGTGTCCTTGCATGGCCAAACGCCATCTGGATAGCCCCGCTTTTACTATTGTGCTTGCCGCTCGTGGCCAAGCGGCATTGGTTGTACCCATTCCTGCTGATGCTGTGCTACCACTTGGCAACCACTTACGGATTGATTCACGGCACCGCCGTATTCTTCCCACACGCGGGGCTGCTTCAAGGGGTGGGATTTTGGATGTTGTCTTCGCTGGTTTTCGCCCTGCCCTATCTGGCTTACTCACGCATTGCTTCGCTCTTTACCGGTGGCGGTATTAGTGCGGTTGCTGCGACCATCATCACCTCTGCGGTTTCGACAGTCTTGCCGCCCATTGGGGTAATCGGCTGGACCTCACCGTGGATCGGGGTTTTGCCGGAGGGATGGTTTGGTATTTTCCTGATGGTCGGGATGATTTATGCCTTGGGGCGTTGGGCCGGTAATGAAGTTGTGGACGAGCAGGGTCGTGACGGGCGCCGTGCATTGTTTGTTGTGAGTGTGGGCGTCTTCTATCTGTGCGGCTACCAGTGTTTCGTGTTGCCACCATCGCAGACGGTTCCCGCTGGCTGGGTGGGTATCAACACGAATCTGGAGCGCTTGCGCTCGGACCTGTCCTATGTGGATGCGTCGATGAAACTGGCACCGAAGGTTCTGGTGGATTTGCGCGCAGGCGATAAGGTGGTCTTGCTTCCAGAAACCGTAGCCGGACCTTGGCTGCCGGGAACGCGGTCCATCTGGCGTCCGGTCATCCAATATACCGCAAAACACCCGGAGCAAACGGTGCTGCTGGGTACCGCCGTTCCGCGTGGCACAGGTTACATGGATGCGCTGGTAAAAATCCAGAATGGTCACCAGACGATGCTGCCGGATCATATCCCTGTGCCCTTCTCGATGTGGCACCCGTGGCGCCCACGCGGAAGCTTCCGAATGGCTCCGTTTTCCGGGAAACCGGAAACGACGGAGATAGCGGGTAAAAAAGCCGGATACCTCATCTGTTATGAGCAACTGCTGATCTGGCCCGCCCTTGATCTATACCCACAAGGAATACAAATCCTGTTGGCCCCGGCCAATGACTGGTGGGCGCGCGGGACGGACATTCCGGCCATTCAGCGCGCATCAGCGAAAGCTTGGGGTGCGTTTTTTGGAGCGCCGGTGTTGTTTGCGGTCAATCAATGACGAGGGAACGGATGAAGAAGTCTGGTCAGACGAAAACCATGGCTCTATCAAACGCATGCGCCTGGGCCTGCTGGGTCTTCGTAAGTACGGACATGCCCAAAAGAAAAGTGCTTCAGCGGGCGTCGCAACACTTCGGTGTGTCGGCAGCTGCGGTAGAGCGGGCTGTCCTGTCCAGCCAGGGAGAAAATTACCTGGCGGAACGCGCGGAACGTATGGTGGAGGAATACAGGCCCAGATATGCGGCCAGCAACAGCCGCCTTGGTCGCATGTGCCGTCAGTTCGATAGACATCTGCGGGACCTATGAAGGCAGGAGTTTCCATGGGAAACCCATCAGATTCCTGCGATCCATTGCTTGCCTGGAAGTCCGTTCTGGATTCCCTGGATGACAAGCGCCGTGAACGACTCAAGGATCTGCTCAAGACACACCTGGCCCGTCCCCTCACCGTGCAACAGCGGATTGCCAAATGGGAAAAGGTGCTCTCTGCGGATTATTCGCGGATTCCGGCTGAACAGCACATTGCTACTTTGGAAGCCTCTCTGGAGGAGGCGATCACGGCTTTGCGGCGTCGGGCTACGGAATGACGGAAGTGCAGGCGCATGACTTCAGTAAGGCATCCAGCCTATTCGAGCGCCGCCCGTATTGCTTTCGACTGGATTCAAAATTGCCCAGTAGGGTACTGAAATCGGTCGAAACGGAAAAGTTGTGGGAAGCCTGTTGTCTGGAGAATACCGAAAATCCGGAGGTTGCATGGTTAAAGAGAAAGTTGCCGCCAGCGTCCTGCGGCTAGACGCCTGGCTCATCGGCTTTTTTGCAAGGCCATGGCCGCGCAAGGTAGGAGAGTATGCGCTATGGGGTGTTACCCATGTCGAGCAGATTTTCTTTATGCCGTTCCGACTCTTGATTGTACCTGCAAGGCTTTTTCTGGAAAGCCGTCATGCAAAGCATATTCGTAAACATCGTTAATTTATTGCTATTGGAGGGCCAGGCATGGATCAACCTGAAGTGGATAGAGAAGTAATAGATGGCGTAGCGGAAAGCCTGATGATTGTCATCGCCACTCATTTGAATGAGGCATTTTCCGAATCCATTTATATCACCTCGCAGCCGTCAGAATCCGCACGGCTCAAGGCGATGAATCTCGCGATCCATCAAGTGATGCCTGCACTGCTAGAACAGATCGCAGCTCGCGGCATGAACGATGCGCACCTCGACGCGGCTATTGCTCAGGCCTATCAGCGCGGGGCCGAAGAAATGACGCACACGGGCGCATTGATGGAAGACGGTTTTCCAGACGGATACAAACAAGGGGTAATGGCGGCAACGCAAGTAGCGATGTGTCTGCCATTTTCTGAAAAATGGACGGAAATCACCGAGCGGTTGTCGGACACGAACGTCCATGCGCTGGCGTGGCGCACGTCCATGGCCATTCTCGACTTGTTGCCGGAGCGCATGGTGAAGCATGAAAACGGCGCCGTGTAATATGAACGTTAAACTGGTTTCCCTCTCCAAGCGCCTACTCTGGTGGACCTTGTGGGCGATCATCGGCGTCTTGGTACTATCCGCTGCTATAGGACTGTGGATGCAATACGCGCATCTGGTTTTCAATGACTCGACCTGCGAGCCCATCGGCATCTATAAACTGCTCGGGTCGCCCTATCCGTTGCATGACGGGGAGCTCGTCGAGGTCGAGATTCCCGGCCCCACCCATCACGCGGCGGTCGCGGAAGGATTAAAGGATCACTGGTTTCCGGCTGGGCAGCCGTGGGTAAAAAGTATCGCCGCTGTTCCAGGGCAAACCGTGGCATTATCAAGGTCGGGGGTCCAGGTGGATGGCCACACGCTGCCGAACTCAAGGGTCAACCGCTGGACGCCCGATCATCACGCCCAGATCATCCATTACCCGTTCGGCACCTATCACCTGCAGCGTGGTCAAGTGTGGCTCTATGCGCCTGGGAACTATGCTTTCGATTCGAGCTATTATGGACCCGTCGCCGAATCCCACATTCTGCAACGAGCGGCACCTTGGTGGACGATACACGGAAGCCAGTTCTGGCTCCATAAGGGCGATTAAATGGCTCATTATTTCGCGTGCGCCTTGTGCGCCTCAACATAGGAGCGCAGAACGGCATTCATGCGCGACTGATACCGCTTGCCGGTGTGCTTGAAGAACTCCAACACTTCGGCATCAATGCGAAGCGTGATTTGTTTTTTGGTGTGGGGCAACTCCGTTGCCGCCTTCATCCAGACAGCATCAGGCAAAGCGGGAGCGTCGCTGTAGTCGATTTGCTTGTCCCGCATCGAGGCAACAGCGTCCAATCTCGCCTTCTGTTCAGCGCTCAATTGCGGCGACTTCTTGAGGTCAAGAGTTCGCTTCACGATATTGCTTTCTTTCGTCGGCATTTGCTTTCCTCGCAGAAATAAGGCGGATGGTGTCCTCGTGTCGAACGGTGTAAACCACCTACAGGACAGCGGAATAGGCAAGGCCAATCGTGGCCCAACGATCTTACCCGTAGTCCTCACGTCCGTCATAGGCTTCGATCCGCCCCTGGTCGTAAAAAACAAGCTCGGCATCCTCGAAGGAAACGCCGTGTTTTCTCAGGTTTCGTGCCGCCCTTGTCGGCGTCCCATTCAAATTCCATCGTGCCTCTGTTGTAGGTGCGCTTTGTGGTTACATCAAGCCCTGCCCTGGCGGCTCATGAGATTTCCTCAAATGATCGTCTACCCGGTAGACGACTTGCCTGAAAAACCCCTTCCGAGAAAACGCTTCTCCTAAAAATCGTCTACCGGGTAGACGACTTAACCCGCCTCTGATCTATACCCGTTCACGAAACGCTCAATCGTCGGGGAAACATGCTGACATCATCGCTTTTTAACGGAATGCCCTACGGGGGTGACTCGGCGGTCATCCCCGTGAAGATGCACCTATACATCCAGGCGCTGGCGTTTGTTCAGGGGATGTCCTTGCGCGCAGCCTTTGATGATTGTGCCACGCGCTTTTTGGCTGAAGAAGCATGGGAAAAAGGGCTGCGGTGGCGGGACGGGCACCGCCCGATCACGGCAGACCCAGAATGGGCAGCGGTGCATGTGCGGCTTCCTTCTGAACTGGCCGACCGCCTGGTGGTCGTCAGCCAACAGCAGGGCGTCAGCCTGCCGGATGTGCTCTATACGATGTTGTATTGGTATGCATGGATTTTGTACCCGCCACTGTCTGAGCAGGAGCGGCGGAAATCGCTACGAGATGGTAGTCCACGTGGTTAACGTCGCTTTTTATGTCGCATTTGCAGTGATGGTTCTGCCAGTTCTCGTGCTGACATTCTTTGAGGTCTTTTGCGTGTCTTTGGCGTGTTCGCCGCGCTCCGCGCGTGGGTTGCCACACCATTTCGCGTCCTGAAAGAAAAAGGGTTCTCTGAGGTTCTTAATTTATGGTTAGGAGTTGGAAATGGCACCACAGATCATTACCGTGACAAACCAGAAAGGCGGGGTGGGTAAAACCAGCCTCGCTGTTCACATCGCCGCTTATGCGGCCATGGCGGCCAGAAAAAAAACGCTACTCGTGGATATGGACGGCCAACGCAATGCAACGTTTATCACGACGGGCGAGCCACATACACCTGAAGGCGGCCCATCGATCATCGAGCTATGGGACGAGGACGCGGAACCGGGGTTTCTGGATACCCGGTTTGGGAATCTCAAGATATTGCCAGGGCATCAGCACGCAAACCTCGTTGAAAAGCAGGGGCTGCGAACCGGTCAGGCGGCCATGAGTCGGTTGCTGAAGATGGATTTTGACGTGGTGGTAATTGATACGCCACCCGCCGCAGGCGTTCTGCAGCAAGCCCCACTTTACCTCGGCGGATTGCTGGCAGCGCCCGTGGAGCCGGACTTATTGGCGTTGCAGGGGCTAACGTCGCTGCTCAAGGTCTGGAGGGAAATCTCTTCGCAGGTCGATCTCGGGCTGTCCCTGGTGATTAACAAGCGCGTGCTGAATTCCACGAATCAGCAAATGGTTGTGGACGCGATCACCAAATCGGGATTTGGCCAACATGTATTGCCGGTGCATCTGACCAATCGACAACTGGTCTCCAATGCTTTGAAGCAGGGAATGCCTGTCTGGAAGTTGGACCCGAAAGACGCGGCTGCGGCGAAGTGGGCCATGGCGTGCAAAATGATTTTGGACATGGACCGAGTGCCGACCGAAGACACAGGAAAGGAGGGGTAAAGTGGCAAAAGTAGACCTGTCAGAGAATCTGTTTGATGAGATGAAGCGCACGCTGGCCGAGATGTCGGGAGAGTCCGGCCAAGGGGAAAGCAATGCTGATCGTCTACCCGGTAGACGATATTCTGGGAATGAAGTGGTACAAGAGGCTACACTCGCCGAGGAATCTTCCGTCACGGCGGATCCTGGGTTGGCGTTCCTTCTGGATCTGTCGGAGATCGAGCCGGACCCTGAGCAGCCGCGCAAGACCTTCGTTGAATCGGTGGCACAAGGCGCCACCGACAACGACCTGGAATCACTGATGTCCAGCATCCTGCAACACGGGGTATTGCAGCCCATCGCCGTTCGCGCGGTGGCGCCGGGCCGGTATCGGATTATCGCCGGTGAACGGCGTTGGCGGGCGTCCATAGCCGCGCGAGACAGCGGTCAGACCTGCCAGCGTCGCGGCTATGATCTGTCCCGGATTCCGGCGGTGATTCTGGAGCCCGAAACAGACGCGGACCTGCTGGAAATGCAGCTGGTTGAAAATTTGGCCAGAACCGATATGACGCCGCTGGATACGGCCAAGGCCGTGAAGCAGTTGATGAATTATCTGGATCCCAAGCCGAGCCTGGCCGAACTGGGCAGGCGACTGGGCCGATCCAAGGCGTGGGCGCATCAAATGCTTTCTCTCGTGAGCGAGGAGGCGCAGGCGGTGGCAGAGTACCTGGGGGTACCGCTGGAAGCCATTGGACAAACAGATATCAGCCGGATGAAGGGGTGGATGAAGGACGAGGACAAGCGCGTCGTGCTGGACGCCATCCGCGCCAGCCTGCAGGCAGGAGAGACGCTTTCCCGTGTCCTGGTAGACCGGGAAGAAGAGCAGTACGAAAACCTCAAGACCAATACAGATAGACAGGAGACAACTATGCAGCAGGAAAACGAGGAAGTGAGGGCTTTTGATGTCAACGGCGAAGAAGTGGAGTTGTCCACGATTGACCTGACGGAAACGGATAGTGATGCTGACATCGGCGACGATCCGCTGTATGAAGATAACGGAGTTCCGGAAGTGGAAGGTTCAGCGCAGGTAATGGACACCATTCCGAATCAGGTAACAGTGACGCTGCCGCGCGACCTTTTGGAACGGGTCTTTGCAAGGGCGGGTATCGACCTGCCCGGAACTATGGGTGCAGCGGAAATTATCGAGGCGCTGGAATCGGCGTTTAGTGATTGAGGGGAAATTATGCGATTTGCGATCTGATTGCGGAGGCAACACGGATGACAGATGATACCGAAACGGTCAATCCCGCCAGTTTGGCAAGCATCCCGATCCAGACCCTGCGAGACAGCCGGTTGAGCCTTGAAGGGCTTGGCCTGCTGTGTCGGCTACTGAGCAGACCAAATAACTGCCAGGTTCAGATGGGTAATCTGCGGCTGGAACTGGGGATTGGGCAGGATAAGCTGCGGAATCTTTTGGCTGAATTAAGCCGTGCAGGCTATCTCCAGCGGGAGAAGCGGCATGGTGCTGGCGGGCGGTGGGGCTGGAAGTCAACAGTTTGGTCTGAATCTCAAAAATCGCCTATCCGGTAGACGGCCTAACCCGCCTTTGTTCTATACCCATTCGCGAAACCCAAAAGGAGCACCATCATGTTAACTTTGGAGCGTCAGCAGGCGAGTCAAAAAAACGCTGCACACAATCCGATTCCGCCTCTGAATGGCTGGAAGATCGTCGAAAGCTATCTGCCGACGTTCGGCATCGGCTAAAACCCGCACAGCGGGCATTGCTGTACCGGTGGGGGATGACGTTTATTGTCGTCGTCAGCGTTCTGTTTTTGTTGGAAAACGGGTTTTATCACGGGCAAAAGGAGCTTCAGTTGGATAAGGTGCAAAATGCAGGAACATTTGAGAACGCGATTCGGGCTTTCAATAGCATGTATCGGATGCCGGTCGGGAAGGAATCGTGGGATCATACCCCCGAATTTGCGGCCCGGCCCGCTCAGTTTCAGAACATTCTGAGTGAGGAGGTGGAGGAAAGCCACGAAATCCTGCTGGGAGCGGATGCATTGGATCACGAAACGGCCCTGTGCGACTGGCTTGGAGACCTGATGGTGTACTGTGCCAGTGAGGCATTGAAGTATGATGCCTTCCCAGACTTGATCTTCGCGCCCGGACGGGATGTGCTGGATCCGCTGATAGCAGGGTTAAGCGAAGTGGCTCAGAAGAAAGCCGGTCAGGATCTCGCGATGATCGTGCGCGTCGTAGACGATCACGCGCGGCGTCATCTGGATGAAACCAGCACCGACCCACGGCATTTGCCCATTGCCATCACTGAAGTCGCTGTTGCGGGCTTCGCCGCGTTAGCCAGAGGTTTTGATGGATTTGATTACTGGGCGATTCTGAACATCATTATGGAATCGAATTTCAGCAAACTTGGCGCGGACGGGAAACCGATTTACGACGAGCGCGGTAAGGTGTTGAAGGGGCCAGGCTATTGGAAGCCAGAACCTGCCATTCGACAGTATCTTTCTCAGTTGAAAAGGAGCGATTCATGATTAATAACCTACATCACGATGTGGTTTTTGGGCCAACCCTAGCGGGATGTCGGCGCATTCTATTATTCAGTCGTTGACGGAAACAGAGCCATATAACGCGACCGGTTTTCTGTGCATTTTTGACGTTGGCACAGCTTCCGAATCCCTTATACAAAGGATTGAAGCGTTACAGTAAGCCTCAAATGGAGAATAATCATGTTTGGATTTGGAGAAAATCAGCAGCAAGCGATGCAGGCGCAGTGTCCCTGTTGCCAGACACAGATGCAGGATATGGGGAC
Organism: Acidithiobacillus ferridurans; assembly: GCF_003966655.1. Taxonomy (NCBI): domain Bacteria; kingdom Pseudomonadati; phylum Pseudomonadota; class Acidithiobacillia; order Acidithiobacillales; family Acidithiobacillaceae; genus Acidithiobacillus; species Acidithiobacillus ferridurans. The sequence continues at coordinate 2,604,567 of NZ_AP018795.1, read as the reverse complement.
CCACGGCATCCGTATGGGTGGTTTGACTGGCGTGCTGGGCGCCGGCGCCGCCATGTTGGGCGGGCAACTGGCCAGCGACGGGGAGGAGGCCTTCGAGAAAAAGATGGTCGTGCAGGTATTTGTCTGCCCGCAGTGCCACGAAACCTCGCTCAAATATATCAAGGGGCTTTGATTTGGATTGGACAAAAGTGATTCACGCGCCGCAATACGGCGTGCGGCGTCCGCGAAACCAGGAGCCGGTCAACCAGCCGGGGTCATTATGTTGCGGCGGTGAGGATGCTTGCCCGGTTACCAGTGAGCACATGGGCCGGTTCCATTATCCGCGCGATCTGGATTTGCCCATGGAGCAGGTCCAGGAACGTATTGTTCCCAGTCGGTCACCGGTCAAAGTTGAAATCCGGAAGTCCCGGAAAATGCCGACCCAGATCCCTATCCCATCCTGAAAGGAAACACTCGTGCTTTTCACAGAGCCCTATGCCGGTCCCACACCCATCGTTCAGGTGATCGCCAGCGCCCGGCGCGAGATCAGCCTGAATGTGTACTATCTGTCCAGTTGGCCTATTCTGAACGCTTTGCGTGCCGCGCATACGCGAGGCGTGGCGGTGCGAGTGATTCTCGACAAGCACCCCTACGGCATGAAATCCTGGATGATCCAGAAAGAAGTTCGCGCCGTGCAGGCCACGGGTGCTGCATTGCAGTGGGCGCCGCCACGCTTTGAGGCAGCCCCGGGCCGGTACGTCTTCGACCATGCCAAGTACGTGTGCGATACCCACGAATGCGAGATAGGCACATCCAATTTCGATTGGTCCGCCTTTCGCATTATCCCCCCCAAGAAAATATACATAGAAGAGAGATTTCAATAAGTGAGAAGCCCGATGGGAGGTATGAAGCATGCTTGCTTGCCCTTCACCGTCATTCATCTTATTCTACATAGTACATGTTATGCTTGGGGGTGGTTCTGATGTGTTTGATGTCCATGAGGAATGAATATCGTTTTAGACGCCTTACATGAAAGCGATGACCTTCGTCAGCGTAAATGCCAAGATAGTGACTGATACTACTGGGGCGGTCATGGAACTCCCTGTATTGCTGACGCCTGAAGGTGTCTTGGGGCCTTTGTTGGATTACTGCCTTGCACGTAGCCACAATCGCAGCCTTTCCTGGATGAAAAAGGTTGTGCTGGCTGTTACTTTGTTCCTTCGATATGTCAACGCTAATCCAGAAGAACCAAATTCCTATCGTCTTTTCCAGAACTTTGCCCAGCGACTGTATTCAGGGACCTTCGACCTCACTACTGGGTTGGATCCTAGCAACCTTTGCTGGCAGCCCTATTCGATTAATAATGCAGGCGAAATCATACATCGGTTGTCTGAACTTTTTGGTTGGCTAGGTGAAATGCGGCCAGAAGCAGAAAACATCAATCCGAGATACGCTGGGGACGCTTTTGACCGAAAAATGGATGAAATAGCTTACCTTTACCGCCGCGAGAAGGCTTTCCTTGGCCATGGATGGGCTGCAAACCCTGGCCCGTATCAAACAGGGTACAGAACACGCCCTAAAATGATGCCGCGCGTGGCCAAAAGTGAGCCACCAGCTTTTCCTGATAATCGCTTCGAGGAGTTTTTACTCAGAGGGTTCAAGGTGGCTGGCAAACACGATTATCGGGGCATGTTGATCACACTACTACTGCATGGAGGCGGATTGCGGGTGAGTGAACCTTTTCATCTCTACCTCCAAGACGTATTTCCTTCCCCTGAGAATAACAAATCCGCCACAGTTCTTGTCCATCATCCCCATCAAGGATATGCGCCAAGCGATTGGACGGACCAGACCAATAAGGGCCGTACAAGTAATCGAGCTCAGTACCTAGCTAAAAAATATGCATTGGCTCCACGGACGGAAATATTGGGTAGCCAAGGGGCAGGATGGAAAAATCCTCGCCTTGATAATAAATTTTACATGACTATCTATTGGTTTCAGCCGTGGTTTGGAGAATGGTTCAAGGATCTCTGGCTGAGATACCTGGAACAGGTGGCGTGTCTTGACCGTAACCATCCTTTCGCATTCGTAAATCTCTACCGGGAGCCACGGGGATCCATGTACACCATCGACAAGTTTACTAAAGCGCACGGTGCTGCGGTTGAACGTCTAGGGCTTACTGTTCGGAAGCAAGCCGGTACGACCCCCCACGGGCATCGTCATGCATATGGACGGCGGCTCAAAAATGGCGGACTGGATACGCTGCTGATCCAACGTTGCATGCATCACGCTTCCGAGGAAAGCCAAATCGTTTACACGCAAGCAACCATGAGAGAAACACTGATAGCTTTGCGAGATGCTAGTGGGCGCATGCAAGGAACTAGGTCTTCGTTGCAGTACGAAATTGGGTTATAGGAGATCTATGGCAAAGAGAATTAACGAAGAATTACGTCAGAAGGCCATCAAGCTGGTTAACAGTGGGTATACAAAACGGGGTGTAGCAGAAAAACTTGGGATCGGCACTACAACTGTCTGCCGAATAACTAAACATATAGGTAAAACCACTAAATACTACCCGAAAAGTTTAACACAGGATGTGTTACAGAAAATAAAAAATGGACAAACAGCAGCCTCAGTAAGTCGAGAGATGGGTATTGAGAAGTCATTAATCAGTGCTTGGCAGAAGAAGGATATAGGACATAGTCGTTCTTATGAAAAAATCTCTGAAGAAATTAAGGAAGAAATCATAGGACTCATTGAAAGTGGGATTAAGTACACGGCAGTAGGTAGACAGTTAAATCTAAAACCAAAAACCGTTTGGTCCGTGTTTAAGGCTGCTGAATCTGCGGGTAAAGCGCTGAAACCATCATTTCCCAATAAGCGTGTAGATTTTGAGCTGACTTGGGTGATCCGGGAGTATCAACAATTTATCCGGTGGCAAAAACTTGGCGTTGAATGGCTTAAGGGTGAGCAAAGAGGCATTGGGTTAAGGATGGCCGCATTAACTGTATTTTTTTCCAATTATTTACAGAAGAAAGGACTTCCTTATGAACCAGAAGCCATATTAAGACATGACAGTATAGTACCGGAATTCTTTTCTACTGCTTGCCCACAATCAGGTGGTGGGGTGGCTTACAACAATCGGATACATGACTTTATTGATTGGGTACTACTACAATATTATAGCTACAGAGATGACAATGGAAAACCCATAATTTTACCAGCATTTCGTAATCCAGTGCGGAGAATCACTACCAACGGATTCCCTATCCATTATGAAACTGTCAATACTCCATTACCATACGGATATATCGTTGATTTAAAGAAGCTGCTCGCCCAAGGTCCATCCTTTAAGGATTGGACTTGGGCACAAAACGCACTTGGAGCAAAAAGAATCGGCGAGCCCGATAAACGTATGTCCAATGACTGGTTCTCTACAACAGAAGATCAAATCGACAAAGATGATCCTGATTGTGTGTGGCGTATTCGCAGGTCAATTGATCACAACGTAAAACCAATCTTGGAAATGTGGAGCCCTGTCAGGTGGGTTGCACTGCTGATAAAGCTTCAATTGCCACCACGGACATTTCAGGTTCGCATGCTGGATTCAGGTGAAGCAGACACATGGCGATATGTTGCTGGAGCGTGGATTGAAAACACCACCCCATTGGCTATGGGCACCAAACGTAACCCTGTAAGGCAGGGAGTATTACGTCGAACGGAACCGATTGGTCAGGAAGAACTGCTAACAACGCTGTATATCAATACCAACAAAACTGCGGATATTCTTAAGTCCGGCGTACAGAAAGGTTACGAATTTCCTTGGCCAACCATTGGAGACCTCCAAGACCAACCTCATTATTGGCTAGAAAAAATACGAAACTGGCAGGAAAAATACAATCCAATTATACACCCAACGTCTTGGCGTAGCCTTCCTCAAAAATGTATTGGAGAACCCAAGAGCGATATGCAGTTGGCATCTTATCCGGATACTTATTTCATATTCCGTTCTGCCGAACGAAAAAAGTATGGTGAAGCCCATCTTCCGATAACCGATGGCATAATGAGGGTTGCATGGGCGAAGCTACTGCAAGAAATGCAGAACAGGTTATCTAGACATGGGACTACCCATCCAGATGGGTCACCGATTGTATTGGTTACTAAACCGGGAAGCTCACCTCTAGCCTTGTTTCCGCTGCATAGTCTGCGCGTATCTCTTATCACGGCACTAGCGATAGATGGTAGTTTACCATTCCATCTTCTCGTGAAGTTGGTGGGGCATAGTCGACTGATTATGACCATTTACTATACAAAACCGGGATTTAAGTACATGCAGGACGCATTGATAGATGCCGTGTCGCGTGTTGACGCTTTGAAGGAAGAAAGCATTGTTTCATTCCTTGCCAATGAAAAACATGAAATTCTTACGACGCGAGCTATCTGGAATAGCACCGAGACCCTTATAACCCTTGTTCCGGAGCATCCAGCCAACCGCAATCCGGCCGGCTGGATGCTTATGCACCATGGCTTGTGTCTCGTTGGAGGGAATACATCGGAAGTCGATTCATCGTCAAACAGGGGTGGATTTAGGGTTGGTGGATGTTATAACGGAGGCATTGCCTTCAATCCTGATGCCGACCAGCGGACCCACAATCCAGTACCAGGTGGGATAAGAAATTGCATCCGGTGCCGATGGTTTGTTACCGAACCGCATTATATACCAGCACTCGCGGCGCACTTGGGCAACATTTGCTACCAATTCGATGAGGTCAGGAATGGTGCCATAAAACAAGATGCCATATTGCATGATATCAAAAGGAAAAAGGCAGATGTTGAAAATTCTGGTGAAGTTTTTACTAGAACACAGGAATTGCGTACGGCAGAGCGAATCTGGGAATCTACGTTGCAGCGGTTTAATAGTCTTGCGGAGGATATGGCAGCCTGTTGGCAGATTATTCAGCGATGTAATGCCCTGCCTGTCAACAATGACAACAATAAGACATCGCTCATCGCTGCGGGTTCGGCAATGGATGTGCAGATTGCGTTTGAGGAAGTGGATTCTGAACTCTTGCAACTTTCTGACGTCTGCCAGAACGTAGAAATCTACCCGGATTTGGATCCGGGCAAGGCCGTTTTCAGGCGCAGCCAACTGCTTGACGCGGCATTGGCACGCGACCATTTGCCGCCGTTCTTCCTACAACTTAATGAAGCAGATCAACTCAAAGCGGGGAATGCATTCATGCGGCGCCTGTCTGCTAAAACTAACACGAACCCGCTCCTTGGGATGCGCAAAGTGTGCAGTCTCATGGATGCCGGTGAGAGCCTTGCCCAGTTTATAGGTATCGACATCCAACATTTACTCACCGATACCCTACAGTCGTTGCCTGCACCTCTACAATTCGGCTACGAAAATGCATAAAACAGACATCCACCCTGACGAAGTTCTTGAAGCGTTGTTGGCCAAAGGTCCACGCTCGAACAAGGCCGCCACCTTGAAATCGCTTCAAGAGATATGCCGGAATCAATACCAGCACCAGACACAGTCCGCATCCCTGCTTAACTTTGGATTATCGTCAATAGGTCGCATTTGCGAGGCCCGCGGCCTTTTCAAAGCACGAGTGCTGTACAACGCCGCATCCAAGGATTACGTCACTCTAATAACGGCTTGGGCGGCGTTTTCAGGAACGATGTCTGTGAAGGCTCCAAAGGAGCCCAAGAAATTATCCAGTCACCAATATCTCATGCGCATCGAGGATCCTGCGATACGTTCATTGATGCAGTCCACAATAGCCGAGCGTGATGATCTTCTTGCCAAAGTAAATCTGCTAAAGTCGCGAATGCAGATAACAATAGACCAACGGCCGCTCGGTGCTACGATTGTAACACACTCGCCTCCCGTAGCCATTTTGGAAGCCAAGGCCCAACTGACAGAAAGCGAGCGTGAGTCTCTCGAACAGGCAATCTCGAAGGAGTTCCTTGACCAGGAAGAATGGAGGGAAGGCTCACATGGAGAGATCACGAACCGAACCGGTCGAACACTGTATGACGTGGGATATGTGACTGCCATCCGTAAGATACTTGGAATGACATCCTAACGCGCAAGGGAAACTCTGGCTTTCTGATTTCTAAGGAGTGAGAGATCAAGTGTGATCCTCATTCCAACGGCCGGTCCAGACTGAAAGCAGCCATTGGGAAGAAACTAAACCTAGAGGCAATCCGGCGGACTTTCGTTCTGACAATCAACTGAAATATGGCAATGACAACTTGCGTACAACGCCTACAACGGAGTCGTCATGAGAGCCGCAGCACTATATCTGTCAATCATCTGCTGTTGCACACCCCATTCATGCATTGCCAGCAATACCGGCCACAAGCTTTCACCTAAAGGGGTAAGAGAGTATTCAACCTTAGGTGGGATCTCAGCGTAAACCAATCTACTGATAATGCAGTGTTTCTCCATCTCACGCAGCTGTTGAGTAAGCATTTTCTGGGTAATACCTGGGATTCCACGATGAAGCTGTGAAAACCGCCTGGTTCCTTTAAATAGTTCCTGTAAAATGAGCACCTTCCAACGTCCACCAATGGCTTTCAATGTTATATCAACAGCACACGGCTCATTTTCGATTTCCATAGGTCCCTCTCGCGGTTGTGCATCACTGTACAAACGTTACCAGAAAGTAACTAACTATATTTTAGATCGTAGATATGAAATTGGTGTCTACTTCACATAAAGCATAATAGGGTTCATTATCCTTGTGGTCAACCAAAAGCCATTTACGTCAAATTTGCACAAAGTTGAATGAGCATGCAATGCATGCTGCCGTAAGACCAAAGGTGGTTTATGGATAAAAAGTGACGCTTCTGGTGAAATGATGGGAAAAATACGCATAAACATCGCAGCAAGTGCCGATTAAGTATGGATCACCAACAGTTGAAGTAGGTTAGGTGGTATTTTATCCTCACAGGAGGCTTTACATGTTTATGATTGATTACAAAGAACTTGCATGGCAATATTGGTTTATAACTGCATGTTTTCTTACTGCGGGTATAGCAGGATACAAGATGGGCTTTTATCTGGCTATTGGGCTTACCATTATACAGACCATCCACTTTGCCATTCGAAAGAAAAGTATTATAGCTTTTCCTGTTCAGGTAAGGTTCAGCTATCTTATACTTCTGCTGATAGCGCTACCGCAGCCTATGCAATTTATATACTGGATACCTACTATTGGAACCTGGGCACAGGAAATATTCGGATATTGCGCAATGGCTCGATTAGTATCTCTCTTCCCATGGAATAGAGAGAAACGATTGTCATTAAATACGATTACAAAAACATTCTTTTCAAAACCTACACACGGGAGCGTGGCGCAAAAAAAACGCCAAACAAACTGAAGCCAGAGTAAGTGCTGAATATTGTTTCTTGTGATGAAATACATTGTTTAATCACTGATTACCCCTTGTGCAACCAGTGATTAAATTTAAGGTTAATGGTTGCAGTTTAGAATGGAGAGATCTATCTGTTACCAAGTAAAAACACGTCCAGCAGCACCCAATGCGGGCAATGCGGCACTAGGCGTTAAAAGAGGCAGATCCTTTGCCAAGTCTCCAGTCGTCATACCATTGAGCTCAAGGGACTGGAGGCAGCCGATGATTCGCACCCCATTGTCTTCGGCCAACTTCATAAAGTCAGCAACACTTTTCCCGCCCGTCATTGGAAAGATAGTCTCGGCTTTACCTTTAGCCAATAATTCTGTTGCAGGTCCTGTAAAGTACATGATCACATCCTGCTCAGATGCCGCTGCCGTCGCTGCAAGAAAAAAGGCGGACGGCAAACGTTTGGGATTTTCCGGTCCAGTGATGAGGATGATAACGAGATCTGCGGGTTTCATTGTGGACATAAGTGCAACCTCCTGATTATAGAGTTCGATTCAAAAAAATAGCTGATCTGGTATGGCTTGTCAAATTATTTTAGGCAGTTGATAGGCAAAACTAATCTGCTACTTTGTTCTAAAATAATCAGCCATCGCCATTAAGTATTAAACCTTACTTACAATAAAGTTACTTACTGAGAAATAAGTGTGTATATAACAAAAAAGTGTATACTATACAGGCTATCTTGTAGAGAGTATTAATATTACATCGCTGCTTCAGTAGCACGGCGCAGGTTGATGGTGTAGCTGAGCTTTTGGGTTGTCCTATGTTACTCGTTTCTTCAGGAGATAGTTTACCATGAAATTGTATTATAGCCCCGGCGCTTGTTCCCTTTCTCCACATATCATTCTCCATGAAGGGGGATTCAGTTTTAATACGGAAAAGGTGGATTTCGCCACCAAGAAAACAGCAATCGGCACCGACTATCTAAGCGTTAATCCCAACGGCTACGTCCCCGCATTAGTACTCGATAATGGTTATATTCTGACCGAAGGGCCTGCCATTATCCAGTACCTGGCTGATCAGGTGCCTGAGAAAAAGCTTGCACCGCCCGCTGGAACCATTGAACGTTACCAACTCATGCAATGGCTTAATTTTATTTCTACGGAGCTACATAAGGGTTTTTCACCATTATTCAATACCCATGCGCCTGCGGAATGGAAAACAATAGTTGCGGCCCAACTCGAACGCCGCCTGAACACAGTCAGCCATCAGTTAGAAGGCAAAATTTGGTTGATGGGTCCCGAGTTCACTGTTGCTGATGCTTATCTTTTTACCGTGTTGAACTGGGGTAAGCATGTGGGCATTGAAATAGACCGCTGGCCGGTGCTGAAGGGGTATCAGGGACGAGTATTTGAACGTCCGGCTGTACGGGCTGCTATGGATACAGAAGGTCTTCTCCAGCCTGCCTCATAATTCCGATCAGAGGAGATGTCATACATGAATCAAGAAAGCACTGCTAGTGATCCACTGTGTACTTCATGCGTTTATTTTCCGCCTAATCTTCCTGAGGGTAAGTATCCTTCTGAAGACTGGCTAGAGTTACAAAAAAAACAATGCTCATTTGACTTTATTCCTGGTACCAATGAATGTCAGGCAACACGAAAAACCAGCTGTAGTCTGGTTGATTTACGTGACAAAATGGGACTGGGCTCTGGTGGAGGCAGGCCGTGAGCAAAAAAGAACTTGCATTTGCACGTGGATGGAGTTTGCATACCTTTGCTAGATGGCTTTTAACGCAAAAAAAGTTTTGCGTTTTTAATCATTGCATAGAGGAGATGAAAAATGGTTAATAACACAGCACTTAATGGCGTAGATATTAATCAACTGGGAAAAACTGTACAGGCAGTAAAAGACAATACAGCGCTAGCCAAGTGTCAATTTAGAACTACTACGCAATGGATATCTGGAGCACATGCGCAGACGCATGTTCAGGGTTTTTATGGATTAGGACAGGAAGACCACTCCAGAAGTACGCCATTTATCATAGAAAGTGATGAGCCGAAAGCTCTGATGGGAACGAACAAGGGAGCGAATCCCGTAGAACTCCTTTTAACTGGGCTGGCCGCTTGTATAACCGTGGGATTGGTCTATAACGCTGCCGCACGTGGAATATCCTTGGATGAACTGAAGATAGAAATCAGTGGAGAGATCGACTTGCAAGGCTTTATGGGTCTTTCTGAATCGGTTCGACCGGGATTTAACGACATTTCTGTGTACTGTCACCTAAAAAGTGCGTCTCCTGATAGCGACCTCTTGGATCTGATCGAATATGTCAAAAGGGTATCACCGGTACATAATACAATCAGTCAGCCGACGCCCGTAGAGGTAATCTTTCAGCGACTCTGATATGACCTTGTGAAGTGCTCGTTTCTGGTTGTTCACAGCGGATTTATGGTACTACGATCTTTTGGCTAAGGTGCGCCAGGATGAGTAATGTTGCTCCTGGCATGAAGGAGCAACATTTTCGAGATGTCCAGTATTAATCTTGCACCGCGAAATGCATTACAACCCGACACAAGTTTCACCTTCAAAAACTGCGCCGTGGCTATCATACTATTGTATTATCAGAGTGTCATAAAATTGACATCGTTCGAGATGGTTTTACCGCACTCTGGCTTGTTGTTTGTTTTAGTGTAATTAAATAGGAGGTGTTATATGGCTTTGTTAAAAACGGTGCTTCCATCTGAAGCAGAAGGGAAAATTGCCAATTGTTATCAGCAGATCGAGGATGCTATAGGATATGTCCCAGAGGCATTTCATCTATTCAGTGTAAGCCCAGAATTATTCGAGGGCCAGATGGCCACTATGGCCTATATGGCATCCCATCCTACGCTCAACCCAACATTCATATCCATGCTGCGTTATTTGGTATCCGGTAGAAATAGAAATACCTTTTGTATCGGTTTTAATGAAGCAGCGTTGGTCAATGCGGGTATCAATCAGGAAGATCTACGTCAATCTCTGATCCATCCTGAGATGATCCCTCTCCCGGAACATGAAAAAACTTTGATGCTTTTTATTCTCCGGGCGATTGATGATCCAGAGAACATCAGTGAAAAGGATATTGCGGCGCTTCACAAGGCAGGATGGACGGACCGCGATATCTACGATGCCTTGGCTGCAGGTGCGCGTCATGCGGCTACAGATGTGCTGTTTAATGCATTCAAGGTTTCTTCATCCCTTAAAAAGGACTGATCATCTGAACCTTTTCCGGATAGGCTGACCTGCCTGGTCAGCAATGCGCTGTTGAGGACAATTTGAGAGAGGCGACTCGATGGATTACAATTATGACCTGCTCGTCATTGGTGGTGGAAGCGGTGGCATTGCCACGGCAAATCGAGCCGCACTTCATGGTGCAAAGGTTGCGCTTGTGGAAAAAGGCAGAATAGGCGGAACCTGCGTCAATGTTGGATGCGTGCCAAAAAAGATTTTGTGGTATGCAGCAGGATTTGCAGAGCATTTACAAAGGGCTCGTGATCAAGCCTTTAATATTCATGATTCTACTTTTGATTGGGCTGCCCTTAAGACCGCCCGTGACGCCTTTGTCAGTCATCTCAATGCGCGTTATAGCACGGGCCTTGCTGACAATGGGGTGACGCTTATCCACGGGTATGCCCGCTTTGTGGACGCCCGTCAGATTGATGTGGATGGCCATATGATCCGCGCGGACAAAATCGTCATTGCCACCGGTGGCCGCCCGATGTGGCCTGCCATCCCAGGAGCAGAGCTAGGTATCAGTTCTGACGATTTTTTTGCGCTGGAGACCCAGCCCCGCCGGATTGCCGTAGTAGGCGGAGGCTACATAGCGGTGGAGTTGGCTGGCCTGCTGCGCCATCTCGGCAGCGAGGTCACCCTTCTGCTACGACGAGACCATTTTCTGGATAGTTTTGACGTCATGCTCCGGGAAATACTCATGAAAGAAATGATCGCCTCTGGTGTTGATATTCTCACCCGCCAAAAGGTAGCCAGCCTGCACCGAGACGGACAGTCGCTTACCCTCACCCTGGAGGGTGGGCAGAAGATCAACGGTTTCGATACCGTACTTTGGTCTATCGGACGGAGGCCAAACACGGACAACCTAGGGCTAGAGCGTGCTGATGTCGTCAGAGATCAGCACGGCCACATCATCACAGATGCATACCAAACCAGCAATCAATCTCATATTTTTGCTATTGGTGACATCACCGATGGCCCAGCTCTTACCCCCGTAGCCATTGCGGCCGGTCGGCGACTGGCGGATCGCCTCTTTGGAGGCATGGCTGACCGGCATCTCTCGTATGACAATATTCCCACAGTGGTTTTCAGTCATCCACCCATTGGAACGATCGGCCTTACTGAAATGGAGGCTCGGGATATCCATGGGGATAATGCGGTCAAGGTCTATAGCACTCGTTTCCGATCTATGGCGTATGCTTTTGCCGAAAATCCCGTACAAACGGGCATGAAACTCGTCACCGTCGGTGCTGAGGAGAAGATTGTCGGACTTCATATCATCGGTGATGGCGCCGAAGAGATGCTTCAAGGCTTTGCCGTTGCTGTAAAGATGGGTGCTTGTAAAAGCCATTTCGATGACACCGTGGCTATTCACCCAACCAGCGCGGAAGAACTGGTCACGATGCGTTAGAGTCAGCATTTAGCCAAATTCTCTGGGGTAAAGGTGTTCAAGGAAAATCATGATATGTCACGTGTGCGCATAATCTTACTGACTCTGATAGTGCTCTTTGGTATGGCTGGAAATAGTCTGCTGGCAAGAGCCGCCTTGGGAGGACATTTAATTGGACCGCTTCCATTTACTACAATTCGCCTGACGAGCGGAGCGGTGATCTTGATCGTGCTGATGGCGGTGACCAAGACAAGGCCGAAATTGCATCATTTGCTGATGCCGTTCATGTTGTTTTTCTATGCATTGGCATTTGCATACGGATATGAGCAGCTTGGGGCAGCTACTGGAACCCTTTTTTTATTTTTTGCCATTCAGGCGACCATGCTGGCATGGGAGATTCGAGGTGGCCACCGGTTGTCCAAACTGCAATGGACTGGCAGCGGGATAACCCTGATAGGGTTATGGGTGTTGGTGGGTGGCATATCACATGTTCCTAAGCTTTTGGGGATAGGATTGATGTTAGGAGCGGGTGCCGCATGGGCGGGATATTCGATACTGGGCAAAAGTTCTGTGGATGATTTGGCCACTACAACTGCTAATTTTACATATTCCGGGCTGGCGGCTATTATCCTCCTGGCGATCTATGCAGTGATAGAACATTGGCATCATGAAGTCATCCATATAAGCATTGAAGGTGTCTATTACTCTATGCTTATTGGTGCCATAACCTCAGCGTTAATTTATGTGCTTTGGTATATCTTAATAAAGGAGCTAACTGGAGTCACAAGTGCCGTCATACAAATGCTGGTCCCCGTGATTGTCGTTATCAGCGCGGTTCCGTTGCTGGGCGAACAAATAACTATACGGCTAATTTTGGCCGGAGCTACGATGCTTTCTGGCATACTTCTGGTAACATTGTCAAAAAGTATTAGAAAATCTGTTAGTGATACATGCTCGTGAAGTTGAATGCATGAGTAAATGTAGACTGTTGTACCATTTGTTGTTGTTAGTCACTGTCGACTATTTCATGAAGTAGTTTTTCGGAGGATAATGCTGTGATGAAACCATATAGACTAGTTTCTTATGTTGGCGCTGCTCTGCTGCTGATTGGTGCAGTACCAGCTTATGCTGCATCAAGGGTGCAGACATCCCCCATGAGCGCTGTAAAATTAAAGCAAGAGGTGAAATACTTCGGGGAGCACTCGTTCGATTTCTTTTCTATTTTTAAGCGGTATCATCCCGGACCATACTGGATTCTACACCATGCTAAACAGCTACATTTGACGGTTGCACAGATTCAACAGGAGAAGCCTCTGCATGTGAGTATGGCAAAAAGCACATTTGCTGATAATAGTGCGTTGCGCAAAGCCTACAAACAGTACGCATTAGACGCGTCTGTTGTGCAGCCCTCGTTGTTAAAGATAAAAAGAGACATTGATGCGATTGGAAAGGCACAAACCAGATTAGCATGGGAAATGGTGCCGTACCACCTTAAAGCTTATTCACTACTCAACTCGACACAGAAAGTGCTGTACAGAAAATTAGCAGCTCAATAGTTTTCTGCTTAAACAGAGCTGGTGGGACAGTAACACCTCGGTGGCGGTGTTCGTTGTGTGGTCTATCTGGAAGAGGCCCTGCAATGCCTCCTTCGAGGCCTTTATGCGCGCGCTTCATGCGCATGGTGTACGGATTAGTATGGATGGCATGGCTAGGGGACTTGGACAACATGTTTGTGGAGTGGAGAGGCCCTGGCGCACCGTGAAGTACGAGGACGTCTATATGAAGGACTATGACAAAGCGTCGGAACTGACTAAAATATTATCATTTCTTGCACACGCTATGTAAAAGAAGAGATTGATTAAGGAAAGCATGTGTTACGTAAAAAAACACGGTTAGCCGTTCTAGGCATTGGTGCGCTCATGCTTATGGTTGCTGGACAAGCATGGGCAATGGGTGAAGGCTTGCATGTGATTCAGGGCGGCCCCGCGTATTTTAATGTCGGCGTCGGAGCCTTTAACGCTGCTGGAGTGGTTCCGGGTCCTGGGCATCGCGGTAACGCGACGTTGCCGGAGATTGATCTAGAATACCAGACAGCCGCCAAGCTGTTCGGTGTCGGTGCACTTTATGGAATTGTTGCCAATACTGATGGTGGATTCATGGGATATACCGGATTTTACTCGGATATTGCATGGAGCCATTGGGTGTTGACACCAGCTCTCGCTATGGGCGGATATCATCAGGGCCGAGGTAAATACCTGGATGGTACTTTCCAGTTCCGATTGGAGTTGAGTCTAGACTATCAGTTTGCTAATAAGTCGCGTTTCGGACTGAAAATTGCCCACATCTCTAATGCCTACACGAAACAGGAAGATCCAGGAGAGGATGAGATTATGCTAAATTATTCCATGCCCTTGTCGTTCGGCAAAAAAACATGAAAACCCTTGGACGTTGGTAAGCCAGCTTGCCGCTCAGTATTATCACAACAGTTTCGGAAATTGACTAGGTGGCAACATTTAATCGCGACACTCTGCTGCGAGCAGCACGACCGGTCGATTATACTGAGTAGTTGTCCAATGACCGGTTACGCTGCTAATAGCCCATTAGAACTACCTACCATAAGGCTGCTAGGATATATGGATTGCCGGCCAGACGAACAGTATGTTTTCAAGACGCAGGCCTTGCTGTAGAGGCTTTTTGATCACTGCGGCCAATGGTAACGTTGTCAAAAATATTGGAAAACCTGGAATTTAACTGCGCTACATGAAGCTAACGAAAAGCCCGTATATCCGTCCAAATGGGAGACTACTCATGCATAATACTCATACAATTGAATTGCGAATTACTCCACTAGCTAGGCAAGCGCTCGATCATCGAGAAGAACCTCTCTGTGTTTATTTAGAGCTATTATTTAGCTGTCTGATTCGCAAAAAAACATATTTCATACCTTCTCCACATCAAGATTCTCTACTGCTGGACGCTCACATATCCTCTGTTCAGGTGTGGTTCCGCGCTGTTGGTTCTAAAACATGTTCAATTACCGATCAGCCTGTTCAGGATCTGCAAACGTTCCCACTAAAACGGACGGACGCTTTTATACCACGCTGGCTCAGTCTAGATTACCGGAAAGGTGAATGGGTAGGCGATTTCGGTTATATTCTTTAAAACTATCACCATACGTAGAATGCAAATCCAAGGCACGTAACGTTAATTGTAGGGGCCTGATTCCATACGAACGACCGCTTTCGCTGCGTACCTGTCATGGACAAGGATGGGAATATCGTCCGCGCCTCTACATTTTCGATACCAGGATATTACAATCGGTACAGCGATATCAGATATTCTGTTGGGGGCGGCCATCCTCTACCTTTATCCTTTTGTGTGGCGGAGGGTGGTGCGGAATGGCGATAAACTATGTAAAAATACATAGTGCAAATATATATATTATAATATTGTTTTCAATATGTTATAACTACTCACAAGCGAATTATGTACTATTTTGGAATAAGAATTCATCAAAACAGGGAGTACCTGTATGTCACCCAAAATCCTTCTGTGGTGCAGTCGGCAAACGCTGTTTTCAATGCCGACTGGAACAACCGGAAAGCCCCCGCGTTTGCACACCGCGTTCTGGTCCTTTCTCCGGGGACTTCCGCCAGCCAACTACTGGAAGTGATCGACCAGCCCGGTCCCATAGACGTGGAGAGCGAAGAACTGGGGCCGTATGCGGTAATTCTGGATGCGCTGGCCGCCAAGGGGCGCGATCTCCGACTGATCCTGCCTGCCAACATCAACCACGTGGGTCAGCGCGACGTGGCGTTTCTCCGGCAACACGGTTGCCAGGTAAGGCTTATGCCGGTCAAGCCCATTTATCAGCACAGTAAGATGATCGTCGGCGGCTCTTTAGCTTTTATCGGCTCCGAGAACTTCACCCAGGCCAGTTTAGAAGATAACCGCGAAATGGGGCTGTTACTCAATGGATCGAGCATTGGGAAATTGCAGGCGCAATTCAATCGGGATTGGGCACGGGCTGGTAGGCATGGTTAATCGCCATTTTGGACCCAAGAATTGGGATCAAACCATGGACGCCGTGCCACTGACCAAGGAGCATGAACAAAGACAGCGAAATAAGAAATCGTGGGTGCCTCCTGCATGCGAGAGCCCTGCGAAATCGTCTACCGGGTAGACGGTTTGATCCACTTCTACAGGCATCTTGTCCGATTCGAGCGCCGCTATCATATTTTGGTAACGCCTATGGTAGAATAGTATCATATGGCTAATCCCCGTTCGCTGGTCTACACGCTTTACACCCACTGGAACACCGTGGAGATTCTGGTACGGATGTCGCGCGAGTTTGCCATGCTCACCAGCGATCAGGTGTTGAGCAGTATTGGTAACGTGTCACCGCATCTGGATGCCGAGGCACAGGGTGTGGTGTTGCGTGCCTTGGTCAACGCGGACATCCTGCAAACTCTGCCGCGAAGCAGTGATCTGCAGCTCAATGCATATGTGCTGGAGTTCGTGCGTGGCCTCACCCGCGAGCATGAGTTGGGTCTGTCTGCCGTGCTACAGGCGCGCGTGGCAGCAATCCGCGAGGCCACCGAGTCACTCAACGACGGATTGGCGGGCACGGAAATGGACCGTGTGCGGGGTGCCGCGAACAAGTTGGCCGAACTCTTTCGCCAGATCAGTCTGCAACTCGACGAGGATCGGCATGCATTGCTGGATCTGGCCGAAAACGCCAAAAGTGCCGACAGCAACACGCCGGTCACCAATCGCTACCGCCGGGTACTGGAAGCCTACGATCAATATGTCGAGCCGATGAACCAGATGATGGACACCGGCCCACAGGGGACCTTCTATCGCTACCTGGAAGACGCCGAGCGTGCACTCGATCTGGGGTTGGAGCGGCTGTCGGTACAAGGCGCGCTCTACTCGTATCGCCTGCAGTTGCGCCAGGTTGCACGCCAGGCCAAAGAGTTGCGGCGCTTTGGCCGCTTGGTCGCGCAACAATGCGCCGACACCCTGTTGCCCTTACGCGAAGAGCTGCGCCAACACAATGTGCTGACCAGTGCAGTCAGTCTGCTGTTAGGACAGGTACGCAAACGCGGCCTGCGACACGCTCTATCGCGCCCTACCAGAGGCACAGCGCTACCGGTCTGGCGTAATGAGCGTGGCTTCAAGCTGCAACTGGGGGATGAGGTGCGAGCAGTCATGGCGGCCGCGCGCCAGTACCAACCGCAGGCAGTGGCTTTCCCGCAGGACGAACCAGGCGACGTCGGGCCCCCGCTGGAGTATGTGGACGAAGCGGCCATTCGCGCACATCTTTCCCGCAGTCTGCCGGTGGAAAATTTCCTTGTATGGCTGAGCACTCATTACGGCCACCTGCAGGATGCCACTTTGCTGCGTCTGTTCCATGATCTGCAGCACGAGCTAGGCTGGCAGTTCGAAGCATCTGACCAGCCCGAAACAACCACGTTGCAGACGATCCGTGTCCTGCATCACCCGCACCGCGTGAGTATCCTGCTATGACGCCCCCCCAACCATTGGCGGCTTCGCTATCACCTATGCCGGCATTGGGCGATCTGTTCCGGCTCTTTCTGTCCGGCAAACACCTGAACCGGGTGGCCGAACCCGCGCTTTGGGCGGAGCTGGAAAAGCACGAAGCCAGCTATGTCGGACTGTTTGCCGCCCTGGGCTTCGAGCTGCGCCTGGATGCCAGGGGCTTTGCCTGGTTTCACAGCGGCGATGCGAACAGCAACATCGGCAAGATCAGTCGTCAGCTGGCCTTACTGTTTATGGTGATCTTCGATGCCCAGGCCAACGCTGGCAAGGCCCTGCAGCGCTTTAGCGATTGGCTGATCGACAGCGCCTGGCTCGCCGAGGTCTATAAGCAACATCAAGACCTGCTTGATACTGAGGGACTCAACCCCGACGCTCTGGTGGAATTGCTTGGCCGCGCCTGCAACCTTGGCTTTGCGGTGGCCGACCCGACTGGCTGGCGACTGCTGCCCGCTGTATGCCGCTATCTTGATCATTTCGAGAGCCTGGCACAGGCAACCAAGGATGAGGGCGATGAGCTTGGCCCCATCGCCGATGAGGAGATGCCCTTGGAAGCAGCGGATGATGAGGAAAGCAGCTGATGCAATATGGCTTCCAACGCCTGGTCTTGCTTGGCAGCGCCGGCTATTCCCGTGCCGAGTTACCGCTTGATGGTGCGGTTTCCCTGGTAGCACCCAACAACACCGGCAAGACCGGCCTGATCAACGCCTTGCAGTTTCTGCTGATCATCGATCAGCGCCGCATGGATTTTGGTGCGCACGATGTGGACAAGAGCCGACGCTTCTATTTCCCCAACAACAGCGCCTATGTGCTGCTGGAGGTGTCGTTGCCGGAGTCCGGCACCGTAGTGCTGGGCTGCGTGGGCAAAGGGGTCAGCTTCGAGTACGAATATTTCGCCTACGCCGGCCCGCTCAAAATCGAGGAATTCTGCCTGCCGGATGGCAAGATTGTAGCGCAGCCGCAACTGGCCAGCCATCTGGCGACCCACGGGCGTCGGGTGTTCAGCTACAACAGCAGCGAATTCGCCAATATGGTGTATGGAGGGCGCAGCCGCAAGCTTGCTAGCCAGCAGGATTTTTGCGTCTTCCGTCTGGAGCACGCCGGCGATGCCAGTGTTTTTCAGCGCGTACTGACTCGCACGCTACGCTTGGACAAATTGCGTTCCAGCGAGGTAAAGGACTATCTGATGCAGATTTTCCGGCGCGACCTGCCGGATGCCAGCATCGACTTCAAGGCGGAATGGGACAAAGCTTTCGCCGATCTCAACGCCGAACGCAGCCAGTACCTGGCCGCCGTTCGTCTGCAACTGCCACTGAGTGAACTGGAACAGAAGCAGGATGCCCGCCTGGCGTTGCGCGGCAAGCTATTGTGTTGGCGCCCCTTGATTGATGAGGCGTTGGGCCAGTGGCAGCAGTATTATGAGGCTCGCCAGCAGGCCTTGCAGCATGAACTGGCGCAGTGCGATCTCGAGTTGCAACATTTGCGCGAACAGGATATTCAGTCGGCACGCGAGCAGAACCAATACGAGCTGGAACAGAGGGATCTCCGCCAGCAGTGCGAACAATTGCATGCGTTGCAGCAGCGTTTTGCCTTGATTGCCGACCGCGCTGTCCTGGAAGCACGCCGACGCGAACTACAGGAACAACGGGACGCGCTGGTAGTGCGTATCGGCCAAGCACAGAGTCGAACGCCTGCCGCCATCGAGCGCGATTTGAGCCGCACCCAGCGGGAGTTGGCACAGCTGGCTCAGGAGTTGCGCACCCAAGGACAGAACCTGTATCAGCAACTGGCCGGTGTCTTGTCTGCGGGACAGATCAACGCATTGAACAGAGTGCTGGCCAAACCGGTGCTGACCATGGGTACAGAGGACTTCCGTCTCGATGGCAAGGCACTGAGTGCGGCCTTGGTCCATGCGGATGCCGCACAGCTCAACTTGCCTGGCTTGCAACTGAGGCTGGAAGCCTTGCCGGCACAGTATCAACAACGCACCTTGGCGGAACTTGGCGAATTACAGCAGGAGCTGCAGCAGCAGCAAACCCAGCTCCAAGAGCAGCTGGCGACCGCACAAGCCCTGGGGAGCGTCAAGCAGCAGCGCGAGGCGCTGGACCAGCAACTGGCAGAACTGGATGCGGAGCTGCGTGATTACGCGCATATGCAGAACTTGCGACAAAGCGAGACCGCGCGTCAGGGCCGACTGGAAGCACTGGCGAAAACGCTCGCCGAACTCGCCGCCAGCCTGGCGCAATCTGCAGAGCGTAACCGTGCGCTAGACCAACAGCGCCAACAGCGGCGACAGGATTTGGCCACCTTACAGCAGCAACACCGCTTGATTGAGCTACGCCGTAACCAGCGGCTTGATCATGGAGGGCCCTTCACCTGGCTGGCCGACTTGCCGCACCATCCCTGGCTAGCCCAGCCTGAGTTCGCGCTGGAACAGCTGGCCGAACGCCTGCAGACCTATCTGGCCGACTGCCGCGAATTGCTGGACTTGGATGAGCAGATTCGCCACCTACTGGGTGAAATCCATACCGGCGGATTGACCAAGTACCAGTTTGTTGGCGAGCCGGAAAGCGAGATCGTTCGTCTTGTTGAATTCGCCCATCATCTGCAGCAGGAAGCCGAAGCCTTGGAAAAGAAAGTGCGCTCGGCGGTGGTAAATGTGGCCGCCAGCCTGCGCGAGTTGCGCGACGGCCTATTTGCCTTTAAGCGTCGGATGCGCGAGTTCAACCGCAAGATCAGTGGTCGCCAGCTCTCTGACCTTGCGGTGTTCAAGATCGAACCGGAGGACGAAACGACCCTGGTCGAAGCGATCGAGTTGCTGATCAATACAGCGGCCACCGTGGACAGCGGCGAAACCTTCGAACTCTTCAACCAGCAGAGCGTGCTCGACGATGATCAAATCAATCGCGCCAAGACCCTGCTGATCGAGGAAGGCAACGCACGCCACGGCCTGCGCGTGGCTGATCTTTTCCGCCTGCGCTTTTGGGTCGGCAAGGCGGATCGCGAGCCGGAAGCTTTCGATGATCTTGACAGCGCCGCCTCCAACGGCACCGTACTGATGGCCAAGCTGATCACCGGGCTGGCGATGTTGCATCTGATGCAGGATCAGCGCCGCCACATTCAGGGTGTCTGCTATCTGGACGAGGCACTGGCACTAGATGCCCGCAATCAACGCAGCTTGATCGACACGGCGGCAGAATTCGGCTTCTCGCTGATTTTTGCATCCCCCGCGCCGCTAACCACCGTGCGCTATTGTGTCCCCATCCATCACCGCCACGGCAGCAACCAGATCAGCCGCTTCAGCTGGCAGATCATTGAGCCCGTGGACGCTTGATCTTGGACCGCACTTTGCGCGCGGCCTTGCTCAAGTTGCATGGCCAGGCAGCTTTGCCCGTCAGTCAGTTCACCGTCGCCCAACGCAGCGCTCTGGATCGCTTTGCCCGGCAAACCGGAGCGGTGACGTGTCAGCGTCAGGGGCGCGGGGATGTTTACCGTGTCAGCGACCCGCAACTGTTCGAAGTCCATCTGAGCGCACTCTCCCCCAAGGTCGAGATGCAAACCACGCACGATTTGCCGGTGCGGGCGCAACACATCGCCCACGCGCGAGACAGCAAGGCGGGCAGTCATCAGCACGACTGCTATTACCCGTTGCTCAAGGCAGTTGGCGACCAGGTGCTGTGGCGGCAGGGTACAGACGCAACCGAACTGCCACTTAGCAAGCTTACGCGCGACTTTGGGGCAACCAGCCTGCAAATCGAAGCCGATGACGCCTGGCAAACTGGGCAGCCACTCTGGCTGGTGGAAAATCAGGCGTTATTCGACCGCACGGATTGGCTGCCAGCCGGGACGCAGGCGACTTTGCTCTACTACGGTGGGCAGCTCGATGGTCGGCTACTTGCTTGGTTGGCCCGGCATCCCCGCGCCAGCTGTGTCGTGCATTTCCCGGACTATGACGGTGTAGGCCTCGCCAACTTCGCGCGGCTTTACATGCTGCTAGGCGAGGGTTGTGTATTTTGGCTGATGCCCGGCTGGCAAGGCAAGTTGGCACGCTACGGCAGCCAGCGGCTCTGGCAAGATACTTTTGCAGAATTCTCCCGCGCCGTTTCGCAGCTGCCTGATGATCTGGCTGCTTTGACGAGGTATATGCGCCAATCTGGACTGGCGCTTGAGCAGGAGGCAGTTTGGCTGCCGGCTTAACAGACATTACGACTCGTGCCACTCCTGGGGATGAAAGATGATAAGGGCTATATGCAAAAACTGGTTGGAAACCGGCGGCTTTTGAGGTCAACGTGCTTGCATACTGTAAAGGTGGCGAAGGTTGGAATGGTGAGACCGAAGGCGACCGTTTCCAGAAGACCTCTTGGTTGGAATGAAATGAGTGTCCGGTTTACGAAACCATGGCCTACCACCGCTCCCGGCCAAAAACTATCGGTCGAGGTTTCCCGTTGAAGGGTCGGAACAGACTAATTCTGTTGAAAAAACATGCCGGAAATCGCTCTCACTCCGGATGGCTACAATCACCATCCTCATCAAAGCTTCCGCTTTTGCCAGTCACGACGGCCCAAATCAGGGCGGCAAGCCATCCCAATACGGTCCATCCTAACAAGATATCCAGCACCGTGATGGACATTCGGTAAGGGCTACCCAGGCTCCAGGCCATGAGCACGGGCAACACATAGACGCCCAGTGCCAATACGAAGGCAATCACCAGCAATACAAGAAATCCGTCGCGGGTGCCGGTGATCCAGTGCAGCATGTGGTCTTTCCCCTTCTCGTGAATCTGTTTGCTAATACAGAAATCGATTATAGTCGATTCCTGGAAAAACACGCACATCAGATGGATTGCGAACGACCAGGAAGCGGCGTTGGCGCCCTGATACACTCACCGGGCATGTGCCGCCAAACTCTGTTACATGAACCCAACATGGAAACCCCTTGACGGTTCGGAGCAGCGCCCAAGAACGGGGCAATGCTCACGCTGCACCCGGTTCTGTATCATCCTGCAGTCCGCCAATAGTCTCTCGATCAGCGTCCCGCTCAGCCGTGTCATACCTCCCTTCTCCCGTAGGCTTTTCCCCTGCCACGTACTCCGGCCGTCGCTCATGCCCATCCATATTGGCCAAGGCTTCTAGTTCACCAGTCGCGGCGGCTAATGCGTCCTGCTCCGCCTGGGTCACGCTTTCGCCACCTTCCGGTTTTTTCTCGATATGGGGGATCGGCAGCGTACCGCCTGATTCGCCTAGAATCGCCTTATAGTCTTTTTTGGCGCCGGGAATCGCGTCACTCTTCTCTGGCCAGCGAACGGATGCCCGATCAAGCCATTCCGGGTTTTTGAAATAGAGCAACTGCTGACCATAGATGGGATGAAAGCCCGCCGCGAACACCAGCATATCGCCCGGCGTCTTGATGTTGGAGCCCTCCTTTTCCGGGCCTCGCAGCGTCATCACTTCATCAGCGGTCAGCAAAGGGCGAGACTGGTAACTCAAGCTCGTCGAATAGCCCTTGTTCTGCCCGAACATGGATCCGTCAAAGCTCTGATTATCGTTTTCCATAGTCACGGTACGGGTGCCCAGCATGTCCGAGATCCACTTGGCGGTCTCCACCTGGTTCGGCGCGTAGGCCGCCCGGATATGGCAGTTACCGATGATGGTCTTGGCTCCGGCCTTGCCGTACCCGTGCCCCTCATCTTCCAACTGCGCGATGTCCTGAGTAATCAGATACAACTTGACGTTGTAGCCGGCCAGGAAAGCGATACTGTCCAGAAATACATCCAGCTTGCCCAGACTCGGGAACTCATCGAGCAGCAAAAGCAGCCGATGTTTTCCTTTGGCGACGATCCGCCCCTCCTTCGCTTCCAGCCGCTCTTCCGCGGTGAACTGGGATGCGACCTGGTTGAGCACCAGGCGGATAAGAGGCTTCAAGCGGTTCTTGTCTTCCGGGCTCGTGACCAGGTAGAGCGACACAGGCTGCTCCGCGTCCTGAAGATCCGCAATACGAAAGTCTGAATACTCGGTCCACTTCGCCACGATGGGGTCACGGTAGAGGGACAGGAAGCTCATCATCGTTGAAATAACGCCGGATTTTTCGTTATCCGCCTTGTTCAGCATTTCTCTTGCAGACTGAGCAATGACCGGATGTACGGTGGTCGGCGTGCCAGTGCCATCCCGCCAGCCATATTGCCCATCCGGGTCATGCTCCGTCTGCATCATTTGCTCAAAGGCCAAATCCACGCTTTCCAGTGCGGGATTATTGAGGTAGGCGGCCACACCCCGCAGCGTTTTATCCGGCATGGCGTAGAGCACATGCAGGATAATGGAGGTCAGCAGCGCGAAACCCGTTTTCTGCCAGTGATCGTTCAAGCCCTTGCCGTCCGGATCCACAATCATCGTGGCGATGTTCATCACGTCTTTTACTTCATACTGAGTGGCGATACGCACGGCATCCAGCGGGTTGAAGTGGCATCCTTCTTCGGATACCGAACCGGGGGAAAACTTCAGAATGTGGTGCCCCATGGCCTTGCGGTATCCCGCCGTCAGGTTGAAGTTTTCACCCTTGATGTCGTGGACCACGATGGAGTCCATCCAGCCGTCCAGCAGCGTGGGCAGCACGAGACCCACGCCCTTACCGGATCGCGTGGGTGCGAAGACCAGAATATGTTCGGCACCCGTGTGCTGCAGCGGGGTGGCCACCCCGTTCTCGACAAAGCCCCCGACATAACAGACGTGCGGCGAGTCGAAGCGCTCAAAGCTGGGTGGTTCCGGGATTTCTGAAAGACTTTTGCCTTCTTTCTCGGCCTTTCTTTTTCGCCAGGCGTCCGAGCTGGTTTTTCGCGCCTTCTGTGCCGCATCCCAGCGGCTCCGCGCAGATTCCTCATGCAGTCCAAGTAGGGAGAACAAGCGCTCCATGGTTGTCATCGGCGGGGGCGCTGGCAACAGCGCCGCGCGGATCGCGTCGCTCTTGCTCGCCCAATGGGCAGAGCCATGTACGGGGTTATTCAAAACAGCCGCTTGAGCTTCCTTGTGTTTTTTTCCCAAAATTCCGGAGGTGAGCACCCCCAACACCACCGCCGGAAGCCCTGCTTCGTAAAACGCCTGGTGGATGATCGGGTAATGGATATTCAGGATTATAGGCCGAAGGAAAGGCAGGGGATTGTACAATCGCCAGCCGTAAGGCAATGGGATGTAGTCGTGCGCTTTCTGGATGAAATCGTCCGTCCACTGGTAGCCGGGAAAGACTTTTCTTGCCACATAAGAAATGCCCACCGTGTATCCAAGGACACCCGCAGCAATGCCTGCGAGTGTAGTTTTGAGCTTGCCGCCGCGCGCAAGGCGCTGGGTTTTATAGTCAAATACCGTAGAGTTCGGAGCGTGCAGTTTGTCTGCCATTGAGGATCCTTTTCTTTAAGGGAGAACCGGCCAGGAACCGGCACCGCTGGACGGCGCGGGGGTCGTGGCTGGAGCGAGCTTTGCCTGCCAGCGAAACTGCGTCAGCGTGGCGCCTGGCGCCTTGCTGTCCGGTTTGACTTCGGATGCGTAACGTAGCCCACCAAACTCGATAGGCGCGTGCGCCCCAGCCGCATCCAGTATTTTGTTGGCGTACTGGGCATCACCCCAGAGCCGCCCCGAGTTGTACGCTTCAAAGGCATGGTAAAGCGCTTGTTGGCCATGGTAGCCACTTGCCTGCGCCTGCTCCCAATCCGCGTGCAGGATGGTGGCTCCGGCGCGAAGGTTGGTGCAGACATTAAAGACGGTACGCGGGGTGAGACCCAATGACGCGAAGTTTTCCGTATCCACCTGGGCAAGGCCCACATCCACCTGTTGGCCGCCGACCATGGCCTGCCGCAGGTACTGCACTGCCTGTGCCAGATTGGCGGAACCGACCATGCTGCGAGTCGTATTGTTCCACATTTCCAGCGGGCGACCGCCCGATTCCACGCGGACAATGGCGGCCATTGTGGATGGCGCGACCATGGGCGCGCATTCAGCGCTGAGTTGAACGAGTGGAATCATTGGCTGATTCCTTGTGCTGGCGTCGTGGGGATAGTTGGATGTACATGCAAAATTTGTGGGATCTCTGGGGTGTAAACGGTTGGTGCATGCAGAAAATGCGGAAGCGGAGGCACGCGCGGGGTCACCCCATGAGTCGCCGCCGCTTGCATCCAACAGACTATCGCCAGTACCAACAAACCTGCTAAAAAAGCTATCAAGGCAAAACTCATATTTGTTGACCGGTTGAAAGTTGCGTTACCGGCAACCCTACCCTGTTTAGGCTGCAGGTTCGGTTCGGACAGTGGTGACAAACAAGGAAAGCCAGAGTCTTCCGGTAGTTCTTTCGGTGGCGTTGTGGCCCGCGTATTGGTCCATGGTTTATTCCAGACCGTTGACCCCGCTGTAACCTGGATTTTGTCAACAATTCTATCAACAAGGTCTCGTCGGCAGTCGTTCCCCCGCTGCGCAAGCTCCGGGCGTTCCACGTTCGCCAGTTTCTCCGGA
This sequence comes from Acidithiobacillus ferridurans, assembly GCF_003966655.1. Taxonomy (NCBI): domain Bacteria; kingdom Pseudomonadati; phylum Pseudomonadota; class Acidithiobacillia; order Acidithiobacillales; family Acidithiobacillaceae; genus Acidithiobacillus; species Acidithiobacillus ferridurans. The sequence goes on along the minus strand of NZ_AP018795.1, from coordinate 2,578,497 downwards.
AACGGAAAATCGGAGAATTTGAATGCCGCATCAGGGTTCTGCAGACGCACGCAGTGAATCGCAGCACGATAAAGGACGACGCGCACATCCATAGGCATATCTGAAAAGTCTTTGCAATGCAGATGACCTAGAATTTGGCGGGCAGGACTGTCATTGTAGGGAATGCGGTACCACAACGGTATAATTTTGAAGTATTCCCCAGAGAATGCTTTTTCCAGTCCTTCTATGATGCGAGCCCGCTCTGCTGCAGCCATCGACGCATGAACGTGGGCAAGGTCATCATCAGTAATATCGTCAATATCGTCCGCTGGACCAAAAGGATCGTAGTTGTCTAACGCGCCATCCAAAAGCCCTCTGAACTCTTGCGTTTCCAGTATCTCTTCCATACTTTCGTGTTCTGGCAGATCTTCCATGTCTTCCTGGCTGCTCATCGTTTCTTCACGCATATTCCTACCCTCACTATTCACAAGTTGGCACTCGCCAGAATTCGATCCACCAACGCTGAAACACTCCATTGGACGCCCTGGAGTTGTTGCAGCCGTTCCAGCACATCGGCAGGCAGGGTGACCGACATGGGGCGCAGGCGCCGCCCCGGATGCTGTTTCTCTCGGCGCCTGGCCATCTCCTGCAAACCCGCGTCCGATAAAGACCGCACCTTTTGCGTTACCGCCGCTGTTCGCGCTTCTGGCGAAAGCCCCGCGCAATCGTGCTCTGTCCGGACAATAATGCTTCCTCGCATGACGACTCCTTACCCGTAGGGATTCAACCCGTAGGGATTCAGTTTCGGCCCCAATGCAGGCTCGGTGCTGGCCGCTCCGGTCTGCATTGCGGGGTCGTAGGGGCCTGGGAACACCATGTCGTGGGCCACCACCACCGAAAACAGTTGACCGGGATGCAAGGTGATCGTGGGTGCGATGTCGATGTACTTTTGCAGCAGCTGCGCTTCGGCCTGGCCAAAGGTCTGCGCCAGGGACTGCTCGCTATCCTGCAGTGCTGCGTTGCCCGTCACACCTGTCGTGGTGCTCACCGTGCTGGTCGGGCTCGCCACCGCCATGCCCGCATCAACGATCGAGAGCAGCAGCGCGTTTTTGAAGATGAGCCAGGTGTGATCATTGACATCACCGCTCAAACCCGCGTATCCGTAACCGCCCTCCCCCTCGTATCCCGGCAGGTTCATGGACGTGCCGTTCGGGAACTCGATGCGGGTCCATGCGACGGCCAGGCGGTTGACGCCCAAGGCCGTCTGGGTGTCATAGGTGCCCACCAGCCTGGATCCGGCGGGGATCAGTAGCGTCGCGCCATTCACGGATGAATAGACGCTCTGACTCACCACCGCTGTGATTTCACCGGGCAAGTAGCTCTTGATGCCGGTCTGCAAAACAGCCGGGATAACGGATCCGGAAAGAATCTCGTAAGGGCTGGTCTCCCGCGTCACCAGGGGCGGCGGGGATTTCTTCTTTCCGCTACTTGTGCTTGCCGTTGGCGTGGCAACCGGAAGCGTTGTTGGCGCCTGTGACGGTGCTGCGCTCGGCATTTTCCAGCTCAGGCCGCCATCCGATCCGCTTCCGCCGCTCCCGGTGCCCAGCGCGGCCCCAAAGGCGGCATCCTGGGCCGCATAAGGGTTCTTTTTGGGTGCGCCAGAGGGGGGCGCGTGTTCTTGGGTGCGCTGGCCAGTACTGCTGCGCAGAGCACCGCTGTTCGTGGTGCCAGTCGCTGGAGTGCCAGACGTTCCTCCCGGCGTGACAGGCTTGGAATACTGCTTCGGGTGTAATGGGGTGGCAGGGGCGCCGCTACCTGATGCCGGATTGATCTTCGCGGCTTGGGACTTTGGATGCGCGTTCCCGAACATCGGGTGATCTTGCAGATAGAGATACCCACCATAAGATCCAAGCCCGATGACCGCCGCCGCAACATAGAGCGGGGTGCGCTTGATGCGCGTCGCCAGTTGGTCGGGGTCAGGCTTTAGATCAACCGGCTGCCCCGCTTGCTGGCCTTTACTGCTATCCATCGTGGATGGTGTGGCTTTCTTTTTCTGGAGCAAACCGGAGAACAACTCTTTTCCGCTTTTCATCGTTACTCCCCCGCCTTATTGGTAAGGCGCATTTCGGCCAGGTGATTCCAGTTGCCCGTAAGCAGGTCGATACGGTAGGGGACGGCATCCACGGCAAGCATGTGACCGTCCATGCGGTAACTGACCATCAAGGACTGCCCCGCCTTGTTTCGCGCCAACACCATCGGGGTTTTCCCTGTGGACAGGTGTATGTACGTCATTCTTTCCTTGTTATTGCTGATCACACTGATCGGCTGGATCGGCTTGCAGTCGCCCGTGAAACACATCGCCGTCCAATCGAGATCCGCGTGTGTGGCGTTTACATGCGGTTCAGTCCGCGCGGCCTTGGCGATGGGCAACACAGACGGGTTGACCTGCTCGGGTGCCGTGACTTCTCCAGAAACGTTCGCGCCGCGCTGGACGATGACGTGATGGACCCGATAAAAAGACAATCCCGGGGTGAATCGTGCGGTATCACTGACCAGCCCCACGGTGTACGTCAACGGAAACCCGTGGGGACTCGTCGCCACGATCTGAATACTGCTTTTGATTCCGGCAAAACGGGGCATGATTTCCAGCACGGGATGCTGACCAGCCGTGGTTTCTTTCACGACCCATTCCGCACTGGGGGCGCCAACCAGTGACGCTGGCTGGACCCCTTTTCCGAGAATCACGACCGAGAAATTACCAGGTGCCGTCTGGAGCACAGGCAGCACCTGGCCCAATGGCACGATGACCTCCCCGCCTGGACGGGTGAATACCGGCAAGTGCGACAGCGTACCGGCTGCGAAGGACCGTGCGGCTTCCCGCTCTACATCTTCAATGGGTTCGCCATAGTGAATGTTCAGACTGCGCTGAAAGATCTGGGCGGTATTCACGGTCCCCGCGATGGGCGACGATTGCCCGGCCACTCCGGGCGGGTGCATGGTGGACGCGATGGAAGCAGGCCCACTTGCCACCACGCCTATCGTGGCCAGAATCAACATCGTCCGTTTTTTCGGCAGACTTAATGTGGTACGCATGGTTACTTTCCCTCTTGCTTGATGGTGACGACTTCAGATCCCAGCCGTAACAAAATTTCGGCGGGCACTGAATCAACAACGTAGGTATTGCCCCGGATTTGAGTATCGACCCCGATCAGATGCCCGCTGGCATTGCGGGCCTGCAGGATGGGGAAACCGCCATGACTCGCCAGGCCTTGGGGCATGTCGATAAAGGTATGCGTGCCGTCGTCATATACCCGCAATGGGCGAATCGGCGCGCAGTCGCTGGAACTGAACCAGCCGCCTCCTCCGCAATGAATGCGCCAGTGCAGATTGACGTGATCGAGCCGAATATTCGGCAGAGGCAGCACACGGGGAGCCTGAGCTTTATGGTCAGTAGGGGACTGTTCCGACCGCGTGTTGTCGTCAGGTTTTTTCCACGAACGGACTTCGCCACCGCTATCCTCGATCTTCAACGCGGGGATGTAATGCACCGCGTCGCTGACCAACCGGATTTCATAGTTGATAGGGCGGCCATGGTCAGTCGCGGCCACCACGATGTTTTGATGGAGTCCTTTGAATTTCGGGCTCAGAAAGATTTCGGGCTGCTTGCCCACCAGTGCCTGTTGCACATTCCATTCGGACTTGCTGACCCCGACCGTCGTTACCGGCTTCACGCCGTCCGGCAACTCGATGATGCAGGTATGCAGCGGGGAGCAGACCAGCGCAGGGCGACCGGAAAGACTGTGGATGGTGCCATTCGCGCCGCTGATCACGGGCGGGGTGTGGTCCATGGCGTAAGATGCCGCCAGAGACTGCCGCGCAAGCATGGCCGTCTCCGGAGTTTCCGGCCCCTCGGGCGGCGTGGCGATGGATTGTTGCCACACATGCGCCGACGCCATTTTTTCGGCAGCCGCCGGGGAAATGGCAGGCACCTTCTGGTTTGCCAATGGGTTCGACAGCGCAGCACCTGGCGTGAGGGTTGTTGCTGATGAACCGTGCGCGGGCGTTTTTGCCCCTGCCGGGGCGGGTTTCCCGCCTAGATGTACTACGGGCATAACCGGCGGCAGATTGGTATCCACGCCTGCCAGAGCCAGCCCCGGCAGGGCCAATCCCGGCAGGGCAGCGAGGCTTAAAGAGAGCCATGTCCTGGTTTTCATGTCGTCTCCTTATATCTGCGGACTGAATGCAAAGTGCGTGATGTAGATGCCGAATGGGTTGCCTTTCAGGACATCGGGGTTATTCGAGGGCGGAACCGTCGCGTAAGTCACCGTGCCTTGCCAGTTTTGCTCACCATCTATGCCGCCATGGGGGCCATAGTGCTTGACCAGGAAATCGACGATGTACGATCCGCCCTTGGCCGTCACCTCACCAACGGGGACAGCACTCTGGATCGTGACCGTATTGCCCTGTGTTTTGTTGGAATAGGCCGCATAGGGATTATGCTGCGCATAAAAGGCATCCAGCGGGGATTCCGCGCTGGATGCGATGTAATGATAGGACTCGTTGATAAAATGCTTTTGCACATACTTGTCCGGGCTGCGCGTAAAAGCGAGCCAGGTAAAGCGGGAAATGATGTGCTGTACCACCGGCTGGGCAAATGACCCGGCCCGCACTGCCTGCGCCAGTTCAACGGACTTGCCCAGTTTGTCTACCTGAACGACATAGGGGACCACATGCACGCGGTCGGCTTCGTACACCATGCCCGCCCCAAACAGGGCGGCGATGCCGATAGCCGATATGGCGACAATGCGCCAGTTTTTTGCCTGCGAGATGTAAGAGCCATAACGCTCAAGCCATTCCTGACGCGCGGCCAGGTAATCGGGATTACTCGACATGAAAAAACCCTCTCAGATGGAATTCTGAGAGGGTATAGATCAAGGGTTGGGGGGATAATCGAAAGACTCATCCTCGATGGGGGGACGAGCAAAGCATATATCCAAGGGGTTTCGTCCTTGATAATCTACGACGCAGGGACGGGGCCAAGGAGGGACGGATGTTCTCGTTTGATGCTGAATACGTCGATGCAGCAAAATTCGGAGCGGAGAACAAGTTGGATGTTCCGTTCCTGATGCCTGACGAGAACAGAATCCTAAACGATGAGAACAGAAAGCAGATATCTGAGCTTTTCATTCACTATTCAGGCATTCCAGCAAAGTCTTGGGAACGCAGAATCACTGGCCAATGCGTGGCGGCACACTTTTTATTGATGGACAAGATTGCCAACATTCTGGGCTCTCAGCCAGCTTTAACGCTTGGATGGGTTGAAGCAGGCGGTCGCGAGTTCTACCGGTTTGGGCAACAAGAGGTATCTCGATGGCTGAAAGAAGGCATCGGCAGCCTGACAGATGCCAAGCTACACATGTGGCTAACGCTCGCCTCCATGGAAATAATAGATTTAACGTTTGTTCCCTCGTACATTGTTGTCAACAAAATCCCAACCAATGGTAACCGTCCAAGCAACCCACCTTCCGAAATTTTGTGACCTGACCGATCCTGTCCCGCATTGAGCGAGGAGGGATGGAGATGACGAAGGACGAGAAAATTGCTTATTGGCGGCAGCAGGTAGAAAGATTTCGGGCGAGCGGACTTTCGGTCAAGAATTACTGCGCGCAGGAAGGGATCGCCGTAGCCACCCTGCATTACTGGCGTAAGCGATTAGCCGATGCGGTAGAGTCGCGGCCGATGTTCAATGGGACCGAAGGGTTTTTGCCGGTCACTCTGGCGCCGGCCCGGCCTTCCGTTTCGCCTGTGGAGGTTCACCTGTTGTCGGGCCGCAGCCTGAAGCTGACCGCTCCGATGGATGCCGGCTGGCTCCAGACCCTGGTCCAGGTCCTGGAAAGCCCATGTGGCTGAGTCCCGGCAGCCGAATCTGGCTGGCGGCGGCACCGGTGGACATGCGTCTGGGCTTTGATGGTCTGGCCGCCAAGGTGCAGGGGGTTCTGGCGGCGAATCCCTTTTGCGGCCATGCCTTTGTATTCCGCAACCGCCGCGGGGATCGGCTCAAGCTCCTGCTCTGGGATGGTCTGGGTTTCTGGCTTTTGTACCGACGCCTGGATCAGGGACGGTTGCATTGGCCCAGGATGGAGAACGGGGCCATCGAACTCTCCACAGCACAGTGGGCGATGCTGGTGGAAGGAAGACCCTGGACGCCGTTACCGGCCCTCAAAGTCTGTACGCCTACCGCCTTGTAACGTATCGAAAATGCTGGCTTTCTACCCGGTTTCCTGGTAGAATTTGCCCATGAAATCAACGGCTCCAGTCGATCTTCCGACGCACCCAGATGCCTTGCGCGATCTGGTCTTGCAACTGCTGCGGCAGCAGGAAGAAAAGGACGCCGAGCACGCCCGGCAGCTCGCAGTAAAAGACCGGTACCTCACCCTGCGCGACGAGACCATCGCCCGCCTGGAGATGACCATCGCCAAGCTGAAACGCTGGCGATTCGGTCAGCGTTCGGAAAAGCTCTCTCCCGATCAGATCAGCCTCTGGGAAGAGGCGCTGGAGACGGAGATCGCCGCGGTGGAAAGCGAGCTGGAGGCCGTGCTGGCCGAGAGTGCTGCTGCCAAACAACCGGAGTCCGCGCCGAAGGCGGCTCCCCGCCGCCATCCCGGTCGCATGAAGCTGCCCGATACCCTGCCCCGGGTTGAGGTTCGCCATGACCCCGAAAGCTGCACCTGCGGCCAGTGCGGCGGCCCTCTGGAGACGATCGGGGAAGAAATCAGCGAGAAGCTCGACTATGTCCCGGGCCACTTCCAGGTCATCCGCCATATCCGCCCCAAGCTGGCCTGCCGCCCTTGCGGCACCCTCGAAAGCCCAGCCATGCCGGCGCAGGTGATCGACAAGGGCCTACCCACTGCGCGGATGGTGGCTCAGGTCCTGACCGCCAAGCATGTGGATCACCTGCCTCTATATCGCCAGGAAACCCAATACCTGCGGGCGGGCATCCCGATCTCCCGCGCCACCCTCTGCAGTTGGCTGGGTCAGGGAGAGTACTGGCTCAGCATTCTTGCCGAGGCCTGCAAAATGGCATTGCTCGAAGGGGCCATCCTGCATGCCGACGAGACGCCCTTGCCGGTCCTGAACCCCGGCAGCGGGAAAACCCACAAGGCCTATCTCTGGGTGTATCGTAGCCAAGGAGACGCCCCCCATCCCATCGTCATCTTCGATTATGCCCCGGACCGCAAAGGCATCCATCCCCAAGGCTTCCTGAGAGACTGGCAAGGGATTCTGCAAACCGATGACTATGGGGGCTACGATGCCCTCTACCGCAAAGGGCAGATCACGGAAGCCGGATGCTGGGCTCATGTCCGCAGACATTTTTACGACGTGAACCAGAGTGCGCCGAGCCCGGTGGCCCAGACCGCGTTACTGCGCATCCACGAGATCTATGAGATCGAAGCCGAGATCAAAGACGACCCACCGGAGCAAAAGGTGCTGGCCCGCCAGCAACGGGCGGGGCCCTTACTGGAATCCTTCTGGACCTGGCTCAACGATACCCTGGCGCAAGTGGCCCCCAAAAGCGCCATTGCCAAGGCCATCGGCTATGCGCTGAAGCGCTGGAAGGCGCTGACCCTCTATCTCCAGGAGGGGCGCCTCGGCATCGATAACAATCCCGTGGAGAGGGCGCTGCGGGGGGTTGCCATCGGTCGCAAGAACTTCCTCTTTGCCGGGAACGATGCCGGGGGCGAACGAGCGGCCGCCTTCTACACCCTCATCGAGACCTGCAAGCTCAATGGCGTGGAACCCTTCGCCTATCTTTGCGATGTGCTCGAGAAACTCCCCACTTGGCCCAACAAACGGCTCCACGAACTCCTGCCGTGGAACTGGAAAAAACCAGCATTAGCCTGACATCAACCCACCCGCAAGGGTGGGTTGGCTAAGCGCTTACAACCAATGAGATCGGGTTCGATTGCGGCCACTGGTCTGAATTTTCCGCTAACAGAAAACATCATCCAGTGGTAGTGGGCAATGATATCGTGGAAAGACTAGGTCTCATGGGAATTGCTATCGGTGTCTTTTAGATCTTGGGCAACGACTTCGTATGCGCAACATGCCGGGCTTTCCAAAATAAATAGCCTGTCCTTCAGCTGTTCAGGTAATGCGTCCTCGCCTACCCCGGCGTGCTGGGAGCGTAAAACATCGGCCCGTTGCTTTCGCTCCTCGGTGGAGAGAAAACGTAGGCTGGACTTTTGCCCAGATAACAACAGAAGAACCTGATGTAGCTCAAACCTTGCCATGCGAAGCTCATACAACAGGCCATTGACATTCAAAATTTCGTCAGATCGCGTGGACATGAAAAAACCCTCTCAGATGGAATTCTGTGAGGGTATAGATCAAGGGGTGGGGAGATACGTGACCCAGAATCTGGATGTAACCCTGTGGGCAACCAGAAATTCCCTAGGCAACACCTAGACCTGGACGTTGCTGCGAAGTGCCGCGATCTCTTACGGCGGCAGCTCGAAAAAATGATTACGCGACAGATGCTCCGCCACACGACCTTTTCATTTGCCTTTCAATAATCAGGTCGGCGGTGGGGAGTTTCTCTTAATCTGCCGTCACGATCTCCGCATTTATCAGGCGTTCGACCTCAGACAATAGCAAGCTTTTCCATCCAATTTCCGCAGCGTTTATTTTATATCCTTTTGCTAGATTTGCCTTGGCTTCAGCGTCGATCCCATCCAGTCTTTCTATTGGAAATTGCTTCCCGCTTAATATCGTGATGGACTTTGGTGGAACGTTATATTTTTTTGAGAGTGCATCTACTAGAAAGTCATTTTCTCCAGCTATCAAAACGCAGCCAGTTTTTGCGAATCTATTTTTTATTAGCTCAATAAACTTTTCGGTATTTTGAAATAGTAACTCCCTTTCTTCATTGGTCAGCGGTTTTCCGTAACCGCCTCCATATTCTCCGTATCTCGGCTCTTCTTTTTTGTACATTCTGCCGTAGCACGTTTGGCCAAGCAGTATTATTTTTTCTCCGTCCTGGACTGCATGTATTTTCCTGTACACCCTATGGCCGCACCCAGGCGCTTGGCAGCGGATGCTTTTCTCGATGTCCACTGACGCTATCGTTAACAATTCGGCCATGGCTCACTCCTTTATTTGTCCCATTGCTAGTCTGGGCTTATATCCATAACCGAATCCGCATGGACAAAATCATTCATCCTTCCCAGATGCTCCTTACCAACGGCACAGGCCCATAAAGTCCTTAACCGCCCAAGTCCAATTCGCCTGATCGGGGTTACGTGCGATGTGCGCCTGCCAGTTGGACAGAAACAAGGAAGGGTCCGCGTGGACGTGCATCACAACGGCCACGATCACGACAATTGTAGGCGCAGCAAAAAGAAGAAGGACAATGGACGAGAGCATCCGTCTACCATGGTAATAAAGCCAGCCGCAGAGCAGCAAGGACAGCAGCGGACTCAGAGCAAGCAGCACGGGAATGAAGGCCACAGAGCCGAGCGTGAACAGCAGGTCCAAAAGCCCCAGAGTATGCCCACTAAATGATGCACCGGATGATGATATGCGGTGTGAATTTCTCTGCTGACTATCCCGCCACTCGCGATCTCTCTGCTCGGAATATCTCCGGCTACCCGCCTCCCTTCGAGCGCGGTCTGCCTGATCATCCTTGGGGTTGCGCCACTCCCAATCGCTTCTCGGTATAGATGACATTGCCGCCCCCCTTTGCCAGAACCCAAATGACACCATCGCCGTGGTATACCACTAGCATTCCTTCACGATGTCAAGGACAAGCACGCAATACCCTTAGTTAAAGTCACTCCCGTGTTCTGTGCTTATCCCTGAGCCTTTAATTGGCGTATCCTTTCCTCCAATTGCCACATCTTCGGCATGGTGTATGGGCTGCATAACCTTATCGAGCGCATAATTATATAGCTTATCCTTTATGGTGGGTGACTCTGGCGCTGACGGGGTCGGACTGGACGAACCACCAGGGGCACCGCCACTTGGCGCACTTGCAGGTGCGCTGGCAACCGGAGTGCTCCCCTGTCCACCACCAGAAGGGGCGCTGACTGGAGCCGGAGCCGGGACGGCATTGGTCGGCACATCGGAACCGGACTCGCTCGCGCTCGATCCGGTGTCACCCTGCCCGCCTGTACCGGATGCCGGGGCATTGGATTCGGGAGCAGGCGCTTGTACGCCTTTGGCCGTTTGAGGTGCGCCGCCCCCACTAGCACTCGGAGCCGGTATAGCATTGCCCGTGGGGGCGGCGGCAGGCGCCGGTACGGCATTGGCCGGGGCACCTGCAGCTTCAGGCTGTGACTCACTTGCCCCTGTATTCGCTGGCCCACTCGTCTGCTCTCCGCCGCCAGACGCCGGGGTGCTGGATTCCGAGGCGGGTGCCGGCACGCCCTTCGAGGATTCGGCTGGACCGCTGGACCGCGCACTCGACGAAGGGGCTTGCACACCCTTGGCCGCTTGAGGCGTTCTGCCACCACTAGCCCCGCCACTGGCGGGCGCACTCGGAGCCGGTACAGCATTGCCCGCACCGACTCCCGATTCGGCACCACCGCCTGCCGACATCGCCCCCGCTTCTGGGGCGGCAACGCCTGCCGCTGCCCCTCCCCCACCACTGGCACCTGCAGCACCTGCAAGACTGCCACCGGCCCCGGCAGTGCCGCCAGCACCCGCTGCTGCGGATAATCCACCTCCCGCAAGCCCGCCAGCCAGTCCGCCCGCCAGGGCGGCACCGCCCGCTCCTGCCGCCACCGTTCCACCGGCGATCATCCCACCTTCCTTGGCCAGTTCTCCCCCTGAAAAGGAGGATTGACCGCTCAACAGGCTGCTGGCTATGCTGGATGCCTTGCGCGGAAGCAGCGCAATGACGGCACCCAATATAAGCACCTCAAAGCCTGCCTGCAGGGGATTGGTGACATTCTCCAGGGTCGTTTGAATAATGGGTACGATGCTATAAGTCACCAGAAAAGCCAGAGCAGTCAATATAAAAAGTCGTACACCCACATTCACCGCATAGTCGAAATACGTGCCTACATATTTGGATGTCCATCGTAAACCGCCGCCGGCCAGCATGATCACGCCGAGAGCTATGACGAGATAGCTCTCGATTTCAACCATCAAGAACTCCAGCGCCATGACCAGAATACCAAGACCCGCCAGCAGGCCAATGATTCCGCACAAAAGCGTATTCACCAGGAGCGCCACCGGGTTGCTGTTGGCAACGGTCTTGGCCGCAGAAGAGAAAGCCCCAGAGAAGTTTCCACTGAAAATATCGCTGAGGGTATTGCCCAGGTCGTGAGTAGCTGCGGCGACCGGGGCCAAAGCAATTCCGAGAAACGCTTGAAGCGCTTCCGTCGCTATCTTTCCGGGCGTTACAGCCGTCACGCCCAGCGCGGATGCGCCACCAGCCAACCCGTTAATAATCGCCGGAATCCAGGTGCCGCAATTGTCCAGCACCGTCAGAAAAAAGCCTAGTGTGACGACCTTCTTGATGATGCCGGAAAAAAGATCTTCATGCCCGCGCTTTTGCAGGACATGATTCAGAAAAAGGACGGAAACTTCAACAGCAGCCAATGCGTAAAAGAGTGACGTGGCCGCCGTCTGCATGATGCTTTGCCAAGGAAGTATCTTGCCGCTCAGTGCGCTTTGCACCTGAGACAGAGTCCCTGTCCCCGCCGCAAATGAAACGGCAGGAACCACACACAAAAGCATCCCTACGACCCATGAAAATCTTTGGAGTCTACGCATTGGAGATTTTCCTTACGGCAGCAAAGCCGGGTTGTTTGTGCCGCCAGAGAAAATGGCAGCCGCACCTTCATCTGACTGCACAGTTTTTGCTGTTTGGCAGTTCTTTTCTTCGCTATTCGACAGCTTTTCCGCCTTCCCGCAAAAGGCAATTTCCTTTTTAAGCGCCGCCTTGTGCGTCCGATAATAGTGTTCGGTGTACACGGGTTGGTGTGCGCAACCAGCCAGCATGGCACCCAACATGGCAAGCAATAGCATTTTTTTCATCTCTCTTATCTCCTGGTAAGCCATGCGGCCTCATGCCGCTCAGATGTCGGGTATAGATCGGCGGCGGGTCAGGCGACAGAATTACGGCAAAAGACTGGAATTATTTGTGCCGCCGGAGAAGAGACTGTTCGCAGCCTCCTGCGAAGACACATTCTTCTGTGCCTTCTCCTGCCGCTGATACGCCAGTACCGCGTCTTGCCCGGCCATGGTGATCTGCTCCAGTTGCTGGATCGACTTGGTGGTCACGTTGGCCGCAGCCACGGCGGCGGCGGCGACCTGTTCCCGACCCTGAGCGGACTGCGCCGCATTCTGAATTGTCTGCATGGACGAGTCCTGAGTGGCGAAGTTTGCCGCCGCCAAGTGCTGGGACTGCAAGGCGTCCTCCATGTCGGTGTTGGTCGTCTGGTTCCAGTTGGCGTATACAGAGGACAGGTTTTGGATCGAGTTGCCGGCGCCCTGATATTCCTGAGCCAGTTGAGACCCAATGTTCTGGCCAGCGTAACCCAACGCCTGCGCCTGATTATAAATGGACGTGAGCTTCTGGATGGAACCCACCAGCGGATTCCAGATCTGTGCGAACGTGGCCGCCGGCATATTCAGAGTGTTGGTCACCATGTTCTGGTAACGCTCAATGTCGTTAGTGTACATGCTGATCTGTGTGGAGACCTCTTGCGCCTGCTTGGCCAACTGCTGGACTGCCGTAGCCTCCTGAATGATTTGCTGGGGGAACGTGGCACCGGCAATTTCGCCGCTGGCGAAAGCCGATGTGGACACCATTGCCAACGCGGCACTCATCGCCAGTACATAGATTTTCCTTTTCATGGGTCATCCTCCTGAAGCCATTTGTTGTGTAACCTGGTTGGCGATGCTTGCAAATTGCGCGACATCAGGGGTCACCGGAGCCAGATAATTGGCTACCTGCGGAAGATCCGAGCCGAGGGCTGCGACCAGATTCACCCGAGTCGCGTAAGGGGAACTGAACAAGGGCGTGGCCGTGGGCAGGCTCCACGTTGACCCGCCTTCCACGGACTGTAATGCTGTGGACATAGAGGGTTCATCCGTCACCGCTTGCTGTATCCCGGAGAGAATCGGCGCATCCGAGATTTCCGGAATGTTGGCCGATCCGGTTGGGCACACATCTACCAGTCGGGCGAGCCCTTGTGCTGGTGACAGATTCCCCGCCCATCCAATCGGAGCGCCATCTGACGGGCCGGGTATCCACTGCACGGCGGTCAGATTCGGATAGGAACCCATACCCGCCTGCCAATTCTGGATGGGCAATGGCGTAAAGCCGGAATTAGGACCCATCGCTGCGGATATTTGCGACCCAAGGCCGTTCAACAACGCGCTGAGCGCCTTGCCAGACTGTTCGCTTTCTGCCAATGCGGACTGTAGCTGGGTTGCATCGCTGGGCGCCTGCTTGGATACCTCCGCTTCCATCAGGTTGGTGGCGTCCTCATCCCACTGCACGGACAAGATCTCCAGCGCGTAACTTTCCGCTTCCGCATCACCCGCGATGTTCAATCCGCCCGTGACCAGTTGGTCGATCTCATTATCCCAATGCACGTTATGGCACTGTTCCTCAAACTCCAGTCCGGGAACCCGCACTATCGGGCCTTTTCCAGACTGGCTCGCGTAATTGGCCAACGCGCCATATGCCTGCGCCTGACTCTGCAGTTGTGGCCAGGTTTGCGCGAGCCCCTGCAGCGCCGTATTCGCGGCCTGCAAAGCCTGTAGATCGGCGTTGACCCCCGCCGTGCCCACTGCCGGGGTCAGGAGCAGCGCCGCGAGCACGGCATATTTCATCATCTTTTTCATGACCACTCCCTTTCCCATGTTCAAAACAAGGTTTCCGCATGCCGTACCCAACCATCCCGGATGCTGGGCGGCAGGCACTCTTTGAGCCATGCTATCGGCCAACGATCCCCCTCCTGCACCTTCAACTCCATTACCCGCTTGACCTCACGCGGATCGGAAACACCGCAAAAAGCGAGCGCCACCGGTCCCATGCCAAACTGAATCCGGCGCTGCCCTTCGGGGGTGAACAGGTAGTAGTCCTGCTTCGGAGTGGACATGGCCAGCAATTCGATCTGCCGGTCGTTCATCCCCATGTCGATATACAAAGGCCGCAAATCCTGACTGGCGGCCGCCTGGTTGGGCAGGAAGATTTTCGTCGGACAGGATTCCTTCAGCACTGGAAGCAGTGGGCTGTTCTTGAGATCCGCCAGCGACTGCGTGGCGAAAACGACGAGGGCATTTTTCTTCCGGAGTTCCTTCAGCCACTGCCGCAGCTTCGCCATAAACAGTGGGTTATCCAGAAAGGTCCACGCTTCATCGAGAATGATCATGGTTGGCCGACCATCCAGCATCTGTTCGATGCGATGGAAGAGATACAGCAGAACCGGAACGGTCACCAGGTGCATCGTTGGGCTGCCGTTCATCAGGTGGCTCATCTCGAACGTCATGTTCGATGCGTTAGAAAGACTCAGTCCATCCGTTTCCGCGTCGAGCAAGTCACCGGTTTGTCCGGTGAGCGTGTAATACTGCAGGGCGTCCTTGAGTTCGCGGTTCTGAATCATCTGTACAAGTGCTGTGAGCGAACGTCCAGACTCCCGAGCTAAACCGTGTACGGCATCCCGAATCGCTGTGCGCTCCGTTGAGGTGATGGCCACGCCCTGTAGTGTGGCCAGGGCCTCCACCCAATCCGCAGCAAAAGCAGCCTCGGCGGGATCATCGACGTGCTGCAGGGGCGCAAAGAACAAGTCAGAAGTCGGCCCATTCAGATCATAGTGCTGACCGCGCATCCCTTCCGTGAGCGTATAAAGGCTCATGCCTTTATCGAAGCCGATCACCCGTGCGCCATGGTAGCGTTGCCACTGTGCCGCCAGCAGCGCCAGGAGTGTACTCTTGCCACCGCCGGTCATACCCGCAATCAAGGTGTGCCCCAGATCACCCACATGCAAATTTAAACGAAAAGGCGTGTTGCCCGTGGTCGCCGCATACAGCAACGGCGGTGCCTTGCGCCCGTCGGGCATCTTCATGAGAGGACTTGGACAACGGGCTTCCCCCGCCCAGATTTCCGTCTTGGGCGCGAAATCCGCAAAATTCAGCGAGTGCATCAGCGGACGCCGAATGTTTTCGTAAAGGTGACCAGGAATGCTCCCCAGGAACGCCTCTACCGTGTTCGTCGTCTCTAAGTGCGCGATATAGCCCGCATTGTCAAAGAATTCCTTGATCGCCTTTACCCGTTCAGCCAGCACTTTTTCATTGGACGAGCGCAACACCACGGACAGCGAGAAGTTGCCGAACTTCACGGCGCCCTCTCGCGCTTCGTTGACGGCCTGTTTGGCATCCAGAGCAAGATTGACCACCGTATCGTCGGCGGTCAGTTGGCCGGGAGCTTCACCACCTACTTTTTCAGCCAGCAGCGATTTCACGCTCTGGCGCGAACCAAACCAGCGATCCCGGATCTTTCCCATGTCCGCCACTGCATCCGCCTGATCCAGAGGCAGGAAGCGGAGCGTGTAGCGAAGCGGAAAAGGCATACTGTGCAGATGCTCCAGCATCTCCGGAAAGGTCTGGCCGGGATAGCCCAGCGCCGTCACCACGCGAATATCTTCGCCGTCAATGGACGGTTCCAGCCCGCCCACAAAATCATGATGACCGAGAAGCGCATCCAGGTAGGCCGGAATGCGGGGTGCGTTGATGCGGTACGGGGAGCCGGTCAGACATTCATGTACATGGGTCAGCAGTCCGTCGGCATCCATGGCCTTCACCCGGTATCCAGACCTGAAAATGCCCATGATCACTTCGATCATCTGGCGATAACGGGCCAATATATCCCGGAACGCATCTTCACCCGACCTTTCCGTGTTTTTGCTGGTCTTTTTCTTGACCATCGCGGATACCAGTTGCATCTCGGCGTCGATAGGGGTGCGCCAGGCGATGGTGATCCCGTAGCGGCTCACATAGTGGCCCGTTTCCATTCCAAACTGCGTCCTGCGCTCGGTCTCGATGAGGCGCGACACAGGATCGCCGAATGCACACTCGGACATATCGATGTAGTCGTCCGCCGGTTCACGAATCGCCGTAACGTGAATGCCCCAGTCCGTACCAAGGCGCGAGACCGCGTTGTTCCAGATGGCAGAAAGTCCTTCCAGGTCCCGTGTAGACTGGCTTTCGAGATCCGGGCCATCGTAACGGAACCCTGCAAGAAAACTGCCGTCCTTTTGCATGGCGACGGCCATTTCCCCGGCTTCGGTCTGCCAGCCATCCATCAAAAAAGCGATATTCAGCAGATCCGGAAGACCCAGCGCTTTGTCGCGGTACTGTTTCAGAGCGAGCATTATTTCTTCTTCCCCGTAAGTTTGGATAAACCTTTGAGCAGACCACCGGACGCCGCACTTTGCGTCTGTTCTTTGGGTGCCTTGTATTTAATCGGCGCATAAGCGCTTGCACCGCTCAGGTAAGCGGCTTGCTGACTCCAGTGCCGACGCACAACGCCCAATGCTTGTGGGTCGCGCTTGGCCAAAGAACGTAAAAACGACTGCCCTACTCCACCAACGATAATCCCCACAGGAATAAACCAGAGAGAGGTCATAATCGGTACAGAAAGACAGGCGAACCAAAGGGCGAACGTGGCCTCCCGTTCACCGCCCGCCACTAGCATCGGCTTGGTGAGTGAGGGGTGAAGCGGTAGACGGCGGGTGTACTCCGCCGCCATGTCTTAGAGACCTACGATGTGCAAAGCGTGGGATGCGACAAGGCCCAGAGTGCTCGCCTGCCCCATCGTGGCGCCACCGGTGATGCTGGTGGCCAGCGATTTCGCGTTAGCCATGGCAATACCGCCAATCGTCGCACCCAGACCAATCATCATGGCCTTCTTGTGCTCGCCACCGTGCCACCAGGCAAGGCCCGTGGCGACGACACCGCCAGCGGCGACCAGCCCGCCCATATCCTGCATACCCGTCAGGACCGTGCCCATCTGCCCGGTAATTGGAGAAAACACCCCGCCCGACGTGGACGCGAACGCCATGCCGGGAGTTAAAATCATCAGGCCCATTGCGCCGACCTTGCGAACACCGGAAAACAGAGACTTGAATTGCTTTTTCATGCAAATACCCTTCAGTGCGCGGACACTCATTTGTCCTTGCGGGGGTATAGATCAGGGTGGTTTTGGTATACCATAATTTGTGCGAATGGATCAGATGCCGCATTCCGATGACACTGGACTTGACTCCGACAGCCCTAACGCGGATAAATCTGGACTGATGGACGCGGTTGATCGTCTTTCTTTGGTGTGTGAATTGTTCTTCAACGATTATTGAACAGTTGAGGTCGGGGCATGCGAATTGTAAAGGCCACGTGATGACCGATGATCTTTGGAAGCTATTATACAGAATATACATAATTGCCGTTTTTGTTTCAGGAGCAGTTATTACTGGCTACTTGCTGCTTCAGGTTGGATATACTCCTGGTGGGCTTGATGGTCTTTGGAGGATTTCCGCGCCTGGAGTAATAGCATTTGCGCCGGTTGCTGTTCTAGTGACTTTGCCAGCCATAATTCCATTTACTTTTGGCGTAAAAATAAAAATACCAAACGGACCCCTAACCAACCTTAGATTCTGGGGAGAGTCTCTTTTATATTTAGTGCTGATAAGTTACTATATTGCCATCTTCTATTTTGTTGGGTGGGGATTGCGCGTCTCAATATGGCCCTCGTCAACTGGATATTCAGCAATCAAAGAAAACTTAGTTGGCGCACTTATAGCATTTCTTTTTTACACCCTGATCTGGGTAATCATAAAAGAACAGAAGTTTGGCGCTGATAATAAGATTTTTCTACTAATGTTACCAGTTTTAGTCACGATGGGAGCAGTAGAATACCATTGGGTTGGAAACTTGCTTGCCCTGGAGCGCATTGCCACGCTGAACTATGGTAGGATCTCTTTGGCCGTCAAGGGTAACAACAATATCTTCCTTCGACCACCTTATGGATTATCGTGCGTCCCTTCATTCTACAGGCTAGATCATAACACGTTTGTTCTTTTATATGCTAAGCTGCTGTATGAGGGTCAATCTTATTCTATTGTCAATTACTGGGGATTTAGAAATGGCTTGACAAGCCCAATGGGCAGTGCGCGCCTGAACAAAAATGTCGTGGTTAATGATTTGTGCAGCAATACCATCAGAACGCCACGGAATGTGATTTCTATTTATTTTGATAGCGGTGAGAACCCAAAGAAACTATGCAAATATTCTAATTACGGTAATGCCTGCACAAATTTATTGAGACGCTTGGCTATAGGGCCGAAAATTGAATTAATGTTACAGCAAAATATGAAAATAAAGCTAAGATAGCAGCAGTTGATAGAGCAATAAAAATACCAGCCACTCTGCTTTTGCCAAAACAATATTCAACAACTTTAGATATTGCATTTGTTTTCCTTTCTACGACAGAATTAATGGCCAGGAAAAACAACAATTGTATGAATAACATAAGACAAAATAACACAACGTTATTTGTCCTATAGAGCATTTCTGTTGTGCCAGCTACCTTTTCGATTCCATCAAGTATCGGGGCGGCAAAGAAGGCAGCGACGACGGCGGCCGCGAAGGCGGCTAGTATCACAGGTAGAAAATACAACAGAAAATATAATAGCAACTTCGTCCACTCAGGTTTATTGACTGCCATCTTCGACCTCACGCTTCCAAGCACTTGTTCCCATTTAGACGTCTTGAGTTGCGGCTCATCCCCTCAGTGACAAGCGAGGCGGCTTTTCTTCACATCCATAAGCGCAGTCATCCGACGCCCAGCCGGATGGCTCGGGTCGCGGGCAATCTGCAAAACAATGTCCACCGCCTCATGGATCAGCGTCTGCTGTGGGGGAACACCCGCCTCCTGGCAAAGCTGATCGAGCCGCAGCAATGCGGCTTCTGGGTTGTTGGCGTGCAGCGTGGCAATACCACCCGGATGTCCCGTGTTCCACGCCTTGAGCAACGCCAAGGCCGCCTTGTCGCGGACCTCGCCCACAAGGATGCGGTCGGGCCGATACCGCAGCGTAAGCTTCAGGAGTCGCGTCATGTCGATATTCGCGTCATCATCAGTCAAGAACTGGACCAAGTTGGGCGCGGTACATTGAAGCTCTCGGGTATCTTCGATAATCACGATGCGGGTGCCCATATCGGACATCCTGGAAATCCAGTCGATGAGGGCATTGGACAGGGTCGTCTTGCCCGACCCTGTACCGCCGCTCACCAGAATATTCTTTCGGGTCGCAACCGCTTCCGTAATAAGCTCCAACTGAGCCGTCGTGATGATGCCCGCCTCGACGTACTGCTCCAGCGTGTACACCGAGCGCGCAGGCAAACGGATACTGAAAGAGGCCCCCTCCACCATGGGCGGGATCGCACCGGCAAAACGGCTGCGCAAAAACTCGATGGGCATGGCCCCCTCGACGATGGGCCGGTCACGGCTCACCGTGGTATGCAGGTAGTCCGCCATGAGTCCTAACAGCGACTGCACCCGGCTCGCGTCAATCTCGCCAAGGTGTGCCACCCCAGATCCCAGACGCTCTACAAAAATCTGTCCGTCAGGGTTGGCCATAATCTCGACAACCGACGAATCATCAAAAAGCCTGGCAATGTCCTGGCCGAGAATACGCCGCATCTGCTCAATTCGGCGGACGTGGGCCTGTCGCTCCTGTTGGTCCTGGACGTTGGCGCTCACTGGTTCCCCTCCGCTAGATGGGTCATAAAAACGGATGAAGACCACCCGTCCATGGCGGCTACAAAAACCAGATTTCCATAACATTTGGGAGCGCGCCACCGATAATTCCCGGTTTCATTCCGGTTGGCCACGGAGCGCCAACCAAGCCCCGCAAAAGCCGGAACGGATAAACTGAGAGCAGGAAGATTATGCCTCCTGAAAAACTCACGAACTACCCCAAGACGCGCGTGACCGACTCCATTAATGGAGCGAATTTTCTCCTCAGTCAGGAGCGCGAGATCTTCTACGGTTTTGCACCCACCTTTTTCCAGTATTGTGCAGAGGCCCTTTGGCAGGTCATTGGATATTAAGGCCATAGGCGTTGTGTAAAGCTTGCGAATTTCGCTCACATAAGCGTCATACAAGGCATCCGCAGTCTTTAAGGCCACCTGATGGGCTGTCCTGGAAACATGGTATCCGTGGCGCATGGAATCAACGATATCGCGGCATTTCTGCGCAATATCGCGATATTTTGATACCTGAAATTCCATAACCTGTATATCTAACCGCATGGATGCCATTTTCAGATTGACTGCGTTTTCAGAAGAAAGCGGAGTAAGGTAGCCAAGCAATGCAGTGAATGCAGTCATCATTGCCTGTAGATCTTTTTCGTCTATCGTGCGCCCAGCGGCTTCCACGAGATTGATTCCAGCCATCGTCCGTGCCAGCTCGCCACGCAACTTTCTGATCACATCCTTTACCTTGCATGACGCCATGGATTCCCGGAAAGGGACAGGATCAGGGAGCGTTGGCGTGCTAGTGATACTTTCTGGATACGACCACTTATCCGCTTTTGCCTGATCGTGAATACCAGAAAGGCTCGCTTCCGTTTTGCAGCAGCTATCCAGAAATTCTTCCAATGAACGACGAGCTATTCCATCGCCAGCATCCTCGCAAATTCGGTTCGCCAGGACATCGATAGTGTCCGGTTTTCTGGGCACATCAAGGGATGCTTGATGGTCACAAATGGGGATAACAGCATCACGAGCTTGATGGGTGTGCGAGGAATCCATCTCCCACCCGTCCGGCACAGCGCCGGCAAGCTCCTGCATGTCCCGCTGCGGTTGTTCCCAAGGCTCTTCCGGATCTGAGATGGTGGCTATCAACTCAGGGCCTGGATCCTCTGGTTCTTCCTCCAACTTTAAGGCGGCGTGCAGCGCGTCCCAGGCTTTCTGTACACCGGGCAGATCAGGATCGGGATAGGCATACAACCCGTCCACATCCTTCACAAAACCCGCTGCCTGGAACTGCAGCTCCCAGCCTTCAAGTCCATGACGTTCCAGGTGCAAGGCCAGCGCGTCAAGTTTTTTGACCCAATCTGCACGGACCTGCGCTACCTTGTCCAGCCGCTGGGTCTCTTCCGAAAATGAGGCGAATGCTGCCAATACGGCTTCTTCCTCTTCCGAAATGGTCTCTACCGCGTCACCCTGCCACGTATGAAGTCTTCTGCTGGCTTCAGCATCCATATGTGATTCCTCTTGCCTGTCGCGCCCACTTCTTCCACGTCATAACCATCCCATCACCGGTTTTCCTCCGCCGTCTCAATCCGTTTTTGAATGAGCACTCCGATTTTTTTAAGCGCTTGTGGTCGGTCGCCGTCGAATGCGGTACTTACCTGCTTAATGAAGCGCTCATACCGTGCCAATGCAGACGCTTCGGTCGCTTCCCTCTCCGTGCCCGGCTCTGGCAAGTGGACCAGCATAAGCTTGACGAAGGTGTCCAACATCGCAGCCAGCAAATCGATCTGCGCCTGTACGGTTTCGAGATCGCTTCGTGAAGCCAGAATGGTGGCGCAAATCCGGCGCTCAAAGTCGGCCAATTTGCTGCCGTCGCTGCCGTCTACCTTCTCAGCGTCGATTCCGCGCATGGCGTAATCGGCGACCAGAGGACCCAGTTTCATGCGCCGTGATGCTGCGGCAATACGCACCTTATCTGCGTAGCTGCCAGTGAGTTTAACTTTTGCGACGATGGGAAGAGCCATGAATGTACCCCGTTTGTTGCTATTGTCAGGGTATAGATCAGAGGTAGCTGGGATAGCGCGTCGGAATCCGTGCCGTCACCATAAGCAAAGTGAAGCCTATTCGATCTCCGATCCGCGTTGCGGCTTTTTCTGCGACTGTTTCTGCTCTTGGCGTTTTTCTTGTTTCTCCTGTTTCTGCTGCTTTTGCTGTGCCCGCTCTTTTTCCTTCTTCGCGCGCCTGTCCAGGAGCCGCCTATGCCACTCCGCGGCGAAGCCCGTCGTGGGATCCATCATCGCCGATGGCGGATTCCCGTGCTCATGATCCAGCTGATCGTCGAGAGCCTCCTCCGGAATCGCTGTCCTTTTCCAACCCTGGTCTGGAATCTCGATACCGTAATCCTTGACGGAAGCGCCCCGATCCAGCCCGGTCAGGGCGACAAGGTGACGTAAGCCCAGTTCATCCCGTCCACGGGCCTTCTCTATCGCCCCGGTCTGATAGACGATGTGCGCCCGGTTATCCACGCCCTCGATCAGAATAAAACTGCGGTCATATTGCTCATCCAACCCCGTACCCAGCACGCGCCCCACCAGGCGATCACCGGGCCGGATCCGGGTGACCTGCGGCAGGCAGCGCGGCTCCGTCATCAAGGCTCGCGCCTCGGCCAGCATCTTCGTCCGGGTCTGCAGTATCTGCATCTCCTTGAGCGCCTTGTCCCAACCCGGTTCCAGCCGCCAGAGATTTGGGCCGATCTTGTCCGCCACACCGATCTCCACCAGTTTTTCCAGGCGAGCGATCCGAAGCCTGCGGTTTTCGCGCTCCTTGTCGTCAAAGAAGGGAATGGTTGACTCATCCACCAGAGAGTAGCCTTGCGGTGCGGGGGTCGCCTTTTCGATAATCCCCCGGTCCAGCGTCGTGAATCGCCGCTGGTCCATCTCCCGCTCTCGCGCCGCCCGGATTTCCCGTTCGGTACGGTAGCCCAGGCTTTCCGTCAGCACCTCTTGGGCTGCGGCGCGCATTCCCCGCCGGATCATGTCGGGCTCTAGTTCCAGCTTGCCCTTGCCACGAATCAGCAAATGCACATGCGGATGACTGGTGTTGTGGTGGTCAATGGCGGCCCACTCATAATCCCGCCCGATCTGCCGCTGGATGCGCGCGTTAAACCTACGGGTCAGATCGCGTAAAGCTTCTGGCCCGAGCGGATCTTCGGGTGCCAAAATCACCTTGAACAGGTGGGGGTCGTTCTCTTCCTGCCAGGACGAGAGGCGGGGCGGGAGATTGACGCTATCTGAATCACGATCAAAACCCTGGCCTTTCTCACCGTCCTGCTGTGCCCCTTCGCGGCTCAGATAGCGGCCATGGGCCTGCCACTGATCCGGTCCCTTGTTCCGCACATAGGACACCTTTACCGTGCAGCGGCGAGCGGCCTGCTGCAATGCGGGGCCTCGGGACGATGGCGCCTTGTAAAAATTGCTTCCGACGTGGGGAAGCAGGCTTTTTATAAGGGCACGCGCCGTGCCCGCCCCGTGTTTTCCCCGCGCACGATGCACCTTGTTATAGATGCGGGATGCAATGGGGCGATTGCGCCCCAATGGCGCGCGGTCGGGAGAAAGTTGGTCATCCGGCGTTTCCGTAGACGATAGAAAGCGTCCGGAGCGCGTTTGGTTTGGCGGAGTTTTGTCTTTCACAGCAAGCTGATGAGCGGAAGCAGAATGCCCGCGAAGAACACCACGACCGCCCCCAGCCTGACTATCGCTTGCTGCTTATTGCCGAGGGTTTCCTTGCTTGCTGCCCAGAGAATGGCCCCGGCCAGAGGCAACAGAACCACCCCGACCGGAGCGGCGAGATACGCGGCGGAAATCTGGGCCAGGATACCGGCACCGCTGGTCGGCGCCCAGAATGGATATCGGCCAGACGCGACAATATAGCCATATCCCATGCCCAGACCCACCGCCAGCAGAGCCATGGCCCAGCCCAGCAGCACGACGACCGAAGAATGGTGCGTCAGCGCGTGACTGGTCACCCGATCCTCAACCGTGGCCAGCAAGCGAGCCATGTCTGAATCGGAGAGTGCAACGCTCGTGGAAACAGCCGCTGTGTTCTCCGCCGCAGTAGAAACCGCGTCGTTAGGCTCATGCGGGAAGGCGTCTCGAAGCGGGTCAAGCTCCTCGACAATGGCCGGAGCGCTCTGCTCAACTTCTTCTGGCGCCTGTGTTTCGGGGATGTTTCCTTGCAACAGGAGATCGAGACGATCACGAATCTCTGTGAGCAGGTTTTCGACGTGCGGTGCGTTACCGCTCTCCACAGTGGGCTTTGCTGTCGGCTTGGGTTGGCCTTGCGACCCCGACGGCGAACTTGATGAGGAAACGCTCCGTTTGCGGGGCGTGGGATCCGGCTCCACCATCAACTTTTGGCCTGCCGCCTCCAGTTGCGCAATTTCGTCGAGTTCATCCATGTCCACGCCCGCCTATCCCAGAATATTTACAGGGTATAGATCAGGGATGATGACGATAATCACTCAGGCTGGTTGCAGAGCGCCTCACAGACCGAGCCCCTTGTCCTTGCCCACTTCACGCTTTTTCTCAGGGGCCCGATACGGCGCAGCCTTCGACGGGCCAAGCTGATTCCCGTGCTCCCTGGCCGCCCGCTCGTAAATCTCTTTGGCCATGGGGCTGCCGGGCTCCAGCTTGATTCCGCGTTCCATCGCCACCTTTACCGTCTCTTCCATGAAAGCGCGGCTGCCATGAAAGCGCACGGGCTCACCGAACCGGTCCACGGCGGTCATCAGCCCCACCTCGACCGCTTTTTGCCGCTTCGCCGCCGCCTCAGACCCCAAGCCCAACATCGCGCGATTCGTCACCGTCACCTTGTCGCCATGATCCAGCACATAAGGCTTGCCTTTGGGATTGGCAAAGAGCACTTCGGGTGGCGTCTTGCGCTCAAATTGCGGCTTCGATACCTCTTGTGTCGGCTGCGCCAACGGCAACAGTTCCGGTTCGGGCTTCACTTTCGGCCAAACCACGAGCGGGTCCACTTCCGGCCCTGTTTTCTGCGTCACCGGGTCTGGCGTTTTTTCCGCGCCTATTGCCGGGGCGACTTCCGCTTCTTTCGCCGGCGTGGTGATCGCTGGTTCGCCGATATCCACCCCGCCCATCTGCCGCTCCATATGCTGCGTTTTTTGAGTCCCCCATTGTTCCAGATGCTTCTGGCGGTCTTCGGAGACGGAGAAGTAACGATCCTCAAAATTGTACCCTGTCCGTTCCTTAAATCCGGCCTCCAGGGTGTCGAAGTTGATGGCCGTGCCCTGCGCAATCGCCTGCGCGGCCAGACGGGCATTATCGAGATCATCAAGGCCAAACTGCTGTTGCTTCCCCGGGAAAAGGTTGTCCTCGCCATAAACTGTTCCTGGTAGCGGGTCAGTCTTGCCATTCACCACATACCCCACCAGCTTGTCACCCTGCTCCATGGTTTTGGGAGCCATGCGGCTCCCCTCACGAAGCACCACAGGACGCAGTTCGACGCGCGGATTGAGTGCCGCCTTGAGCCCGTCCGGCAAATCCACATTCTGCGCCGGAAACGTCTCTATCTCGTGCATCTCCCGTTCCGGATTCAGCGATGGACTGAAACTCAAGCCCTCAGCTTCCCGCTCCGGCCCCTGCCAACGGCCATCCTGTTCAAGCCGCGCGTTGATCAGGTTGGCCGCGAACCCCAGACTATGCGGATTTTTAGCGACGATGTTCCGGATTTCCTGATGCAACGGATCATTCTGGGGAATGAACGCGCGACTTTCGGCGTCCACGTTCACAATGTGAAGCCCTGGGTTCTTTTCTTCGTTACTGGCCACTACGTCCATAGGACCGTAGGACAAAAGGTGATCGAGTTGTGCTGCCATGACGTGCCCTCCGCGTGAAATTATCTCAACCAAAGAATCATTACGGTTGAGTGCGTCGGGCGGCGGGTGGAGATTGGGGTGATCTAGAGGGGGTTCTGTTGGTTCTTCTAATTCTGAGAGATTTTTTCCATCCGACGGCGCAACTCTTTCTTCGCCCATTCGCTGGAAGCGCGCATCTCTTGCCGCAGTGAGTCGATCTCTGAGGGCGTCAAGAGAAATGGCTTTTCGGACGTCTCCAGCCTCTCCTTGGGTGAGGCACTCGATTCCGTAGCCGAACTCTTCATGAGAAAACTCCTGAACAATATCTTTACCGTATTTAGCAAATATATCTTGCAGCATCTTGTCGCGAATTGGCAAGTGCAACGCTCCCTCATGAGCCACTGCTACAGCAGCGCCCATCACCTGACCGCCACGGCTCATGATGAATCCACGAAAATCAGCGAGTGTGCCGCCCATCGTTAAGGTGTCATCGATGAGGATATAGCCCGCATCAGGATCGATTTTCCCGTCAAAAAATGAATGAGACACAAGTCGATGATCAGCCCCAGAATCCGTGTGCATAGCCCTGGATATTTGGACGATACCGCTTTCCGTCCTCCAACCCAGACGGGCAGATAGTGTTTCCGCCAGCATCTGCGGAATCTTGTTCCGGCCCACAGACTCTACAGCCAACACCGGCAACAAGACCGGTTTGGGATGTGATGCACCCAAACGCGCCACAGCTTCGACGAAATCCGTGCGGATGATACGACTAGCCAGATTCAATGCCGCCTCGCTCTCCCCAGATTTGGCCGCCATGTACTCCGGCTGCTGTTTCAGCTCCCCAAGATTCCCATTACGCAGGACATCTGGAAAGTCTCCCCAAAGGAAACGAGGGGCGCGCGTCAGATCATCCTGCATAAGCCGCAGCATCCCCTTGTGGGTTCACAACCGCCGACTGGTACGAACGGACATCGACACCAAACAGGGCCGCGACCTCTTCATCGGGAAGCTGATCGGCGACACCGACTTGACCACCGATGCGGGAGAGGTATGCGAGCCCCTTGCGGACCACGGATAGATCCTCGGTCTCCGAGCGCAAATAAATCACCTCGGGCGACTCATCGCGTATCAGCGCCTCGATGGCCAACTGATACCCGCCGACCCCTTGGGGATCATCCACAGGATACAAATGCTCCGGATAACCGCCCACCAACAAATTGCTGAGCGCACGGCCCTTGCCGGGAGCATGCCCCTTCGAGGCGGAGTTCCCCGTCAGGGCCTTAAAAAATCCAAACATGGGACTCTCCTTACAGGTTTATGCCCAAAGCCTGACCGGCAAGTTTCTTGCCGATCTCCTTTTTCAACATCTTCCCCGGCGTCTCAAAACCCAACGCTTCAGCCTTCTCCACCAGCTTGTCCACGCGCCGCTGTGCGAGGAATCGCTGGGTAGAGCCAACCGGCAGGGATTCCGGGTCGGCGATCTCATGCAGTTGCGCGAGAATCAAGGCAACCTGCTCCTTGTGTGCGGGGTTGCCGTGCTCCACCTCTTCCTCGGCCCATTCGATCAACTCCTCGGCCAGGCTCATAGTCCCACCTCCTGCTGCTTCTCTTGCGTTTTGGCCGGAGCCTTTTGCACGTCACGCGGCGGCAGCGGGTTCAGCATCTTCGGGTCCACACCCAAAGCCTGCTCGATGACCTTCCCTTCCCTGTGGTCGGGGATCTTCTGCAGGGTTTCATTGGCCCGCAGGCGACCGGGGTGCTCGTGGATCTGCTCATCGCCGGAGAGTATCCGGACATCCACTTTTTCGTGTCCGCCCTGTGTTGGCTCGGAGCGGGAGAGGTTGACGGTCAACTTCTCACCCCATTCATAGACGGCTTCGGCCACCAGCGCCCCTTTGCCGTCCGGCTCAAAGGCTACGGGCGCCTTCTCGTAATTGCCCGTCTCGGCATCCCGCCGCTGCAAGGTGCCGACCAACTGCCCGTCTTTTTCATAGGCGGACAGGTTCTGCCAGGTGCCATCGCGGTCCTTGATGCCCGCCTCCAGCGCCGGGAATTCGTGGCGCTCGTTGACACTCGGCGTAATCCCCTGCTCCACCATCCGCTCAGACAAGCCGGCGGCCACTTCGACGAAGTAGCTCTCACGGGCACTGGCGGCAATCTGATTCAAGACCTTCTTGTCCGACATGCCGGCGTCCAGAAGCGGTTTTTGGGTCGCCAACACCCGGTCTTTGGCCTTCTCGAAATGCCCCTGAGCGGCGGGGATTTCCTGCCCGGCAGCGTCTTTCATCGTGGCGATATGATCCACAAACACCCGATCACCCCGTTCCGTATGTTTGGCGAAAGCACCAACGTCCACCTCTTTACCCGCGTGCTCTCGGGTTGCGGTGTCGAGTTTGGTAATCAGCCGTTGGGCAAATTCAGAGTTCATATCCGCCGACAGGATGGTCTTGCCGACCTCGTTCTCCAGCGTGACGCGCAGCTTCTTGAAGGTTTCCCCATTGGCCTGCGTTTCGGCCACATCCACCCCAACAAGGTTGCCCTTCAGTGTCTGCTCATAACGCGCCCCATGCTCCTTCAGAGACTCGCGGACCACCGACTTGCTCTCCTGGGAATACCCTTTTTTCCACTCCGCATCCCCGATATTCTCCTTGGCTGCTTTCAAGGCGGCGTTCGTCTGTTCGTCATTGACCTGTACAAAAGCGTCCGCCAGGTTGTTCCGTTGCATCATCCGTGTAGCCATATCACATACTCCTTTTCGTCTTCAGAAAAACCGTTCACATAACAACGTCATACATCCACCAACACCTCTAAATTTCCACCCCTTGCCGTTGCTCCCGCACTTTGTCCGGGGCTTTTTGCGCCTCGCGTGAGGGCTGCGGGTTCAGCATCTTCGGGTCCACACCCAAAGCCTGCTTGATGACCTTCCCTTCCCTGTGGTCGGGGATCTTCTGCAGGGCTTCATTGGCCCGCAGGCGACCGGGATGCTCGTGGATCTGCGTCAGCGTGACCTTCCCGTCCATGTCCTGCTTTTCACCGTAGACGCGCACGTCCACCCTGGACGATTGAATCTCAGAGGGATTCGATCGAGACAGCGAAACACGCAGCCGTGAGCCGTCCGGGAAATGCGCTCTCGCCTGCAACCCGCCGACACCCCCCGGACAAAACTCCACAGGCACCTTCTCGTAATTACCCGTCTCGGCATTCAGCCGTTGCAAGGTGCCGACTAATACCCTGTCCTTCTCGTATGCAGACAGGTTGTGCCAGGTGCCGTCCCGATCCTTGATAGCCGCCTCCAGTGCTGCGCTGGGGTCGCGCAAGTTCGGTTCGCGGTCCACTTTCTGGGCGGATGCAATGTCGGGGGTTGGCGCCGACTCAGGTGCAGCTACCATCTGCTCAGGCGGCATCCTCTCATCCAGTTTTTTGATGACATCCCGCGCGGCATATACGGCATTGCCCGTCCACTGCCGCTGCCAGGCGCTTTCAGACGGTGCCCAACGAAATCCGCTCGACTTCATGAGATTGCGTACCTCTTCCTCAGGCTTGCCATCGAAGCGGAACTGGATGCGGTTAATTTCCTTGTTTTCCCGCACCGAACCCCAGGCATATTGAGTCTCCCGGTCTTCAAGCTTCCGGGCTTTCTCCAGCGTCTGTATGCGCGCCTCCAGGCGCTTGATGTTCGCGTTGTTATTGCTGAGCGAATAAGACGCGAAGCCCACCGTGCCCATAACGTCCGGGGTCAGCAGGCTCTTGGCCTGCTCTGGCTTGAAGCCCAAGCCCTCCAGGGCGGCTTGCTGCGCCTCTGGTCCGTTTTTCTCATGATTACGGATAGCGGCATTCGCCGCCTTCATCCGTTCCTGGGCCGTCTTAAGGGTCTCCACCCTGGCCGTAAGCTTTTTCACGGCATCCGGATCGTCCGCACTGATCGCGTAGTCGTTGACACCCTTGGCGCGGCGCTCGTAATGCTCTGCCTGCTTCAACAAGTCGAAGCCTTTGCCAAAGTTCTGGTGGATACGCTCACGGAACTTTCGGTCGCTCTTTTCGCTGTGGTGGCCAACCAGGATCGGCTGACCAAAAGGAATGACATCCGCCATTCTGCGCGCCTGATCCAGACGGGACTTCGCCAAGCCCCGCAACTTTTCCGCCCTGGCGCGATACCGCTCCTTGCGCGCTTCGAATTTTTGCTCATAGGCGTTCTTTCCGGGCAGTTCAGGTGCAGTGTCTGGCTTTTTTTGCTCTTTCTGCAGTTCAATGGCCGACTTCTGGGTAACCTCCAGGGCCATTCCGTGCGCAATCCCCGCCTGCTCCAGGGCGTTACGCACATTGCCATCGGCGTTCATGACCAAAACCCGCTTGGCAAAGGCCGTGAAACGCACGTCCTTGACGCTGGAATACTCGCCCTGTTCATTGACCAGATGGTACGTCGTGGCCGCGCCCGACTTGCCAGAAGTAACACGATCCTGACCCTTGGCGACTTTCAGGGCGACATATTCCTGACCATTCACCACTTGATCGCCGACCTGTACACGTAGCCCCTTCAGGTCGTCCCACGCCTTGGTCATCCCGTTTTTCAGGCTTTGCGCTTCCCGCTCCTGCTTGGCCGCCGCATGGCTTTCCGTTAAAGCTTGCACCTTTTCTACACCGGCCCATTCCTGCAACTGGGCAACACGCCCAGACTGGGTTTTCTCCATTTTTATCCCAGTGACTCGTGAAAAGGCTTCCTCTGATGCCGGATTCTGGCTGTTATAGCCAATGAGCCCTATCATGGCCTTGAGATCCTTGTCCCGGATCGCATCCGTGAGTTTCCCGATCATGGGGTTGTCCGGACTGACCTCGATGCCATGCTTCCAGTACGTTGCCAGCACGATCTCCCGGGGTTCGCGCGGCGTACTCGACTCCAGCAATGCCTTGCCATGCTCCTTGAGCCGCGCCTTGAAGCTGGCCCGGACCTCTTTATCCAGATCGTGAAATCGCTCGCCTAGTCGCCTGGCCTGTTCACGCGCGGTATTGACGGCAGGCAGACCGGAGATGTCTTCCGTGGCGAGCGCCTGCGCTAAACGCAGCTCCGGGGCCGACGCTCCTCGGTTTTCTCCCTCCCGGATGATCCCAAAGGTATCGTCCACACGCTTGCTGAAATCCCGCATCATGTCGGAGAAGCCATGGAAATCCGCTGGGGCGAGGCGCCCAGAGCGCTCGCGAACCTCCGTTACCAGTTTCTCTTCCCGCTCTGACAACTGGGCATAAAACGCCTGGTACTCCTGAAGCGCCTGTTCCTTGCGGAGATCTTCCGGGCGTTGCTCGGGTGGAAGCCGATCCGGGTAGTGCTCCCGTTTGATCTCCAGGAGAGTGGCGGGGGTGAAATGGTAGTCCAGTTCTGCCCCGGCACGGGTGATCTCCGGGATGTTGATATATCCCAGTTCCGGGTATCCCATACCAAGGTCTGCCAGGCCAAAGGCTTGGGTCTGATCTGGCAAGCCAGGCACCGTGGGACCGTGTCCCTCGTTTTCCGGATCTCCGCGATCCTTCTCGATGATGAACCACTGGGCACCGTTGGGGCCGAAGTAGCGCAGGGAGACTGGTCGCTCGCTGTCCGGCTTGCCGTCGGTCTCATAGGTTTCCGGCATCTGCCGGATGATCTCCCGTAGTTCCTGCATCTTGTCCGAGAAAAAGCTCTTTTCTTCGCTGCTGCGGAGTAGCTTGTCTGTCACAGACGCCTGCTGTACGCCCAGAAATGTCCGCACTTCGTCGGGGACTTTTGTCAATGGGGCTGATTCCTTGCCGTACAGGAGACTGTGTTCGGCATCAAAAGCCCGGACCGCACCGACGAACCGGTCACGGCTGGCGGCAGAGTCAAGCTTTTCTGATACGTTCTCCGGCGGCACCACGCCACTGACCTGATGACGGAGAGCCGCATCAAAGTCCTCACGAGCCATCTTTCGCCCGGCTGGGGAGACTTCCCACTCCTGGCCAGAGCGGTAGAGGTCCTGCAACCGGACTTCGGAGTCATCGATGAGGGTAACAATGGAGGAAGTGTTCCAGTCTGCCCCGAATTGATTTCTCCGGGTTACCACGAAGTCCCCGACCTGAATCCGGGGGCTTTCTCTGCTTCTGGAGCGAGAGCCCGGTCGAATCCCACAGCCTGCTCCAGAGCGATCCCACGGAACTGTCCATCCCGGCCATACACCCGCGCCTCAGCGCCATTTTCTGGCCCCGTCCCCGCCCGCAGGTGATAACGCACATCGCCGGTATTGGTATCCAGTGCCGCAATGACACGCCCCGAAAAGGACATGCTCGTTACACCAGGTTCATGCGGCTCAAAACGCACGAGATCACCAACTTGAGGCCCTTCTTTAGTAAAGGTTGGGTAAATGCCACGCGCGCGCTCAACATCCATCAGTACCCGGTTTTCCATTTTGCGACGCTCCATGTCGCTCCCCATGGTCAACTTATATTCATTCGTCCGCGAATCCACCCCGTTCAGCGCAACACCATCCCGAACCGCCGATACAAGATGCACCTCCAGAACGTCCGGCAGCACCACGGGCATAATGTGATCCGCCGCCTCCATAAGCGGCGTGCCGTTGGGCCACCGGGTGATGTGCCGCAGTCGCGTTGCTTCACCGGGCTGGGCATCGTCAAGCACCACGCCTTCCAGTTCTTGTCCGATCTCATTCTTGTACCGGACATAATCACCACGGGAGACGGTCGGACCAGCCCGCTCCTGCGCGGCTTCAACCTGCAATTCCGGCGTCCGCTCGATGAGGTAATCGCTGATGCCCTGGGCATCCTTGATCGCGCCCATGATGGCCTGCTTGCGCTCTTTTTCCGGCAAAGCCTTGAGCCATGAGGCGAGATAGGCGGCGGAATTGCCCGCCTCGCGGCCTTCTTCCAAATCCTGAGACGCGGGATCAAAACCGATCCCAAGGCTCGCTGCGGTCATGGCCGCCGACATCTCCGCCCGCAACTCTTCGACGGCATATTTTGGGCTGCCAAAAGGGTTCCGGATTTCTCGCTTCAGCCGGGATTCATGACCTGTCGCATGGGAAAGCTCATGCAGCAGGGTGGTATCATGACCGCTTGCACGCTCGAAGCTCTCTATTGGCGGCATAAACACCCTGTCCTCAGAGGGACGATAAAAGGCCCGGCCACCGGCGTGAATCACGTCCATGCCCATGTTCTCGGCCAGCTTTGACAGGCGCTCATCGGGTTTCCCCTCAATCTCCGGACGCGGGGACCGCTCCAGTGGCG
Source organism: Acidithiobacillus ferridurans (assembly GCF_003966655.1). Taxonomy (NCBI): domain Bacteria; kingdom Pseudomonadati; phylum Pseudomonadota; class Acidithiobacillia; order Acidithiobacillales; family Acidithiobacillaceae; genus Acidithiobacillus; species Acidithiobacillus ferridurans. The sequence continues at coordinate 2,545,631 of NZ_AP018795.1, read as the reverse complement.
GGATGCCGTCGATCTGGGAAGCATGAAATACGGTGTAGTAACGGACACCCAGCCGCTTTTCCACAGGCTCAATATCCTGAGCACCCTGCGCTCTGAGCCGCTCGATTTCCTCGTCGGTGCGCTTGTGCGCATACTCAGACCATTTTTCGATGGGAATCCCATGTTCACCCTTGCGCACCTGCCAACCCTGCTCCTGGGCCTGCTTATAGGTACACCAACGTGGATCGGATGGGTCAGGAGAAAACGTCAGAAGATTTTGGTAGTTCACCCCTCTGTAGGGCTTGCCGGTGACAGCGCTGACCGGAGCCAACACATCGCCAGGGTTCCAGGGGCGTTGCCAGTTGGCAGTTCCTGCCTCGATCTGTGCAATCAGGCGGTCGGCAAGCTCAAGACGGGGATCTTTCTTTTCGGTTTGGTTCCCAGAACGGGATGAGGCGGGTACAGGCATCTGCATTCTCCAGCGCGGTTAATCTTCGACTGGATGGTATAGATCGGGCGTTCGTGGTATAGCTTGTTGGGTTTTAGAATCACGTACTTGGTTATAATGCGTTGAAGAGTACCTGCTGCGCCATGGGATGGAAGATGAATGTGGAATATACGCAGAAGATTTCCGGTTGGAATGAAGGCGTACAGTTGGTGTACTCTCTATCGGTCTGACCTGTCAGATGCGTGTAGGGGTTTTATGCTGAATGAGCGGTAAAGACTGAAAACGGACATTGATTTGGATTAATCTAATTGTGCGCCATCTTGTCACCTGATAACAGGGTCAGTCAATTAAGCAGTAAAGCGAAGTGTTCAGGCTCACATAATTCTATTATAGGAGTAGATAATGTCAGCAAAAGCCAAGGTGTTTATTGTCAAACACGATTATCAAGCCGATCACAAGGTTTTTTTTGTAGATCACGATTATCAGGAGAAGAACCAGCAAATCATCTCGCCCGGAGTCTTGGTAGATCACGACTATCAAGCCGACGTGAAGGTTTTCATAGTTGACCACGACTATCAGGCTACCATAAAAATATTGCGCAAGAATTTTCCTAAATAAAAATGTTTCTATGGCCTAAGTACTCTGGTTTAGCCTAAAGTCGACCAAGAGCGTTCATAATGGTTGGCAGCAGACTGGTAACCAGTATTTTGGATATGGAGCGATTGGAGATTTTGCGCCCCCATTTCTGCAGGGCTTCACGGCCAGCCAAATAAGTTGAAGATCAGATGTAACGCTGCAAGAGGCTTTGTACAACACTCTCAATCTTAAGAAGCTGTTTTGGATCGACGCATGATTCTCACCCTGAGGTGAGCCCAATGGGCTAATATTTGGGCGACCTAGAGAATACTATGCGCACCGTTTTGATCATAAATATCCGAACGTATTGTCGCCAGTCAAAATGTTGGAGGTAAATTATTCAATGAAAGAAATAGACGGTAAGGTCAAGACGATCCGCCAGTTGTTGAGTGGTACCCACTATGCAATTGACTACTATCAGCGCGAATACAAGTGGCAGGCCAAACAGGTGCAGGATCTTATTGACGATCTGTAAGCGCTTAGCCAACCCACCCTTGCGGGTGGGTTGATGTCAGGCTAATGCTGGTTTTTTCCAGTTCCACGGCAGGAGTTCGTGGAGCCGTTTGTTGGGCCAAGTGGGGAGTTTCTCGAGCACATCGCAAAGATAGGCGAAGGGTTCCACGCCATTGAGCTTGCAGGTCTCGATGAGGGTGTAGAAGGCGGCCGCTCGTTCGCCCCCGGCATCGTTCCCGGCAAAGAGGAAGTTCTTGCGACCGATGGCAACCCCCCGCAGCGCCCTCTCCACGGGATTGTTATCGATGCCGAGGCGCCCCTCCTGGAGATAGAGGGTCAGCGCCTTCCAGCGCTTCAGCGCATAGCCGATGGCCTTGGCAATGGCGCTTTTGGGGGCCACTTGCGCCAGGGTATCGTTGAGCCAGGTCCAGAAGGATTCCAGTAAGGGCCCCGCCCGTTGCTGGCGGGCCAGCACCTTTTGCTCCGGTGGGTCGTCTTTGATCTCGGCTTCGATCTCATAGATCTCGTGGATGCGCAGTAACGCGGTCTGGGCCACCGGGCTCGGCGCACTCTGGTTCACGTCGTAAAAATGTCTGCGGACATGAGCCCAGCATCCGGCTTCCGTGATCTGCCCTTTGCGGTAGAGGGCATCGTAGCCCCCATAGTCATCGGTTTGCAGAATCCCTTGCCAGTCTCTCAGGAAGCCTTGGGGATGGATGCCTTTGCGGTCCGGGGCATAATCGAAGATGACGATGGGATGGGGGGCGTCTCCTTGGCTACGATACACCCAGAGATAGGCCTTGTGGGTTTTCCCGCTGCCGGGGTTCAGGACCGGCAAGGGCGTCTCGTCGGCATGCAGGATGGCCCCTTCGAGCAATGCCATTTTGCAGGCCTCGGCAAGAATGCTGAGCCAGTACTCTCCCTGACCCAGCCAACTGCAGAGGGTGGCGCGGGAGATCGGGATGCCCGCCCGCAGGTATTGGGTTTCCTGGCGATATAGAGGCAGGTGATCCACATGCTTGGCGGTCAGGACCTGAGCCACCATCCGCGCAGTGGGTAGGCCCTTGTCGATCACCTGCGCCGGCATGGCTGGGCTTTCGAGGGTGCCGCAAGGGCGGCAGGCCAGCTTGGGGCGGATATGGCGGATGACCTGGAAGTGGCCCGGGACATAGTCGAGCTTCTCGCTGATTTCTTCCCCGATCGTCTCCAGAGGGCCGCCGCACTGGCCGCAGGTGCAGCTTTCGGGGTCATGGCGAACCTCAACCCGGGGCAGGGTATCGGGCAGCTTCATGCGACCGGGATGGCGGCGGGGAGCCGCCTTCGGCGCGGACTCCGGTTGTTTGGCAGCAGCACTCTCGGCCAGCACGGCCTCCAGCTCGCTTTCCACCGCGGCGATCTCCGTCTCCAGCGCCTCTTCCCAGAGGCTGATCTGATCGGGAGAGAGCTTTTCCGAACGCTGACCGAATCGCCAGCGTTTCAGCTTGGCGATGGTCATCTCCAGGCGGGCGATGGTCTCGTCGCGCAGGGTGAGGTACCGGTCTTTTACTGCGAGCTGCCGGGCGTGCTCGGCGTCCTTTTCTTCCTGCTGCCGCAGCAGTTGCAAGACCAGATCGCGCAAGGCATCTGGGTGCGTCGGAAGATCGACTGGAGCCGTTGATTTCATGGGCAAATTCTACCAGGAAACCGGGTAGAAAGCCAGCATTTTCGATACGTTACAAGGCGGTAGGCGTACAGACTTTGAGGGCCGGTAACGGCGTCCAGGGTCTTCCTTCCACCAGCATCGCCCACTGTGCTGTGGAGAGTTCGATGGCCCCGTTCTCCATCCTGGGCCAATGCAACCGTCCCTGATCCAGGCGTCGGTACAAAAGCCAGAAACCCAGACCATCCCAGAGCAGGAGCTTGAGCCGATCCCCGCGGCGGTTGCGGAATACAAAGGCATGGCCGCAAAAGGGATTCGCCGCCAGAACCCCCTGCACCTTGGCGGCCAGACCATCAAAGCCCAGACGCATGTCCACCGGTGCCGCCGCCAGCCAGATTCGGCTGCCGGGACTCAGCCACATGGGCTTTCCAGGACCTGGACCAGGGTCTGGAGCCAGCCGGCATCCATCGGAGCGGTCAGCTTCAGGCTGCGGCCCGACAACAGGTGAACCTCCACAGGCGAAACGGAAGGCCGGGCCGGCGCCAGAGTGACCGGCAAAAACCCTTCGGTCCCATTGAACATCGGCCGCGACTCTACCGCATCGGCTAATCGCTTACGCCAGTAATGCAGGGTGGCTACGGCGATCCCTTCCTGCGCGCAGTAATTCTTGACCGAAAGTCCGCTCGCCCGAAATCTTTCTACCTGCTGCCGCCAATAAGCAATTTTCTCGTCCTTCGTCATCTCCATCCCTCCTCGCTCAATGCGGGACAGGATCGGTCAGGTCACAAAATTTCGGAAGGTGGGTTGCTTGGACGGTTACGACGATCTGACTAGCAAGTTTCTTGAAGACTTCGACTCAAAACATCCGCGCAAGACTGTGCAGAAATATGGGCATTATTTTTTGGGGTCCATCATCACCAGCGAAAGAGAAGGTCGTAAATTCATCATTGACGGTCAGCAGCGTCTGACCACACTAACTCTCTTGCTTATCTACCTTCACCTAAAACAGGGTGAGCGTGCGGATCGGGTAAAGCTTGAAGATCTAATCTTTTCGGAGCGGTATGGTGAACGCTCGTTCAACCTGGATGTTGAGGAGCGTACCCCCTGCATGGATGTTTTATATAGCGGGAAGGAATATGATCTGAGCGATGCCTCAGAATCGATAGTCAATATTGTTGGACGCTTCAACGATATCGACGGGCTATTCCCAGAAGAAATTAATGATGCAGCCTTACCTTATTTTTCCGACTGGCTTATCGACAACGTCAACCTGGTAGAGATCACTGCCTATTCCGAAGATGACGCCTATCTAATTTTCGAGACTATGAATGACAGAGGCCTTTCTCTTTCCCCGTTGGATATGCTCAAGGGTTATATTTTGTCAAATATCGGCGATACCGAAGCCAGAATGAACTGCAGCACCACTTGGAAGAAATGCATCGGTGATTTGGTGCAGTTAGGCAAAGACGAGGAGGTCGATGCCGTAAAAACTTGGCTGCGCAGCCAATACGCTCAATCTATCCGCGAGCGCAAAAAAAGGTGCTACTCCTGGTGACTTTGACCGTCTAGGTACAGAGTTCCATCGTTGGATACGCGACAACCACGAATGCATTGGTCTGAACCATAACGATGACTTTTATTATTTCATTCAGCGTGATCTGCGCTTTTACACCCGCCAATACCTCCGTCTGCGTAAAGCCGCAGAGAAATATACGCCGGGATTAGAGGAGGTGTACTACAACGCGCGTTGCGATTTCACTCTACAGTACCCATTGTTACTAGCGCCACTCCTACCCGCGGACGATGAATACACCATCGACCGCAAGCTGCGGATGGTGGCCAGCTTCATCGACATCCTCATCGCCCGGCGCGCAGTAAACTACCTTACTCTTAGCTATTCGGCCATGTCTTACACGGCATTCAACATCATAAAAGATATCCGCGGTAAACCGGTTGCCGCACTAGCCAAAAATCTGATAAAAAGGCTGAACGAACTGGACTGCGACTTCAACGGTACCAAGGATAAGAACCGCAGTGGTATGGCGGATTTTGGACTCAATCAATGGTCTAAGCGTTATATTTTCTGGATGCTTGCTCGGTTTACCGATTACATCGAACGCATGTCTGGAGTGTCAGGCAAATTCCCAGAATATGTTGCAGGTGGAGCGCAACGCTTCGAAATCGAGCATATCTGGGCTGCTCATCCTGAGCGATTCAACGAGGAATTTAAAGACGAGAACGATTTCTGGGCCTATCGTGACAGTATTGGCGGGCTATTGCTTCTGCCGAAGAAGTTCAACGCCAGCTATGGGGATCTGCCCTACAAGAAGAAATTGCCCCACTATTATGGTCAAAACCTTCTGGCTAAGTCTTTGCATCCCAACTGCTACGAGCACAACCCTGGGTTCATAAAGTTTCTTAAGCAAAGTGGCCTCGCGTTCACTCCTTGCACAGATTTCCAGCTGGATGATTTAATTAAACGCCAGAAAATCTACAAGTTACTGGCCGAAAGAATATGGGATCCTATCCGTATTAATGAAATAGCCGAAAGGTAGACCATTTAGAGGGTAGCGTTTAACCGCAAGTGTATAATCTTGCTTTTCATTTTGTATGCATTGTATACCCCAGAGTAACAATAGGGCGGTTCGAAAAACTCCCCCTATGCAGTAAAATCTAGGGGGGTAGGTTAGATCGGAGGGCGGGTGATGGCAGGACTGGTAGGGCAAACAGGATTCTTCCCCGGAGACCGCCGGTTGCGGGAACTGGATTTGCTGGGCGACGGCCTGCCGCTGCTCAACCGGCTCATTCCCTGGGAGCGCTTCCGCCCAATTCTGGAGAGTGTGCCGAAGGCCAAGCCCAAAGGGCCGGGAGGGAGAAAGCCCTACGACCGGATGCTGCTCTTCAAGATGATGGTGTTACAGCAACTGCACAATCTCAGCGACGAACAAACCGAATACCAGGTTCGGGATCGCCTCAGTTTTCAGCGTTTCCTGGGGCTTGGGTTGGAGGAAGCCATACCCGATCACACGACCTTGTGGCTATTCCGTGAATCACTGGCCCAGGCCAAACTGACGGAGCGACTGTTCACGGCCTTCCATGCTTTTCTGCGGGAAGCCGGCTACGCCGCACGGGCTGGGCAAATCATCGACGCGAGTTTTGTGACGGTTCCACGGCAACGGATGCACCGGAAGGAGCGGGAACAGGTCAATCAGGGCGAAACACCCCAGACGTGGCAGGATCAGCCCGCCAAGCGCCGCCAGAAAGACACCGATGCCCGCTGGACCAAAAAGAATGGCCGCAGTTTCTTCGGATACAAGAACCATATCAACGTGGACAAGCGCCACAAGCTGATTCATCAGTACGTGGTCACGGATGCCGCTGTGCATGACAGTCAGTGCCTGGAAGCGCTTCTGGACCCGGAAAATCAGGGCGTACAGGTTTTTGCGGACAGCGCCTATCGTTCAACGGAAGCGGAGCAAATGCTATGTCAAAAAGGTTACCGCAGCCGAATCCACGAGAAGGCGCAACACAACCGCCCCTTGACCAAGGCCCAGGAGTTGGCCAACACGCGCCGGTCACACCACCGAGCGCGGGTTGAGCATGCCTTTGGCGCCATGGTACAGCAGGGTGGTAAGTTTCTGCGCACCATTGGTATGGCTCGCGCTGAAGTCAAAATCGGCATGATGAATCTGGTCTATAACATGCGGCGATTTACCTGCTTAATGCAGCAATCGGTGACCAGGTAGGGATCAATCCGTCCAAAGCCCACGAAAAAGGCTAAAAATACTGAAAATACGCAGATAAAGTAGGGATAATGTGTCAAACAGCGTTTAAAAATGACCAGGTAACAGCGTCTAATTTTGACCAGGGTTAGAGGGGGTGGCTACGGCGTTTTTTGAACCGGTAAGAATCGTTTCCGGTCTCCAGAATGTCGCAGTGATGGGTCAGCCGATCGAGAAGCGCCGTAGTCATTTTGGCGTCTCCGAAGATCTTCACCCATTCTCCGAAGGAGAGGTTGGTGGTCATGATCAGCGCGGTCTGTTCGTAAAGCTTGCTGATCAGGTGGAAGAGCAAGGCACCCCCGGACTCCGAGAAGGGCAAATAGCCCAACTCATCGAGAATGACGAGATCCATGCCCTGTAAGGTTTTGACGAGGCGGCCACCCTGGCCGCGATTTTTCTCCTGTTCCAGGTAGTTAACGAGATCCACGACGTTGTACCAGCGCACACGTTTGCTCTGATCAATGGCAGTATGACCGAGCGCCAGGGCCAAATGGGTTTTTCCGGTTCCGGTACCGCCCACCAGAATGACGTTGTGCGCCGCCTCCAGATAGAGGCCTTCGGCCAAATTTCGAACATCGGTTTCAGCTATGGGGCTCTCGGTAAAGTCAAACTCATCCAGACTGCGCTGCAGTGGGAAATGAGCGATGCGCCGTTGGTAGCGCAGACTACGGTGATAACGATCCTGCTTTTCGGCAGTCACGAATTGGGTCAGCCAAGCGACTGGTTCTGCTACAGGTTGCGGGTGTGCCGCCCATTCCTGGTAAGCTGTGGCCATACCATAGAGATGAAGCTCTTTCAGCGATGGGACCAATTCAGTGGACATGACGCTTCTCCCGTAAGGTATCGTAACGGTTGCAATCGGAAGTCGGCTCTTCCTTGAGATGCAGAGCCTCTGGAGTCTGCTGGGGTGGGGTTGGCAGCGGGTTGGCCAGGCGATGCACCAGATTGAGGATGACCGTCACCGTGACGATATTTTGTTCCAGCGCCATGGCACAGGCGGTCTCCAGAATCTCCATGCCATGGTCTCTGGCCGCCAGCAGAACCTCCACGAACGCCTTATCTCCACCGGCTTTGGTCAGGAGGTGCTCCTGCACCAGGGTGATGGGTCGTGGCAGTTTCTGGAAAGGTAAGCCATTGCGTAAAGCTCCAGGCTTACGCTCCAGCACATTGAGGTAATGCAGAATGTCGGTGGTGGTCTTATTCCGTCCCATGTATCGGGGATGAGTGGCAATCACCGCACTCTCCATCAGCACAAGGATACGATCCACATAGCGCCGTACCCGGACCCATTGTCCTACCCACTCTGCGGGGACGCTGTAGTGGTTACGATCCACTGAGATCAGACAGGTCGACTGCACACGTACACGGTCCTCGACGTAACCGTCGAAGGTCGCCTGGAAGGGTCGCAATAGCGCCTTCTCTTCCTGGAAGACATCCCAGATGGTCCGCTCTTTCTGTTCCGGATGGGCATGTGCCTGAGCACGCTCCTGACAGCGTTCCCAGAGCCAGGCATTGAGCTGATCAAAATTGTCGAAGCGCAGGATGGGGGTAAAAAACCATTCACGGATATTGCCTACCTGGTTCTCGACCTGCCCTTTCTCCCATCCGGCGGCGACCGTGCAGGCGGTAGGACGAATCAGGTAGTGGTTCATGAGCGCCAGAAAGCGATGATTGAAGGTACGCTCTTTGCCTTTGATGGGGCGGTTTAACACCACGTCCACAATGGTCTTTGGGTTGTCGTAGATACCCCGTTCCGGGACGCCTCCCAGGACCAGGAAGGCCGCCTGATGCGCCGCAAAGACCATCTCCTGGGTTTCCCTCGGGTAGGCCCTGACAAATGACATGCGGCTATAGGTCAGGCGAAAGTGAGCCACTTTGATCGCGGTGGTTACACCCCCCAGAATCACCGTTTCACTGCTCCAGTCAAACTGATACGCTTCGCCGGGACGAAAGCTCAGCGGGATAAAGGCCTTGTGCAGACCGGGGCGGACGGTAGTTTTCCAGGCCCTTACCCAACGTTGGACGCTGTCATAGGCTCCCTGATATCCCGCCTTCTGCAAACCTTCGAAAAGCCTGCGTGCCGTACGCTTCTGCTTGCGCGGCAAGTGCGCATCGGTCTCCAGCCATTGCTGCAAGGTTTCTTCAAATGCGCCCAACTGTGGGCGTGGACGCGGTTTTCTTTTGCTGTACTTCGGAACGTCTTCATCGTAATCCACATACTTGCGCACCGTGACGCGGGATAGATTCATTTTACGAGCAATCCGGCTGATGGATTCATTGTCGCGATGATATCGAATCCGGACTTTGGCAATCGTTTCCATGCAAATCACTCCAGGTTCCTCCGGTCAAAACCGGCAGGATATCAGGTGGTCAATTTAGACGCTGTTTCCACCCCAATACTGGATACTTTTGCACGCTGTTTAACAGGATAATGCGTAAAAATCGCCTGAAATCGGCGAGGAAGGGGGAATATTCCATTCTCAAGTCGTGAAATTTTTGTTATTCGAAGTGCCCAATAAAGGGTTTATGATTTTTGGTAGCGCAGCTACTATGGCGCCGACTTGTGCGATGATCATTAGGCGAAAAGTAAACAATAATATTATGTTTCTAGGAACTGGATTTGCATGCCATGAGCTAGGATATATGCTGTCAGCGGCACGAATTGTAATCATAATTGCAAGCTTGGTTTTGTGATATTCAAACTTATCAATAGGTTCGCACCGGCAACCCTCTAAAGCAACTATTGTATAGTGCCAACTTTTACGGTTGACGCTCTCCGAAATATACCCGCCCGGGTGCCGAACGACTGCTTTCGCTGCAAATAAGTCATTCACATCTGCCCATCATTGGTAGCCCAGAAAGTAAAGAATTTGGTCGCCGTACCTCTGGCGCTTGTTCAATTCAACCATGTTTTGCACAGTTCGGCACATGCGGCCAATCACTCAAGTCAACCACACTTTGCACAACACGGACGTTTTTCTTTCGGCACATCACGACCGCCGGTCAACCACATTATTGCCTATAGCCGTTTTTTCTCTTTTTGGCACAGGGAAAAGCGGCGCGGTGACAAAGCACGCCGACACGCCAAGACATGCCGTTCCACCAAATTGAAATGGACACTCCGTGGGCTGGAGTCTTTGCGCTCCTCACGATAAGTCAGGCACGGGGGTAACGGTGATAGCGCCACTTTCCGAAATGGATCCCTTCCCGGGGCTGCGTCGTGGGCGACGGTCACCGGCGTTCCATAGTGCAGCAGGGCGTATAACGCTCTCGCCGCATGCTTGGGCAACTCCACACACCCCGCACTCTGCGGGAAACCGTAATCGGCGCGTGGGTAATAGTGCAGAGCGCGCCCACGGTCAAAGTAGTTGACCCAGCGGATGTCGGGGTCGTCATAGGCTTCGTATCGCACCCAGGCATGATGATACCGCGCATAGTGGATGACGGGCAGCGCATAGCCGGCGGAGCGAGCCGCCGCGTAGAGGTCAACCGATTGTGCCGATATAGGAACCGGGAATTGTCCTGCCATGGCGGTATGCGGATCCCGGGCGTAGACGGGCCAGGTGCCGTCGGGAGTGCCCTTCAATATTCCCGTATTCGCCAGACTCTTCAAAACCCAGCCGCGATGCGCGATAAAGACATGCACGCTCTCGGGGCGAGGAAACTTGGTCACCAGCACCCAGGTCCACGGCCAGGGATCGGGTTTCCTGGCATTCAGCAAGGCGTGGGCGATGAGCGTCGGCAATCCGTCCATGCCCCGGCTGCCCCCCTCAACGGGCAGATGGTGAACGCGCTCGAACTGGTACAGCGCTCCGATGGCAAAGGGATTCCAAGGGTCGTGCCAGGATTCGTCGCCCGTAGTCCGTTGCAAACCCATGGGCACCCGAAATCGCCAGCGATACAGATGCTGAACTGCGCCCTGGGCATCCATGTAGGAGATCCGGACCAGAGGCAGGTAGTCGAGACGGATGAGGATGCGACGGACTTGTGCTCCTATGCTGTGCCGTAAGGTTGGCGAAATCCGTCTACACGGTTCAGACCAACACCGCCATGCTGGCGTGACTTTTGAACATATCCACCTGCAGTACCGGCAGGCCGGGACCACTCAGACGAATGCACCATGACACCCTATCCTGATCGTCGTAGATCATGCCGCAAATATCCGGATGATGCGCTGTCAGGATTTTGGGAATGCCCATGCTCTGTATGGCCTTGCGCGTGATAGTCAGGTCGGGGAGATCCAGAATGTCCTGCCGATTCAGGGTGGCTATGACCAGATTGCCGGTCCACTGACCAAACGCCTGCTGCCGGCGCACCATGGTACCTGCGGATATGCAACTGCTACGCTGTTTGGGGCTGAGACCCGCGAGCAGCGGAATAATGGGTGAGAGCTCCAATGCCATTACAATGCCTCCACCACCACCGCCGTCCCGTAGGCCGTCACTTCATTCATCGCCTGCCCCTGCCCGGCATCAAACTCGCCGGAATCAAAGCGCATGGCCAGAACAGCATTGGCACCCAGGGATTGGGCATGGTCGGCCAGTTGCGCCAGGGCTTCATCCCGCGTCTGGGCGATCATCTTCAGGTACCCTGACTGCTTCCCGCCAAATACCGCCCGAATGCCACCCATGAAATTACCAACAATGTTCCGGGATCGCACCGAAGTCCCGTAGACAGGTCCAAGTACCCGCACCACACGCATGCCTGGGCAGTCATTGGTGGTGAGTATTAACACATTATTTTCCGCCAAACTCGTTCTCATCGTTCATGATACGCCCTGCCCCACCCCTCCCTTTGGAAAGTTTGGCAAAGCGTTCCCGTTTCGCGGCACAGGTCACACAGCGCACGGCCTGCACAGCCAGTATACGTTCCGGGGGAATCTTCTCGGCGCAATCCAGACAATAACGAACCCCATCCGCGTCTTCATCAGGCTCCTCTTGGGGCACCGATGCAGCGCGTTGACGAGCCAGTGCCTCCAGCAAATGCTCTTCTGTATTCTTCGCGCCAACGTCGGCCTCATCGGCCAGGCGCTCACCCTCGACCATAGTAAGCGCTTATTGATCGAAGGATCGGGTGAACGATATCAACAGAATCATCCATTCCTGGGACGACGGCCACGACGTGCCTTGCCATGTTCTTCCAGCAGCTTCTCACCACGATCCTGCAGACGTTCCATGTCTTCGGCGATAGCCAGTTCAACGGCAGCGATCACATGCCGCATATCCCATTCGGGTACCAGTGCTTGCAAGGCGCGCGCAAAACGCTTTTCCTGTTCAATCCGTTCTTTTTTGCTTGACGGGGCCTGCAGCAACCGACGCTTTTGTTCTTCAATTTTTGCTATCGCCGCTTTCTGGCGTTCCATGATTTCCAACTGCTTCTTTTCAAGATCCGCCAGAAGCTGCTCGGCGCCACGACGAATACGGACTTTCTTCTCTACCATGCCGATTCCCTTTAGTGGTTGACCTTGTCTGCAAACTCTTTGCCCGCCTTGATCTTGATGCTTTTCTTGGCAGGGATATCCAGTTCCTGACCCGTGGCGGGATTGCGTCCCTTTCTTGCGGGCTTCTCTACGACCTCCAGGGTGAGGAATCCCGGCAGGATAATCTTTCCGGCGGTTGGTAATTCAGTTTCCAGGGTATGTCGAAACACCTGAAACAATTTTTCAGCGTCTACTTTGGATATTTCACCGTGGCGGGCCAGCGCCGCAACAAATTCTGTTTTATTCATGACGAACTCTCAGCAGTAAAATGGCAGGCAGAAGTTTAGCGGTTAATCGACATCAGATGCAACATTCAACCGGGGTTTCCAACGTTTGATCCTTGGTGATAACGGTAATTCTGGATTACATCGTGCACGTAAAAGCGGACTAGCAGAAAACGTTACCACCCGCCGCGCCTGAACCACATGGGGCTGTCCGGTTCGTGGATTACGGCCCGGCCGAGATGCCTTATCGCGCACGGCAAATCTGCCGAAATTCGATAACAAAAGTTCAGAATCAGCGACTATAGCCGCTCGCAACTGGTCGAAGAAAGCATCGACCATGTGCATGGCTTCTTTATGAGTCCACCCCAGGGTTTCCCAGAGATGGTTTGCCAGTTCATTTTTGGTAACCGTCATAGTTCCTTACATTACCTTCTGTAATAATCGGTTTGCGGATACGAGTTCCTTGATCAGGAATTCATGACCCTCTGAGCGGGAAAAACATTCACTCCGCGTTTCCTGGTAGGCCCCTGAAAGCCACTGAACATGGGCGGTTTCAATTTTAAAGTGCAACGCCGCCGTCTAAGTCTCTGATCTTGTACTCCATTACTTCGTCTGGCGTGCGAAAACCCAAGAATTTTCTGGGTCGATTATTCATCTCGTTAGCAACCTTGGTCAAGTACTGCTGGGAGTATTGCGACAGATCCGTTCCTTTCGGGAAGTATTGGCGGAGTAGACCGTTGGTATTCTCATTGGTTGGGCGCTGCCAGGGATTGTGAGAGTCGGCAAAGTAGACCATCAGATGGGTGTGTTCTTCCAGTTCCTCTATGTCGAGCCATCTCCCGACCATGGTCATAGGTCAGGGTCTTCCTCTTCTTGGCCTTTGATGACTATACCGTGCCGCCCAAAGAGTCAGGCGCGGACCAGTAGCTGGTCCAGTGCATTCGCAAATGCCTGGCGGTCCGCTTGGCTCATGGCAGCGGGGCCACCAGTGCGCACGCCGGAGTCCCGGAGTTGCTCCATCATGTCACGAATCCGCAGGCGCTCGTGGATGGTTTCGGGGGAATAACGCTCCCCGCGCGGGCTGAGGGCATGGCTGTTTTTTTCTAGCACGGCGGCGGCCAGCGGAATATCGGCGGTGATTACCAGATCACCCGCTACGATGTGCCGAACGATTTCCTCATCGGCCACATCAAAGCCCCTCGGCACGACCACAGTGCGGATATAAGCAGAGCGGTGTACGCGCAGAGCTTGATTGGCTACCAGGGTCAAGGGCAGTTTCAGACGATCGCTGGCACGATACAAAATGTCTTTAATGACGTTGGGGCAAGCGTCGGCATCAACCCAGATATGCATGTGACGGCTCTTAGGAATTTTTTGAGTGAGAACACCATGTCACAGATGTGACTTCCCGACAATGTGTGCCCCCCCACGGAGGGCATTCACCCGAGTCTCCCAAACGCCGACTAATTCAGTAATGTGGTGGCACAGATCCGATGCCGGATTGATCTTGGCATGGCACGAGACCATAATGATCATTATGGTTAATGAGGGTGATGCCATGATTACGGAAACCAACGCGGTCAATTTTCGCCAGAACCTGGGAGAAATGCTCAACCAGGTGCAGTATCGCCACGACAGCGTGATGATTAACAAAGATGGGAAACTCGTTGCCGTGCTCATCGATGCTCGTCTTTTCGAGCGCATTCGCCGGATGCAGGGTCGTTTTGATGCGCTGTGCCAAAGGATCGAAGCGGGATTTTCGCAAGTACCTGAATCTACAGGGATAGAGGAGATCGAGGCGGCCGTCGCTCAAGAACGGCGGGAATCGTCCATTTCCGCTGAGGATCACTAACCGTTCATGGCGGCATTGCGGGTGGTGCTGGACACCAACGTGCTGCTTTCCGGCATAGCATATCCGGCCAGCGTGCCGGGCAATATCCTGGCCGCGTGGCGACATGCTTCCATCGAGGTACTGCTATCAGACTATATCCTCGATGAACTGCGCCGGGTACTGCCCCGTCTGGCGCACCGACATGGGCTGACGGTGGCCGAGATGAGCGATCTGGTAGATATTCTGGCCATCCAAGCAGAACTGATCGCCCCATGGCCCGGATTGGACCCGCACTTGCGCGACGACAAGGATCAACCGGTGCTGCACACTCTGCTGGCCGCACTCAAGACGTCTGGTGCTGACTACCTCATCACGGGAGACAAAGACCTTCTGGCGTTGGCTGATCGATATCCTATAATCACCCCAATGGAATTCTGGCGGACGCATGGGGGAGTGTAACTCCGTGAATGGGCGGTTAGTGCTGCCCTGCCGTCGTTGAGCCCCAATGGTCGGCGGTAGACTGAGAGCGGTCATTGACTTCCCCTCTGCGCGGTTGTGCAACGCCCTCTCACACTGAATGTAAGATAGTGCAAGGCAGCGGCAGCCTGAACTGCCGCATGATTTTGTAACTATGTTATGCCAGCGGATTTCAATCGACCAACAAATCGTTTTTTTGATAAAAAGGGTAGGAGTCCGGTGATTTGGGCTATAAGAAACTTGAGTAACCAAAGCCAATCGAAAAAAAATAGGTGAACGGGCTATTGAGCTTGAAAGCCACTCTAAAAATACCTGCATTTCTCACCCGCCCCATCACCATACCTCCCCATCGGTGGACTATGTTTTTGGCCTTTTGGGGCGTGGCCGTGGGGGTGTTCGTTTTTTCCGGATGGTATGCCTGGTTCTCCTGGCATCGTTATGAACAAAACAGTCAGTTTCATTTGAAGCTGGAATCCGACATGATCGCACAAGTCATACAGCGACTGCTGGATGACCAGGCATCCAGTCTCCAGTTTTTGGGATTGCAATTACAGCGAGCAGACGCGTTGCATCATCCTCGCCGCGCCCAGTCGTTGCTGCTGGACTATCAGAAGGCATTGCCGGAGATCGCCAGCGCTTATCTTATAGCGCCGAGTGGACAGGTCATCGCCTCCACTGCCGTACCAACTGGAGAGCCGCTACCGGACTTTCGTAATGATCCAGCCATCTGGCCCGATTTCCAGACAGTATTACAGATGCGTGGAATGCGGATCGACCACCCAATCCTGGAGCCATTGATGGATCATTGGATTATCCGTCTTAGTCATACGGTGTTTTCCCCCGCAGGTAAGCCCTTGTTCGTCGTGACCACTCCATTGCGCCTTGGCGACATCGAAGACTTCCTGCGCTTGTTGCCATTACACCCCGGGACGGCTGTCGGTCTGATCTGGAGCAACCAATATATCGAAGGGCGCTGGCCCGTACCCCAAGGTAATCTAGCCGGAATGCTTGCTCATCCTCCACTTACGGGGGCCTTGCTGCAGGCATTGCAGAGTAATTCCCACGCACGTCAAGGATATTATGCAGGCTTCGTTACGGTGGGACGGACCTATCGATTTGGGGCCTTTACGCGTCTGAGTCCTTATCCATTGACTGCTTTCGTTTCTATCCCCAGGAGCCAGTGGCTGGCCGCATGGTGGCGGCAGCAAGTTGAAATTCCTCTACTCTTTCTGATCATCGTTTTGGGGCTTGGCGTAGTTGCTTATAGACGAATCGTCTTCCTGGATCGCCGATGGAGCGAGCAACGCGAGGCGTTCGAACGAACCCTGACTACCCAAGCCACCCACGACGCCCTGACCGGTCTGCCCAACCGCGATGGGCTGCGGCTGGTGTTTGATCAGGCGTTAGCCCGTGCCGAACGGCAGGAACGGTTGCTGGCCGTGGGTTTTTTGGATCTGGATGCCTTCAAGCCGGTCAATGATACTTACGGCCATGCCATCGGCGACGAGTCGCTGAAAGAGATGTCCCGCCGCCTGCAAGAGGCTGTGCGCCGGACGGATACCGTGGCGCGACTGGGTGGCGATGAGTTTGTATTGCTGCTGGAAGGTTTGCGCAGTATGGATGAAGTAGATCAGATCCTGGCCCGCCTTCAGACTGCGATTGCGCAACCTTTCCTGATCCAGGGGAAAGAGATCAGCCTCCAGGCGAGCCTGGGGCTGACTATCTACCCTTTTGACGAGGCGGCGGATGCCGATCTCCTCCTGCGGCACGCCGATCAGGCCATGTATGCGGCCAAGGCGCGTCCCGGGCGGACCAGCGAAGGATGGGCGCAGCTCTATCACCCGGATCTCGGCACCGTCACCATGGGTGATGAAGTGTTGCGCCAGGATTTTCTACAGGCTTTGGTCGCCGGAGCGGTGACGCTACGCTATCAACCCCTGGTGGCCCTGACGACAGGCCGGGTGGCGGGCCTCGAGGCCCTGACCCGCTGGCACCGGGAGGGCCGGGAGATCTCCCCAGACCAATTCCTCCCGTCCCTCGGCATGCGGGAGCGTCTGGCATTGGGGCATTTCGTGCTGCAGACGGGGCTGCGGCAACTTGCGCAATGGCAAGAGACGGGCCTGGATCTCTTCCTCAGCGTCAATGTCACTCCGGAAGAGCTCGACAGTCCCGGATTTGCCGATACAATCTTCGACATCCTGGCCGCTTATCCGGGTATACCCCCGGAATCCCTGGTACTGGAGGTGCTGGAGATCGGGGAGATCCTTGAACAGGAGGTCGCCTTGGGGCATCTGCAACGACTGCGCAGCGCAAGCGTGAAGATCGCCCTGGATGACGTGGGTAGTGCCTACGCCTCGCTCCTGCGGCTCAAAAATCTGCCCATTGACGAGATCAAAATCGATCAGGGTTTCATCCGCGAACTACCGAACAAACCCCAAGACCTGATCTTTGTCGAGAGTCTCATCAATCTGGGTTTGGGCATGAACGTCATCATCACGGTGGAAGGGGTGGAAACCGAAGCCCACATCGCCCTGCTGCGCGAGATGGAGGTCGACTATCTCCAGGGATATGCCATTGCCAGGCCGCTGGAGGCGGAGGCGGTCGCTGATTTCGT
Source organism: Acidithiobacillus ferridurans (assembly GCF_003966655.1). Taxonomy (NCBI): domain Bacteria; kingdom Pseudomonadati; phylum Pseudomonadota; class Acidithiobacillia; order Acidithiobacillales; family Acidithiobacillaceae; genus Acidithiobacillus; species Acidithiobacillus ferridurans. The sequence continues at coordinate 2,528,069 of NZ_AP018795.1, read as the reverse complement.
GCATGCCTTTGTCCTCGGTACGGGGGATGCGGACACGCCGCTGCTGGCTCTGTACCAGCATCTGGGATGGGTGCATGCGGCAGAAGAGTCCGCGATGCATCATGGGGTTACGAGCATGCGGATCTGGCTGCCTGTCCGATCACCGCCTGGCTGCACGCCCATGCGTCGGAACTGCCCGGGGTAGAGGCCTTGCTGGCCGAGCATGAAGCGGTGCATGCCTTGGGGCAGGAAATCCTTCAGGTACGGCAAAGCGGAACGCGCGAGGAACTCCATCGGTTGCTCGGTCAGTTGCACGAGCATAGCCACCGATTTCAGGAAGGGCTGGGGCAGGCGGTGAGGGCCATGCGGGGGGCACGTAGCGCCCAAGGTTAAACCCCGAATTCCATTTCCTGTAGATATTTCTTGACCATATGCAATCCTGACGAAAACGACTAAATTATAGTGCCAGGGAAACTGTATCCGGACACAATGAAAAGGAATAGGTATGCGTATCTGCATTTTAGGTGGGGACGGTTACTTGGGGTGGCCGACGGTCATGCATTTCTCGGCACGCGGCCACGAAGTCGTCGCCGTTGATAGCATGATCAAACGCCACTGGGAAGCCGTGGTTGATGTGGCTCCGCTTGAGCTCACGCCACCCCTGCAAGATCGCGCCGCCCATTGGTATAAAAAGACAGGCAAAGTGGTTGAAGTGGTCGTGGGCGATATCGCTACTGATCCTGAACTATTGCATCACCTTTTCAGGGATTATCAGCCGGAAGTCATTGTTCATTATGCCGAGCAGCCTTCAGCGCCCTACTCCATGATGAATCAGAATGCTGCCATACACACCCAGCAGAACAACATCATCGGCAATCTCAATGTGATGTTCGCTATGCATGACTTTTGCCCACAAGCACACCTGATCAAGTTGGGTACCATGGGTGAATACGGCACTCCTAACATCGATATAGAAGAAGGCTGGATCGAGATTGAGCACAAGGGGCGCAAAGATCGTATGCTGTACCCTAAAAAGGCTCATTCTCTTTACCATTTATCCAAGGTTGCTGATTCTAACAATTTAGAGTTCGGTTGCCGCATATGGAACCTCTCTGTAACCGATTTGAATCAAGGTGTTGTTTACGGTATTGATACACCTGAAATGGACAACGACCCAGAACTACGCACCAGTTTTCACTATGATGATATCTTCGGCACGGTTCTGAATCGATTTGTGGTGCAAGCGGCTATCGGTAACCCACTAACAGTTTATCCTAAAAAAAGCAGTTAAGGTCCGGCAAGTGCCGGAAAAGTCCCCGGCGGTGACCATGGTGATCGCGTAATTTGCGCAACGATGTAGCTCACGAGGAGGTCCCAGGGCTGGTGTTCCAGGAACTGCTCCGCAGTCTCCCGAACTATCCGCAACCCTCTACGGATATTCTCAATTCCGCGCTCCACCTTTTTCTGCGCGGCATGCATGGGTGTCAGAAAAAGATGAATCTGTCCAGCGTGTTTGGTGCTGCGACCTATAGCGGAGAGCAGCAATGGACGACTGGTGATGGCTTCTCTCCGTGACCCCGGAAAAGCCAGTCGGGAATACCAGCTCCACCAGTTGTAGACCAGCCCCACGGCACGCGCGGAGAGCCGACAACGGGCCAGATCACGAGTGGTGTACCCGCCCCATCCCCACTGGTTCTTGAGTTCGTCAAAACCGTTCTCCGCATCGGCCCGGTCGCGGTACAACTGCGCGATACTCAGAATGCCTTCTTGGATATCCGTCACCAGTACGGCGTATTCGTAGACCTTGGTCTGGCGACGGTCCACGAAAGCAAATTCCAGCTGGCCTTGATGTTCCTGGGTGGCGATTAGATGGTCTTTGAGTAGGCGACGGAGAATGACTACCCGGCGGCTCTGCTGCCACCCGGCCAGTTGAATCGTGTCTTCGCGGCCTTCCCAGCCTTGTCCTGCATCCGCCCAGTCACGGCGGGTAAATTCCCGCTGTAACAGGCGCTTGACCCGGGGCGATTGACGCAATTTGAAGAGATAGGACTGCTGCCGCGCTTCCATCTCGCGGATAACCGCATCATTGCCAAAGCCACAGTCGCCACGGACCAGATAAGGACGCTGTTCGGCACTCAGGGTGTCCAGTACGCGGTTCAGCCCCGGTTGGGCATGGTTGGAGGCCGTGGTGTTGCCGGCTGTCACTTCTACATCCAGCAATAGCCGCAGATTACCGACCCAGTACGCATGATAGGCATGGGATGGACGCCCCGGTTTGTGCGGATTGTAGCCTACTTCAGCCCCTTGCTGATGCCCGAATAACGTTTTGATGGTGGTGTCGATATCAAGAATCCAAGGCGTGTCACAGGCTGCCTTTGCGCTTTTGAACAAGTGCTTGCGCATCCATTCGGTGCCTTCGCCTTCGGGGATTTTACCCAGCGCCCGGCGCAGGGCGTCTTCGCTGACGATCTTGCTCATCCCCAGAATCTGCGGACTGACACCATCACTGCGTAATCCAGTGACATGTGCATAGCGTCGGTGACCCGCCAGTATGGAGAGATCCCAAGTGCCCAATACATCGCGCTTCTTGGGTGCGTTGGGGCTGTTATAGATCAAGGGACATTCTTCTACCCAAGCATCAAACAAACCACTGACTTTCTGAAACTCGGCAAAGAACACCAACTGGCCAAAGGGAGTGGCTGCCGATTCCTTATCCCAGGATACCTGAACACGACCGCCCATCGTATCCACAATCATGCTCTGTATAGCCTCAGGAATGGGCTTTTGGGGCCGCTTAGTGCGTTCACCCATTGGGTGAGCCTCCAACACAGGGGAAAAATCAATCCTATCAGAGGAATCCTGCCAAATCAGCAGGGGTAACTGCCGAATTTAGGTTTATGGCAATGGCGGACAAACGCGTGGATACCTGAATATTAAGGATACGCTACAGTGCGTAGAATTGGCGGCTTTGCATCCAGCGAAAGCAGGAGAATTCAGGGTTTTCAATCAATTTACAGAACAATTCTCCATCATGGATATCGCTAAAAAGGTTCAAAATGTTGCGCTGCTATATGATATTAATGTAACCATCAGTCATCTTCCTAACCCAAGGGAAGAGATGGAACAACATTACTATCATGCGGTTCATACAGGACTTCCGGAACTGGGCCTCCAACCCCATCACTTAACCGATGATGTAATTGCACACATGCTTGATCGTGCCATTTCCGCCAAAGAAAATGTCCGTAGAGTCGGCATATTGCCGCGAGTTACTTGGAAGCATGGCATAGATAAAAAGGGTGTAGCCGGAGTCGTGCGTGAATAGGCGGCGCTTTATGTCCGCAATGGCTGCCCTTGCTGGGACGATGGGCCTGCCATTGCCTGGCGCGGCATCAACGGTTGGTTTTGCCGCCATTCCTAAAAGTCTATGGGTATGGAAAACTCCCCTGACTGATATTAATAACGTTGGCGATTTTTCCCTTAAATATGGTTTTAATACAATATTTTATTCAGTGCCACCCGCCGATCGGGGTAGCTTACCTGCGTTGCAATCAGCATTACTCCTTTTGAAAAAGCGCGGATTATCGGTTTATATCGTGGGAGGAGCTCCAACCTGGGGGCAAGACCAGAATCTCCCAAGTTCCTTCCATCCACTTTTGAACCTGGCAGGTCAGGGGGCCAAAGGGATATGCTTAGATGTGGAACCGCAAGACTCTGTCGCATGGAAGACATCGCAGAATCATCAGGCGATCGGAATGGACTATTTGAATTTTCTACAGAACGCAGTCGCGCTCGCCAAATCCAATGGATTGCCTACTTGTGTATCCACAGTGCCCGTATTTAATAACATTTCCGTCTCTCATAATGGGGCCAATATACTTGGCGCAGTGACCTCTATTGTCCAGGCGCAGGTACTCATGGCCTACCGATCTAACTCCAGTGCAGCATTGCGCGTTGCTGCCCGATCTCTAGAAACGATAGCTGCTGTGAATGGTAAATTCTGGTTCGGAGTGACCACTAAGATTGGCGCACCTAGCACCATTAGTTACGCGGGTAGTACGGCTGGCAATTTTCATCAGGCCATGATCACCATGGATGCCGCACTCCAGAATGAACCAGGCTATCTCGGTATCGCAATCAATGACTATCAATCCTTACGAACATTGTTAGGCGTTTAACCCGTGCGCTTCCGCCACCCCTCTACAAAAGCACAGATGGTACCCGTTAGAAAGTCTCACTTTCGAAGGCATGCATCGCGTTACGTTTTATTTGCGATTTTCGCGATCTTGCTTATCTATTTTTTCCTACCGCCATTTGCCAATGTACGCGTGATGGGTGTTGTCAATGGCAACCTCACTCCGGTTGGGCCCATCTTTCTAGCTCGGGTTGATCAAGAGATGGCGTCCTGTGACACCCTCGTGCATCGTGACCAACCTCTCGTTTTGGTCAGCAATGAGCTTTTGGCCGGTCAATACCAACAAAATCGTTACAATGCGGAAAAAGCCATCGCCCTTGCCGATAATGAGGCAACCAACGGAGTTCTCGTAGCCCAAGCCGCAGCCAGATCTGCGCAAGCTACAGCCCAAGCTGCGGTAGCAAACTATTCACGATTGACTGCCGTATACAGATCAACCATCAAGTTGGCCGCAGTCCAGGCAGTAGGTCCTGTTGCTGTTGCTGTGGCCCACGATCAACGCCTGCAAGCCCAATCAGAGGCGGAGGCCGCGGTCGCTACGGCTAAGCAGATGGAACTTCAGGTAACTCAGTTGAAAGTGGACGCAAAAGCTAAAATACTTACTGCTCAAGAGCAACTCAAGGTACAACTTTCTCAACAAAATAGTGTCTACAACCGCCCTTTGCTTGCTCCGGTAGGCGGGGAATTGCTGGACTGCCACGCTCACCTAGGCGAGATTGTAGCCGCAGGCAACACCCTCTTCAAAATATTTCAGCCAGACAAAGCCTATGTAACAGCCTTCGTCCCGCCAACTATGGTCAGAAATCTCCATGAACATGCGACCGCGTATATCAATATTCCTGGAATGGGTGAAATACCAGCCACTGTTACTTCAATTCAACCAGAAATCACCAAGCTTCCCAAGCTTCTCACTCGATATTTTTGGGAACAACCACAATGGACCCAATATCGCTTGGTACGAATTACATTCGACAATCTTTCTCCAAGCCAACGCCGCCGCCTGCTATTTGGTGAAAGGGTACACGTCCGGATTCCCCTGGAGTCTTGGGGCAAGAGAATGATGGAGAATTTCTGACATGTCCATAGATAACGAACGACTCCTAGCCATTCTGCACCGCATTCAACAAAATGGTGGAGAGTGGTCACCGATATGGACTCCTTGTTCCTCCAGAGGCTATGTGTACGAGACCAACACTGAATCCATGGAAAATAATGATGTCCTGACGCGAGATTTGCAGTACCTTGTTCAAAACGACTATCTCGAAAAATCTTTTGCCGATATACTCACCGGTTGCCCGGCTTGCGGTAGCCATCACGTGAACGTCCGTGAAGTCTGTATTTCCTGCAAATCTGCACATATAGAGGAAATTCCCCTCATCCACCACTTCCGATGCGGGTACGTAGGTCCCATTCATCTGTTCGAACGTGATGAGAAGGGCGCACGGCGATGCCCAAAATGCGAAGGCAAACTGGAACACTTGGGCACAGACCATGATCTTCCGGGCAATAATTATAATTGCCTAGACTGCAATGCTTCTTTTCAGGTGCCAGACGTTGAGGCGCTATGTTTAAGTTGCCAGAAAAGGTCACAGGGAATAAATCTTCTTCGAGAAGAGGTTCATAAATATAGGATCAGCAGCCTAGGATTCTCTGCTTTACATCGTGGCCGTTTTTTTGAGGCAGATCATGAGCAATTTTATGAAGCAGGTACCCAGATTATTCGACATAATTTATTTATGCAGCTTTTGGAAGATGAAAAAAACCGCCAGCAGCGCTATGGCATCCATTTTGGTCTGTTGTTAGTTCAACCGGTTGACATGACAGATCCACTGTTATCTATAAAAATGATGGCGGAGCGTGTCGCCCAGAAAATGCGTAGCACTGATCGAATAGGGCGCCTAGATAGAGAGCATCTCCTGATAGTCCTTACCTCCTGCGACCCCTCCGCGGTTGCCGTTGCTCGGACCCGTCTGATTGATAACGATATGCGCGTTCTTAATATTGAAATATCACCAGGTGAAAACATTCAGGAACAACTCGATATAGCCCGCACCCAGTTGAAAAACTATGATCGGTTATCTTAACTACCTTCTGTCGTACATGGAACCCGGGACACTCTCGCAAATTCGAGCTATCATTGGCACTTTTATCCGTTCGAAAGATCCCTATTTCTGGTTTATCACTCTCATTATGGCGCGTTTTACACTGCCAGATCTCGCTGCGTGGATGATATTCATGTGGCGACCTTCACTGCTTTTTGACGCTGGAAAAGGAGTGGCAAATCGACCGCTAGTATCAGTCCTGATTGCGGGCCGTAATGTTGCGGACGGAATTATTCCCACTATACGATCTGCACTTAGTTGCGGATATCCCAATTTGGAAGTTATTTTTGTGGATGACGGTTCAGCCGATGAATCCGTTATGCAGGCTCGATCTTTGGAAAAGACAGGAAGGGTACGAGTCTTTGCCACGGAGATGCACAACGGCAAACCCACCAGCCTCAACATTGGGTTGAGCATGGCTCGCGGGAATTTCTTGTTTGTCCTTGATGCCGATTGCGAGGTCCAATATGGTTGCATTGACGCGCTTCTTAGGCCTTTCGAAGACCCGAATGTTGGGGCAGTAGCTGCCAATCTGCGGGTCCGCAATGCCCGCGAGAACATGCTGACCCGTTTCCAAGAGTGCGAATATGCCATGAATGTAAGCATTTCCCGGCTCTGGCGCGCGCGCCTTGGCCTTCTCTCCATTCTTCCTGGCGCCGGGAGCATGTTTCGTGCGAAGGCCATGCATGCTCTGGGGGGATACGATTCTGGCCTTGGCGACGATACCGATCTCACCTTGCGCTTGCGCAAGGCACGGTGGAAGCTGCGGTTTGCTTATGATGCCTTGGTATGGACCGATGTGCCCAACAAATTTTCTTGGCTGCTACGTCAACGAAGCCGGTGGGCACGAAACATGGTCAAGATTCGGCTACACAAACAACTCGACATTGGCATGCCAAATCGCTTTGGTTTAAGTAATATGCTTATGACATTAGATCTTCTTATCACTCGTGTTGCTGTACCTCTTCTGGGTTTTTCTGGCGTCATATACTATACTTTATCTATGCCGTTTTCTCGGCCACTTTTATTGACTGGATTATATTGGATCGTGATTTTTTTGTTGAGTATCCGCATGCTCATTACCAATGACATTTTCCATACCCCAGACCTGCGTACCTTCTGGATGTGGCCTCTCTATCCATTTTATCGGTTCCCTATCAGGCTTATTGAGCTAGCTTCCATTATCAGAGAATTGCTTGGTATTTATCGGTGGCATCCTTATGTACCTAAACGAATCTGGGATCAGACAATCCATTGGTGAACGGTTTATGAAATTTAACCAAGTCATAGCGCTATTTCTAGCCTGCGGTAGCATGTTGCCAATGGTTGCTTATGCGCGCCCATCGCTCAGTCTCCAGGCCGTCGAACAGATGGCGCGTACATCGCTACCCGTTCAGGCTGCACTAGCCAATATCAAGGCTGCCAAGGAAGAGATCAAAGAAACCGAGAACAAGGGCGGGCTGGCTCTCCATGCCGGCTTTAGCATCGGACAGCATCACCCCTTAGTGTCGAGCAATATTACACCAAATTATTTTGGTATTAACCCACAGGTGAGCTTGAGCTATCCATTACTTGGAGCGAATGCGGTCCAGCAGAACGAAACCTATGAAGCGGTGGCTGCGCTTTCTAAAAGCCGTGCAGAACTGCTGCAAACACGATTACAGGTAGTTGATCTTACGGATACGGCCTTCCTATTATATTGGCAGTCCACAGATTTTAAATTAATTGCTGTGAATTTTTTAAAGCAACTGAATAAATGGTCAGATGCCGCAAAAGTAGAACGAAAATCAGGCTCGTGGTCAACCGCTGATTGGCTGTACTTTAAAAAAGTACAATCCCAAGCGGTTGGTGCCATAAATAAATCAGAAATACAGCAAGATACGTCTCTATCGGCCTTGAATTCCATATTGGGAATGCATATCGGTCCATTTACACCCATGACTCCGCATCTTGATCAATGCAATACATCAAGAATAACCGAGGCGGAACCGACCAACGACCCAACGATAAAAATATTACTAGCTCAACTCAATTCTATTCGTGCAGAGCAACATTTGGGTCCATGGAGGTACATCGATGCAACGGCTAATGTAGGCACCCAGTCCACTTATGATCCTGCGGGGAATCGAGCAGGTTATTCTGTTACCGCTGGCGTTCAGGTAAGCGTACCACTTGATCTAATTGGCGCTGACAACGCACATGCATCAAAACTCGCAGCTATGGCTGAATCTCTTGAGTTGCAAATTCTTCAAGCTCGAGCTAATTTTCATCAAAAACTTGTTGCAACCATGGGTGACCTTCGAATCGCAAAAGATAATCTTGCATTTGCTGAAAAACAGTTTGCAGCTAGTGAAGCGAATTGGGATAGGCTGCATGCTATGATGCTGGGCGGTCCCAATGATGAGTTCCGAAAGGCCGTTGCGGCGCGGTTAGACTTATTTCAGGCGGAGACTGTGCGTATTGGCGCCATAGCCTCAGTTGCTGCAGCAGCAGCGAGACTAAGAAATCTTCAACCTACTACGTGCAAACGTTCTAGCACTCGTGGGACTTGAAGTCTCACCCCGTATGATGAAAAATGGCAAATCCACCTTGTTTGCCGAAGATAGAGGCGCAGGGGGCGGTGCTTGGCTGCGGCAAGTGGTTGGTCTTTCGTTCTTTATTCTCCTGCGAGCATCTATATGTGGCATGCAGGTTGAGTGCTCCCTATGCCCGACATTTTTTAACATTAACAACTCGTCTATCTTTTTATGTATAGTTAAGCGTCGCCCAAGCGCACTGACCACCAATTTCTGGACGTCCGCTTACGCTGCCCTGCCGCCGTTGAAGTCTGTTGGTCGGCAGCTGCATATCGTCCATTCACCCAACTATACGGTCGATATTTTTAGTGGCTGTAGCGCCTCGCATCAGAAATAATTATCGTCAATATAGTCTTCCGATGCCAATTCCCGTCGCGCTGTCTTGATCCAGCGTTTGAGGTAGGCGGGTTGCGAAAGTTGTTTCATCTCCTGCCGTAACCCAATAATGTCCTGTCGGGTTGCCTGAATGGTTTCTTGAAGATCCCGCGACAGGGCATGCGGTGAGTGTATCGCAAAAAGGGGTATCCCGAGACTGCCAGCCAGATGCTGCTGGAGTGCCTGCATTTTACCTTTTAAAGTAGCCAGATGTTCCTTGAGAGCCTGGTTATACTTTTTCAAATGCGCATCGCCCAGCTGATGGACGGCTTGCGCGTCCATCAGGCCCAACTCGTGCTGGAGGTCCAGCAGTTGCAAGAGATCATTTTCCCCGTAGGCCTGATTGATCCGCTGCATCAGCGCCGTTTTCTGGGCACGTATGACCGGATCTGTCTCCCGGTCAGGATGTACGGCGCTGACCAGACGCCGATAGATGCCCTGCAGAGCATGGCGGATCTGCCCCGCCTGTTCTGCCTGATGCGCTTCTTGCGCTTTTTGCCGGGCCGTCTTAGGTCGGGTATGTTGATGGCTTTCTCGCTGCGACTGTGTTTGTGACAATTCCTCTTCCGCCCATGCCTTTGGGCTTTCCGAAGACTTTTCTCCCGCAGCTTCCGGGTTTAGTTTGATAAAATCCTCCATGGACGCTTTCATCTCGGCGAACATGGCCTGTTCTTCTGCATCGGGGCCGCCATGCCGATCATATATTTCTTGCAACTGTGGATCGGAGGATTCCGTCATGAGGTTCTCGGCCAAGCGGGTGATCATCTGGGATAGGGTCTTGCTATCCGCTTTCCCCAGTTTCTGGGTCAGACTGATGGTGTCCATCTGTGCCAGCAACTGAATGCGCAATTGCAGATGCTGGTCCCGCAAGGGTAGCAGCTCCTTGAGCACACGCTGTCGCGTCGCCTCCATGGCGGATTCCCAATCGCCCATCTGCTGGCGGACTTTGGCAATCTGCTGGCTGAGTCGGTTAAAGGTCTTTTGTTCCGGCGACAGGGGAGTGTCGGTCTGTGCCGGTGTCATCACCAGCGCCGGAAGTCGTAATGGGGGCATGCCAATATCCAGAAATAGGGAACAGGGAAAGGTGAGCGGTGAAGCACAAGCCAGTCTACGCCGGTGCTCTTTCATCGCGCAAACGCGTTTTCCCGGAGACGTGTCTTTATGTCTATACCGGAATAGAAGCTGATCTCGGTTATTCCAGCTTCGCTCTGGCCAGATCCGCCCATCGTGTCGTGTAGGCAGGGGACTTGTTGCCGCGTTTCATGGCCCATCCACGCGGTTCCTGCAGACCGGCAACACCCGGCTGGAGGGTACCGCTACCAAAACGCGCATTCACTCGGTCCAGCGTGATCATCAATTGATTGGCGCGCGCCTCATCTTCTGCCGACGTAAAAAAGTCGGCCTGCAGTCCAACAGCCGACGTGATCTCCAGGAGATGTACCCCCGCCTTGGCATAAGCAAATCCCGACCGATACATATCCGCCAGTGCGATACTGCCGGCTTGCAGGAACACCCGAGTATCCTGACTGGGATGATTCAGGGCGATGGTTCTCGTGGCATGGTATTGCGGCAGATGGGCCTGAAAAGGGCTGGTGTGGATAAACACCCGCAGGGCACCGGCCACCGACCCCTGACGACGCAGTTTATCGACGGTCCTTACGGTATAGAGGCTGATCGCTTCGCCCAATTCCTCTGCGCTGGTGATCGGGTGACCGAAGGACCGCGAGGATTGAATCTCCTGCCGGGGTGGCGGGATTTCCACCATGGCGATGCAGGGTTCCCCGCGCAGTTCCCGGATCATCCGTTCCATGAGGATACTGAAGCGCTTGCGCATCAGCGCGGGATCCGCCTGCCGGAGATCCCAGACCGTCTGAATGCCCGTCTCCTGCAATCGTGTGGTCCACTGGCGACCCACTCCCCAGACTTCGGAAACCGGCAATTGTTGCAGAAGACGCTGCTGATCCCCTACAGGCAGATCGTCCCACACGCAGACTCCTGCATATTCAGGCATCTTCTTGGCGACATGGTTGGCGAGTTTGGCGAGGGTCTTGGTCGCCGCAATGCCGACCCCGACCGGCAACCCCACCCATTGCCGGACTTTCTCTCGGGCTGCTTGCCCCATGCTGGACAGTCGGTCTTGCGCAACCCCCCGCAGATCCAGAAAGCATTCGTCGATACTGTAGACTTCCTGAATTGGGCTGAAGCTCGAAAGAATCCCCATCATGCGATTGCTCATATCGGCATAAAGCGTGTAGTTGCTGGACAGGGCGATGATCCCTTCCTGTTTGGCCAGCTTCTGCAGCTGAAACCACGGTGTTCCCATGGCGACACCCAAGGCTTTTACTTCCGCCGATCGCGCCACCACACAGCCATCATTATTGGAGAGCACCACCACGGGCCGCCCTTCCAGATTCGGGCGAAACACCCGTTCGCAGGAAACATAAAAATTGTTGGCGTCTACCAGGGCAATGGCCATGAGGGCCTCAGACGCGATGCAGCACCCGGGTCACCACGCCCCAGATGCAGAGTTCTTCCCCTTCCTGGAGGATGATCGCGGGAAACTCGGGATTTTCCGCCACCAGATGTACGGCGCTACCGATCCGGCGCAAGCGTTTGACGGTGAGATCCCCATTGATGGCCGCCACCACGATTTTGCCATCCACCGGGGTAATGGCCCGGTCCACAATAATCTCGTCCCCATCAAAAATTCCCGCGTCCCGCATGGACCAGCCAGTAACCCGCAGGATGAAAGTCGCTTCCCTGTGCTGGATCAGGTGGGTATTCAGATCGATCTGTTTTTCGACATAGTCGTCGGCGGGGGACGGGAAGCCTGCGGCAATGCGGGACACCATGAGCGGCAATGTACGGCGATGATGGCCGCCCACGGGCTGTGGCGATGTAGCCACCATGCCTTTGGCGCCCAATACATCCTGGGAGTTGGGGATCGGATCACAGCGCATAGGGTGGCTTCCGATCCTGATCGCCATGCCCTTGTCGTTGTGCTGCGGGCGTTACCGTCATTGGGCTATCGGAGAGCGTCCAGACATGGCGGGCGTCCCGAAATACGCCACCATTCCCGGCCGCATATGGTGGAGACTGATGACCCAGCCAGTCGGCCAACAAAGGGGCCAGGACCAGCAGCCATTGGTGTTTCTTGATGGGCTTTGCGTTCGTTGTCTGCATCAGAATGTGCTCCGCAACCGGGTACTATATATTTATACAGCACCCCGTCAGCGATGCGCAAGCCTCCTCTGAACCCCAGCATTCTCAGACCCCATCAGTCTGGCGCCGTCCCGTCCCAAGGCAAGATCGCCTCTGGCGTATCGTAACGGGTGCTGTTCACTCGCGGTGAAACCGCAAAGCTTTCCCAAGGAACGTCTTCAGGCTGAAAACAGGGCTCCAGGTGTGTCCGCCGCGCATGAGGATGCCACCAGAGCGACCAATGGTGGCGATCCAGCACCAGAGGCATGCGCTCATGAATGGGCTGCAACGTGGGTACGGCGGGTACAGTGATGATCGCGAAGGTCTCCTCGGTCTGACCTTCTGCGGTGGTGTGCTGGTCCCATATTCCGGCAAGCGCCAGAATGCGATGATCTTGCGCCCGGATGAGCACGGGATACTTTTCAGAAGGGTCTTCGGGGACAAAGGGCCACTCAAAATACCAGTCCGCCGGTACCAGTGCCCGTCTGGCGCGAAAAGCTTCCCGAAACAGCGGCTGGGTGGCCACCGTTTCGGCCCGCGCATTGATCGGCCGGATGTGGGTGCGGTTACTCCAGGCGGGTAAAAAGCCCCAGCGCATGGGTACCAACTCCAGGCCGAGATCCGGGGCCTGGCGCACGACGGGGTGTATCTGACCCGGAGCGCGGTTATAGCTGGGCGGAAAATCGCCACGAATGTGCAAGTTCCCCCAGGCCTGCTGAAGGTCCTCGGGGCTGTGAATGAAGCCATAGCGACCGCACATAACGCCTCCCGACAAATACAGACCTTGTGGTTCATGCTACCATTTTCCCAGGGTCAGCGGAGATCCGCTGCGTCAAGAGTCTTTTTCAAATGGCCAAACCGGAGCGCCAGAAGCAGGACACCCCCAATGAACTGCTCGGTGGACTGATCGAACGGGTCACCTTCCATAACGATGGAAGCGGCTTCTGTGTGCTGCGCATCAAAGCCCGCGGCCATAAGGATTTGGTTACCGTAGTGGGTCACGCCGCTTCCGTGACCGCCGGTGAATGGATCACCGCTTCGGGCATCTGGATCACCGATCGTGACCACGGCCTGCAGTTCAAAGCCGCCTTTTTAAAAACCTCCGCGCCGACCAGTCTGGATGGCATCGAGAAATATCTGGGTTCCGGCATGATCCGGGGCATTGGTCCCGTCTATGCCAAAAAGCTCGTTCAAGCTTTTGGGGATCAGGTGTTCACCGTCATTGAAGAGTCCCCGGAGCGGCTGGCTGAAGTGGAAGGCATCGGTCCCATTCGCCGGGAACGCATGGTCAGCGCCTGGGCGGACCAAAAAGTGATCCGCGAAATCATGCTGTTTCTGCACACCCATGGGGTGGGCACCGCCCGGGCGGTGCGCATCTTCAAAACCTACGGCACCGATGCCGTTCGGGTCATGACCGAAAACCCCTATCGGCTGGCCCGGGATATTCACGGCATCGGCTTCAAAACCGCTGACGCCATCGCCATGAAAATGGGTATCGAACTTCATGCACCGATACGGGTCCGGGCAGGCATCTCCTATGCCCTCATGGAGGCCCGGGATGAGGGGCATTGTGGATTGCCCCAGGAGGAACTGATTCCGCTGGCAGAGAAACTCCTGGAAGTCCCGACAGCGGCCATTGAAAGTGCCCTTCAGGAAGAATTACAGGATGGGGCGATCATTGCCGACCAGGTGCAGGACGCCGATTGTGTCTTTTTAGCCCCCCTCTACCGCAATGAACAGGGCATCGCCAGTCTCCTGAAGCAGCTCTGTGCGGGCCAAGCCCCATGGGCGGGTATTGCCGCCGATGCGGCTATCGATTGGGTGCAAAAGCGTCTGAACATGGCTCTTGCCGACAGCCAGCAATCGGCCATCCGCATGGTGCTGCAAGAAAAAGTGGCCCTGATTACCGGCGGCCCCGGTGTGGGAAAGACCACGCTCGTGAACGCGATCCTGCATATCCTCGACGCCAAGAAACTGCGCATCGCACTGGCCGCACCCACCGGACGCGCGGCCAAGCGCATGAGTGAAACCACCGGCAAAGAGGCCAAAACGATTCACCGGCTCCTCGAAATCGATCCCAAAGGCGGCGGATTCAAACGCCGGGAGGATTATCCCCTCGATATCGATCTGCTGGTCCTGGATGAATGCTCCATGATCGACGTTCCCTTGATGCACGCCGTCCTCAAAGCCCTGCCACCCGAAGCGGGATTGCTGATGGTGGGGGATCCCGATCAGCTGCCCTCCGTAGGCCCCGGCCAGGTGCTGGCCGATCTCATTGCCGCCAAAACCATTCCCGAAGTCCATCTGACGGAAGTCTTTCGCCAGGCCGCGCAAAGCCGGATCATTCAGACGGCGCACCAGATCAATGCAGGCCATATGCCGGACCTGAGAAACCCGGAGGGTCTCAGCGATTTTTACTTCATCGCAGCGGAGGATCCAGCGGAAGCGGCAGACAAGCTCGTCAAGCTGGTCACCACGCATATTCCCCGCCGCTTCGGTCTGGACCCACTGCAGGATGTCCAGGTACTGTGCCCCATGAACCGGAGTGCGCTGGGTGCCCGCGCGCTCAATGAAGCGCTCCAAATTGCCCTCAACGGCGAAAGCACTCCGGCCATCGAAAAGTTCGGTCGCCGTTTTGCGCCCGGGGACAAGGTCATGCAGATCCAGAATGATTATGAAAAAGAAGTTTTCAACGGTGACATTGGATTCGTGCAGGACGTGGACATCGAAGAAAACACCCTGACTGTGGACTTCGAGGGCAGAGTGGTCAGCTACGGATTCGGAGAGCTGGATCTTCTCCAACCGGCCTATGCCATCACCGTGCACAAGAGTCAGGGTTCGGAGTATGCTGCCGTAGTCATTCCCATGAGCACGCAACACTACCCCATGCTGCAACGCAATCTGCTCTATACTGCTGTTACCCGGGGCAAGCGGCTGGTCGTGCTCGTGGGCCAGAAAAAGGCCGTGGCCATGGCGGCGCGGAATGGATCCGGGAAACGACGGTGGTCAAAACTGCGGGAGTGGATGCAGTAGTCTGGAACGAGAGAGGCGAATGGCTGCGAAAGACTGATTGCGAACGTTCAGCAACGGAAAGCAAATGACTTATAGTCCTATTTTCCGCCACCATCCACCATACTTATAATAGCTCACCATGACGAACGTACATCCTTTTCCCAAACGCCCCGCGCCTAAAAAACACAAACACAACCATCCCGCTACAGGACTGGCATTTTTTGTTCAGGACCCAGATGGGGAGTCTGTAGACGTGCTGACGATGATCATTCTAGCGGGCAGCATGTATCTGAACCCTACGGATGAACAGCCACCCGACGATCTGCCTACAACCCAACTGTTACGCACTATGGATGGCCTGGATGCCATTGCGGATGCCGCCAATATTCTGGTGATGCACGCCAGAAATCACCCAGAAGGCTTCGACCAGGGTGCTGTGGATCATCTGGTTCACCAAGGTAACCAGGCTTACAAGGTGGTCCGCAAACTGTACGACATGTTGCCCTCGAATGATTTCATCATATCGATGGATAGCTATGGGCCAGATCTCATGGCAGAATATGCCACTAATGCGGCCATTGTCGTCACGACGAGCTTTGCTCTGGATCTGCTGGCGTTTTATTACGATCCATTCATTAAGACTGGCAAAGACCAGCGGAAGGCCATGTTCAGAAATTTCCAGGGGGCTTATCAAGAGGCCAGGGATGAATGTCAGTCCCGCACGAAAGGTCATGAATTCCTGATCAAGGAGCTATCATCAGCACACAGAGCCATGCAAAAGGCCATGAGGGAACAATGACAGTCACGAAAGTAGAACTGGCTAATCATCTGTGGGAAACCATGGGGACGACGCATAAAGAAGCAGTGCAAATGGTCGAGGCTTTCTTCGACAACATGCGAGAATGTATTGTTGAGCATTCGGAACTTATGTTATCGAACTTCGGCAGATTTGCCGTGCGGGATAAGGCACCGCGCCCGGGGCGCAATCCAATAACCCTAAAAAAAGCAGTTAAGGTCCGGCAAGTGCCGGAAAAGTCCCCGGCGGTGACCATGGTGATCGCGTAATTTGCGCAACGATGTAGCTCACGAGGAGGTCCCAGGGCTGGTGTTCCAGGAACTGCTCCGCAGTCTCCCGAACTATCCGCAACCCTCTACGGATATTCTCAATTCCGCGCTCCACCTTTTTCTGCGCGGCATGCATGGGTGTCAGAAAAAGATGAATCTGTCCAGCGTGTTTGGTGCTGCGACCTATAGCGGAGAGCAGCAATGGACGACTGGTGATGGCTTCTCTCCGTGACCCCGGAAAAGCCAGTCGGGAATACCAGCTCCACCAGTTGTAGACCAGCCCCACGGCACGCGCGGAGAGCCGACAACGGGCCAGATCACGAGTGGTGTACCCGCCCCATCCCCACTGGTTCTTGAGTTCGTCAAAACCGTTCTCCGCATCGGCCCGGTCGCGGTACAACTGCGCGATACTCAGAATGCCTTCTTGGATATCCGTCACCAGTACGGCGTATTCGTAGACCTTGGTCTGGCGACGGTCCACGAAAGCAAATTCCAGCTGGCCTTGATGTTCCTGGGTGGCGATTAGATGGTCTTTGAGTAGGCGACGGAGAATGACTACCCGGCGGCTCTGCTGCCACCCGGCCAGTTGAATCGTGTCTTCGCGGCCTTCCCAGCCTTGTCCTGCATCCGCCCAGTCACGGCGGGTAAATTCCCGCTGTAACAGGCGCTTGACCCGGGGCGATTGACGCAATTTGAAGAGATAGGACTGCTGCCGCGCTTCCATCTCGCGGATAACCGCATCATTGCCAAAGCCACAGTCGCCACGGACCAGATAAGGACGCTGTTCGGCACTCAGGGTGTCCAGTACGCGGTTCAGCCCCGGTTGGGCATGGTTGGAGGCCGTGGTGTTGCCGGCTGTCACTTCTACATCCAGCAATAGCCGCAGATTACCGACCCAGTACGCATGATAGGCATGGGATGGACGCCCCGGTTTGTGCGGATTGTAGCCTACTTCAGCCCCTTGCTGATGCCCGAATAACGTTTTGATGGTGGTGTCGATATCAAGAATCCAAGGCGTGTCACAGGCTGCCTTTGCGCTTTTGAACAAGTGCTTGCGCATCCATTCGGTGCCTTCGCCTTCGGGGATTTTACCCAGCGCCCGGCGCAGGGCGTCTTCGCTGACGATCTTGCTCATCCCCAGAATCTGCGGACTGACACCATCACTGCGTAATCCAGTGACATGTGCATAGCGTCGGTGACCCGCCAGTATGGAGAGATCCCAAGTGCCCAATACATCGCGCTTCTTGGGTGCGTTGGGGCTGTTATAGATCAAGGGACATTCTTCTACCCAAGCATCAAACAAACCACTGACTTTCTGAAACTCGGCAAAGAACACCAACTGGCCAAAGGGAGTGGCTGCCGATTCCTTATCCCAGGATACCTGAACACGACCGCCCATCGTATCCACAATCATGCTCTGTATAGCCTCAGGAATGGGCTTTTGGGGCCGCTTAGTGCGTTCACCCATTGGGTGAGCCTCCAACACAGGGGAAAAATCAATCCTATCAGAGGAATCCTGCCAAATCAGCAGGGGTAACTGCCGAATTTAGGATAACCGGACAGCCCCATGTGATCAAGGCGCGGCGGGTGGTAACATTTTCTGCCAGTCCGCTTTTGCGTGCACGATGTAATCCAGATTTACCGTTATCACCGAAGATCAAACGTCGGAAATCCGGTTTGAATGTTGCATCTGAGGCCGAATAACCGCTAAACTTCTGTCTACTATTTTACTTTCAAGAGATTGGCATGAATAAAACAGAATTTGTCGCAGCATTGGCCCAGCATGGGGCAATGTCCAAGGTGGACGCGGAAAAATTGTTTCAGGTGTTTCGCCACACCCTGGAAACAGAATTGACTGTGGCCGGGAAAATTGTTTTGCCCGGATTTCTCACCATTGAGGTCGTAGACAAGCCCGCAAGAAAGGCACGCAATCCCGCTACGGGTCAGGAAATTGATGTTCCCGCTAAGAAAAGCGTCAAGATCAGGGCGGGCAAAGAATTTGCAGACAAGGTCAACCACTAAAGGAATTCAGCATGGTAGAGAAGAAAACCCGTATTCGTCGTAGTGCTGAGCAGCGTCTGGCCGACCTCGAAAAGAAGCAGTTGGAAATTATGGAACGCCAGAAAGCAGCGATAGCGAAAATCGAAGAAGAGAAGAAGCGTTTGTTGAAGACTCCTTCCGCGAGAAAGGAAAGAGTGGAACAGGAGAAACGCTTTGCACGGGCATTGCAGGCACTGGCACCGGAATGGGATATGCGCCATGTGATCGCGGCGGTTGAGCTGGCCATCGCCGAAGATATGGAACGCTTGGTGGATCGCGGTGAGAAGTTGCTGGAGGAACACGGCAAGGCGCGTCGGGGACGTCGTCCCAGAGGAGAGTGATCAGGTCCGCAATGGGTGGATTTTCGGTTTTGTGAAATCTGTCCGGTCAGTCTGTTGGGAATGTGATGCCCATTGAGCTTTCTCCCATTATCCCACTCATCCAGAATCTAGATGTCCTGGTGCGTAATAATTGTATGGGTCTCGGGACAGCCATCAGGCGGCAACAGCGCATCGGTGGGTGGAACCGACATTTTGTCTTAACCACGCTCGACAGAAGCCTGGTGTGTCCCTTACCGGTTCTGCAGATCACCAGAAAGGCCATGCGGGACATGGATATTCCCCCGCTGATTGCGGCACACCATCCGGATGTGGTGGCGATGCTCTATGAGGACATGGATAATGTGGCATGGTGCATTCGTCTGGATGGTCCAGGCATGCCCTTACTGCAGGATGATTTTTTTCAGGCGTATGCAAAAATAGCGGTTCTGGTTTGACTATACCCGTAAAGGATTGGGTGGCAGCACTGATTGACAGCACCAGACTGAAAGCGGACGTTGGGCTAAGGCGCAAGGAGAAATATTTCTGATTAATAGTGTCAAGCGCAACTTCATCGAAGAAATTCGATCCAATATCGACCGCATTGACCGTCAGATTGTTACGCTACTGGCACAACGTGGGGCTTATGTAAAACAGGCGGCAAAGTTCAAGAAAACCACCACCGACGTCAAGGCACCCCAGCGGGTTGAACGGGTCATTGCGAAAGTCGTGGCCCTTTCCGTCGAGCTTGGCGCAAACCCAACCGTTACCGAGCAGGTCTACCGCGCAATGATTGCTGGCTTCATCAATGCTGAATTGGCTGAGCATGCAGCGCTAAATACTTGCAGCATCGAAATCTAACATGACATTCAAGCAGGACGCAGCAAAAAAACCAGCGCGCTACTCGATATGAACGCTTGGCGTGATCCAATAGCTTGGCATTAGCATAAGATGAAAATATGAAGCGCCGAGTTTGATGTCGAGAGGTAACCCATTGAAAGAGATACAATATATTACTATAAAGAATAAAATATATTCTTGCATTTAGATTTTATACCGTAGCAATTGGGTTGTTTATTGCTCATAGAAGAGGTGATGTTGGAGAATTTTGGTGCAAATTTTTTCTGTATCTATTGTGGTCGCCTTCAATGAGTCAACTAAGTTAAATCAAAGTTTCCAAGAAAACGGGGGGTTAAATGACGCACAATGAAACGTCGTTGCGAAAGTTGTTTCGAAATGCCGACGCGTTAGGTGATAAGAAAACAACAAACGTTCTGAGTCAAGCACGCGCTACCCGCCCACCACAAGAATATGCAGCTATAATAAAGTCGCTTCGCACTGCGGCACCAAAATCATCACTTGCTCTCTATGCATTAGGGCCACGCTCAACTTCAGAACTTATTTGGAATAGAAATGCACTCTTACCATTGCCATTAGAAAATGAATTACATTGGGCGAAACACTGGCTAACAGCACAGGCAATTCGAATAAACTCATTCAGGCGGATCGCCGCCGAATTGCAGAAGCTCGTGCTTGCAGGCAACTTGAATAACGCAAAAGAACAACTCGACAAGTACGTGGAATTTTCAGGATGGAGTCTATGGGCTGTAGAGCTTCGTGCCGCCTTTTTGCAGCTTGCCGATGGCACTGAAGCACAACGAGCATGGTTACATGAGCTTCAGTCAAAGGCGATAAACACTATCCCTGGACTATTATTCCATATATTTGCAGATCGCAACGATGACACATTTTCATTTGATGCCATCGTTGGAAAATGCAAAAACTCATTCCCACGGTTGGATGCCATTGCACCATGGCTTGTTGATTATTTGAATTATCGAGCGCTGTCATATGTCGACAACCCGATGCAATCATTTCCGAGAATTCTTTCAAGAGATATAAGTTCGTCACTCATCGATTATTATGAAAGCGTAATTGAATTGCTGGGCTATATTGAAAATGAAAAGCAGCTAACGTCACTGCGTCCAGTGGCAAGACAGCTCATATCTTACTTGCTGGATAACGGATACCAAGACCACCGGCTGAACAAGCTATCGGTTGCACTCCAGGAAATATCTCCGATATCTCCTATATCAACAGAGATCCATGAGCTTCCAAGTGAGCCATACCGTGCGTTTTACCCTGGTTATATCGAGCATAGTTATCTAAATTTACCAGATGATATTGCAAGTAATCTAAGAATATGTGAAAATAAAGGAGCACCCGCATACGACCTTTTAGGTAAGATGCTCAAGTGGGGCCTTAACCTACGAGGCTTAGATATTGGGCCTGCAGTTGCAGGTTACGCATTTTGGGTGACTTCAGATGTATTCGATAATCGCTCTCTTCCAATTAGTGTCGCCCTACTTACTGGCTCGACATGTGTCGACGATATTGCGGCATTTTCAGAGGAGATCGGCCAGCGCCTGATTCAAAATCATTTGTCTCATTTAGGTAGATGCGTGGATGACGAACAGTTGCTTAAGCCGAGTCGTTGGGGATTTCAAAATGCTCTGCCCATTGTAGGTCCGGTTTATCTATGGCTGGCTAATTTTCTTCTAGCCGCACAGCAGTTTGATGAGCTTTCACGACTAACAGGTTTTCTAGGTTACAAAAGCCAGTATTGGGAGCGACAGTGCGCCAAGTTCGATTTGGCCGCATTTGCAAGACAAGACCGCTTTGACGAAGCCATTAAGTTACTAACGGATTGGTTTCTTAGAGACTATCGATATGCTCGTGAGTTCCCTACCAGTTTGATTTTTTCGGGCAGGAAATGGAACTCATTCAGTAAATTAGACCTGATAAAAGTTGGCCTTGTTGCGCATTATACCTTTGAAGCAAAAGGCTCTGACGGCGTTGGTTATATCTGTAAAATGGCATGCAGAAAATTTCTGCAAAATGGTATGCGCAAAAATATAGTGAAAATGTACGCGGCTGCATCAGAATTACGTAAAGCGCAAATTGTGGCATTCCTTCGCGATGTGTGGATTGAGCAAAACATGGCGCTGTGTCATCAATTTGAGTCAACGGCTCAAGTACGCTCGGAACGTATGAGTGTACTCCAGCTATTATTAGGTTGGGATAAAGAACGGACTGCAGAATATGCTGAGGCTATTAAGGAACTCACTCTTATCCAAACTCTCCAGCAGGGCCTTGAGCGCATTGACCAGACCCGCATATTTGTTAATGAATCAGCAATAACGCGATGGGCGGAAAAGGAGATCGAACAGGATTATGAACGGTGGAAAAAACTGGGTAAGCCCAATACTGATGGAGGCGCAGTTGATGAGTTGCTTAGAATGTACGCACTGGATCCTGAAAATATCCAAATACTTAAGGATTTCGCAGATGGAAGACCGACTGACGCAGATGCCTTATTCATCGACGTCATTGACCGATTCTTCAAACGCTTTCTGCTTGATCCGACTGATGGGCTTGATGCCTACTTGAGTGTTCGAATTCGTCATGGGAGTTTTAGGGGAACCATCCTTGGGCCGCTGGAAGAGCAAGGGTTGCTCTACTCAACCACAGGGTTCTCACGTGAGGCGTTTGAGACGCGCTGGAGCGACGTTCTTCGGTTGCAGGACGCCGACAAGACGTTGCTACTGAGCACAGTGCAAGAATTCTCATATGACATTCGAAAGATTGTAGATGATTTCGTAAATCAACGAATTCAGGTTCGCTCCTCTGAAAAGCCTGATGGTGCTTTCGCTCAAATCGTGTCACCGATCTTTGCTAAAATTTTCGCAGCTAGCTTCGCGGAACAGCCTCCGACATTTCAGGCATTTTTGGCTAGTGGGTATTTTATTTTTTGGAAACTTATTGAGATTGGGCTAGCAGATCTCCGACAATATGTAACTGAAACGCTAGCTATAGCACTGCATAACAGAGTGGATACGCTTATAAATGACCTGAGATTCTTAGAGATTTATAGTCTCCCATTGATAACAACTCTAACTACTGTGTCTACGATGACGAAATCGCAGTGCGATACCGTTGCAGAGTGGTTCCAACTTCCGAGCGAAGTCGCGGGGGAAAAATATCAATTAGGTAGCGCCATTCAGATTGCTTCGGCCTTCACAAGGAACGTGCACCGCGCATTCAATGCTGATATTATTCTCAGAAGTGTTCCTGATGCTCCGCTTTTTTTAACCACATCCGCTCTCGCTGTTCTGATGGACTGCTTATTCGTGATATTCGAGAACGCGTGGAAGCACTCTGGATTGACCGTTGAGCTACCTCCTATTGAAGTAAGTATAGAGTTTTTTTCAGAACACAGGCTGTTGACTCTTGCCGTGTACAGCGAATTATCATTCGATCGGAGGCAAGAGCTTTTGGATGGGGAGCTTGATGGCCTCTGCAAAAAGTATCTGGGAGAACTTCCACTAGAACTTATCAGCCTTGAGGGTGGTTCTGGTTTCCCGAAGTTGGCGCGCCTAACACGATCTGTACCGCGGTTCGCCTGCCCATTGCCATTTGATTTTGGTATTGTAAATGGAAAGTGGTTTACCCGACTTACGGTTCCCCTTTACGAGCGCGATGGAGCTTATGAAGCTTATGAATAAACGAATCATATTGGTTGTAGAAGACGATGAACCAAAGCTGCGATCAATTGACGGATTTTTACGTGAGACGCTAGCCCAAGACGTAGAAGTTCGCCACGCTGAGTCACTTGCTAGCGCAGTTAGCATTCTGAGCGCAGTAGAAGTAGTCCTTGCCATCGTAGATATGTCAATTCCCACGTTTGACTTTATTAAGGATCGTCGAGGCGGTGGTCAACCACAGGGTTTTGGTGGTGCAGATATTCTCCGCTTTATCGACTCGGAGACTATGGATACGAGGAGCATCGTTCTTACGCAGTACGAAGAGTTCGTCCTTTCCCATGGTGGTGAACGTCGAGATCAGCGAGGCTTAGAAGAAATCTACCGCAGCGAGCTTGATGCGAGATTTCTAGGTGTGATCCACTACAGCGATCAGCATGGCACATGGAGACAGAAGCTTAGGGATGCGCTTAAAATCGTCCAACTCGGGGAGTGAAAAATGAGATTTCTGATTGTTGATGATGACCCCAATAAAATTTCTATTATTAAAGGGTTCTTGATTGAAAAGGGACTCTGCGAAACGGATATACTAACAACTGAGCATGCCGCAGGTGCGCGCAAGCTTCTCGAGCGAGAGTCTATTGATGTTCTGCTGATTGATGTTTTATTACCTGTGCGTAGGGGCGCGTCGCCTGATGGCAGGAATAGCGTTGAACTTCTACGCCAGATTGTTGAAGACGGAACAACGCCGTCACCGCGCTATATTTTTGGCATAACAGCCAGTAGAGATGCCCTAGAAAGACATGGAGAAGACTTCCAAAGCTTGGTAACGCAGGTGTTTCATGTTGCGCCGTGTGAAGATTCTTGGCGGGTCTCCTTGGGTGCGCTTTTGCTTTTGCTGCGCCGCGTTGAAGATTCTAGAACGTTCAACGATTATGATATTTGCGTTCTGACTGCGCTTCGTAATCCAGAGTTTGTGGCGGTCAATGATATTTGGCCGATGCAATTTGAGGAAGAAAAGCTTCTTGGGAGCAACATAATTTATCGAACAGGAACCGTAGAGTTATACGGCGCTTATAAACGCGTGATATGTGCTCACTTGTCTCAGATGGGGCCAATTGCGTCTACGCATGCAACTACGGCGTTACTCAATGAGTTTCGTCCTCGCGTGTTACTCATGACAGGAATTTGTGGTGGCTTTCGAGACAAAGTAAGTATTGGCGATCTTATTGTAGCCGAAATTAGCTGGGATTGGCAGGCCGGCAAGTGGAATGATCAAGGTAATCTAGCTACAGCATCAGATCAAAGGGGGTGCGCGGCAAGACTTCTCGCGGAGTCTCGCGGACTAAATACCGCGCTAAATGATTTTTATGCGGCCTGCAAAGGCCCACGCCCAAGTCAACCGCCTAGCCTTATACTTGGACCAATGGTTACTGGCAGTTCAGTAATTGCGTCAAGTGATATACAACGTATTTTTCGGGGCCAGCACCGGAACATGGTTGGTGTAGACATGGAATGCTACGGTCTATATTACGCAGCCGAGAACCATGTTGGTGCACCAGTAGATGTTATCTGTTTAAAAGCTGTCTCAGACTTGGCTGACCACGCAAAGGGAGACAACTTTCATGAGTACTGTAGTCGCCTTAGTGCGTTTGCTTCATTAGAACTAGTGCGCCGATATTTTAGGAATGGAGAAATCAGCCAAGAATAATCTTCGTGTCGTATGATAAAAGCTAAGTCTTACACAACTACGCCATATATAAACAAAAACTAGATGTCTGCTTCCGCTGCTCTACTGCCATAAGTGATTGATCGGCAATTAAAATGGATATGGAGCACGCTAAAAGCCTTTATATGCGGATGGAATAGACATTATTTCATTCTCCATAAATGCCGCCAAGGTTCTATAAGCGCGCTCGACGAGGAAACAGTCTCTCTGAATATTTGGATCCTTACCTCCATGAAATAGATTGTTCCTTACCCCGTACCAGAATTCGACCATGTTTCCCCAATCAGACAACGATATCACAACGCCTTTCCTGGAGTTATTGCTTTTATCAATATGGTCACCAATATTGTTCCACCACCCATCAATCGCAGGAAAATCTAAATCATGTGACGTGTTATGAAGCGGATTGCTATCTAATTCTTTGATCACAGAAACCCACATATCGCGCAATAATTTATTGTCCATAACTAGTTTTATATACCTTATTTCCCGAGCAGAATCTCGCTTTAAATGCTGGATTGCATGTCTATCACTTTTTGCGCTGATACAGATGTGATTTTTTAAGTTTGCAATGAATGCTAAATACTCAAAAACAAACCGAGAAAAATAATCTCCAAGTTTGGCTTTTTTATGCCACTCAATAATCAGAGGGTTATAGCTTTGCAATTCGTCGCTAATAAACTCAAAAGTCATATCACATCGTGAACAGTAATACTCGATAATACCAATGCCCCAAGCACCATAATCCCCTGAGAGTTCAGCAGCAAAAAAATCCGCTATCTGGCCTTCTGTAGCATCATCATCCAGTTCTGTCATTTCCTCCCGGCGATCAGTTTTGATCAAGCCGTGGCCGCAATGCTCGCATTTCAATTTGCATCATCCTGAATCTAATAAAAGAAATAATTGAACCCTGCTCTAGTAGATATTACACCTGCTCTGTGTAGGTGTGAAGGTCTGCTTCCGCTGCGACCCGGTCATTCGCATTCGCAGGTCCGGGATGATTAAGCACCCGACAGAGAATTTGATCGCCGTGCCACGATCGCTTGTTTCAGCCCTGTTCTGCACAGTACGGCACATATTGAGAATGGCACTAGCCAACCACTTCTTGCACAGTACAGTCATTTCTCCCTTCACTACCTCATGATCGCTAGTCAATCTCTTTTTGCATATAGCCAACTTTTGTTGCTCGCCTTCCACGCCCCTGATGCACGACTTGAGGAATCCGGCAGGAGTGATCCAAGCAAATCTCCGTAACCAGGCATCGTGATTTTCGCATTAACCAAGAGGCTCCTGGCAGGTCTGGCCGTGCCGGATCAGAAATACCCGTTCCTTGCGGAAACAGTACTACTCCGTGGCCATTTTTCAGGGTATGAAAAATCTCCCGCAACGCCATAGGTGACCGTTGGTCAAGTGCAATCATACGCTGGTGACCGTTTAGTCGGCCATACCAGGACAGAGCTATTCGCCAGAATGGATGGCGGGCATAATCGGGATCGACGGCGAAGAGGTAGCCACAGTGGCCGCCAATCTGATGCAGGTAACGGGCAACGACTAGGCCGTCCAGCAACGACATATGCGGACGGACAAGGATCAGGTGACCCGGCATGACAATACTCCCATGAGTGATGATGGGAGGGTATAGATCATGCACAGGGCGATATGGGTGCCCTCTCATAGAAGGCTGCGTCTGGTGCGCTCTCTTCGTATGAAGGCGCAGAGGGCGCAGAGGGCGCACAGTCCAGCCGCTGGGGTGGATCGCAACGGGCGTGCCAGAGCGTAGCGGCAGGCACGGGTCGTTGCTAAGTCGCTGATATCGCGATTGATGCCAGCACTGTACCCCTTCTTTATCTTGCGTTGCATTCCGCCGTACAACGTGGTCATAGACCTCTAAATGAAGATTTCAACCGTTGGTGTTGCGCTGGCAGAGTACTCGTACTCGAACGAGGCCATGCAAATATGTTACGCTCGTCCGAGCCGGTATAACGCCGAGAGGAAAATAATTATGAACCAATTCACCTCGCTAGAAATATGTTCAGGTGCTGGTGGCCAGGCTCTCGGTCTAGAGATGGCTGGATTCAACCATGCCGCCTTAGTCGAGCTGGATTCGGCGGCATGCGCTACGTTGCGCCTCAACCGCCCGTGTTGGAACGTGGCTGAGGGGGATTTGCGCAAGTTTAGCGGCATCCCCTACAAAGGCGTTGATCTGGTGGCCGGAGGAGTGCCCTGCCCGCCGTTCTCTAAAGCGGGTAAGCAGCTTGGCGCCAAAGATGATCGTGATCTGTTCCCAGAAGCGATCCGACTGGTCGACGAGTGCCGCCCGCAAGCGGTAATGCTTGAGAATGTGCGGGGACTGCTTGATGCGGTCTTTGACGACTACCGCAACAAGGTGGAAAAGCAGCTCAAAAAGCTTGGCTATATGCCTGGATGGCGACTGCACAACGCTTCGGACTATGGCGTTTCTCAACTCCGTCCGCGTGTGGTATTCGTGGGCATCCGTAAAGATCTGGCCGCCGGATTCTCCTGGCCTGAGCCGCTCAAGGCTAACCCACCTACCGTGGGCGAACTTTTGCACGACCTTATGAAAAGCAATGGTTGGCAGGGGGCCGACCGCTGGCGAGAGCAGGCCAACGCGATTGCCCCCACGCTGGTGGGCGGCTCAAAGAAACACGGTGGTCCTGATCTTGGTCCGACCCGTGCAAAACGCGCCTGGGCCAGCCTCGGCGTAGATGGAATGGGATTGTGGGACGAGGCTCCACCGCGTAACTTCGTCGGCATGCCTCGCCTGACACCACGCATGACTGCCAGAATTCAGGGCTTCCCGGATGAATGGCAGTTTTCAGGTCGAAAGACCGCGACCTATCGCCAGATCGGCAATGCGTTCCCACCGCCAGTTGCATCCGCTGTCGCTCGCCAGATTTTCGCAGCTTTGGCCATCAAACGCATTTTCAAGGTTTCGTGATGGCGGCCCATTTCGCAGAAGCCCGCAAGGCATTCCATGCCGCGCTGCTAGAGTCAACTCTGACCATCAATAGCATTGGAGTAGTCAGCAATGCCGACAGCAGCAACACTACGAGCAAAGCAATCGCCAAAGGCATCGCGGAACTCCTTGAGGCCGAGACCATCGGGGAGCGGATTGCGGGTCAGACCTCGGGCAACCAGTTCGAGAGCATTTGCGCTGACTTCGTGCGCGAAACATTCCTCAAGCTGGGGCACATCCGCCCCGGTGCCTGGGACGTGCATCAAGTCACTGGCCGAAATCGCTTAGAAATCGCCAAGTATGAACAGTACGCGCACTTAATCGCACTGGATCGCGCCGCGAAAAACGATGCCGAGTTAGCTGCCGCTCTGGGAAGCGACTATACCATTACGCCAGATATTGTGGTGGTACGCGACACTATCGAGGATGGCGTTATCAATGCACAAATATGCTTGGTCAATGATCACGTAACTACGCTTTCCAGCCTCCGAAAGAAAAATAGCGGCCATCCCTTACTGCACGCAAGCATTTCCTGCAAATGGACAATTCGCAGTGATAGGGCACAAAACGCCAGGTCGGAAGCCTTAAACCTGGTACGTAACCGCAAGGGACGCCTGCCGCACATTGTGGTCGTCACAGCAGAGCCAACACCAAGTCGTCTTGCTTCGATCGCCTTGGGAACAGGGGACATTGACTGCGTGTATCACTTCGCTTTGTACGAACTGCAGGAAACCGTGCAGACTCTCGGCATGGATGACGCAGCTGATCTTCTGGCAGTAATGGTTAATGGCAATCGCCTGAAAGACATTTCAGATTTACCGCTTGACTTGGCGGTATGAAGCATACAACAGAACACGCGAACACAGAGTATTACGCCAATCATTGATGTCTCCCCCATGATTATTCGCACAGCCCATAGGCAGACGCGCAAACTGGAATATCTATGGGAACGTCAGCAAACAGATCCATGGTACCGTTACCGCCCATCGCCCACTCCACACGGGATCGGATGTTAAGGTCGGCAAAAATGGCCCTACGATCTTTACGATCGTCGGCATCACACATAAAGGTGGAAAACCCCCTCTTGGATGCTTGCCCAACTAACCATTCCCAATCTTCTATGCGGTCTATTTCATCTGGATAGCGATAAGCGGTCTGGGCTAAACCTTGCTTGTTGGTATTGATGCACACGCACCCAACCCGGCTTTGCCCCTGAGAATAAAGAGGATTCAAGGGGCAGTCCTGGGAGCGTACAAAATCCACGGTCTGTTGTGCGGTCCAGTCCACCAGAGGCCGAAAAGCCCATAGCTTTGGGCCGATACGTTCCAGGCGTTTCGCGTTACGGCGATTCTGGGATTCATCACGGCGAATCCCTTGCCAGGAGACGACCGAAAAGCCGTGGTCAATCAGATCGAGTTGAAAAGTTACGGCGATATTGCGCTTGAGTTCTTCGGTGCAGAATTGGGCCATGCGAGACGGAAAGCGCCCTTTCCATAAGCACAGATCCAAGAATGGGTTGCCGGTTGGCTGTAAGACTGTGAGCGCCCGCCTCTTGGCCTTGTTAGACCAGCGCACCTTTTTACCATGCGCCTTTCGCATTTTCGGGACAATTTCTTGCTGTTTAATCCCTTTGCGAATAACTGTGCGATAGTGAATGCGACCCTGGGAGTCCCTGGATGGGACAGGGTTCCCATATACGTCCAATACAGGTACCCGTTGATATTCGCGATTGGTCCGTTGGTCGCGGGCGATAAATCTTCGCTTGGCGGCGATCTCCGCAGAAAAGTCCGCCTTGAGGCGATGGACCCTGATACCCAGATGACGCTCCAGATCGTCCAGATAGATATAGGTAATGGGGATTTCATTGCCCGTATCGCAAAAAATCGCCACAATCTGCTCACGGGGTACGCGCTCCAGAGCCAGCAGCAAGGTCGCTGTCGAGTCCTTGCCTCCTGATACGCTCACCACATGGCAGATAGACGTCACTGAGCCTTAACCCCAGGACTGACGCTCAGTACCACCGCCACCGGCTGCACCCAGATGGGCAGGGCATAGAGCATGAACGTCTCTCCGGACCACGCCAGCAGGAGTGTTTGACCCATCACCGCGGCGATGGCCTGTGCCGCCGACGGGGGAACTGCGTTTCCAATGCGTTCCCTCCAGGCCGAATCGCTGAGGCCTTCCAGTTCCAGATGCTCTTCGGGGTCCACCAGCCCTTGCAGGGCCGCCAGCTCCAGAGTGGTGAATGCCCGATGCCAGGTGTTGTCCAGAGCGCGTTTGATGGCCACCAGCTTGGCGCTCTGAGCGGGCATTTCGTCCGCCTCATTCACGGTCGAAAAACAGGAAGCGCGCGGGTCAGCTACGCTCCACTTGCCGTTATCATGTCCGGCTGCCGCCGATACCGCCCCGCAGGCATCCGTCCACGGCACAACACCGTAATGGGCCGCCTTGAGATAATTATCGCCTTTGGTACGGGTCAGGCCCGTGCGGGGATCAGCTACAGCGAGGGCACCGCCAGCCACATGGGATGCGCCCACGACGGTTTTACTCACGCTGTCCCACGGGACGATGCGATATATGTTCTGGTGCGTAGTGCTCTTGTAGCCTGATCGCGGGTCGGCGACCGCGTACCGGCCACCGCCAGGCGCGGATTGCCCGCTGATAGCACCGATGCTGTCTTCCCAATCCCGGACACCGTACTGGCCATACTCAGCGGTCCCCTGGAAACGCGGATCGGCTACAGCGTAGCGCCCATTGGTGACACCGCCACGCCCCGAAATGGTCCCGCTCGGGGCATTCCAGGCATTGACGCCCAGGTAGTGGACGCGGCGCTCCGGCAGAATCAAATAATCCTTGAGGGTTCCATCCTGGACCGCCAGTTTGTTGAGTGATCGCCAATCGCCGCCGACCTCCACGAAGGCCAGACGCACCCAGGTCTTCCATTGCAGAGAAGGGACTCGGTGCATGGCGCCGCCAGAGGGATCTCCAGGCATGGGCATCCGGCCCAGAATGTCGCCCACGGCCAGCAAGGGGCGCTTTTCCGGCTCATAGAGGAAAGGCGGTACCTTTTCCATGTGTCGGGCCACCATCAGGAACCGCTTGCGCGTTTCGGCAAGGCCGCCCAACTCGCCGCAATCGTGCGTGGTCTCGGCCACCGCATACCCATAGCGACGCAGCAGCCCACCAATCTGATCCAGTAGGTGCCGACCACGGTTTTGTATCCGTGGGACGTTCTCCAGAATCACAAACTCGGGGAGATCGTCTTTCCATGCCTCCAGGGTCAGCCAAATGCCGCGCACAGTGAGCCGGTTGAGAGCCTGGTATCTCTCGGTCTTGCTCTTGCCTTCGGACAGGAGTCCGGAGAACGCCTTGCACGGCGGGCTGGTAAAGACGATATGGGGCCGCTCATTGCCCGCCGCCTTGCGGATGTCCGCCGACGTCGCCTCGCGCCAACCCGCAGGCGGCTCCTCGCCGTGAAAGGCGCGGTACTGATCCCGGTCGAAGAGATCCAGCACGGTCCCAGGCACGCCGGCCAGTCGCGAAAAGTCCGCGACGGCCCTCTGATCAGAATCCACACCGCCCAGGCAACGGTAACGGGCCCGCATGGAACCGACGCGAGCCTGACCACGGTTGAAGCCTGCGGAACCGCCGCCAAGGCCGCAGAACAAGTGAAAATGGCGGATCTCCCGGTAATTCGTCAGCATAGGATGGCCCTTGCTCGGATTAAAACCGAACACGGCGCAGCAAGGCGCGCGGTTGGCAGAGAATTTCTGCGCTGGTGATGAACGGGATCCCATCGTCGTCCATCGGCGGGGTTCCCATGTCATCACTGCCACCGCCATGCTGTGGCGCAGAATCCTTATCCTCTGGCGTGTTGCTGCCTCGACCACCGATCAGCTGGAGACGGTCCCCAACAATTTCCGCGGTGAATCGCTCCTGCCCTTCCTTGTCGGTCCACTTGCGCGTGCGTATCCGCCCCTCAATGTACGCCTGGCTCCCTTTACGCAGATATTCGCCTGCAATCTCAGCAATGCGGCCCCAGAGAACCACACGATGCCACTCTGTGCGTTCCTGTTTGTTCCCTTCTTTGTCCTTAAAGGACTCGGATGTGGCAACACTAAAGCTCGCATTTGCCGTACCATCCGGCATGTATCTCATTTCCGGGTCTTTGCCCAGGTGCCCCATCAAAATCATCCTGTTCACACCAGCCATGTCGTTCTCCTTCCTGACGATGAAATTTGCCTCATGTGGGTATAGATCAGAGACGGGTTAAACGGCCAACAGGTCCAACAAACCGCATTGTCGTGGCGCACACCGCTCGTACCAATCCGTCAGGCGCGGGTTCAGCCATAACCGTTCCGTCCTCTCTTGTTCAATATTTTCCATAACTTTCCCTGAGCGGTTCACATGACAGGTATGGGCAAAATCCACATAGGACCACCCCTGCCTGGATTCTAAATGATCCGCATACAAATCACTGGGATAGCCAGAAATCGCAACATAGGCATCACACGCTGAAAGCACCCGAAGCAGGTTTTCATGATCGTGGTCACTCATCTCGTCGGCATATTCCCCGTCTCTGCGGGTAGTCTGGACATACGGCGGATCACAATAGATGACAGCAGATGCACTATCAAATCGCCGGATAACCGCCATCGCATCATCGTTCTCGATCAGCGCGTACCGCAATCGATCCCGAACCTGCAGCAATTCTGAATCAATGACTGCCGCCATAGAACGTGCCTTATTGTCAAAAACCTTGGCAAAGGCCCAGGCCGGGTTTTTGCGCGTGGATTCCGCGCCGAATGCGGATCGCGCAATATAAAAAAACCGCGCAGCACGCTCTAGCTCTGGCAGCCGTTCAGTATCTTGAATAACCCGCCATTCATAAAAAAGCTGTCGTGAGTAGGGCGTATTCTGCAAATACCGGATTAAATCGCCTGCCCGGTCACGGAGCACCCGAAAGAAGGTCACAATCTCGCCATTGGCGTCATTGATGACCTCAATGCCGGATGGTCGGCGGGCAAAAAACACCGCGCCACCACCGAAGTATGGTTCAACATAGGTGAGTTCCCGAGACGGTTGAGGAAGCCTCGCAGCAATCTGGTCAACCAGCTTGCCTTTTCCACCCATCCAGGGGAACGGCGGACGGATCCTCATGCTCATACGGAAGCAACCTGCAACGCCGCCAGCGTTACTTCGTATCCATCACTTTCACCCCGAAGGTACGCTTTGCATGAGTCAAGAAGAGACACCACCTCGCAGGCATCATCCCGGTTTACGCGCAGGATCTGCTTGCGAATGTCCGTCAACGCGCGGTTGCCCAGCAACTCACGAAGGCACGAGGATTCAATGTCGTCACCGGCTTTGCTCAACACGCGCAGTAGCCCGAGAATAGCGCGATATTCTCTCGCTTCGACCAGGTACGGTATCAATTCCTTGGCGGCAATTTCTTTTTTCCCCACGAGAATGAGCATCTCCAGAAACTCACGATGATCGGCGGGTATTCCATAGTCGCCGTCCTCATCAATATCCATATCGTCAACCGCAATGGAGAGATGATCTTCTGGAGACAGGCGTTCGTTGCTGCCGCGCACTTCGTGCTCACCCCGCTCTTCGAGCGCATATTCCAGGCGTACTTCTGTTCGGGTTCCGTGAAGCGTCGCTTCCAGTTTTTCCAGTTCCCGCAATTTTTTCTGGCGCGTTTCTCCAGTATGTTTCTTGAGTTCGGATCTTTTTTGTCGGATAGCCCTTTCCAATAAGGCTTTCGAGAACACAGCGTCCTGCGGGCGCTTGGCTTCGGATTCCATTGGCTTCCGGTAAATGAAATCTTCCAACGCTTCGCGTGAGGCAAATCGGGTATGCACCTCAACAAATGTGGCAATGTTAGGATGCGGCACGTTGCTGAGATCGTGCTTCTCGGAGAAATGTTGTAGCGCCTTGGTTGCTGCGGATTTGGCCAAGTCATGGTGATCGCCACGATGATCTGGTATAGACCATTCCGCCGCTACGATTTTTGACAAGATGATCGCCGTACCACGCCGGATGGCTTCGGATACGACCTGCTCCATCACATGATTTTGGCGTGGGGTGAGCCGGATACTCTGCGCCCAGCGCATCAGGCGGATAGCTACCTGCACGCTGCAATCGTATCCCTTGGGCGCAAAATCCGTCATGCGCAAATCCTCCAGGAATTGCTTGGGTTCGGAGAAAAAAGGTCCAAGGTCAATCAGGTAAAAAGCCATGCTTCCGGTTGTGTTTCGAGCGCGGCCATGGCGCACAGGAAGAGGCTTTTGCCTGGGTGCGGCTTCTTCTGAGGAATCACTGTAGTCGCTCTGCAGATGCGTGTTCATAGTGCTCCCCCCCGACGATGGCTTTTCCAGTCAAAGAGCAGTAGATCGCCATTCTGGCAAAGCCGGTCGAAGGCCGCCGATCCCAGGTATTTCTCTATGCCAGCAATGCTTTCATTGGACAGGATGATGGTCGGCTTCAGATCGCGGTATCGGTGATCGATGACCTCGAAGAGATGTACCCGCTCTCCATCGCTGCCAAAGGTTTTCCCGACCTCATCAATGATGAGTAGCCTCGCCTCCGCAAATTCGCGGATAACGTCGAGCTCGGCCTTATTGTCGGCCCCCCGCTGCCAGGTCTGGCGAATACGGGCGATGATGTCGTAAGCCGTAACCTGGAGCACGCTGTGCCCTTTGGACAGAACGGCCTGAGCAATAGCAGACGCCAGATGGTTTTTTCCCGTGCCCGGATTCCCACAGAGGATAAGACAGGATCCTTTACAGGCACGGTCCTCAAAATGATCTGCGTAGTCCCGACAGACATCGAGAGCCGTTTGCTGACCGGCGACCTCGACCACATAGTTGTCGAAACCGCAGCCCATGTACCGCTTTGGAATGGCCGCGCTCTCCATGAGCCGACGCGACGCCTGCTCCGCCGCGCACACCGGGCAGACTGGCGCCATGTACCGGATGACATCCTGCTCATCCACCATGGAAATCGGATAGCGTCCATGTCGTTCACACGCTCGGTACTGTGGATGGCGGTCAGGTAGGATCGCCACATTATCAGGATCGAATCCCCAACGGGCCAGCAGGCCTTTGGCGACATCGCCCGCGTGTGCCAATGGCGGATGCTTGCGCTCAGACTTTTTCGGCATGGTCATGATAAGTCTCCTACAGGCGAATATGGTTTGATTGTCCAACGACAAGGGGGAGCAAGAGAGAACGGTTGGGTGGAGCGTCTGCTTGTTTATGCTTTCCGTTTTTCCCTGAAGATTTCCCAGGGTCTTTCAGCATCGCGGCGATGTAGCCGACGTGAATGCCCGCGCCTTTTTTCTCCAGAGCGATTTCCGCTGCGGCCAGAATGTGTTCGTCGGAATGGTGGGCGCACATCTCATGCACAATGACCATGTGGGGAGCTGCGCGGACGCCAAGTGACCGTAGTTTCTTGCACAACGTGCCTTCGCGGGTTGCTGGCGGCATTGGGGAGGATTCTGTTGACTGCGTTTCCTGAAACGTTTCATCCGCCGTTTCTGAAACGCTATTTAACGTTTCTTCTCTCTCTCTTTCTTTCTCTCTTTCTCTTATATGAAACGTTTCAGCCGTTTCAGGAAACGTTTCAGTGAAACGGCCTTGAAACGTTTCAGCCGTTTCATCGACCTGGGTAGAGTGCTCGTCCTCAGTCATGGTAGATTTGCTGCTCCCCTGCTTGGCCTTTTGTTCCGCTCGCCAGCGACGAAGGCGCTCACGATCCTTGGCGCGTGGATCCGAAGGGCTTGATGGTGGCTGTTGGGTCTTGTTGCCACAGGCATCCAGTACCATTTCCGCAAGCACGGGATGGTACAGGCGGCCATCGGAGCAAAGGGAGAAGCCATGCAATGCAATAGCCTTGACTTTCATCCATCGTCGGGGGGATCCACGATAACCAGCAAGAGATGCCAGTATCTTGTCATCGTTGGGAATACTGCCAGCGGGCACTTGCCGCATGGATTCGGTCCACAGCTTTACCGCTGCGCCGAACTCTTCATTACTGGCCAAGTGGATGAAGTCGCTGGAATGAAGTCGGTTCAGGTCCAGCTTCATCCAGCAATAGGAACGCAGATCAATTTCTGCTGGTACTGGTGGGGGCGGAAGTGCTGAACAATCTGGTTTTTGTGCATCACCCGGCATGGTCTCTTCCAGCCTTTCCAGCCCTTCGAATAGGTGCCAGGAGTGATCGCGCGGCTGGAAGCGCAATCCGGGTGCCCCCGTTTCCTGGCATAGAAGTGGTGATAGGTAATGCGCTCATGCGGCCCCTCGGTCTTGAGGTTCATGGTGGAGCGGGCCGAAGATGTCGGGGCGGAGTTCCTCGCGGGTGACGGTGCCGTGGGTGAGTAGCTCAATTCGTGCCGCGTTTTCTGCTGAAACGCGGCGTCTGCCCTTGGCTACTTGGCGCAAGAACTCGGCATTGAAACCAAGAATCTCGGCAATGCGAGGGAAGCCACCATGCTTGATTGCGTAAGTTCGGATGTCCATGGGTGCCATTATATAGCTCATAGCTATACAATCGTCAACAGCGTGGCGCATGTCGCCGATGCTATAGCAACAGGCTATAAATACAACATGAAATCTATTGACGAAATTCGGCTTGAAAACTTCTTGGCCCTTCTCGGTCGGTATAAGCAGGCCGAGATTGGACGCCGTATCCAGAGAAGCCCAGGGCAAGTTCAACAGTGGGCAGCAAAGGCCAGGAAAAGCCCGGCCAAGGGGAGCCGAAATATTGACGACGAATCAGCTAGGCTGCTTGAGGCGTCCCTCAATCTCCCCGTAAACTGGATGGACAACGACCACTCAGCGAGCGGCGCCCTCTCAGGCGCTGTCCCGGTCGTCGCTTACCATCCCGAAGAGCCATTGGATGATGGCGAGATCGAGATCCCCGCGCTGAACGTCGCAGTTGGCGCAGGAAACCGCATCCACACGGAACCCGTGGAAGAAGAACGCCGCTTCCGCTATTCCCTGGAATGGGTACGGCGCTATGGGCTCAAAGCGGACAAGTTGATCCGATACAAGGTACGCGGTTCCAGCATGGACCCCTTTATCAGCGATGGGAGCTGGATCACCGTCGAGATGGGAACAACGCAAGTAACAGACGGGAGCGTCTACCTGCTGCGCTATGGGGACCAGATCTCGGTCAAGTTTCTATTTCGGCGCTACGATGGCGGTCTGATCGTCCGGTCTTTTAACCCATCGGAACCGGACGTGGTAGTCCCGGCGCAGGATCTGGAGCACATCAAGGTCCTGGGCCGTGTCGTGGAGAGCACGAACATGTTGATCAAGGCGATCAAATGAAAGACCAAGCTACTTTGCATCTGACTTTTAGGTATCGCCAGCAGTCCACCGAACCGGCCTGCGCCAGTTTACTTTTGCCCATCGTTCGCTTGCGCAGCGCCCCCTTATAAGTTGACCATCCACAGATCATAAACATTCTGTCCAAAATCTCCATCTACACGCTATTGACCATTAGTATAGCTTACGGCTATATTGTCCCCATCGAAGCCACCCAACCGGAGCGGCATCATGGAGACCAGCTATGCAAAGCGTCATGTTCAAAGGTGAAACCAGTCAGGCAAGGGTTTCATCCCCATGCGAAACAGATTACCCCTCAGAATCTCGCCTTCTCATATCCCCTCAGAATCCATCAACGGTAACCGTCTCGTATCGTGACGGCGCTCTACTGACTTTCCTCTTCGACCGCTCCACGACCATCATGGATTTGGTGTCCATGATCAGTCGTGCGGGCCCAGTGCGAAAGGTAGTGCTCTGATGGCGGCCGTAGCCTTGGACATTGATGGCGTCCTCTGCGACTTCGATCAACACTGGATGGATTACGCGCGTCGGGTGTTGGACTGGTCAGGTATCAGACGACTGAATGACGCTTATCATTTGCATGACCGCTACGGGATCACCCGTTCAGACGCAAAACGGGTCTGGGGTACCTTCAATAACGAGGTTGCATGGGCCAACGTACCGTTCTACGCCCACACTCCGGATCTGGTTTATGCGCTGGAAGACCTGGGCTGTCAGGTGTGGGCGGTCACCAGCATCCGGGACGAATTCCATCAGGCCCGGGTTAATTCTCTCTGTGGGTTGCTGCCCGCCGGTCTGGTGGTGTGTGTCAATCCACTCCGTGCGCCTGCTGAGAAAGCCGCAGCGCTTCAGCGCATCGGTGCTTTGGCTTTTCTGGATGACCAGCCGGACAATGCCAATGCGGCGGCTGCGGTGGTTCACCTGTCCGCCCTGCTGGACCGGCGATATGCGGGGCTGGAAACGCCAACGAGTGATGTGGGGGTCATTGACGATCCAATGGATTACCCGGTGTTGGTGGAAACGCTTCTGCAGCGGACGCGGAGGGTGTCATGAGCGTCTGTTACTGGCTCTCCCTATCTGAAAAAAAAGCTCCTCAGGAAATTTGCAAAGGTGTTCGCGATGAATAATGAGCCTGTCCACAAGGTATTAATCAATCGGAAAATGTTGCTGGCGATGATACCGCTATCAGAGAGAACGATTTTTAATTTGGAAAAGCGTGGAGAGTTCCCTCGCCGCATAGCGCTCACCAGCCGAAATGTCGCTTGGGATCTTGCTGAGGTCGATCAGTGGATCGAAGCTCGGCGATCCAATAATATACCGGCGACACGGCCTGGGCTCACTTCGTAATTTTTTTCAGCGTCCATTCGTCAATCATGTCCGACCAATCTTGCAGCATCGACATGCGCTGCTCTCGATACTCGGCCTTGTTGTAGACGGCCCTGACTCCTTTCTGCTCATGCGCCAGGCATTTCTCGATCCAGTCCGTGTTATAGCCAGCCTCATGAAGCAGCGTGCTGGCCGTGCGCCGCAGGTCGTGCGGACCGAATTTGGCGAGGGTCTTCCCCTCTTTTTGCGCAAGCCGGTACGTCAACGTTAGCACTTGATTGAGCGTTGCGCTGCTCATTGGCGTATCCGAATCATACCGCGACGGCAGCACATACTCCGATCCGCCAGAAAAGGTCTTCAAAGCAATAAAAACTGAAGTTTAGACATGCAGCCTCCTCGCCAGCTTCTATGTGTGGCGATATGGCGTAGTAAATGTGGAGCAGGATTGAGTCAGGCGACCTTTTTGCGGGGTGGGTCATCGGTATCGGCCCAAAAGGCGGGGGCGGGGCACTGGAATTTCCCGGACTTCGGGTCGTAGCCCTTCCAGAATGGAACCCGCAGAAATTGCAGATGAAGCCATTGGGCCATGAGTCCTGCGGTGACAGGAGTAGCGATACGCCAGGGCGCTACTGCAGTCATGGGGAAATCTTCGGATAGGGTTTCGGCGAGGAGTTGCACCATGGACCAAGCGATGCAGCGGATTTGCATCCAGCGTTCCAAGACGGTGCGTTTTTGCTGCCAGAGGTTATGGATGCCCCACCAGCGTTTGAGATTGTGGAAGATCGGTTCGATCTGCCAGCGGTTGCTGTAGAGGACGACGATTTCGCTGGCGGTGAGATCCGTCTCGGAAGCGAGATAGAGGCGGGTGGGAGACCACCGATGATGCTTTTCATCGTAGATCGCACTCCATACGGCACGGACCGGATGGCCGTTCAGGAATCGTGCATTGGCGATGATGGATTGAAGACGGACCTTCTGCCGTTTCCCATAGAGATCCAGAGAGACGATCTCGGTGGGCAGCGCAGCCATGTCTTCCACGGTGTACTTGTTTCCATATATCCGAGGACGCCCGCGTTGGGATGTCCTCGGCGGTGGGTCGCGGAGCAGTACAGTATCTTTGCGCACCTGGCCGATGAACTGGCCTGCCGGCTGCAGGCCGTGCTGACGCAACAGGGGCAAGAGCAGGCGCCGCCGCATGAACCAAGCATCGGTGAGCAACCGGACGGGTACGGGGATGTGGGGTATAAAGGCGCGCAGCAATGCTCCGGCGATTTTCAGCTTGTGGGTGTTGCCGGTACTGGGCACCAGGCGCAAGCGGATGGGAAAGGAAATGGCTTTGCCGGAACGGGTACGCAGGGTCAACGCCAGACCCACCCAATTCTGGGCGAGGACATAACTGGGGCGGTTGTGCTTATGACTGTGGTCGAAGCGGATGGCCGCGCCTGGGGCCTTGGTAGAGTGCCGCAGGACCATCGTGTCGTCGACGACTAACTCGACGATCAGGGGCTTGGGCAAGGACTGCAGGAGCCAGCGTACCTGGGTTATGGCCAACGCCTGTGTACGCAAGGACGCACGCTCCAGGAGTTTGTAATAGGTGGTCCAGTGGCAGCGGAGGGAGATGCTGCTGAGGGCGCGGGTGACCCAGCCTTCGGGCGAGATCAGGCAACCGCAAAGCAGCTCCACAAAACTGCGCCGCGAGCGGGGCGGCACGACCGTCAGAAAGTAGGAAATCCACTCCGAGAGGCGGAGGGCAACGAGACGATGAAAGGGCATGACAGTGATTCCGAGAAGCCTAAAACGCTTCTCATTGGCCGACCCTTTTTTACAAGGGTCGGCCGCACGGCACTATCACTGTGTCAAGCACTTTCGTAGCAAAAATAGAAAAAACCCGGCGGAGCCGGGCTGTATGTCTAAACTTCAGGCAATAAAAATATCCAGCGCCTGCCTGGACAGAAACACCAGATGCGGATTGCGCCGCTTCATCCGCTCTTTCGGAATAATCCACAGGGCCTCGCTGAAATTGATCTCACTCCACGTCGCCTTGGTAAGCTCACTCTTTCGCACCATCGTCAGCAACAGCAGTTTAGCCGCAGCCCGAATGGAAGGCGTGGTGCCGATGCGTTCCATGTACTGATACATCAGCGCGATCTCGTCCGGTGTCAGCGCCCGGTCGCGCGGCTCGAACTTGGCAATGGCCGTGGGGCGTACCAGATCCGCCGGATTCTCGACCTTCTGGCCGCGCTCGATGGCCCAGCGGTAGACCTGTAACACCACTTCGCGGGAATGGACGGCTGTAGCCGGCGCGCCCCGCTCCACAATGGCATCAGTGAGTGCCCGCAAGTCCTCGTGGGTAATTTCGACCAGCTTTTGGTTGCCGAATTTCGGTTTTATCTCGCGCTCGTAGACCGCCCGGCGCATGTCACGGGTGGAGTC
The DNA here is from genome assembly GCF_003966655.1 of Acidithiobacillus ferridurans. Classification (NCBI taxonomy): domain Bacteria; kingdom Pseudomonadati; phylum Pseudomonadota; class Acidithiobacillia; order Acidithiobacillales; family Acidithiobacillaceae; genus Acidithiobacillus; species Acidithiobacillus ferridurans. The sequence continues at coordinate 2,486,845 of NZ_AP018795.1, read as the reverse complement.
GGCCATCTGGTAGCCGCGCAGCCACTTTTCTGCCCACGCACCGAATGTCTCAGTATCTTTGACGCGCGCTTTGTCTCGCGCTTTTTCTTTTGCCGGCGACTTGCCACCCGCGATCAGCTTCTTGGCCTCGGCAAGCTGCACGCGGGCTTCCGACAGGGTAATGCCGCCGATGCCATAACGACCAAAGGTGATGGTCTCCTGCCGCCCGTTAATCGCGTAGTTATAGCGGAACGAGATCGCTCCAGCAGGGGTAACGGCCACATAGAGACCATCGCGATCGTTCACCTTGTAGAGTTTGTCCCGCGACTTGAGGTTTCGCAGCTTGGTATCAGTCAGCATGGCTTCGATCCTTTCTGGCGTTCTATACCATGATCAGAATGGCCTCAAAAAAACAGAATAATATAGTTATATATCATCATGTTATGAGTTCTTAATGCCATAGCATAGCGCCGCAGGGTAACATGGTATCGGACTCGCTCATGGCATCGTAGCCAAAGAATACCATCAGATGTGCCATGAAAAAAGCTTGCTTGGAATTACTTGACGTTGCCAGACCGTGCCAGCCAGAAATGAAAAACTACATAAAAACCAAATCATTAAATAGAGTTAGATGCCTTTCCATGCCAGTCATTGCCAGACGCCGAATCATTCCCACTCGATGGTGGCCGGGGGCTTGGATGATATATCGTAAACCACGCGATTGATCCCGGCGACCTCGTTGATGATTCGGGTGGAGATGCGTCCCAGCACTTCATAGGGTAGGTGCGCCCAATCTGCGGTCATGCCATCCGCCGACTCCACCGCGCGTAAGGCGACGGTTTCATCATAGGTCCGCGCATCGCCCATCACGCCGACACTGCGCACCGGCAGCAATACCGCAAAAGCTTGCCAGAGGCGGTCATACAATCCGGCGTCATGGATCTCTTCCATGACGATACGGTCGGCACGGCGCAGGACTCCCAGGCGATGTTCATCAACCGACCCCAGACAGCGGATGGCCAAACCAGGCCCCGGGAAGGGCTGACGCCGGATCACTTCTTCGGGCATGCCCAGCTCACGACCGAGTTCCCGTACTTCGTCCTTGAACAGTTCCCGCAAAGGCTCGACCAGTTGCAGGTGCATGCGTTCCGGCAAGCCACCCACGTTATGGTGAGACTTGATGGTCGCACTGGGCCCCTTGAACGAAATGGACTCGATCACGTCAGGATAAAGGGTGCCTTGCGCCAGGAAGTCGGCGCCTTCCAGATGCTTCGACTCTTCCTCAAAAATCTCGATGAACAGTTTACCGATGGCCTTGCGCTTCCTTTCGGGATCAGCGACATCCGCCAGCACCTCCAGAAAACGCTGCCGGGCATCCACCACCTGCAGGGGAATCTGAAAGTAATTGCGAAAAACCGTCGCCACCTTCTCCGCTTCCCCAAAGCGCAACAGCCCGTTATCGACAAAAATACAGGTGAGCTGGTCGCCGATGGCGCGATGAATGAGCACCGCTGCCACGGCCGAATCCACCCCGCCGGAAAGCGCGGCGATGACCCGACCCTTACCCACCTGGGCACGGATCGTCGCCACTGCCGTGTCCACATAAGAGTGCATGGTCCAGTCGCCGGTGCAGCCGCATACGCCGCGCACGAAGGCCGTGAGCATCTCCGCGCCGCGGGGGGTATGGGCGACCTCCAGATGGAACTGTACACCATAAAAGTTTCGCGCCGGGTCGCCAATGGCTGCCAGCGGTGAATTGGCACTGCTGGCCAGCACCCGGAAACCATCGGGCATGGATTCTATCCGGTCGCCGTGACTCATCCAGACTTCTTCGGCAGCACCTGCAGCCCCAAAGGGTAACAACGGGCCGATCGCTTCCTTTATCTGAAGGTGCGCGCGGCCGTATTCCCGATGCTCCGCTTTGCCTACCCGCCCGCCCAATAACTGGGCCATCAACTGCAGGCCGTAGCAAATACCGAGGACTGGCAAGCCCATGGCAAACAGGGCAGGATCAACAGATGGGGCATCGATATCGTGCACCGATGATGGCCCTCCGGACAGAATGATCCCTTTGGGCCGCCAAGCCCGTATCTCCGCCAGCGCCATATGGTAGGGGTGAATTTCGCAATAGACGTGAGCTTCGCGCACCCGCCGCGCAATAAGCTGAGTGAACTGCGAACCAAAATCGAGAATCAGGATACGTTCTTGCATGGTTCACTCCACCCGGTAATTGGGCGCTTCCTTGGTGATATTCACGTCGTGGACATGGCTCTCACGCACGCCCGCCTGGGTAATCTTGATGAAGCGGGCACGGCTGCGCAGGGCCGACAAATCTTCTGCCCCCAGGTAGCCCATGCTGGAGCGCAAGCCACCGAGGAGCTGGTGAATCACCTGCCCGGCCGGCCCCTTATAGGGTACCCGGCCTTCCACGCCTTCGGGTACCAGCTTGGGGGCCTCCGGACTGGCATCCTGAAAATAGCGGTCGGCAGACCCCTGCTGCATGGCCCCCAGCGAGCCCATGCCACGATACGCCTTGTAGGAACGGCCCTGATAGAGTTCGATTTCGCCCGGCGCTTCGTCGGTGCCCGCGAGCAGGCCACCGACCATGACCGCATGCGCCCCCGCCGCCAAGGCCTTGGCGAAGTCCCCGGAATAGCGGATGCCGCCATCGGCAATGAGCGATACGCCGGTACCCGCCAGCGCGTTCGCCACATTACTGATGGCCGTGACCTGTGGTACACCGACCCCGGCAACAATACGCGTCGTACAGATGGAGCCCGGTCCGATACCCACCTTGACGGCATCAGCGCCCGCGTCCACCAGCGCCAAGGCGGCCTCTCCAGTAGCGATGTTGCCGCCGATCACGTCCACATCCGGAAAGTGATTCTTCACCCAGCGCACCCGGTCAAGCACACCCTGGCTGTGACCATGGGCCGTATCGACGATAATGACATCGACCCCGGCCTCCGCCAGCGCCTGTACCCGCGCGTCAGTACCTTCGCCGACGCCCACCGCCGCGCCCACCAGCAGGCGGCCTTGCGCATCACGACAGGCCAGCGGGTGTTCAGTAGCTTTTCGGATATCCTTGACCGTAATCAGCCCGCGCAATTCAAAGCGGTCATTCACCACCAGGATTTTTTCAATGCGATGCTGGTGCAGCAATGCCTTGGTGACATCCAGACTGGTTCCTTCCGGCACCGTGACCAGTCGTTCCCTGGGCGTCATGACACTGCTCACCGGGGCATCCATGCGTGTTTCAAAGCGCAGATCGCGGTGCGTCACAATCCCCTCCAGATGTTCGCCATCCACGACGGGCACCCCGGAAATTCCATGCACGGCCATCACCTGCAACACTTCGCGAATGCTCACATCGGCGCTGGTGGTAATGGGGTCTTTGATAACGCCAGACTCGAACTTTTTGACTCGCCGCACCAAAGCGGCCTGCTGGTCCGGAGACATATTCTTATGAATGATGCCGATCCCGCCCTCTTGTGCAAGTCCGATGGCCATGGCAGCCTCGGTTACCGTATCCATCGCGGCCGAGAGCAGCGGAATGTTCAGTCGGATGCGTCGGCTGAGTTCGGTCGCGATCTGCACATCACGGGGGAGCACCGCCGAATGGGCGGGAACGAGGAGCACATCGTCAAAGGTGAGGGCTTCGCCGATCAGTTGCATAGTGATTCACCTAACAAGAAAGGGGCCGGGCCGTTGCGTCCCAGCCCCATGGTTCAAGGCATTCCGCACTATACCGAAGCGGATATGAATTTTCCAGTCTCGTTTGACGTGGCGGACGCACTCTTGTAATTTTCTGCGATGACTCAATCATCTCCACGACCAGACCCGCAACGCAGCAGCGTGACGGCTTCCATCATCGTCCCATGCCACAACGAATCCGGGAGTCTCCAGGCCCTCTACACCCGTGTCCGTGCCGTCATGGACGAATCGGGCGAACCGTGGGAGATGATTTGCATCAATGACGGCAGCGGAGATGATACGCTGTTGCAGTTGATTGCCCTGCATCGCCAGGATCGTCGGGTCAGAGTTATTGATTTGTCCAGGAATTTTGGCAAGGAAGCGGCGCTCACCGCCGGACTCGATGCCGCACAGGGAGAAGCCGCCATTCCGCTGGATGCTGACCTGCAAGACCCGCCCGAACTGATTCCCGAGCTTCTTGCCCGATGGCGGGATGGATTTGATGTGGTGAACGCCGTTCGCCTCTCCCGCGAAGGAGAATCGTGGCTCAAACGCGCCTCTGCGCATGTCTTTTACCGGATCATCAATCGCATGAGCGACGTGGAGATACCGCCGGACACGGGTGATTTCCGGCTGTTGTCTCGTCCGGTTCTGGAGGCCCTGCAGGCGCTTCCCGAACGCAGACGATTCATGAAGGGTTTGTTTGCCTGGGTCGGCTTTCGCAGCACGAATGTGTACTACCATCGTGCGCCCCGCCATGCGGGGAAAACCACCTGGAGCTATTGGCGGCTATGGAATCTCGCCCTGGAAGGTATTACTTCCTTTAGCCAGGTACCATTACAACTTGCCGCTTATCTGGGTTTTGCGGTATCGCTGTTGGCCTTTCTTTATGCCGTCTGGCTGGTAATCAGCACCCTGGTGTATGGAAACCCGGTAAAGGGTTATCCGTCCATCATGGTTACCCTACTGTTCCTGGGTGGCGTACAGCTCATGGCCCTGGGGGTGATCGGCGAGTACCTCGGTCGGATCTATGAGGAAAGCAAGCACAGACCGATTTACCTGGTCAGACAAGTGTGGGGCGGGGAGCATCCCACCCAGGCGGTTCAGCCGCAGGAGCATCCCTGAATGGGTTTTCAGGGCGCCACGTCCAATATGCGTTCCGGCATTCAAGGTACCCGCTTTTCAGCAACCACTGCTTTTCCCTAACTTTTCAGGTACACTGTCGCCCAGATTACCGCCTACCAACCCAGAGATCGCCCTTGGTATCCATAAAATCATTTATTACCAAGCAGTTGAACCTGCCCGACGGTGCCGTCGAAATGGCGGCGGCGCCCTCATCGTTATCGCCTGGTATCCCCGGTGCGCGAGTCACACCGCGCAGTCAGCACAACGTATCCCGGCTGCAGATCAGCGACAGTGCGCTGCAAGTGCTCAATGGCCTGCATCGTGCCGGTTTTCAGGCTTATCTGGTAGGCGGCAGCGTCCGCGATCTGCTGCTCGGACGGGAGCCCAAGGATTTCGACGTCGCAACAGATGCGCACCCGGAACAGGTCCGCAAGTTATTCCGCCGCAATGCCCGGCTGATCGGCCGACGGTTCATTCTGGTCCATGTACAGTTTGGCAACGAGATCATAGAAGTAGCCACCTTCCGCGGCAGTGCGAACGGCAAGAAAGACGAATCCAGCGAACACAGCGAAACGGGACGCATATTGGCAGACAACGTCTACGGCTCTCTGGAAGAGGACGCCCGACGCAGGGATTTCACCGCCAACGCGCTCTATTATAATATCGCCGACCGCAGCATTCTGGATTTCTCCACCGGCATGGAAGATTTGCGAGCCGGCCGATTGCGCGTCATCGGTGATCCGGAGCAGCGCTACCGGGAAGACCCTGTGCGGATGCTGCGGGCCGTCCGTTTCGCCGCGAAGCTCGGGTTCACTCTGGATGCCTCTGCCCAGGCACCCATAGCTTCCTGCCGGGAACTCCTGCAGGAAGTGCCCTCGGCGCGATTGTTTGAGGAAACGCTGAAGCTTTTCCTGACCGGCAATGCGCAGACCAGCTTTGAGCACCTGCGCCAGATGGGATTGTTTGTGGCCCTGTTTCCACAGGTGGATGCGCTTCTGGACGACGCACGATACGACTCCGCCCGCATCCTCCTGCAAGGTGCCTTGCAGGGCACCGATGCGCGGCTGCTCGACGGCAAATCGGTGACCCCCGCGTTTCTCTTTGCGGCGTTGCTCTGGCCTGCCCTGCAGCAGGAACGACAGTTGCTGGAACAACAGGGGAAGCCCGAGACCGTCGCCCTGCAGCAGGCCGCCACCAACGTGCTGCACGAGTGCGCAGGGCGGGTCTCGGTCCCCCGCCGCTTCGCCCTACCCATGCGTGAAATCTGGGACTTACAGGCGCGTTTCCTGCGCCGTGGCGGGCGCCGCCCCCATGCGCTGCTAGCCCATCCGCGTTTCCGCGCCGCCTTCGATTTCCTGAACCTGCGCAGCCAGAGCGGAGAAATACCAGCTACTTTGGTAGAATGGTGGGAACAATTCCAGATCGCAGATCATGACGGCCGGCGCGCCCTTATCGAACGCGCCCGCCTCGAAGAAACGGAACAGGAGCCCGCGCTGGGACCACTTCCGGTCACTTCGCGGCGCCGTCCTCGGCGGCGACGGCGCAGCAATCCTGCGAAACAGGGTGAAGCCTCCCAGCCGGGCAGCTCGGACGACGGCCATGACGACGGACCAGCCGGCAACGATTGATCCCGGGCCCGCGTCTCCACTATGGGGCGAACCGCGCTGAACTCTCACCAGACCGTATCCGGCACCGACAACCCCCCATCCGCAGCACAGATCCACCAGTTGCTGCGGCAGCATTGGGGCGAGGCGCGCCTGCAGCGTCTGCAGGATATCGGCAGAACCGCTGCACGGCTCGGCACACCGGCCTATCTGGTAGGTGGGTGCGTTCGCGACCTTCTACAAAACCATCCTGCACCGGACACGGATCTGGCCATAGAGGGAGATGTCCGCGCCGTCGCTAAAGCTTGCACCGCCCAGTTGTCCGGCATGCAATGTACCTATCATCCACAATTTGGTACCGCCATCCTCGAGTACCCCGACGGATTCCGGCTGGATCTGGCGCGTTGCCGCGTCGAGCACTACCCTGCACCTGCCGCTCTGCCGGAAGTACGGCCCGGCGATATCGTCGCGGATCTCGCCCGCCGCGATTTCACTATCAATGCCATGGCTATCTCCCTGGATCCGAGCAGTTTTGGCAGCTTCCTGGACCCCCATGGCGGACGCATGGATCTGCAACTCGGCCTGCTGCGGGTGCTGCACCCCCTTTCCTTTGTGGATGACCCCACCCGCATGCTGCGCGGACTGCGTTTTGCCGTGCGTTTTCACCTTCGACTGGAACCTGGTACCCATATTCTGCTCAAGACGGCACTGGCCCGGGATGTTTTCGCCCGGCTCAGCGGCGCACGTTTATGGCGTGAGCTGAAGTATGTGCTTGAACTGGACGATCTCGCCGGGGTTTTCGAAAGGCTGGATGCCTGGCAGTTATGGCCTCTGTTGCGCCCGGCACCACCGGAACCGGAGACGCTCCTTGCCAGCATGCAGCGCGGTCGACAGGAGATCACCTGGTTTCACCACCACTTCCCTGACGAGAAACTTTTCGATACCGCCGTATTGCTGACCCTGCTCTGGCGGCATATCCCTTGGGCAGAGGCGGAGAAACGCATACACTGTTGGCCTGTGGCCGACGGTCACCATATTCTGAGGGATCTGCAATTCCTGTCCGAAGTATCAGCGGCCCTGGCGAAGGCCACTCGCCCCAGTGCGGCGGCGCAATTATGGGCGGCGCTATCGCTACCCGGCATACTCGCGCTGCTTGCAGAGCATCCGGAAAGCGGCGTCGTTGCCGAAAGTGGCCGCCACTATCTGCTGAAGCAGCGTGGTCTGAAATCGCCGCTCAGCGGTCGGGATCTGCAAGCCATGGGCTTGGCGCCCGGCCCTCAACTTGGTAAGGTACTGCGCCGCCTGTACGAAGCCCACCTGGATGGCGAGATCGAAGATAAGGAAACCGCGCGACAATGGCTTATCAGACAAGGCATCCTGCCGTCCATCCAACCGTGATCGCCTGGATCAGCATCGGCAGCAACCTGGACTTGCCCGTGGCGCAGGTGCGACAGGCGCTGGAATCCCTGGCCACCGTACCCGAAAGCACCTTGCTGTGGCATTCCCATCTTTACCAGACAGCACCAGTGGGTGGTGTTCCACAGCCTGCATTTATCAATGCAGTCGCCCGGTTGCAGACGGCGTTACCGGATCGCGATCTCCTCAGTCATCTGCAAATGCTGGAGGCAGCGGCGGGGCGCCGCCGCGCCGTGGAAATTTACTGGGGTCCGCGGGTGCTGGACCTCGACCTGCTAAGTTACGGAAGCACACACTCGACTGATCCGAAACTCACCCTGCCCCACCCCCGCCTGCACGAAAGGGCCTTCGTGCTTGTGCCTCTTGCCGAGTTTGATCCGGAACTGATCATTCCCGGCTGCGGGTGCATCGCCCGACACCTGTCCGCAGTGGCCGATCAATCCGTGATTTGCATCCCGGATCATGCCCCTGAGATGGATATGTACCAGAGTCGTTCCGTCCAGGCATGACCAGCCCCCGCATCATCAGCATCGAAGGCCCCATGGGCGCCGGTAAAACCAGCCTTGCCCGGCTGTTGGCCCAATCCTTGGGCGGACGGATGATCCTCGAAGAACCAGCCCAAAACCCTTTTCTCTCCCGGTTCTACCAGGGTCCGGGCGCCGCGCTGGCGACCGAGTTGCAGTTTTTCATGCAACGCCGTGAGCGGTGGCGGCATAGAGATGACAGCCCCTGGATCATCAGCGACCACAGCGCCCGTAAAGACGAAATTTTTACCCCTCTCACTCTGGATGCGGAAGAGCGCCATCTTTTTAATGCGTTGCGCATGGCGCTGGATTTTCACCCTGCACCCGCGGATCTGATGATATTCCTGGATGCGCCGCTGCCGGTCCTGATGAAACGCATCCGGGCCCGTGGAGATGCCTACGAACAGGCATTGGCGCCTGATTATCTGGCGCGGGTGCAGGCGGCTTACCGTGCGTGGCAGGCCGACTATGCCCTGCCCCGCATGAATGTCGATTCGGCGCAGGTAGATTTTGTCCACGATCCGCGGCACACTGAACGACTGATCGACGCCGTCAGGCATCGCCTGAAAGACGCTGAGGAGCAAGATGCATAAGAAAATCGCCCGCTGGGTGCAGGACAAAAAAAGCGGCATCAAACGCGCCGTGGTGACCGCCTATGACTATCCCCTTGCCCGCCTTGCCGCCGAGGCCGGGGTACATGGCATATTGGTGGGCGACTCTCTCGGCATGGTGGTCGGCGGCGGCGGTGATACCCTCGGTGTTACTCTGGAGCAGATGGCTTATCACACCGGGATGGTGGTGCGAGGAGCGGGTGACTGTCTGGTATTTGCCGACCTGCCCTTTGGAAGCTATGAAAAAGGACCGGAGCAGGCCTGGGCTACAGCCGTAACTCTGCTCCGCGCCGGCGCCGATGTGGTCAAGCTGGAGGGAGGTGCGGAAATGGCCTCCACCGTGGCCTTCTGTGCCGAACGTGGCATCAACATCTGCGCCCATATCGGCCTGACTCCCCAACGAGTACGGCAGTGGGGCAGTTTTCAGCGACAGGGCACCGATGCGGACAGTGCACGTCGCTTGCAGGCCGACGCCGGGGCACTGGCGGATGCGGGTGCCCGCTTCCTGGTTTTGGAAGCGGTTCCCGATGCGCTGGCGGCAAATATTACCCGCGATATCACCATACCCACGATCGGCATCGGCGCGGGGCCGGATACGGATGCCCAGGTGCTGGTAATACACGACCTGCTAGGACTGGGAACCGAAAGCCCGCCCTTTGCGCGGCGCTACATCGAGGGCGGAAGGATCGTGAGGGACGCCTTGGCCGAATATGTGCGGGAAGTGGGTAACAGCCAGTTCCCGCCGCGCCGAAAACGTTAATATGGCGATATTCAAGGATATAGCCGGGTTGCGCCAGTGGCGTCAGAGTCTGCATGGCACTTTGGCCCTGGTACCCACCATGGGCAACCTGCACGAAGGCCACCTCGCGCTGGTGCGGCTGGCCACCAACCGTGCCGAACATGTGTTGGTCAGCATCTACGTGAATCCGTTGCAGTTTGGACCCGGGGAAGACTTCGCGAACTATCCGCGCACCCTGGACCAGGATCTGCAACGCCTGCATGAGGCCGGTTGCCAGACCATATTTACCCCGGATGACGGGCTGATGTATCCGCGGGGACGCCAGGATATCAGTATCGTCATGCCGCCGCGCAGCCTCAGCAAGGTGCTTTGCGGCGCCAGCCGCCCCGGTCATTTTGCCGGAGTCTGCACGGTGCTCAGCAAACTGTTGCACATGGTCGCGCCGGAAATACTCATTCTCGGAGAGAAAGACTATCAACAACTGCGCATCGTTCAGCAGATGGTGGCCGATTTGAACCTCAACGTGCAGCTCCTGCCGGGGCCGCTGCAAAGAGAGGCAGACGGGCTCGCCTACAGTTCCCGTAACACTTATCTGAACTTGGCGGAACGGCAGGTAGCCCCGCTCCTCGCGGAAACACTTTTCGACCTCGCCCGGCGCAGTACCGGCGACGCAAAGGTGTCTGATCTTGCCGCGACGGGTTGGGAACGCCTTGAACGGGCGGGTTTCCTGCCGGAATATCTGGAACTGCGCAACGCGCAGACCTTGCAGTCCCTTGCCTTACCACAGCCTGGAGCACGCTGGTTTGCGGCTGCCCGGCTTGGCCAGGTCCGGCTCATTGATAACGTCATCATTTCCTGATGAATCATCGCCTCCGCGAAATTCCTTACAATTACACCTCGTATTCTGACGCAGAGATCGTGCATCGCCTGCTTGGAGCGGATGCCTGGCGACTGCTGGAAGACCTACGGGAGCGGCGGGTTACCGGACGCTCGGCACGAATGCTTTTTGAAGTGCTGGGCGACCTCTGGGTGGTGCAGCGCAACCCCTATATTCAGGATGACCTGGCGCAGAATCGGCGCCGCCGCCAGGCCCTATGGGATGCCCTGGCTTATCGCCTGAACGACATTGCCGGTCGCGCCGACGGGAATCCGCTGGTACTCCGTCTACTGAACAGCGCCCGCGCGGCGGTGAGCGGCTTTACGCGGCAATTTGATGAAGATCTGATGCTGCGCAGGAAAGCGGAGCGCCGCCTGCTCCGGATCACCGCAAAGGACAACGTGGACTTCAGCGCCTACGCGCGCGTCTCTCACGTCACCGATGCCTCCGACTGGCGTGTGGAATTGCCCTTTGTCGTCCTCTACCCCGTGGACGAGCAAGAGGTCCAGCGCATGGTCTCCGCATGCCGGGAACTCGGATTGTCCATCATCCCGCGTGGTGGTGGTACCGGATATACCGGCGGTGCCATTCCTCTGCGCCGCCACTGTGCGGTCATCAACACCGAAAAGCTGGAGCAGATTTCAGCGGTGGAAAAGGTCATACCACCCGGCCTGAACGGCGCCGTCCACAGCATCTTCGCTGGTGCGGGCGTGGTCACCAAGGTCGTGGCCGACGCGGCCGACGCGGCAGGACTGGTCTTCGCCGTCGACCCGACATCCCTGGATGCCTCCACCATCGGCGGCAATATCGCCATGAATGCGGGGGGCAAGAAGGCGGTACTCTGGGGCACGGCCCTGGACAACCTGCTCTCCTGGCGCATGGTGACCCCCGACGGCAACTGGCTGGAAGTGGAGCGCCTGAATCATAATCTTGGCCGGATTCACGATCAGCCGGAAGTCCGGTTTCGCCTGAACCGCTTTGCCGCCGATGGGCACACGGCGCTGGGAGAGCCGGAAACACTAATCCTGCCTGGTACCGCCTTCCGCAAGGCGGGGCTGGGCAAGGATGTCACCGACAAGTTTCTCGGCGGTCTCCCTGGCATCCAGAAGGAAGGCTGCGACGGGATCATCACTTCCGGACGTTTCCTGCTGCATCGGATGCCTGCCCATATACGCACGGTCTGTCTGGAATTTTATGGCAGCGATCTGGATGCCGCCGTACCCGCTATCGTCGAAGTAAAATCCTATGTGGAGGGATTGGAGCACGTCTTGCTCACCGGTCTGGAGCATCTGGATGAGCGCTATCTCAAAGCCATCAAGTACAGTAACAAGGCTCCCCGCCACGAACGCCCGAAAATGCTGCTGCTCGCCGATATCGCCAGTGACGACCCCGGTGCGGCCGGCGCGGCAGCAGCGGCGGTGGTGCGTATTGCCAACGCCCGGGGCGGCGAAGGCTTTGTCGCTACCACACCCGAGTCGCGACGCCGCTTCTGGGCCGACCGCAGCCGTACCGCAGCCATTTCCGCCCACACCAACGCCTTCAAAATCAATGAAGATGTGGTCATTCCTCTGGAAAATCTGGCGCAGTACAGCCGCGCAATCGAGCGAATCAACATTGAGCAGGCCATCCACAGTAAGCTGGCGAGCCTGAGCGCACTGGAGGAATATGTCGCCGGCGATCTGGCCGAAGTCCGCAAGGCCAAGGACTATGAAGACAGCAGCGAGGATCAGGCCATCGTCGACGCCAAGAAGTCCGCTGCCAGGGCACTGATCAGCAACACACGCGGGCGCTGGCAATCCCTGCTGGAGAAGCTGGACATGCCGGCCATGGAGCATCCCGAATTGCTGGATGTCCATATGCTGTCTGCCGTGCATCAAGGCGACACACTGGCCAGCCTCTTGCTACGCGGTGTCCTGCGGGTGAGCTACCGGGAACATGTGGGCAAACCGTTGGAGGCCCTGTTTGCGGGTGATGCGTTTGCCGCAGTGCGCGGACGTATCCGCGAAATCCACGAGGAGGTACGCCGGACCCGCCTGTTTGTCGCGCTGCACATGCATGCCGGCGATGGTAACATTCACACCAATATTCCGGTGCTTTCCAGTGATTACGCCATGCTCCAGGAAGCCGACCGGGTAGTGGACCGGATCATGGCCATCGCCCTGGGCCTGGGCGGCGTAATCTCCGGCGAGCACGGCATCGGTATCACCAAAATGCGCTGGATGGAGCCGGATAAAATTGCAGCCTTTGCCCGCTACAAAGCACAGGTCGATCCGGACAATCTCTTCAATCCGGGTAAACTGCTGGCCGGTTCCGGGCTGGAAACCGCTTACACGCCTTCACTACAACTGGTGGAGCAGGAAGCCTTGTTACTGGAAGCCAGCGCGCTGGGCGCCCTGAATCGTGAGATCAAGGACTGCCTGCGCTGCGGCAAGTGCAAGCCGGTCTGCATGACCCATATCCCCCGCGCCAACCTGCTTTATTCGCCACGCAACAAAATCCTCGCGACCGGTCTGCTCATCGAGGCCTTCCTTTACGAGGAACAGACCCGGCGGGGAGTATCCCAGCAGCATTTTGCAGCCCTCAACGACGTGGCAGACCACTGTACCACCTGCCACAAATGTGAGACCCCCTGCCCAGTGGATATCGATTTTGGCAAGGTCTCCATTCAGATGCGCAACATTCTCCGTGCTCGCGGAGAAAAATCGTTCAATATGGGCACACGTCTGGCCATGCTCTACCTCAACTCCACGGAACCACGCAGGGTTCATTTGATACGGCAAGGTGTGCTGCAAACCGCCTATAAAGCGCAGGCACTCGCCCACAGAATCTTCAAGCCACTGCTACCCAAGGGACCACCGCCGGCCACCACCGGCAAGGCCCCGTTGCGCGCCGAAGTCATCCACTTCCTGCGCAAACCACTGCCTGCGGACATGGGCGCGCGGACCATGCGCCAGCTCCTCGCCATCGTCGACGATAAAACCGTCCCCATCATCCGGGACAGCACCAAAGTGACGGAGGACAGCGATGCGGTATTCTACTTTCCTGGTTGTGGCAGCGAGAGGCTCTTCAGCGATATCGGCCTGGCTACGCTGGCCATGTTGCACCACGTCGGTGCGCAGACCGTATTGCCACCCGGCTATCTCTGCTGTGGCTATCCGCAGACGGCCGGTGGCCAGGAAGACAAAGGCCAGGAAGTCTCCGTGCGCAATCAGGTGCTCTTTCATCGTGTAGCGAACACGCTGAACTACCTGGATATCAAGACCGTGATTCTGTCCTGTGGCACCTGCATGGATCAACTTCTGCAGTATCAGTTTCAGCAGATTTTCCCCGGCTGCCGCCTGCTGGACATTCACGAGTACCTGATGGAAAAGGGCGTCGCCCTCGATGGTGTGGAGGGCGTCCAGTATCTCTACCACGATCCCTGCCACAGTCCCATGAAAACCCACAAACCCCAGGCCGTGGCGTCGCAATTACTCGGGCAGCAGGTGCTGGACTCCGCGCGTTGCTGTGGTGAGGCGGGCACTCTGGCCAGCAGTCGCCCGGACATCGCCACCCAGCTCCGTTTCCGCAAGGAAGAGATCCTCAAGGAGGGCATCCTGCAACTCACCGGAGGCGCACGGGCCAAGGACGGCAACGTCAGACTGCTCACCAGTTGCCCAGCCTGCCAGCAGGGTCTGGAACGCTACCGTGAAGATACGGGTCTCGACACCGACTACATCGTCGTGGAACTTGCGCGCAAGATACTTGGCCCCCAGTGGCAGCAAGGTTTTATCGATGCCGCGCACCAGGGGGGTATCGAGCGGGTTTTACTCTGATGGCTGGCATCCCGGCCCAGATACCGCGCGCTGAAGGTGCGAACCGGTGACAACCCCCGAGCCGAATACGCATCCCGTACAGGCACCCATCGACGGAGTCCTCGACCTGCATTCCTTTCGCCCCCAGGAAGTGCCCGACCTGATCCGCGAATATCTTCATGCCTGTCGGACCAGGCATATCACGAAAATCCGTATCATCCACGGTAAAGGCAAAGGCGTGCTGCGCGAAACGGTACATGCCATTCTCCGGCGCGAGCCGGTGGTCCGGGGTTTTCATCTCGCCAACGATCGCAGCAGTTGGGGCGCAACACTGGTGGATATCTATCCACTGAATGTCCCCCTGCCCCCGCGCCGTCCCCCGGAGGCAAAAGCACACCGGCCAAGGAGGGTGCCGGGCTGGTACCGGCTGTTACACCGCATTTTCGTCAGGCATTGAGGCGGGATATGACTCAGGAAGGCGTGATCAAATTTCAACTGGACTGGCAGGCGGGGCCGGTCATCGCCTGCGCACTCCGGGCCACCCTCAGCCATTGGCGCGATGTCCTGCACGCCCATGGACTGATCGGCGCAGACCCCGCCCGTTACGGCGGTATCGGTTTTGGCAACGTGAGCTGTCGTTGCCGCAGCGGCTTTCTGATCACCGCCACCCAGACTGCTCACCTCAGGGCGCTGGCGCCGGAACATTTCTGTCAGGTCACCCACTGGGACATCGTCCATAACCGAATCTGTGCCGAAGGACCACAGCCGCCCTCCTCGGAGGCCCTCAGCCATGCCGCCTGTTATGACGCCCATCCTGATATTTGCTGGGTTTTTCATATCCACCATCCGCAGCTCTGGCGACAGGCGGCAGCTCTGGGATTGGCGGCCACTCCCCCGGATGCGGAATACGGCACCCCCGCCATGGCCCTGGCCGTATCCGATCTTGCCGGAAAGACACACTTACCGCTGCTCATCCGGATGGCCGGCCACGAAGACGGGCTCATCGCCGCCGGTCACAGCGGCTGGGAAACCGGCACCCTGCTGTTGAACAAGGTTGCCGAAGCTCAGGCTTCCAGCGCCTTGCGCAGGTAGATATCCATATCGGTAAGGTTGTTCAGAGCCCAGCGCCGGTAATCATCGGGCAGGTCGGCTATCTTCACACCCTTGTGCTTGCCGAAGGGCATGGTTTCGGGAATCCTGGCGCGCTCGCTGAACTCCCATAAATCTTCCCAGGAATTGGGCCGTACCGAGAGGATGACCTTGTTCAGCAGAATCCGGCAGAACTTCACGTCGGCCAGTGCCGAGTGGGCATTTTTGAGGTTGTCCCGGGTCTTTCTCTTATCCTTGCTGAAGTGGTACATCAATGCCGACTGGGAATGGCTGTCCACCTCGGGCCAGAGTTTGCGGGTCATGGCATAGGTGCAGATGCGTTTAACGTCGGGCTTGCCGATCACACCCCAGTCGTAATCTATACTGTGACCGACCAGGTACCCGGTGTCCTCGGGCAGGCGAAAACTGCTGGCGGGCGGGCTCTCGAGGAGGTCCTCCTCAAGAATATGGTGCACCGCCAAGGCTCCCATCTCGATGGGCTTGGCCGGCCGATAACGCTGCACGAACTGCTCCTCGACCTCCAGCGTCCGCAGATCGCTTACCGCCAGCCAGGCGGCCTCGATCAGCTCAGGCTCCACCCGACCCGTCGTTTCTGTATCAAAAATCAATGCGCGCATGCAAAACCTCGTCCGGGACCCGGCGAAAAGATGCAGGGTAAATGCCTGTCTCGCCTAGGGCAAGCGCCCGTGCCTGGGGAACTTTGCTGAAAACGCAGCATCTCATTGTTTGCCCGGCCGCTTTGCCCAGGTATTGCTTTTTTCCTCCGGCGTCCCCATTCCTCGGAAAGAGGCGAGAAAACGTAATTTACGTTATGCTAGCGGCGTGATCATTCACAGGAGTCAGACATGAATCAGGACCAGAACCCTTACCAATTTCCGGACAGCATGAATCCGCCCGGGTCGGGCAGCGGCACAGCCATCGGCACGCTGATGGGTAAGACCTATGCACTGCTTGCGGCCACGCTTGTCGTTTCAACCATAGCGTCCATTTACGGCATGCATTCGCCGTTTGCCTATGAACATCCCTTCATCCTGATGATCGGTTCCTTTGCCCTGCTCTTTGCGGTGCAGTACACCGGCGCGCATCGCAGCCCCTTCGCCGTCCCCCTGGTCTTTCTGTTTGCGGGTGGCATGGGCATGATGATGGGTCCCGCCATCGAGATGTATCTGCGGATGCCGGGCGGCGCCTCCATCATCGCCGAAGCCCTGGGTACTACCGCAGCCATGTTTGTCGGACTTTCCGCCTATGCAGTCACCACACGACGGGATTTCAGCAACATCGGCGGTTTCCTGATCACCGGTCTGGTGCTGGCCATCGTGGTCTCTCTGCTGAACATCTTCTTACTGCACATCCCCGCGTTGCAACTCGCCATTGCGGGCGTCCTGGTGCTGGTCTTCAGCGGCCTGATCCTTTTTGACACCCAGCGGATGATTCGCGGCGGCATTCAGGAGCCAGTCCTGCTGGTCGTCGGTCTCTATCTGGATATCATCAACCTCTTCATGGCGCTGCTCGAAATTTTCGGCGGCAACCGCAATTGATCCCGGCGTCCTTCCTGCGCGCGGCGGGAAGGACGATGCTTCCGCAAGCATGGCACACACCATCCGCCCTGCGGTCATCCTTGGGGCCGCATCCGCCTTGGCATCCCACCATCGTCGCCAGGGAAACACTACCTCGCGGTTGAACAGGGCGGCCGCCCCACCAATGCCTGCAATTGCTGTTCCACTGCTTCCACCCGTTGCGCTCCTGTGATGATACCGCGCCTACACCCCACTGCCCTTTCCCCCACCGCGTTACGGCATCCTCTCGCCTTGCACAGAGACCGGATGCTCCCGTGCCAAACAGTCCATAAAACCATCCACGAGGTGGCCTTCATCAAAGGCGGCCTCCTGCAGTTGTCGTCTGCCCTCCTCACCCAGGCGCCGCCGCAACTCCGGATCCTGCGCCAGCCGGATCAACAGACCTGCCAGGGCGACAGCGTCACCCTCCGGAAAGAAAAAACCATTGTGCCCATCCCGGATCACTTCGCGAATACCGCCGCTGCCACTACCCAACACCGGCACCCCGGCGGCCAGTCCTTCCACCAGCGCCAGACCCAGCCCCTCGCGCCGCGAGGGTAGGACATTCACATCCATCAGCCCATAATAGGCCGAGATGTCATTCTGAAAGCCGAGAAAAATCAGCCAGTCGGGACGCGCGCCGTGGATCTGGGCCATGGCGCGCAGGGCTTCGTGGTCTTCTGGATGAGGCGGACCCAGCAGCAGGACGCGATAGGGAAAATCCAGCCGCGACAGGGCTGCGAAAAGCACATCAAAGCCTTTGGGATGCGCCACCTCGGGATGCCAGCCCGACCAGCGATCGAAACGGGCCACCATGCCGATGCAAAAAGGCGCCGGATGGAGATCAAGGCCGAGACGGCCCCGCAGCACGCCGATGGTCGGAGAGTCTGCCGTGAAAAAAGACGAGAGATCGCGGCCCGCATAAAGACGGGTGACCCGCTGGGCAGGATAGCCACTGGCGACGAGACTCTCGGCGATCACTTCGCTGGCGGCCAGTTGATGCGCCACCCAGAGCCGCTGCCAAGGCGCCCAGGGCAGGGCCGGCGGGCGCACGATGCAATGACGCATGAACCACAAAGGGGCTTGCAGGTCACCCAGGGCCTTGGCCGTCAGGGTCAGATGCCGGGCCGGGGAATCATGGGTAAGCACCAGATCAGTCCCTTGCGCCGCCCGGCGCAGGGCCCCCAGGGTCGCTACGCTGAAGGGGGAAAATGACTGGGCAACGGTGACCGCCCGCCCGCGCAGGCGCTCCCGCTGATGGCGCACGAAGCCCTCAGGCACGAAGAACGCCACCGCAAAACCCTGCTCGTGCAGGCCATCGGCCAACGCCAGGGCAACCTGGTCCGCCCCGCCACGGCCATCGCCGCCCAAGACCTGCAGAAGCCGAAACCGCCCCTTACTGGCCCGCAGCGTCGGCCCGGTCGAAGGACGATCTGTGGGCATCAAGGAGTGCCTAGCCCGCAGGACAGCGTCTTTCATGGTCAATCCCGAAAATTACTGAACCGTAGGGGCGGAACCGAAAACCCTGCCCGCGCAAGCGGCAATGATCGTCTGCAACTTGTCCCTGCGCTTGCCCGACACCCGCAGTTGATCCCCTGGATGCTGGCTTGCACCTCCCGTTTCCTGATCGTCTTGGAGCCCTTGAAGTCATATTTGCTGTTATTCATGGTAACGCCCACTCCCGTTTCCTTCAACCACAAGGACGCAGACGCTTGCCCAGCCAACGGGCACAATGCTAATTTGCAGTTCGTAGGCTAGCACCCTAGGCCTGATCTCGGGCCCAGGCAACCGGAAGGAGCGCAAGATGCAAACGGAACACCAGGATCTGAAAAAGGAATTTCCCCAACTCGCGGCCCACATGGATGTCCTGCAACAAAGTAATGTGCACTTTGCCAAGGCCCTTGACGAGTTCAACGCCCTCACCGCGGAAATCGAACATATCGAGCGCAACGATGCTACCGCCGGCGAGAGCGTGCTGGAACAAATGAAAAAACGCCGCCTCGCCCTCAAGGACGAGATCTATCGGATGGCATCGGCCTGAGCCGAAAAACAAGCAACCCGTCGCGATGGAACAGCGCAGCACACCCGCCCCGCCGCTTGCGGAGCGGGAACGGGGCGCCGGCCCGGTGAATGATCCCGGCGCCCTTCGGCACACCCCCATGATGCGCCAGTACTTCGAGCTCAAGGAACAGTGCCCGGATGCCCTGCTGTTCTACCGCATGGGGGATTTCTACGAACTATTTTTTGACGACGCCGAAAAGGCCGCCCCGCTCCTCGGCATCACTCTCACCAGCCGCGGGCAGAGCGCGGGACGGGCCATCCCCATGGCCGGGGTACCCGTCCAGAGCGTAGATGGCTATCTCGCCAAACTGGTGCGTCTGGGCGAACGAGTGGCCATCGGTGAGCAGATCGGCGACCCCGCTACTGCCAAGGGTCCGGTGGAACGCGCCATAGTGCGGATCATCACCCCCGGCACCATCATTGACGGTGCCCTGCTGGATGGCGGACAGGAGCCCCTGCTGCTCGCCCTGTGTCCGGAAGGCACACATTGCGGCATGGCCTGGCTGGACGCCGCCGGCGGCCGCCTCATGGTGCGTGAAGTGGCCGACACGGCTGTCGCGGATATGCTCGCGCGCCGCCCTGCCGCCGAAATCATCGCCCCGGAAGATACGTCGGTCCCCCCTGGAATCGACCCGAAAAACTTGCAATTTCTGGAGAAAACCGGCTTTCAGACGCGACGCTGCGATGCAGTACTTGAACGCTATTTCGGAGAACGGCTGGTGGGTTTCGGGTGTAATGACTGGCCCCTCGCCCTGCGCGCTGCCGCCGCACTCCTGAACTATGCCGAGACTCGGTTGCGCAGCAGTCTGAGCCAAATCCAGCGGATTCATCCGGAGCGCGCCGAGGAGGAGCTCCATCTCGACGCAACCGCTTTACGGGCGCTGGAGGTGGTGGAAAGCATGCATGGGAATGGCCCTACGCTGCTCGCCTTGCTGCAAAAAACCCAGACCACCATGGGTGCGCGCCTGCTCCGCCGCTGGCTCTTGCGGCCGCTGCGGCAAGGACCCGTGGTGGCGGCCCGCCAGGAAGTCGTCGCCGCACTCACCCCAGGCAGCGGACCGGTTGCCATTCAGAAAGCCTTGCACGGTATCGCGGACGCCGAACGCATTCTCACCCGCATAGCCCTGAACAACGCCAGCCCCCGCGATCTCGCCCAGCTCCGCAGCACCCTCCAGGCACTCCCCGGACTGCGGCTCGTCCTCCAGGAAACAGGGCATCCCGCCCTGGACGTCTTTCATGAGCGCATAGCGCTTTTCGTCAGCCTCCGCATCCTGCTGGAAAAGGCCCTGGTGGACACTCCACCCATGACCCAGCGGGATGGAGGCTACATCCGTGCCGGCCACGATGCGGAGCTGGATCGCCTGCAGCAACTCAGCCGGAATCTGCAGGAGGTGCTGCGTGACCTGGAGCAGCAGGAGCGCCAGCGCACCGGCATCGCTCAGCTCAAAATCCAGTTCAACCGGGTACATGGTTTTTATATCGAAATCGCCCGCAGTTACCAGGGCCCCATTCCCGACGACTATCGCCGCCGCCAGACCACCAAGAACGCCGAACGTTACATCAATGATGCATTGAAAGCGATTGAAGACCAGGCCCTCTCGGCGGAAAGTCTGGCCCTGAGCCGGGAACGTCTGCTCTTCACGCAACTGCTGGAAACCCTATCACCCGAGGTGCCGGCCTTACAGGACGCCATGGCCGCAGTCGCCGAACTGGACGCGCTCAGCACACTGGCCGAGCGCGCCGTCACCCTGCACTGGAGCGCCCCGCATTTCGTCGCGGAACCGGTGTTACACATCCATGACGGCCGTCATCCGGTCGTCGAAGCTCAGATTGGCAGCAATTTTGTCCCGAACGATCTCGATTTTGACGAAGAACGGCGTATGTTGCTCATTACCGGTCCCAATATGGGCGGCAAATCCACCTACATGCGGCAAACGGCGCTCATCGTCCTGCTCGCCCACATCGGCAGTTGGGTGCCTGCCCGCGAAGCGATCATCGGCCCCATCGACCAGATTTTCACCCGTATCGGCGCCGCCGACGATCTCGCCGGAGGTCGTTCCACCTTCATGGTGGAAATGAGCGAAACGGCGCGTATCCTCCATCTCGCCACGGCACAAAGCTTGGTGATTCTGGATGAAATCGGTCGGGGTACGGCCACCCACGACGGCCTGTCCATCGCCTGGGCCACAGCGGAAGCCCTGGCGGAACGGGGCGCCCGCACACTTTTTGCCACTCACTATTTTGAATTGACGGAGCTGGATATGCCCGGTTTGCGCAATGCCCATCTCGACGCTCTGACACAAGGCGATCAGGTCGTGTTTCTACATCGGGTAGAGAGTGGTCCAGCCGCGCAGAGTTATGGACTGGCGGTCGCCCGGCTTGCCGGGGTTCCTGACCCGGTTGTGCAGCGCGCCCGCCAACGCCTCCGTCAACTGGAAGAAAGTTCCAGGCCGTCGCTCAGCCAACCGGCGCCCGCCCAACTCTCCCTCTTCCAGGCCGCTCCCCATCCGGCGGTACACCGATTGAGCCAGGTGGAACCGGACCAACTCAGCCCCAGACAGGCCCTAGACCTGATTTACGCACTCAAAGAACTGGCGAGGCAAGACGGGTTATGAGTGCCAACCAACTCACATGGAAACCCCGATCCCGCCGGTCGAGCCGTCGTCGCGACTTGTAGCTAAGGTATAAACCAAGGCGAAGACCGTACCCGCCTTGGGCGTAGGGCTCCAGCCCAGAGAAAGGCTATGGACGCGGCTTTTAGCGGATTTACGCCAGAAATTACACAGAGAAAAATAAAGGCGCTCGTGGTAGCGCCTAACATTTTGTTTTATCTGGTGGGCGGTGCAGGGTTCGAACCTGCGACCCCTGCCGTGTGAAGGCATTTGCATGCTTGTGGATACTTATTTAAAAAGGAACTGAAAGGCGTTGACAGCCAGTAGAGTGCAACAAATTGCACTCAGACTGCACTCAACCTCTGCCGTCACTACTAAGCAGATCTGCGCTCCGGCCCACACCACCAATGTCCCTCCGCGCGGTACAAATCCGACATGGCCAGCCAGCTCCAAAGTGGTGCGCAAAACATCACTTGATCTGGTCCGCAAGGTCTAATTCAACAATCTCAAGCAGCGATCGCTCGCCACATATGAAGAGCGAGGTAGTCGAGTTGGCAGGGTGAATCTGACACCCAAGTCCAAGATCATCAAGCCGATCTTTTGTGACATGCCGCCGGCGGGCTATCGGCGTCGTTCCCCACGTTCCCACCTTCAGTTTCAGGTAAACAGCCAGGTCGAACAGGCTCATTTCTCGCACATGTTCTCGCCAGTGCTCAAGTGTGAACGGCTTCCAAAGGTCAACCGATCGGTTCACTGCCTGCATGGGAGTGGGGCCGTATGCCGGATCTCCAGATTCGTAGGGGGCTGGATCAATCTTGATGATCAGGTTTGCTCCGGCCCAGGCCAGGGCATCCTGGCCGAGCCTGCTCCAAGACAGTACCAGGAGTTTGGCCTTTGTATATGGCAATGGGCTTTGCTCTGGGAGCAAGTCGGCCAGTAAGACAAGTTCTTTTCTAAGGTCTTGCGGGATCGCGTTGAGAGTTAATTCACTCCGCATCATCGATGTCTTCCTCTGGTTCTACTTGCTGCAAATGGTCAACAGGGCACCGATACCCATTTATGGCCCAAGCCGCGGCGATGAGCAGGTCTGGCGCCCCGCCCTCGATAAAAGCTCCCCCACAAAGCAGCTCGTCTGGGATCTCGATTTCCTCGTAGTTCATCCCTCTCACCCTCACTCTGAGTCTGATTCCTGGCCAGGTATAGATCGGACTCGGGTGCGCCTCTTCAGGTATCTCCAGATTCTTTGATCTATACCCAAGCGGGTTCTGATATGGAGGAATGCCCGATGTTCAAAGGTGCTTTTGTTACGGCCTGCATGGCGACTTTGGGCTGCAACAGGACCGGGGCTAATGCTCCGGTGGCTGGTTCCGCAAGCTATAGCTAGTAACCATGCGACGAATTTCAAATCTTGCGTTTAACCAGGAGTTCCCTGAAGCTTCTGGCCTGTCTGGCATTCCAGCGGATAACCAGGTTCGGGTTGCTCGGGATACAGCCAATCCCTATGATCCTAATGCGGTGGGGATTTGGCTGGGAGGTTACCCGCAAACGCCTCTTGGATGGCTTTATCGCAAAGACGGCAATCGGGATGCCGTACTGCAAAAGCTCGACGCTGGCGGAGAGATCACGGGGCACATCGAGCAGCGCATCCGCAGGAAAGGTGAGAAGCCACGAAAAGTTGTGGTATTTTGGCTATGAGGGGTAGTTGCCCGAAATCTGATTGACGTGGAACCCAGAGGGAAGGAGGATGCCTGACGACGGCAATGCCTTGAAGAAGGATGCACACTCCGAAGACTTGGTGCCGTCGTTGAATCGGGCTACTCCATGATCGGTGGTAAAATCGCTGGCAGCGGGGCCAGGCTGAACGGCAGTTCAAGACTGCTTGCAGACATTCAGCAGCGGGAGGCAAATGACCCAAAGCGGCCATTCAAGGTGGGAATAGTCAGCGCCCGGACTTCGGCCAAACCGGACAAAGAGGCATCTTTGAAATATGGCTGGTTATGGGTGGGTGTTGGATTCTGGCAGCGAAATTATCGCGCTCCTGCGCTTAATTACCGACAATGAATAAACCGTCCAAGCCCATCACAGCAAAGAAAAGCCAACCAATAAAATACGAATCACAACAAACGGGGTATGATATGACATTGAAAGATATCACTGGCAAAGCGTTAGATGCAGCAAAAAACGCTTCTACAATATATTCTGATAATGAGAATAAAATAGATGGGGCTATAAGTCTTATTAAAAACTTTGCAACGGCGGCGTCTGGGCAACATTTAAGAGCAACCAATAAGGATTTAAAATACAGGCTGCCAGCCAAAATTAAAACAAAAATAAAAAAAGAAGAAATTGATGAGATAATAAATGCTAAAAGTATTTTAGATGGTTCACCATTTATAGTTAAAATAACTAATGTGATTGGGAAGCCGATAGAATCAGGCATCAACATCTTGCCTAAAAATGTACAGGAAAAAATAGCAAAAGCTACGAATGCATCATTAAATAAAGCGCTTGAAGTTGCTCTTAGGACTCTGGATTCCGAACAAAAAAAATCAAGAAAAGGATTACATATGATGGCTGCAGCAGCTACTGGAGCTATTGGCGGAGCGTTTGGCGTAATGGCTATAGCAGTAGAGTTACCAATATCAACAACCATAATGTTAAGATCTATTGCGGATATAGCAAGAGAGAATGGGGAAAACATAAAACAAGATGATGTAATGCTTGAATGCTTATCAGTTTTTTCTTTTGGCGCTGGAAAGTCCTCTGAAAACCTTGGTGATTCATCTTATTATGCAATAAGAGCTTCACTAGCCAGTTTGATAACTGAAGCGGCATCATATCTTTCTTCAAAAAATGTAACAGAGATTGCTTCTAGCAATATTCCGGCTCTGATAAATCTTGTAACTAAGATAACTGTTAGATTTAATGTGCAGGTTTCTGAAATGGCTATGGCACAGCTAATTCCAATTATTGGTGCTGCTGGTGGTGCAACTATAAACACGCTATTTATAGACCATTATCAAGATATGGCTACTGGCCATTTTACAATCAAACGATTGGAGCGAAAATATGGTGAGGAAGAGGTAAAAATGGTCTTTAACAATCTAGAATTTATAGATTAAGGGGGGTAGTCGCGTCAAGGTTGACCGTGTCTGGCAGATATTACCCATTCCAGTCTAGATGTGAACGACCGCTTCCGCGTAAGCGTCTAAGCAACCCACCTTCCCAAATTTCCTGACCTGACCGATCCTGATCTGCATTCAGCGCGGAGGGATGGTGATGAAGAAAGAAGAGAAAGTCGCTTATTGGCGGCAGCAGGTAGAGGGATTTCAGGCGAGCGGACAGTCGGTCAAGAATTATTGTGCGCAGGCGGGGATCGCCGTAGCCACGCTGCATTACTGGCGCAAACGCTTTGCCGATTCTGTACAAACGCCGTTGCTGTCCGCCGTGCCCGAAGGGTTTTTGCCGGTAACTCTGGCCGCGCCGGTCAGGACGCCTGTTTCACCGGTGGAAATTCACCTGTTATCCGGTCGTAGCCTGAAGCTTGCGGCGCCGGTAGATACCAGCTGGCTCCAGACCTTGGTGCAGATTCTGGAAAGACCATGTGGCTAAATTCGAGCAGCCGGATCTGGCTCGCGGCAGCGCCCGTAGATATGCGGTTAGGCTTTGATGGCCTGGCGGCCAAGGTACAGGGGGTATTGGCTGCCGATCCTTTTTGCGGTCATGCTTTTGTCTTTCGCAACCGCCGAGGGGATCGTCTGAAATTGTTACTGTGGGATGGACTGGGCTTCTGGCTGGTGTATCGCCGTCTGGATCAGGGACGACTCCATTGGCCCCGCGCCGATGCCGGTGCCATAGAACTCTCCGCTGCGCAGTGGGCGATGCTGGTAGAGGGGCGCCCGTGGACGCCGTTACCGAGCCTGGAAAAATGCACACCAACACTGCTGTAACTAGCGGGAATTTCTTGTATAAATAGCCCAGTTCCGATACTATTTTCTGATGATTTCAGCGCCGCAAACGCCTCTTCCCACCAGCCCGGACGCCCTGCGCGATCTGGTGCTGAGCCTGCTGCAACAGCAGGAGGAACAGGAAGCGGAACGCACCCGGATCATCGCCCAACAGCAAGCGGCCATTGCCCTGCGCGATGAAACCATCGCCCGCCTGGAAAGCACCATCGCCAAACTGCAGCGCTGGCGATTCGGACGCCGTTCGGAAAAGCTCTCTCCCGACCAGATCAGTCTTTGGGAAGAAGCGCTGGATACCGAAATCGCGGCGATGGAAAGCCTCCTCGAAACCGTTCTGGAAGACAGTGCGGCCGTGACCGCTGGCCGTGCAGAGGGAGCAGCCGCCGACGCGCAGACCGTAACGGTCCCCGCCCGTCCCGTACGCCGGCACCCCGGCCGCATGGCGATCCCCGCCCATCTGCCCCGGGTAGAAGTACGTCACGATCCCAAGACTTGCACTTGCGCGCAATGTGGGGGTCCACTCGAAACGGTCGGGGAAGAGATCAGCGAAAAACTGGATTATATCCCCGGACGCTTCCAGGTCATTCGCCATATCCGCCCCAAACTGGCCTGCCGCCCCTGCGGTACCCTCGAAAGTCCGGCATTACCGGCACAGGTGATTGACAAGGGCTTGCCCACGGCGCGCCTGGTGGCCCATGTGATGACGGCGAAACACGTGGATCACCTGCCTTTGTACCGGCAGGAAACCCAGTACCAGCGAGCGGGCGTACCGATCTCTCGCGCCACCCTCTGCAGCTGGCTGGGTCAGGGCGAATACTGGATCAGCCTGCTCGCCGAAGCCTGCAAAAGGGCCTTGCTGGAAGGAAAGATTCTGCACGCCGACGAGACGCCCTTGCCGGTCCTCAACCCCGGCAGCGGCAAGACGGACAAAGCCTATCTCTGGGTGTATCGCAGCCAGGCGGATGCCCCGCATCCCGTCGTGGTCTTTGATTATGCCCCGGACCGTAAGGGGATCCACGCGCAGCACTTTCTGGGTGACTGGCAAGGCATCCTCCAGACCGATGACTATGGGGGGTATGATGCCCTCTACCGCAAGGAACAGATCATCGAAGCGGGATGCTGGGCGCATGTCCGCCGCCACTTCTATGACGTGGAACAGCGGGGTCCCAGTCCGGTAGCCCAGAAGGCCCTGGCCTGGATCGTCAAACTCTACGCCATCGAAGCGGAGATCAAGGAATCTCTACCAGATCAGAAAGTCGCCGCCCGGCAGCAGCGTGCCGGTCCCCTGCTGGAAGCCTTCCATGCCTGGCTCACGGAAACCCAGATGCAGGTGGCGCCGAAAAGTGGCATCGCTAAAGCCATCGGCTATGCGCTGAAGCGTTGGAAAGCACTGACGCTCTACCTCGAAGAAGGACAACTCAGCATCGATAATAATCCGGTGGAGCGAGCGCTGCGGGGCGTGGCCATTGGTCGCAAGAATTTTTTATTTGTTGGAAATGATGCCGGTGGCGAGCGTGCCGCGTCCTTCTACAGCATCATCGAAACGTGCAAACTCAACGGCATCGAGCCCTTCGCGTACCTCTGTGACGTGCTCGAAAAGCTCCCGACCTGGCCCAACAAAAAACTCCACGAACTCTTGCCGTGGAACTGGAAAAAATCTGCATTAGCCTGATTGGCGCCAACCCGCAAGGGTGGGTTGGCTGAACGTTTACGCTTCCGCTGCATCACCGACCATTCCACAGCGCCCAGATCACGCCACCCGGTGCTCCGGAACTTCATGGTCGGCATCGGGACCAATCCGGGAAACTTCGGATAAAGGGCAAAACTTGCTACTCCTTATTCAGCCGCGTGAGGCTGAGAATTGCCGGGGCTGACTCGCATAGATATGGTCCAGCTGCAGGAAATGCACTATGATCCTGTCTGGTATTCGTTTGTAATCGAAGGCTTGCCTCTGACAGATATGATGCTACCCAATGCAGAAAGGGCGATCCTGGACATTCGCAAGCTACGAGAATACACCCTGAATCCCGGTCACCTTGCCGGAGGCAACAAGGCCAGGGTGTTCGCCTCGTGCCTGGGGATAGGCCAGCAAGATGCCGAGCTGCTGCGCTCAGCATGCCTCCGTGCCATACTAAGCAATGAGGCCACCGAGAAGGTGGCCGACAGCCATGGCAAGCGATACCAGGTGGATTTTGTCATGCAGCACCAGGGAAAGTCCGCGATCGTTCGCACAGGTTGGATCATCAGGACTGGAGAAGACGTTCCCAGGCTGACAAGTTGCTATGTGAGGACATCATGAAACTACTCGACGTTGTAGCGCTTTTGGAACCCATACCAGAGCAACATCTTCTGCGTGGCCAGGTCGGGACTGTCGTGGAAGAGTTAGATCCTGGTTACGTGGAAGTGGAGTTCCTTGTGGGCGACGACTATATCACCCTAGCGGTTGCGGAGGATCGCCTCATGCCGCTGCACTACGCTCCAAACAAAAGTATTCGCGCGGCGTGATCTAAAAGGAGTACCACAGAAGTTTTTTCGCACTTAAGATGACTCTTAAAGACTGAAAGCGGTCATTAGGTCCAAGGGGTTGATCGAATGCTGGATATTTTGTATTCCAAACAAATAAAAGACCCAACAGCAAGCCGCGGGTCTTATCTCAGGTAGTATTTGTTAGATTTTTCTGCAAGCATTGGGGAATCAGACTCGAAGAGATTTAACTGAACCGAAAGAGGGTTAATTTTTTGCGCGTCCGGCTGCACACGCTTCTGGAACCTCAACCAACTTCCCACTATGCACGTCATAGATGTAGCCATGGATTGGAATATCTGAGGGTACTAGTGGGTGATTACGAATGCGTTGCACGTCTTCCAGAACGCTTGGTTCCTGTTTACCAATAGTAAGCCATTTAATATAATCGCCTTCTGTAGAGCCACCACCGCCACCCGCATCGTGCCAACCACTCGCATCAATGCTTGCTCCTTTAAGACTGCTGCGCAAAAGATTGCACATAATCTCATCTGTGAATGTCTGCATACCACAGTCCGTATGATGGATGACAAACCATTCTCGTGTGCCTAATAGTTTATAGGAAATCACTAAAGAACGGATGGCATCATCACTTGCCCTGCCACCGGCATTACGGATGACGTGAGCGTCTCCTTCAGCCAGTCCGGCATACCTTGCCGGATCCAAGCGAGCATCCATACAGGTTAAGATGGCAAATCTACGACCAGGAGGCATAGGAAGCTTGGCCTTGTCTCCAAAATCTTTAGTATACTTACTATTCGCTGATAATACTTCGTCTCTGATCTTGCTCATGACATTACACCTCACTGGGTAAGTCGCAAAAATAAATCACGGTATTTTAATGTTAGCGGATAATAATTATACCAACTCCACCAACAAGTTAACCGTAGGTTATAGTGGACTCCTCAGTCAAGGAAAAAACACTGTTGGACGAAGCCGATGCGCGGAGGATGTGGTGGCAAGTGTGAGCATCTGAATTCAACATAGAGCCTCAGTCCTCTCGTGAGGGATGGTTTCTTTACAAACTGTGAGGTGACCTTATGTGTCAATCAGTGTCGAAAATTGACCGCCTAACAGCGTCCAATTTTGACCAGGGTTTAGGCTGACTTTTTACGCTGTTTGAAGCGGTAGGAGTCGTTTCCGGTCTCAAGGATGTCGCAGTGATGGGTGACGCGATCAAGCAGGGCAGTGGTCATTTTTGCGTCGCCGAACACGTTGACCCATTCGCCGAAGCTCAGGTTTGTGGTGACAATCAGCGAGGTTTTCTCGTAGAGCTGGCTGATAAGGTGGAAAAGCAAGGCGCCGCCGGATTCGGGGAAAGGCAAATAGCCGAGTTCATCCAAGATGACCGCGTCCATCAGGGTGAGTTGGCGGGCCAGATGCCCGGTCTTGGCCAGTTGCTTTTCCTTATCCAGCAGATTGACCAGATCCACGGCGTTGTAGAAGCGCACGCGCTTGCCCTGCTGCACGGCAGCGACACCGAGGGCTGTGGCGAGATGGGTTTTACCGGTACCCGTGCCGCCGACCAGGATCAGGTTGTGGGCAGTGTCGAGGTAGCCGCCTTGGGCGAGCTGTTCGATCCGAGCCTGCTCTAGTGGACCTTCCTGCCAATTGAAACCACTGAGATCCCGGTGTACGGGAAAGCGTGCGGCCTTGAGCTGATAGGCCAGGCTACGTGCTTGACGGTCGGCCTGTTCGGCATCCAGCAGGCGCATCAGGATGCCTTCGGGCGGGATGGGGTGCCTGGGCGACTCCGCCTGCAATTCCCGCCACGCCTCGGCCATGCCGTACAACTTCAAGCCGCGCAAGCGGTTCAGGTGGCTGGACTCAGACATGGCATCCTCCCAACAAGCTATCGTAGCGCCCGCAGTCGGCGACTGGCTCATTACGCAGGATCAGGACGGCAGGCACCGCCATCGCAGGACTTCGTTCCGGCTCGGTCAGACGGCGTAACTCATTGAGCACCACCGAGGCATGGGGTTGCCCATGCTCCGAGGCCAACTGGCACGCCACATCCAGCGCTTCGAGCCCGCTACTGCGGGCGGCCAGCAACAGATCAGCGAAGGCCCGGTCGCCCTTGGGCTGCTTGAGCAGAAAGGTGCGCACCCGCTCAATAGCCAAAGGGAGCTGCCATTCGATGAAGGGCTGACCATGCCTCAGTGCCCCGGGCTTGGTTTCGAGGATCGGCACATAGTGCCAGGGCTGGCAGACCAGTTGATCCCGCCCGAACAGACGTTCATGTTCAGCAATTGCGTTCCCCTCGGCCACGATCCGCACATGGGTGGCGCTGATACGCACTGAAATCACTTTACCCGCCCAGGCGGCTGGCACGCTGTACCGGTTACGGTCGACCGAGATGAGACAGGTACTGGACACCCGCTGCGGTTGTTCGACATAACCGTCGAACGGCATCGTGACCGGCCGCAGTGCCGGTTGCTCCGCCGCCCAAGCCTCGGTAATGCGGCAGAGCTTGTTCGGATGCATTCGTTCGGCCAGTTCCCGGCAGCGACGCTCAAGCCAAACATTGAGTTCAGCAAAGTCAGCAAAATGGGGCGTCGGGGTGAATAACCACTCCCGGATATTGCCCACCTGATTCTCGACCTGCCCTTTCTCCCAGCCCGAGGCAGGCGTACAGGCCACCGGCTCGAACAGGTAGTGATTAGCCAGCGCCAGAAAACGTCGGTTGAACTGGCGTTCCTTGCCGCTGAACACCGCATCGACCACCGTCTTGAGGTTGTCGTAGACCATCTTCTGCGGCACACCGCCGAAGAAGGCGAATGCCCGATCATGGGCATCCAATACCATCTCCTGCGTCTCACGGGGATAGGCGACCACGAACATTGCCCGGCTGTGGGCCAGCCGAAAGTGCGCCAACTTGATCGTCTGCGTCACCCCGCCCAGTACCACATGCTCGTAACTCCAGTCGAACTGGCCGACCTCGCCGGCTGCAAAGGACAGGGGCACGAAGGCTTGCGTGACCGTGCCACGCCCCGATGACGCTGTCTTCCATGTCTTCACATGGCGCTGAACGCTGTCATAGGCTCCGTGATAGCCCTCGGCCTGCAAGCTCTCGAACAAACGCTGGGCGCTGCGCCGCCGGGCTTTGGGTAAGGTGGCATCAAAAGCCAGCCATTGCTCAA
Organism: Acidithiobacillus ferridurans; assembly: GCF_003966655.1. NCBI lineage: Bacteria > Pseudomonadati > Pseudomonadota > Acidithiobacillia > Acidithiobacillales > Acidithiobacillaceae > Acidithiobacillus > Acidithiobacillus ferridurans. The sequence continues at coordinate 2,455,516 of NZ_AP018795.1, read as the reverse complement.
GCATGGTTGAGAAAGGCCCGAGTTGCGGTTTGGGTTGGGTGGATCGCCGATAGGCCGGTTCGGCCAGCATGCCAAGGTACCGGCGTCTGTCAAGGTAGTTGTCGCGTCACCCATTTTTTAAGCGGCCTTTTTATCCTGTCGCTGCGGGTTCAGATCTACCGCACCGATCGGTGTCCAATTGCGTGTGCGGCCTGACCAGCGCGCTGGGTTTCTCGCCTTGGCTGCCTCATAGAGGGCATGGCGCTTCGCCAGCAGCACATGATCCTCGCCCCGGTGACGCTGGGCGGGGGTGACGAAGCGAATGCGGCTGTGACGATGCTCATGGTTGTACCAGGCGATGAAGTCACGCACCCAGATTCGTGCGGTGTCGAGGTCCGCAAAGCCGCTTTCCGGCCACTGTGGGCAGTATTTCAGCGTCCGGAACAGCGACTCTGAATACGGGTTGTCATTGCTGACCCGTGGTCGGCCCCGGGATGGGGTGATCCCCAGATCGTAGAGCTTGGCCAGCAGGGTAGATGATTTCATCGGGGCGCCATTGTCGGAGTGCAAGACCAGTGGCTGCCGCCAGCATTGCTCCGCCATAAAACCCCTCTGGATGAGCGCAGCGGCATACTCGCCACTCTCCTCCGTATGGACCTCCCAGGCCACCGCCTTGCGGCTGTAAAGATCCTCAAAGAGGTAGAGATAGTAGTACTGCCCACGCACCGGCGACGGCAAATAGGTGATGTCCCAAGACCAGACGGTGTTGGCTGCGGTGGCCGTATGGGTGGTGGGTAACTTCTCCTTGCGGGGCGGGTGCGCACGGCCACGCCGTGCCCCCATGCCCTCGGCCTTGAGGATCCGGTAGAAGGTGGACTCCGATGCCAGATAAACCCCCTCATCCGCCAGCCGTGGCACAATCTGGGTCGGTGGCAGGTGTGCAGTATCCGGACGATGACAGGCGTCCAGCACCTCCTGCACCTCGGCTTCACTCAGCTTATTGCTGGGTGCCAGTCGTTCGACCGTCGTGCGGGCATCCGCCTTCACCATTCCCTGCTCCTCTGTCCATCGCTGGACGGTGCGTAATGATAAACCTGCTTCTGCGCAGGCCCGCGACCGGCGGGCGCCGCCGTCAGCCGCTTCCTGTATCCAGGCGACCAATTGTTGCCGCTCCGGGACCGGGGTTAATCTTCCCCGGCGTCGTCCCCCCAGAGGGCGTTCAATTTTTTTCGCAAGATCAACAGCGCAGCCGCCTCGGCTAAGGCCTTGTCTTTGCGACGCAGTTCCCGCTCCAGCTCACGAATCCGTCTCTGGTCTGCACGGGCTTGCGCACCCGCTGTCTGTTTCTGTTGGGTGGCGGTCTGCTGTCCAACGATACAAGCCTGTTTCCACGCTTTTACCTGGTCTGGATACAGCCCTTTCTCCCGGCAATATTCGCTCAACTCCACCTCGGACAGCAGGGCCGTTTCCACCACCGCTGCCAGTTTGGACTCGGCAGACCAACCCTCTGCTGTCTTCTTGGTCACTGCACTCATCGCCCCACTCGCTATCGCCTGCTTACGCCAATGGTACAGCGTAACATCAGAAATCCCTTCCTGTTTGGCCAGTTCTGCCACGGACAAACTGGTGGGCGGCAACATCTTCTGCAATACAGCGGCCTTACGTTCTGCTGAATAATGCTTCATCCCGATAATCCACTTTCCGCCCCCACCCTATGCCTGACTCCATTTCAGAGAGGCGACAACTACCCTGACACCGGGGGGTACTTCTTGACCGTATTACGCGAGAGATTTAAAGAACGGGCGATAGCGCTAATGCTCTCCCCGCCCACCTGATGTCGACGGCGAATCTTGCCGATGGTTTCCATGCAAAGCACTCCAGGATGACCTCCGCCTAAACGACGGAGTGTGGCACAACCAGGGGTGGTCAATTTTGGACGCTGTTTCCCCCGGATTCCTGCTCACTTTTGCACGCTGTTTTACACCTTATGTGAGCAACGATTGCAGTACTGCCCTACAAACCTGTGAATGACAGCTTCCGCTGCCATGTCGCCTTGAGTCCCGATGGTCGGCAGTAGAAAGCGGTCATTCATTATCCATGATCACAATTGCAGAATTTAGTTTTTTTCCATGACAGAAGAAGCTCGTCACTAACCCCCCAAAGGAACGAGGTTTGCTTCAGTATGAATGGCCAAGCCTTTGATTATAGCTTGGCATTTACGAGCTTATCTTGCGTGCGTAGATCAAAGTCACTCACATCATGGCGTTCATGCAACTGGCTGGAAAGTTCGCCAACGATACGGTTGACTTTGATCCCGCGTTGTACCTCAGGACGGGCATAGATGTTGTCTGTCCAGCGCCGAACATTCGGGTAGTCCTTCACCGAAAGAAACTCCGCAGCATCGTACAGCCAACCTTTAACCAAACCACCATACCAAGACCAGATGGCCATATCAGCAATCGTATATTCGCTACCTACTATATATTCATTTTCCGAGAGCCGTTTATCAAGCACGTCAAGTTGTCGCTTGGCTTCCATAGCAAAACGATTGATTGCATATTCAATCTTTTCTGGGGCATAGGCGTAGAAATGACCGAATCCGCCACCCAGGTAAGGGGCGCTCCCCATCTGCCAGAATAGCCATGATAGGCACTCGGCGCGCCTACTTGGATCGGTAGGCAGGAACGCCGCAAATTTCTGTGCTAAATACAGCATGATCGCACCAGACTCAAAAACCCGAATAGGCTGTGAACCGCTGTGATCCACGAGAGCTGGGATCTTGGAGTTCGGATTCACTGCTACAAAACCACTTCCAAATTGATCCCCGTCACGGATACGGATTAGCCACGCGTCGTATTCTGCACCGATATGACCCTGTGCTAACAACTCTTCTAGCAGGATTGTTACTTTTTGGCCATTGGGCGTCGCCAGAGAGTACAGTTGCAATGGGTGATGACCGACGGGGAGTTTTTTATCGTGGGTTGGTCCTGAAACGGGACGGTTGAGGGTAAGCGTCTAAGCAACCCACCTTCCCAAATTTCCTGACCTGACCGATCCTGATCTGCATTCAGCGCGGAGGGATGGTGATGAAGAAAGAAGAGAAAGTCGCTTATTGGCGGCAGCAGGTAGAGGGATTTCAGGCGAGCGGACAGTCGGTCAAGAATTATTGTGCGCAGGCGGGGATCACCGTAGCCACGCTGCATTACTGGCGCAAACGCTTTGCCGATTCTGCACAAACGCCGTTGCTGTCCGCCGTGCCCGAAGGGTTTTTGCCGGTAACTCTGGCCGCGCCGGTCAGGACGCCTGTTTCACCGGTGGAAATTCACCTGTTATCCGGTCGTAGCCTGAAGCTTGCGGCGCCGGTAGATACCAGCTGGCTCCAGACCTTGGTGCAGATTCTGGAAAGACCATGTGGCTAAATTCGAGCAGCCGGATCTGGCTCGCGGCAGCGCCCGTAGATATGCGGTTAGGCTTTGATGGCCTGGCGGCCAAGGTACAGGGGGTATTGGCTGCCGATCCTTTTTGCGGTCATGCTTTTGTCTTTCGCAACCGCCGAGGGGATCGTCTGAAATTGTTACTGTGGGATGGACTGGGCTTCTGGCTGGTGTATCGCCGTCTGGATCAGGGACGACTCCATTGGCCCCGCGCCGATGCCGGTGCCATAGAACTCTCCGCTGCGCAGTGGGCGATGCTGGTAGAGGGGCGCCCGTGGACGCCGTTACCGAGCCTGGAAAAATGCACACCAACACTGCTGTAACTAGCGGGAATTTCTTGTATAAATAGCCCAGTTCCGATACTATTTTCTGATGATTTCAGCGCCGCAAACGCCTCTTCCCACCAGCCCGGACGCCCTGCGCGATCTGGTGCTGAGCCTGCTGCAACAGCAGGAGGAACAGGAAGCGGAACGCACCCGGATCATCGCCCAACAGCAAGCGGCCATTGCCCTGCGCGATGAAACCATCGCCCGCCTGGAAAGCACCATCGCCAAACTGCAGCGCTGGCGATTCGGACGCCGTTCGGAAAAGCTCTCTCCCGACCAGATCAGTCTTTGGGAAGAAGCGCTGGATACCGAAATCGCGGCGATGGAAAGCCTCCTCGAAACCGTTCTGGAAGACAGTGCGGCCGTGACCGCTGGCCGTGCAGAGGGAGCAGCCGCCGACGCGCAGACCGTAACGGTCCCCGCCCGTCCCGTACGCCGGCACCCCGGCCGCATGGCGATCCCCGCCCATCTGCCCCGGGTAGAAGTACGTCACGATCCCAAGACTTGCACTTGCGCGCAATGTGGGGGTCCACTCGAAACGGTCGGGGAAGAGATCAGCGAAAAACTGGATTATATCCCCGGACGCTTCCAGGTCATTCGCCATATCCGCCCCAAACTGGCCTGCCGCCCCTGCGGTACCCTCGAAAGTCCGGCATTACCGGCACAGGTGATTGACAAGGGCTTGCCCACGGCGCGCCTGGTGGCCCATGTGATGACGGCGAAACACGTGGATCACCTGCCTTTGTACCGGCAGGAAACCCAGTACCAGCGAGCGGGCGTACCGATCTCTCGCGCCACCCTCTGCAGCTGGCTGGGTCAGGGCGAATACTGGATCAGCCTGCTCGCCGAAGCCTGCAAAAGGGCCTTGCTGGAAGGAAAGATTCTGCACGCCGACGAGACGCCCTTGCCGGTCCTCAACCCCGGCAGCAGCAAGACGGACAAAGCCTATCTCTGGGTGTATCGCAGCCAGGCGGATGCCCCGCATCCCGTCGTGGTCTTTGATTATGCCCCGGACCGTAAGGGGATCCACGCGCAGCACTTTCTGGGTGACTGGCAAGGCATCCTCCAGACCGATGACTATGGGGGGTATGATGCCCTCTACCGCAAGGAACAGATCATCGAAGCGGGATGCTGGGCGCATGTCCGCCGCCACTTCTATGACGTGGAACAGCGGGGTCCCAGTCCGGTAGCCCAGAAGGCCCTGGCCTGGATCGTCAAACTCTACGCCATCGAAGCGGAGATCAAGGAATCTCTACCAGATCAGAAAGTCGCCGCCCGGCAGCAGCGTGCCGGTCCCCTGCTGGAAGCCTTCCATGCCTGGCTCACGGAAACCCAGATGCAGGTGGCGCCGAAAAGTGGCATCGCTAAAGCCATCGGCTATGCGCTGAAGCGTTGGAAAGCACTGACGCTCTACCTCGAAGAAGGACAACTCAGCATCGATAATAATCCGGTGGAGCGAGCGCTGCGGGGCGTGGCCATTGGTCGCAAGAATTTTTTATTTGTTGGAAATGATGCCGGTGGCGAGCGTGCCGCGTCCTTCTACAGCATCATCGAAACGTGCAAACTCAACGGCATCGAGCCCTTCGCGTACCTCTGTGACGTGCTCGAAAAGCTCCCGACCTGGCCCAACAAAAAACTCCACGAACTCTTGCCGTGGAACTGGAAAAAATCTGCATTAGCCTGATTGGCGCCAACCCGCAAGGGTGGGTTGGCTGAACGTTTACGGTTGAGGAGCGTGACAGCACTAGCTGCTTCAGTCTTGTTCCAGACCCAAATCTTAGGGGGCACGTAGTCCGTTGAATTGGTCATGAATGATTCTCCTTGAATTGAACCAGGTTACAATTTAACCATACTCGGTCATCACAACAATCGGTTCAATGCAACCCATGCCCATCAAACTGACAGGTTGCCGCATCTCGCCTTTGACGTGCTCAAATTTGGCAACCATTCTTCTCTACTCAATCCCTTGTGTAAATCCAGAACATGATGATCAGTTCGCTGGACGACCGCTTACGCTGCATCTTGGTCGTTCGGATTTAACGTCTGCCGGTCGGTGACAGTGACCGACCCAACAACGATCTATACCCTCGCGTTGGGGTGACGCAGAGCGTCTACCCGGTAGACGATTGAGGGTGTCTGATGAAAGTATACATTGCCGAGAAGCCCAGCCTGGGCAAGGGTATCGCCGAACATCTTCCCGGCGGGAAGAGCAAAGGCAATGGATTCATCCAGTGCGGGTCCGATACAGTCGTGACCTGGTGCTTCGGCCATATCTTCGAGCAGGAAGAGCCGGACTTCTACACGCCCGATGATGTCCCCACCACGCCGAAGGGCAAGAAGAAATGGCGCTTTGAGGAACTGCCCATTTTTCCTGAGCAATGGAAGAAGCGGGCAAAAGATGACGCCAAGGCCCAGATCAAGGTGATCCGAGATCTGCTCCGGAAAGCCTCGTCCGTAGTCAATGCCGGCGACCCGGACCGAGAGGGCCAGCTGCTGGTGGATGAGGTTCTGGAAGAGCTCCGCTGGAATGGGCCTACGCAACGCATTTGGCTGTCCGCCCTCGATGAGCAGTCCGTGCGTAAGGCTCTGGCATCGCTCAAGGATAACCAGGACTACCAGAATCTCCGAAACTCCGCCGAAGCCCGTGCCCGCGCGGACTGGCTCATGGGCATGAATCTCACCCGCGCATTCACTCTGCGCAACAGCGGCGCCGGGGTCGTCTCCGTGGGCCGTGTGCAGACGCCAACGTTGGCTCTGGTCGTGGCCCGTGACGAGAAGATCGAGCACTTCAAGCCGAAGGACTACTACGTTCCGCGCATCAACGCGGGCTTCTGGGCCACCTGGGAGTTGCGGGAGGATTTCGAGGGGGTCGATGCCGAAGGGTATCTCACCGACCGGAAAGCCGCTGACCGGCTGGTAACCCGGGCCAAAGCAGACGGCAAGGCGTCGGTGAAGGACTTCACCAGCGCCGAAAAACAGCAGCAGGCACCATTAGGCTTCTCCCTTGCCGAGTTACAAAAGGTCTGCTCCGCCAAGCTCGGCATGTCGGCACAAAGTGTCCTTGATGCGGCCCAGGCGCTGTACGAGGAGCACAAGGCGGCGACCTATCCCCGGACCGATTGCCGCTATCTTCCGGAAGAACAGCATGGGGATGCCAGACAGATACTGTCCGGCCTGACAAAAGCCGGATTTGCGAATCTGGTGAAAGCCGCCGATTCCAACCGGAAGTCGGCCATCTGGAATACGGGCAAAGTGACGGCGCACCACGCCATCATTCCGACCGGCTCCATGCAGGGCTCTATGAGCCCCGCAGTGGCCAAAGTCTACGAGATCATCGTCCGCTCCTATCTCGCGCAGTTCTATCCGCCCTATTTGTACCGGGCGATCAAGGCCCTACTGACTTGCACCAGCGAGGACTGGAAGGCGACTGCCAACATCCCGGTATCCGTAGGCTGGAAAGCCGTGTATGGGATGACCGATGACGATAATGATGACACCCCCGCCCAGCCGATCCCGGCGCTCAAAAAAGGCCAGGTTCTGACCGTCCAGGATGCAGATGTCCAGGCAAAACAGACCAAGCCGCCGGCACGATTTACGGATGGGTCGCTCATTGAGGCCATGAGCAACATCCATAAGGTGGTGGAGGATGAGGCCGCCAAGGCCAAACTCAAGGAAACCTCTGGCCTGGGAACCGAGGCCACTCGGGCCAGCATCATTGAAACGCTGCTGACCCGGGGATTCATGGGGCGCAAAGGCAAGCAGATTCTCTCCACCCAGGCAGGGCGGGCGCTGGTTCACGCGCTGCCCAAAGACCTCACGGATCCCGTCCTGACGGCGCGCTGGGAAGATGCCCTGTCATCCGTGTCTCAGGGCCGCGTGACGCTACAGCAGTTCGAGGAAGCCCAGCGCAAATTCGTGGTGCGTATGATCGAGGCGGCCAAGGCGACGCCCGTTGCTGTCGGTCAGGCGCGGTCCTCCACGAGCGCGCGGGGTAAGGCGTCAACCGGAAAAACGCGGGGCGTCGGACAAAAGACTGGCCCCGCCTGCCCGGACTGCAAGAAGCTGACCATCGCCCTGAAGACGAAGAAGGGCGATGTCTTTTTCAAGTGCGAGGGCTGCCAGTCCTGCTGGTGGCCGGACAAACAGGATGACAAGAAGCTCGGAACGAAGTGGGGGGCTAGAAAAGAATGAGTACGTTAGAAGAGAAGACTGGATGTCTCACACACAGCAGGATCGAGGGGAAGAGTATTCCTGATTTCACAGGCAAAGCAAAAATCGACGGACAGGTGTATTTGTTGTCCGGTCGGAAATATGTCGGCGAGGATGGCCGTGAATATATTTTCATCCGACTCAGAGATATTTTTGGTGGCCCGGTCAGAAATTCCCGGAAGTCACACATTCAACCACCCGCTCTCGATGATGATGATGACTACTGATATAAAATCGTCTTTCCGAAAAAAAACGACATCGCCGAATCGTCTACCGGGTAGACGATCCGCGTTTTTCCCGCAGGACATATGGTCGCGTTATCCCCGCAGCTCCACCGCCTTGTGGACGGCTCCCCTTGCAGGGGACCAGCCGGGCCACGCCCCGGCTTGCCGCCAGGGGTCCGGTTGGACCTAGCTTCGTTGTCTGGGCTTCTGGCCGTGGATTTTGGGGGTAACGCTTCAAGGTAATCGTCTACCCGGTAGACGGTCGCCCTATTATCGGCTAATAAAATTATCTTCCCAGAAAACACTGCCCAAAAGAATCGTCTACCGGGTAGACGAAAACGCCCAAAAAAGCGTCTACCGAAAAAAAAGCGGAACGCAAGATAAAGAAGGGGTCATGTGGGCGTTTTCCGGGAAGACGGAACCGTTTTCCGGGAAAACGTGGCCCGCGTGACCGTCTACCCGGTAGACGATCGCCCGCCCCGCTGCCCTGCCCTGTCCCCCAAAAAACAACTGAACCTAAATTCGGCAGTTACCCCTGCTGATTTGGCAGGATTCCTCTGATAGGATTGATTTTTCCCCTGTGTTGGAGGCTCACCCAATGGGTGAACGCACTAAGCGGCCCCAAAAGCCCATTCCTGAGGCTATACAGAGCATGATTGTGGATACGATGGGCGGTCGTGTTCAGGTATCCTGGGATAAGGAATCGGCAGCCACTCCCTTTGGCCAGTTGGTGTTCTTTGCCGAGTTTCAGAAAGTCAGTGGTTTGTTTGATGCTTGGGTAGAAGAATGTCCCTTGATCTATAACAGCCCCAACGCACCCAAGAAGCGCGATGTATTGGGCACTTGGGATCTCTCCATACTGGCGGGTCACCGACGCTATGCACATGTCACTGGATTACGCAGTGATGGTGTCAGTCCGCAGATTCTGGGGATGAGCAAGATCGTCAGCGAAGACGCCCTGCGCCGGGCGCTGGGTAAAATCCCCGAAGGCGAAGGCACCGAATGGATGCGCAAGCACTTGTTCAAAAGCGCAAAGGCAGCCTGTGACACGCCTTGGATTCTTGATATCGACACCACCATCAAAACGTTATTCGGGCATCAGCAAGGGGCTGAAGTAGGCTACAATCCGCACAAACCGGGGCGTCCATCCCATGCCTATCATGCGTACTGGGTCGGTAATCTGCGGCTATTGCTGGATGTAGAAGTGACAGCCGGCAACACCACGGCCTCCAACCATGCCCAACCGGGGCTGAACCGCGTACTGGACACCCTGAGTGCCGAACAGCGTCCTTATCTGGTCCGTGGCGACTGTGGCTTTGGCAATGATGCGGTTATCCGCGAGATGGAAGCGCGGCAGCAGTCCTATCTCTTCAAATTGCGTCAATCGCCCCGGGTCAAGCGCCTGTTACAGCGGGAATTTACCCGCCGTGACTGGGCGGATGCAGGACAAGGCTGGGAAGGCCGCGAAGACACGATTCAACTGGCCGGGTGGCAGCAGAGCCGCCGGGTAGTCATTCTCCGTCGCCTACTCAAAGACCATCTAATCGCCACCCAGGAACATCAAGGCCAGCTGGAATTTGCTTTCGTGGACCGTCGCCAGACCAAGGTCTACGAATACGCCGTACTGGTGACGGATATCCAAGAAGGCATTCTGAGTATCGCGCAGTTGTACCGCGACCGGGCCGATGCGGAGAACGGTTTTGACGAACTCAAGAACCAGTGGGGATGGGGCGGGTACACCACTCGTGATCTGGCCCGTTGTCGGCTCTCCGCGCGTGCCGTGGGGCTGGTCTACAACTGGTGGAGCTGGTATTCCCGACTGGCTTTTCCGGGGTCACGGAGAGAAGCCATCACCAGTCGTCCATTGCTGCTCTCCGCTATAGGTCGCAGCACCAAACACGCTGGACAGATTCATCTTTTTCTGACACCCATGCATGCCGCGCAGAAAAAGGTGGAGCGCGGAATTGAGAATATCCGTAGAGGGTTGCGGATAGTTCGGGAGACTGCGGAGCAGTTCCTGGAACACCAGCCCTGGGACCTCCTCGTGAGCTACATCGTTGCGCAAATTACGCGATCACCATGGTCACCGCCGGGGACTTTTCCGGCACTTGCCGGACCTTAACTGCTTTTTTTAGGCTGAAGCGCACAATGCGTGGAACGATGCTTGTCAGGAAGATCTCTTCGCTCGATCCCTGTTGCAGCAGTCCTGGTTGTCGTGCGGTGATGGCACACCGGAGCTATCCAGGCTCAGAAAACGGTCGATACTGGCGAGCATAGTCTAATAGTCGGTGGCTTTACCGATATGGTTGGCCATCATCGGCCCTGAGGGCCCGGTTTTGCCGTAAGTTCAATCCCCAGGACCTTTATGACTGCTAGCGTGGTCTTGGGCGTCGGATGGCCGCGTTCGCTGAATGAGCGGTACAACTATTCACGCGAAAGACCAGTTTCCCCAGCGATCTGAGCCATTCCCTTGGCGCGGGCCACGACGCCCAGCGCGTGCGCAATGTAGCCGGCGTCTGCAGATTCAAACGTACCGGCGATGAAGGCTGCGATGGCGGCGTCTGATGTCAGCCCTTCGGCAGGGTCAAAAGTAGGCAATTTTTCACTCATGGTCATTCACTCCATTCAGCAGCCAGGCGCTTCGCCGCCTTGATGTCCTTCTCTTGCGTGCGCTGTCTACCCGGTAGACATGGCGGGCTGCTTCTTGGCGCTGCGTTAAGCCGCAACCATCGTTTGCCGCTGATCCTCGATGATGATGCCCGCGCCCAGGACGGCCAGCGCCGCGATAACCCTATCCATGCGCGATGCGTGGTCCATATCCACCAGACGACGGATGGCTCCTTCAGATAGGTGAAGGCGTCGCGCCAGTTCCGTATTGTTGACGCCTTCTGATTGCATCGCTGATCTCAATGCCAACTTGGCCGCTACCAGCGCCGCTACTGGCACCAGGTATTCGCCTTGTGCGGGGGTGGAGGGTGAGGGAACATCTTGCTGGTCCAGCACGTAACCTGCCAGTGCCGCGCCCAGCGCATCGCTCATGGCTTGCAACGCCTCGCTTTCGGTGGCGCCGCTGGTGATGGCTTCGGGAACATCACGAGAGGTAGCGAGGAACTCACCATCCTCGTCCTTTACCAGCGTTACAGGGTAAACATATCGCATATTAAACTCCTTTATAGATCATCCGGACTAATGCCCAGTTGCAGACACATTGCTTTTAGCAAACCTATGCCGATTTCTTTCTTGCGGTCTTTGAGCGTGGTGAACCTGGTCCCGTAGTAGAGGCGTCCATGGCTACCATGGCCGTGGCGCCTATCGAACCGCACCGGTTGTCCGGTTTTCTGACCTAACCGCTTCACACGCTTTTCAAACTCCGACCCGGTCATCGAGCACATCCATTCCATTACGATGTGTTCATTATCGTACGTATATGTACGAACAGCAAGTGTCCGCCTTGTCTAAAACCCCACCGCCTTGCAGACAGGTTCTGTCACTGCGATAGGACAAGTGCCGTGGATTTTGGCGCCTCGCTTGGACAAGACCTGCCGCTTTGAACATATGCCCGCGCATTCCCCTTCCTGGCCCGTAGGCCAGGAGGGGGGCACGGTTTCCTATCGTCTACCCGATAGACGATCTGCCCCGCCATTGATCTATACCTGCTCATGCAGAGCAAATACGTACTCGTTTCCGTCTACCCGGTAGACGATTCGCGGAGAAAGTCCGCTCCCGTCTCCAGATTCGCCATTCCGGCACTCCTGGGTGCCCTGGTTGGCGCCCTGGCCTGGCCTCATGCCATCTGGCTTGCCCCACTGGCGTTGCTGCTTCTGCCCATCGTGAACAAGCGGCACTGGTTGCACCCGTTTCTGCTGATGCTTGGTTACCACCTGGCGACGACCTACGGCCTCATCAAAGGCATGTCGGTTTTCTTCCTACACGCCGGGCTGTTTCTCGGTATTGGGTTCTGGTCGCTGTCATCTCTGGCCTTTGCCCTGCCCTATCTGGCGTACCCGTACATTACTCTGTATTTCCATGGCGGCAGCCCTGCAGGCGGCAGCCTTGCTGGCGGCGGTTTTGGCGCGGTCACGGCCACCGTCATCACATCCGCCATATCCACGATCTTCCCGCCTTTGGGAATCATCGGCTGGACTTCCCCCTGGCTCGGCGCCGTCGCCGCAGGCCCAACCGGCATCCTGCTGACCATTCTCGGGATCTTCGCTCTGGGGCGCTTGACGCGGAAGAATCAAGAGATCTTGGCCCGTCCGCTGGTGGTTGGATTCGTTGTCGTCGCTCTTTGGCTTTTGCCTTTTGCTTTCCCTTCCCTGAATGCCATGATGGGGCACCCGCTGCCCACGGCACCCACTGGCTGGGTGGGCAGCGATACCCACCTGGGCCGCCTGCGTTCCAATCTTTCCTATGTCGATGCATCCATGAAACTGGCTCCGAAGGTCCTGGCGGATCTGCGCTCTGGCGACAAGGTGGTGTTACTCCCGGAAACCGTGGCGGGCCCCTGGCTGCCGGGCACCCGGGCCATTTGGCGCCCGGTCATCCGCTGGACGGCGCGACATCCAGAACCAATCGTGTTGCTCGGGGCCGATGTGCCCTTTGCCAAGGGTTACCTGGATGCCCTGGTGAAGATCCAGGATGGCCATCAGACGGTACTGCCCGATCATATCCCTGTGCCGTTCTCGATGTGGCACCCGTGGCGCCCCCAGGGTAGTTTCCGGATGGCCCCGTTTTCCCGAAAACCGGAAACCACGGAGATGGACGGCAAAAAGGTCGGCTATCTCATCTGCTATGAGCAACTGCTGATGTGGCCGGCCCTCGTTCTATACCCGCATGGGATACAAATCCTGTTGGCACCGGCCAATGACTGGTGGGCGCGGGGGACGGATATCCCGGCCATCCAGAGAGTGTCGGCAAAGGCCTGGGCTGCGTTCTTCAGCGTGCCGGTATTGTTCGCGGTGAATCAATGATGGGGGGAACGGATGAAGAGGCCTGATCATATGAAGGCAGGGGTTTCCATGGGAAACCCAACTGATCCCTGCGATCCAATGCTGGCCTGGAAATCCGTTCTGGATTCCCTGGAGGCTAAGGGTCGTGAACGACTCCAGGATCTGCTCAAGACGCACCTGTCCCGTCCCCTCACCGCGCAACAGTGGATTGCCAAATGGGAAAAGGTGCTCTCTGCGGATTATTCGCGGATTCCGGCTGAACAGCACATTGCTACCCTGAAAGCCTCTCTGGAAAAGGCGATCATTGTCCTGAAGGAGCGGGTGCGTGAGCAATCCTCTTCGACAAGTCATCGCTCGGCTTGACCAGAGGCTCATCGCCTTCTTCGAGCGGTCAGGCCCGCGCAAGGTGGCCGAAGCCCTGCTTTGGGGGGCCACCCAGTTCGAGCGGCTATTCTTCTTCCCCTTTCGGCCATTCACGGCGCCTGCGCGTTTCTTTCTGGACCAGCGCGCCAAAGCGCATGGCGGAAAAAGCCGATGAATATAACTCAACCTGCCTTGAGCAGAAAATTCACATGCACGGCATCGTATGGAAATACAAAGCCATTGTCCTGCCGTTCGATGAGTCCTGCGTCCAGCAACGCATGGACATCCAGATGTACGGACTTTACGTCGCGCCCGACCCGCCGGGCGATCTCGCGTAGCGCCAAGGGGCCCGCAGCCGTCATGACCCTCAGGATCTCCCAGCGCTTGCCAGTCAGAATTTTCCATAGGAGTTCCGGCGATTCAAAGCTGATATGCGGCTGTGAACATTCCAATCTTTCCATCGCCTGCACGGCATCGTCCAGGGTATCCCGGAGGGATCGAATATCAATCGTCAGCATGCTCATCACTCCACCTCCTTATCTCTTCAAAGAAGTCGGTCATCAGTTGACGGGGGCTGGAGAAGCGATACGCCTCCTCCCGACCATTTATATGGCGATGATCGCCTTTTCCGGCCTCATTGTCGTATCGCAGCACACATTCCCCACGAATCACGTAAGCAAGCCGGTATTTGTACGAGTGTATGCTGCCGGATATCGGTGCAGGGACGTGCCAAATCATGATTTCCGCGAAAGCCGTCTCCGAGAGGATTACCCGCCGTTGAAACAGTTTTTCCGCTTTCATGGACGAAGCATAGTCGCCCGCCTGGTTGTTGGCAAATACACCAACGCAAATCTTCCGGAGGGACATCGGGTTGAACACACGACTCATCACCATCGCTAAACGCGGATTCTGGTGGATGTTCTGGATCTGGACCGGGCTGATCACCCTGGTCGCGGATGTTGGTCTTTGGATGCAGTACCAGCATCTGGTCTTCAACGACTCGACCTGCGAGCCGGTGGGCCTCTACCAGCTTCTCGGCTCGCCCTATCCTTTGCATGATGGAGAACTGGTCGAAGTCGAGATTCCTGGCCCCTCCCATCACGCCGCCGTCGCGGAGGGCCTGAAGTACCAGTGGTTTCCCGCTGGACAGCCGTGGATCAAAGAGATCGCCGCCATCCCCGGGCAGACCGTGCGGCTTACGAGATCCGGGGTCGGGGTAGATGGGCACACTCTGCCGAACTCCCGGGTGGATCGCTGGACGCCCGGCCACCATCACCGGATTGTCCATTACCCTTTCGGCACCTATCACCTGAAGCGTGGGCAGATCTGGCTCTACGCTCCGGGCAACTATGCCTTTGACTCCAGCTATTATGGCCCGGTCCCGGAGACCAGCATCCTGCAACGAGCGGTTCCCTGGTGGACGATTCCCGGGAGTCAGTTCTGGCTTCGGAACGGTGACTAACCTTGGGAACTAAAGCTGGAGGCCAAAAGATGCTTCGAAAAGTCGCGGAATATAGCGACCGTGCAGATACCGGTGCGGGTCGTCAACTACCCCACCCTGGAGGGCGGAGCTTGTCGCGTATTTTGGTCAATGAGTTGTGATGATGAGCGAGTTCAGCGCTTGGTTTTCCCGTTCCAACTCCGCCCCTTTCTGCTCCGCCCCTTCCCCGTCCCCCGCGTCGTACAGGGCCTTGGCTTCCCGGGCCAGGGCGTGCAGATGGGCATGCCGTGCCAGCAATTGCTGGTAGAAGGCCGCGTCGTCCCCATATTGGAGCCTCCCTTCCCCTTGCAACCATAGTCCCAGATGGCATTGCTGCTCCGCCTCGGGTTCGATGACCAAGGAGGGAAAGGGAGTCTGGTGGCGCAGCGCCTCAATAAATCTTTTAACACGTTGATTATGAATTGAAATCATGCCAGTTGGGGTAGGAGTTGCAGAAAAACCATGATAACGCAAAGGCTTATACTGTCTGATCCAACCCGGGATCGCTTCCGGTGCCATGGGCCGGGCGATGGCATAGCCTTGCAGGCAGTGGCACTGCAAGTGGCCAAGCATGGCGGCGTGTTCGGCCGTTTCCACCCCTTCGGCAATCACTTCCAGGCCCAGGAGTCGGGCGCTGGTGACCACGCCGGAGACGATGGCGTAATCCTTGGGATCGTTGATGATGTCGCGCACGAAGCTCTGATCGATCTTGATGGTCTGCGCGGGCAGCTTCTGCAGATAGGTCAGCGAGGCGTTGCCGGTGCCGAAGTCGTCGAGGGCGATGCGCACTCCCAGGCGGTTGCAGGCCAGCAGGGTTTCCCGCGCCCCGGCGAAATCCAGCAGCGGGGCCGTTTCGGTGATCTCGATCTCGACGGCGGATGGGGGCAGATCCGGATGGGCGTCGAGGGCGGCCCGCAGGTCGGACAGAAAGCGCTGGTCCAGGAGATGGTGGGCGCTGATATTCACCGAGATGCGCAAGGGCATGCCCTGCCGATGCCAAGTCTGGGTCTGGGTCAGAGCCGTGGCAAGCACGAAGCAGCCGATGCGCCGGGTCAGGCGCGGTGCGTCGAGGGCGGCGGCGAAGGCGGCGGGAGGCAGCAGGCCGCGCTCGGGGTGGTCGAGGCGGATCAGGGCCTCCACGCCCACGGGACCATTGCCGATCTCCACCACGGGCTGATAGTGGAGCAGCAGGCGGCCCCGATCGAGCGCATTTTCCGTCATCTTCCGCACCTCCATGGCCTCTTGCTGCAGCTTATCCATCGGCCAGTCGAACCAATGATAGCGATCCCGCCCGGCGGCCTTGGCCGCATAGAGGGCCAGATCCGCATGGCGCAGGAGGTCCTCTGGCAGGCTGTCATCCAGCGGATAGCTGGTCAGGCCGATGCTGGAGGACAGCGGGATCTCCTCGTCTCCCAGATAGAAGGGAGCGCGGAGCACTTCCAGCAGGCGCGTGCAGGCGTCTTCCACCTGTTCCAGGTTCCCGACATCCGGGAGGAGCAGCCCAAACTCGTCGCCGCCCATGCGTGCCAAGGTGTCCCCGGAACGCATTTCCCTACGCAACCTTTGTGCCATTTCCTGCAGCAGCGCGTCGCCGGAGGCATGTCCGAAGTGGTCATTGACCTGCTTGAAGCCGTCCAGGTCCAGGATACCCACCGCCAGCAGGTGCTCATGGCGCAGGGTCTGGGCTCGATCATGGCCCAGCCGGTCCATGAAGAGCACCCGGTTGGGGAGGCCCGTGAGGGCGTCGTGGGTGGCCTGATGGGCCAGTTCGGCGATCAGCCGGCGCTTCTCGGTGACGTCGTGGAAGACCAGGACCACGCCCAACAGTACGCCCTGCCGGTCTCGGATGGGCGCCGCGCTGTCCTCGATGGCGCGTTCCTGGCCGTCCTTGGTGAGGAGCATGGTGTGGTTGGCCAGCCTCACCACCTGGCCCTCTTCCAGAACTCGCCGGACGGGATTGTCCAAATGAGCATGGCTGCCTTCCTGGACAATGCGGAAGACGTCTTCCAGGGGCCTGCCCACGGCTTCCGTCCGGGCATAGCCCATCAACGCTTCGGCGACGACGTTCATGTCCATCACCCGGCCTTCGGTATCGGTGGTGATCACCGCATCCCCGATGGAATGCAGGGTGACTTCCGCCCGCTCCTTCTCCTCCCACAGGGTCTGCTCCGCGCTTTGCCGTTCCCCCTCCCGCTCTCGGCCGACCCTCCGCAGGTAGCCGTAGCCGAAGATGGACAACAGCAGCAGACCGAACGCACCGGCGGCTGGCCCCTCGACGCTATTCCACCAGTCCGCCCACAAAACGGAACGCGGAATGCCCACCCCTGCCACCAGGGGATAGCCTTTGATCCGCTGCACGGCACCCAGGCGCCACTGGTCCACCGCCGTGGACAGGCCATAATAGACGCCCGACGGCAGTTCCGGATGGGCAAGGACATAGCGCGCGGCAATGCCGTGCTGGCGGACGGCGTAGGTGGTCTGGGTGGGCGGCGGAGAACGGCTTTCCAGGAAGCCGTCGTCCCGCAGCAGGAAGATGGACACCCGGGATGGCAGCGGCAGCCCCCGCCAGGACGGCATGCGACCGTCCACGAGCGGCAGCAAGGCGACCAATTGCCGGCTGCCGCCCTTGATCGGAACTACTTGAAAGAGGGGGATCATCCAGAGGCCATGACCGGCCCCGGCGAAAACATCGCGTACCGGAGGGCCAAGGCAGAAGCCCGGGGAATGCAGGCATTGGGCCAGCGCGCTCCGCTGCACCGGATTTAGCCCCAGCCGCCGGGCATTCACCGGGTTATCGAGGGCAAACAGGAGATCGGCGAGGAAATGCCGGCCTCCGCCTGCCGTTAGCACCTGCCCATCGGGTATGCGGGTCCCCACAGCGGCCAGATCCGGCTGCAGCGCGAGATAGTCCCGCAGCATTTTTCCTGCGCCGGGGCCCAGGACCGGCGAACCCGACTCCAATTGCCGCCCCAGCAACACCAGCGAGATCCGGGTGCCATCCAGCATCACCCGCGTCCCCTCCGCCACCGATGCCACCAGCGTCCGAAGGCCGGATATCTCCCAAGACCGGGTTTGCTGCCAGTCGGACCAGGCCAGCCATGCCCCTGCCACCAACACGACCGCCATGAAACCCAGCCAAAGCCGGTGCAGCCAGCGCGGGACATAGGAGTTGTGTCGGGGCGATTGCGGGTGCGAGTGATTCAAACTGCGTCCCTGGACGTTGTCGGTACCATATTTATAAAACATCTAAACGACCGCCACCAGAGCGGGCCGGTATGGGATTCTCCAGCCGATATGAAAGGCGACTATTGCCATGCGAGCTTCCTGGCGAACTTCCACCCCTCCGGAAGCAGCATCGGTGAACCGATCGGGTCACCGCCTGCATGAGAGTGGAAACCATACCGGATCTCCGGATTCGTGTGGACTCTGATCAATCCGCCTTGTGCGGACCTGCCTTCATGGTAGGCTTGTATTGACTGGACCATACAGGAGCAGTACATGGAAACCATTACCATCGGCCATAGCGCCGTTGTCACCTCACGTATCGGCCTCGGCACTTGGGCCATCGGCGGCTGGATGTGGGGCGGCACAGATGAGAAGGAGTCCATTCAAACCATCCAACGCGCCGTAGAGCGCGGCATCACGCTGATCGATACCGCCCCGGTTTACGGTTTCGGACGGTCGGAGGAAATCGTCGGCCGGGCGATTCAGGAAGGCAAACTGCGGGACAAAGTACAGCTTGCCACCAAGCTCGGTCTTGCCTGGAAGGACGGCAAGGTATTTCGCGACAGCCGTCCGACTCGCATCCGTCAGGAAATCGAGGATTCGCTGCACCGCCTGCGCACAGATCGGATCGATCTCTACCAGGTGCACTGGCCGGACTTGGAGACGCCGCTTGAGGAAACCGCCCGAGTGCTGGAGGATCTTTGCCGCGAAGGCAAGATCCTCGCCATCGGAGTCAGCAATTTCACACCAACGCAGATGGACGCTTTCCGCTCCGCTGCCCGGCTGGATGCGCTACAGTCTCCTTATAACCTATTCGAGCGCGGCATCGAGGCGGCCGAACTGCCTTACGCCGAGAAAACCGGCCTCACTGTGCTCGGTTACGGTGCGCTGTGCCGCGGCCTCCTGAGCGGACGAATACAGGCAGATACGAAATTCGAGGGTGATGATCTCCGCCGTATCGACCCGAAATTCCAAGGCGAACGCTTCCCCCATTACCTCCGCGCGGTGGATGAACTGCGCGAACTTGCGCAGCGACGCTATGGCAAATCTGTACTAGCTTTGGCCGTGCGCTGGGTACTGGATCAGGGGCCAACCATTGCGCTTTGGGGCGCGCGCCATCCCGGCCAGATCGATTCGGTGAACGAGGTGGAGGGTTGGAAGTTGGATGCCGACTGCAAGACAGAGATCGAAGCCATCCTTGCGCGCTGTGTACCGAACCCGGTGGGGCCGGAATTCATGGCGCCCCCAGCCAAGCGCCCGGGAATGGTCTGAGCGCACTCCATCACTGCATGACATTCGCGGCATGCGTTTTCAAGAGGTGGGCGTAGACCGGAGAAATCTCTTGTTTTCGGAAAAACGCCTTCCAGGTAGAAACCGGCAGGAGTTGGGTCGGCGGGGGAGCAAAAACCAGATCCTGCTTGCGGCCCATCACATGGCAGGCGATGCAGGATCCCATCTTGCCGTAGGCCAATATCTTCCCCCGAGGATCGTAGGCGGCCATCACCCAATCCCTATCCGCCGAATCATATCCCTTGAGTTTGAGCATTGCCGTGACCCCGGTCGGCTTCTTATCCTTCGCGAAGTTCTCCTTGACCACCAATGCGCCGCCGGGATAGCGATGAACCTTGAGAATACCTCCGGTCTTGGCCATGGCTTCATTGGCCGGCTGGTTGCTGCTCTTGTGGACCCTGGAAAAGCCTTCGTAAATCGTCTACCCGGTAGACGATCTGGCCCAGCGCTGATCTATACCCATTCGTGAAAGGGTCAAGCCGGGAAAAGCATGCTGACACCATCTCTCTTTAACGGTATGCCCTATGCGGGGGAATCGACAGTGATCCCGCTAAAGATGCACCTGTACATCCAGGCTCTGGCCTTCGTTCAGGGGATGACGCTGCGGGCCGTCCATGAGGACTGCGCTTCCCGGTTTCTGGCCGAAAAAGCCTGGGAGAAAGGACTTCGATGGCGGGATGGGCACCCTCCGGCCGTGTCCGGCCCGGAATGGGTGGAAGTACACGTGCGGATTCCGGCGCATCTGGCGGACAACCTGGCAGAGGTCAGCCGCCGCAACGGAGTAGGCCTGCCCGATGTGCTCTATACGATGTTGTATTGGTATTCCTGGATTCTGTATCCGCCACTGCAGGAGCAGGAGCGGCGGAAAACGAAGTTTCGCGCTAGCAAAGCGCGAGAAGAGAGGGAGAGATGCCACAGATCATTACCGTGACCAATCAGAAGGGCGGAGTAGGAAAGACCGCTCTTGCCGTTCACATTGCGGCTTACGCCAGCATGGCGGCGAAGAAAAAGACCCTGCTCGTGGATATGGATGGCCAACGCAACGCCACTTTCATCACTACGGGGGAGCCGAATGGCCGTGGCAAATCGGTATTGGAACTGTGGGATGGGGACACCCGCCTGGAGTTCCAGGATACCCGGTTCGGGGATCTCCAAATCCTGCCAGGCCACCAGCATGTGCATCTGGTGGAAAAGCAGGGATTGAAGTCCGGACAGGAGGCGATGAGCCGTTTGCTCGACATCGATTTCGATGTGGTGGTCATCGACACGCCACCAGCCGCCGGCGTACAGCAGCTGGCCCCGCTCTATCTGGGCGGGTTGTTGGTGGCGCCCGTGGAGCCCGACCTGTTGGCGTTGCAGGGGCTTACTTCGCTGCTCAAGGTTTGGCGGGAGATCGCCTCGCAGGTCGATCTGGGATTGTCCCTGGTCATCAACAAGCGGGTTTTGAACTCCACAAATCAGCAGATGGTCGTGGATGCGATCACCGAGTCAGGTTTCGGTCAGCATGTGCTTCCGGTGCATCTGACCAATCGGCAGATTGTTTCCAACGCCATGAAACAGGGGATGCCCGTCTGGAAGCTGGACCCGAAAGACGCGGCGGCGGCGAAATGGGCCATGGCCTGCAAGATGATTCTGGAAACGGACCGGGTGCCGACGGAAGAAACGGTGAAGGAGGGATAAAATGGCCAAGGTAGATCTTTCAGAGAATCTCTTTGATGAGATGAAGCGCACGCTGGCCGAGATGGCGGGAGATTCCGGCGAGACCGATGCCAAAGCCAATCGTCTACCCGGTAGACGACTTCCGGGCCAGGAAACGGCTCGTGCGGATGAACGGAATGCCGTTGCGGGCGGAACGATCGGCGGCGGAGCCGCTTCGGCGCTCTTTCTGGCGTTGTCGGAGATCGAGCCGGACCCGGAGCAGCCGCGCAAGACGTTTGTGGCATCCGGGGCGCAGGACGCCATCGACAATGATCTGGAACTGCTGAAGGAGAGCATCCTGCAGCATGGGGTATTGCAGCCCATCGCGGTACATCCTGTCGCGTCGGGAAGGTATCGGATCATAGCGGGCGAGCGGCGCTGGAGGGCATCCATGGCTGCCCGGGACAGTGGCCAGCCATGCCGTCGCAAAGGCTATGACCTGTCCCGGATTCCAGCCGTGATATTGGAGCCCGACACAGACGCCGACCGGCTGGAAATGCAGCTGGTCGAAAATCTGGCGCGGGCGGATATGACGCCCGTGGATACGGCGAAGGCCGTAAAGCAGTTGATGGATAGCCTGGACCCCAAGCCGAGCATGGCGGATCTGGGCAAGCGGCTGGGTCGATCCAAGGCATGGGTACATCAGATGCTCTCTCTGGGGAGCGAAGATGCGCAGGCGGTGGCGGAGTATCTGGGCGTGCCGCTGGAGTCCATCGGGCAAACGGACATCAGTCGCATGAAAGGATGGATGAAGGACGAGGACAAGCGCATCGTGCTGGACGCCATCCGTGCCAGCCTGCAGGCCGGGGAAACCCTCTCCCGCGTGCTGGTGGATAGAGAGGAAGATCGCTACGAACAAGGTTTGAGCGGAAAACCGCAGGAGGTAGACATGCAGCAGGAAAATGGGGCCGTGATGGGTTCGGGTTCGCACCCTGCAAGGGCTTTTGATGTCAATGGGGAAGAAGTGGACGTGTCCACGATCGATCTGCGCAGTGTCGATAGCGATGAGGACATCGAGGATGGGGGCGTTGTGGATGAGAACGGAGTGGTCGTCGGAGATCCAGCGGATGGAGCATCCCTGCCGGGAGCATCCCTGCCGAATCAGGTGACGGTGACCCTCCCCCGCCCTTTGTTGGAGCGGGCCTTTGCAAAGGCAGGGCGCGCATTGCCCGGGACGATGAAAACGGTGGAGATCGTTGAGGTGTTGGAATTGGTGTTAAACGAGTGACCGCAAACCGCGACATGAAGGAGCGTGAACGCTTGAGGTTGTTTTACGGTCTCATGTTGGCCTAAACCTAAAGGAGAATAGTTATGTTTGGATTTGGCGAACACAATGATCACGCAAACGTCCAGCAGGTCATCTGCACCTGCGGAACCAATATGGCCTACCAGGGCCCACACGGCCTGCGTATGGGTGGACTGACCGGCATGTTGGGGGCGGGCGCTGCTTTCCTGGGCGGTCAGGTGGCTACCGACGGCGAAGAAGCCTTTGAGAAAAAGCTGGAAGTCGACATTTACGTTTGTCCCCAGTGCCAGGACGTGCGGTTGAAATACCGCAAAGGGCTGTAAATTGGGTATCAGCAAAATTTTCCATGCACCCCAGTATGGGGTGCGGCGGCAGCCAAAAAAAGAACAGGCACCGATTCAGGACGCCACGCAACCCGATGGGTCTATACGAGAAATTAAACAGAACATCGTAAAATCCTGTGGTGGTGCCGAGACGTCCATGGCAGCCGGAACGGGCGGAAGTGGGTTTCATTATCCGCGCGACCTGGCATTGCCAGAAGACCCTGTTCCGGAATGCAGGGTGCCCAGTAAGCCACAGGTCAAAATAGAGGTCCGGAAATCCCGGAAAATACCAACCCAGACACCAAGTCTGGCCTGAGAAGGAAAAATATGCTTTCTATCGAACCACAGGCAGGTCCAGCGCCCATTATCCAGGTCATCCATTCGTCCCGCCGTGAACTGGACGTAGGCGTGTATTATCTGTCCGACCGCAAAATCCTTCGCGCCCTCGCTGCGGCTCACCGTCGTGGGGTGGATGTGCGCGTCATCATCGAGGGCAAGCCCTACGGCATGAAGCCCTGGCAGGTGCGCCGGGAGGAACGGACCATTGCCGCGACCGGCGCACGGTGGAAGGTGGCCCCGCCGCGCTTCACCAGCCACGGCAATGACTACTCGTTTTTCCACTGTAAGTATTGTGCCAATGGGCATGAGGTCGAGATTGGCACGGCAAATTTCGACTGGTCGGCTTTCCACCTTATCCCCCCAAGAAAATATACATAGAAGAGAGATTTCAATAAGTGAGAAGCCCGATGGGAGGTATGAAGCATGCTTGCTTGCCCTTCACCGTCATTCATCTTATTCTACATAGTACATGTTATGCTTGGGGGTGGTTCTGATGTGTTTGATGTCCATGAGGAATGAATATCGTTTTAGACGCCTTACATGAAAGCGATGACCTTCGTCAGCGTAAATGCCAAGATAGTGACTGATACTACTGGGGCGGTCATGGAACTCCCTGTATTGCTGACGCCTGAAGGTGTCTTGGGGCCTTTGTTGGATTACTGCCTTGCACGTAGCCACAATCGCAGCCTTTCCTGGATGAAAAAGGTTGTGCTGGCTGTTACTTTGTTCCTTCGATATGTCAACGCTAATCCAGAAGAACCAAATTCCTATCGTCTTTTCCAGAACTTTGCCCAGCGACTGTATTCAGGGACCTTCGACCTCACTACTGGGTTGGATCCTAGCAACCTTTGCTGGCAGCCCTATTCGATTAATAATGCAGGCGAAATCATACATCGGTTGTCTGAACTTTTTGGTTGGCTAGGTGAAATGCGGCCAGAAGCAGAAAACATCAATCCGAGATACGCTGGGGACGCTTTTGACCGAAAAATGGATGAAATAGCTTACCTTTACCGCCGCGAGAAGGCTTTCCTTGGCCATGGATGGGCTGCAAACCCTGGCCCGTATCAAACAGGGTACAGAACACGCCCTAAAATGATGCCGCGCGTGGCCAAAAGTGAGCCACCAGCTTTTCCTGATAATCGCTTCGAGGAGTTTTTACTCAGAGGGTTCAAGGTGGCTGGCAAACACGATTATCGGGGCATGTTGATCACACTACTACTGCATGGAGGCGGATTGCGGGTGAGTGAACCTTTTCATCTCTACCTCCAAGACGTATTTCCTTCCCCTGAGAATAACAAATCCGCCACAGTTCTTGTCCATCATCCCCATCAAGGATATGCGCCAAGCGATTGGACGGACCAGACCAATAAGGGCCGTACAAGTAATCGAGCTCAGTACCTAGCTAAAAAATATGCATTGGCTCCACGGACGGAAATATTGGGTAGCCAAGGGGCAGGATGGAAAAATCCTCGCCTTGATAATAAATTTTACATGACTATCTATTGGTTTCAGCCGTGGTTTGGAGAATGGTTCAAGGATCTCTGGCTGAGATACCTGGAACAGGTGGCGTGTCTTGACCGTAACCATCCTTTCGCATTCGTAAATCTCTACCGGGAGCCACGGGGATCCATGTACACCATCGACAAGTTTACTAAAGCGCACGGTGCTGCGGTTGAACGTCTAGGGCTTACTGTTCGGAAGCAAGCCGGTACGACCCCCCACGGGCATCGTCATGCATATGGACGGCGGCTCAAAAATGGCGGACTGGATACGCTGCTGATCCAACGTTGCATGCATCACGCTTCCGAGGAAAGCCAAATCGTTTACACGCAAGCAACCATGAGAGAAACACTGATAGCTTTGCGAGATGCTAGTGGGCGCATGCAAGGAACTAGGTCTTCGTTGCAGTACGAAATTGGGTTATAGGAGATCTATGGCAAAGAGAATTAACGAAGAATTACGTCAGAAGGCCATCAAGCTGGTTAACAGTGGGTATACAAAACGGGGTGTAGCAGAAAAACTTGGGATCGGCACTACAACTGTCTGCCGAATAACTAAACATATAGGTAAAACCACTAAATACTACCCGAAAAGTTTAACACAGGATGTGTTACAGAAAATAAAAAATGGACAAACAGCAGCCTCAGTAAGTCGAGAGATGGGTATTGAGAAGTCATTAATCAGTGCTTGGCAGAAGAAGGATATAGGACATAGTCGTTCTTATGAAAAAATCTCTGAAGAAATTAAGGAAGAAATCATAGGACTCATTGAAAGTGGGATTAAGTACACGGCAGTAGGTAGACAGTTAAATCTAAAACCAAAAACCGTTTGGTCCGTGTTTAAGGCTGCTGAATCTGCGGGTAAAGCGCTGAAACCATCATTTCCCAATAAGCGTGTAGATTTTGAGCTGACTTGGGTGATCCGGGAGTATCAACAATTTATCCGGTGGCAAAAACTTGGCGTTGAATGGCTTAAGGGTGAGCAAAGAGGCATTGGGTTAAGGATGGCCGCATTAACTGTATTTTTTTCCAATTATTTACAGAAGAAAGGACTTCCTTATGAACCAGAAGCCATATTAAGACATGACAGTATAGTACCGGAATTCTTTTCTACTGCTTGCCCACAATCAGGTGGTGGGGTGGCTTACAACAATCGGATACATGACTTTATTGATTGGGTACTACTACAATATTATAGCTACAGAGATGACAATGGAAAACCCATAATTTTACCAGCATTTCGTAATCCAGTGCGGAGAATCACTACCAACGGATTCCCTATCCATTATGAAACTGTCAATACTCCATTACCATACGGATATATCGTTGATTTAAAGAAGCTGCTCGCCCAAGGTCCATCCTTTAAGGATTGGACTTGGGCACAAAACGCACTTGGAGCAAAAAGAATCGGCGAGCCCGATAAACGTATGTCCAATGACTGGTTCTCTACAACAGAAGATCAAATCGACAAAGATGATCCTGATTGTGTGTGGCGTATTCGCAGGTCAATTGATCACAACGTAAAACCAATCTTGGAAATGTGGAGCCCTGTCAGGTGGGTTGCACTGCTGATAAAGCTTCAATTGCCACCACGGACATTTCAGGTTCGCATGCTGGATTCAGGTGAAGCAGACACATGGCGATATGTTGCTGGAGCGTGGATTGAAAACACCACCCCATTGGCTATGGGCACCAAACGTAACCCTGTAAGGCAGGGAGTATTACGTCGAACGGAACCGATTGGTCAGGAAGAACTGCTAACAACGCTGTATATCAATACCAACAAAACTGCGGATATTCTTAAGTCCGGCGTACAGAAAGGTTACGAATTTCCTTGGCCAACCATTGGAGACCTCCAAGACCAACCTCATTATTGGCTAGAAAAAATACGAAACTGGCAGGAAAAATACAATCCAATTATACACCCAACGTCTTGGCGTAGCCTTCCTCAAAAATGTATTGGAGAACCCAAGAGCGATATGCAGTTGGCATCTTATCCGGATACTTATTTCATATTCCGTTCTGCCGAACGAAAAAAGTATGGTGAAGCCCATCTTCCGATAACCGATGGCATAATGAGGGTTGCATGGGCGAAGCTACTGCAAGAAATGCAGAACAGGTTATCTAGACATGGGACTACCCATCCAGATGGGTCACCGATTGTATTGGTTACTAAACCGGGAAGCTCACCTCTAGCCTTGTTTCCGCTGCATAGTCTGCGCGTATCTCTTATCACGGCACTAGCGATAGATGGTAGTTTACCATTCCATCTTCTCGTGAAGTTGGTGGGGCATAGTCGACTGATTATGACCATTTACTATACAAAACCGGGATTTAAGTACATGCAGGACGCATTGATAGATGCCGTGTCGCGTGTTGACGCTTTGAAGGAAGAAAGCATTGTTTCATTCCTTGCCAATGAAAAACATGAAATTCTTACGACGCGAGCTATCTGGAATAGCACCGAGACCCTTATAACCCTTGTTCCGGAGCATCCAGCCAACCGCAATCCGGCCGGCTGGATGCTTATGCACCATGGCTTGTGTCTCGTTGGAGGGAATACATCGGAAGTCGATTCATCGTCAAACAGGGGTGGATTTAGGGTTGGTGGATGTTATAACGGAGGCATTGCCTTCAATCCTGATGCCGACCAGCGGACCCACAATCCAGTACCAGGTGGGATAAGAAATTGCATCCGGTGCCGATGGTTTGTTACCGAACCGCATTATATACCAGCACTCGCGGCGCACTTGGGCAACATTTGCTACCAATTCGATGAGGTCAGGAATGGTGCCATAAAACAAGATGCCATATTGCATGATATCAAAAGGAAAAAGGCAGATGTTGAAAATTCTGGTGAAGTTTTTACTAGAACACAGGAATTGCGTACGGCAGAGCGAATCTGGGAATCTACGTTGCAGCGGTTTAATAGTCTTGCGGAGGATATGGCAGCCTGTTGGCAGATTATTCAGCGATGTAATGCCCTGCCTGTCAACAATGACAACAATAAGACATCGCTCATCGCTGCGGGTTCGGCAATGGATGTGCAGATTGCGTTTGAGGAAGTGGATTCTGAACTCTTGCAACTTTCTGACGTCTGCCAGAACGTAGAAATCTACCCGGATTTGGATCCGGGCAAGGCCGTTTTCAGGCGCAGCCAACTGCTTGACGCGGCATTGGCACGCGACCATTTGCCGCCGTTCTTCCTACAACTTAATGAAGCAGATCAACTCAAAGCGGGGAATGCATTCATGCGGCGCCTGTCTGCTAAAACTAACACGAACCCGCTCCTTGGGATGCGCAAAGTGTGCAGTCTCATGGATGCCGGTGAGAGCCTTGCCCAGTTTATAGGTATCGACATCCAACATTTACTCACCGATACCCTACAGTCGTTGCCTGCACCTCTACAATTCGGCTACGAAAATGCATAAAACAGACATCCACCCTGACGAAGTTCTTGAAGCGTTGTTGGCCAAAGGTCCACGCTCGAACAAGGCCGCCACCTTGAAATCGCTTCAAGAGATATGCCGGAATCAATACCAGCACCAGACACAGTCCGCATCCCTGCTTAACTTTGGATTATCGTCAATAGGTCGCATTTGCGAGGCCCGCGGCCTTTTCAAAGCACGAGTGCTGTACAACGCCGCATCCAAGGATTACGTCACTCTAATAACGGCTTGGGCGGCGTTTTCAGGAACGATGTCTGTGAAGGCTCCAAAGGAGCCCAAGAAATTATCCAGTCACCAATATCTCATGCGCATCGAGGATCCTGCGATACGTTCATTGATGCAGTCCACAATAGCCGAGCGTGATGATCTTCTTGCCAAAGTAAATCTGCTAAAGTCGCGAATGCAGATAACAATAGACCAACGGCCGCTCGGTGCTACGATTGTAACACACTCGCCTCCCGTAGCCATTTTGGAAGCCAAGGCCCAACTGACAGAAAGCGAGCGTGAGTCTCTCGAACAGGCAATCTCGAAGGAGTTCCTTGACCAGGAAGAATGGAGGGAAGGCTCACATGGAGAGATCACGAACCGAACCGGTCGAACACTGTATGACGTGGGATATGTGACTGCCATCCGTAAGATACTTGGAATGACATCCTAACGCGCAAGGGAAACTCTGGCTTTCTGATTTCTAAGGAGTGAGAGATCAAGTGTGATCCTCATTCCAACGGCCGGTCCAGACTGAAAGCAGCCATTGGGAAGAAACTAAACCTAGAGGCAATCCGGCGGACTTTCGTTCTGACAATCAACTGAAATATGGCAATGACAACTTGCGTACAACGCCTACAACGGAGTCGTCATGAGAGCCGCAGCACTATATCTGTCAATCATCTGCTGTTGCACACCCCATTCATGCATTGCCAGCAATACCGGCCACAAGCTTTCACCTAAAGGGGTAAGAGAGTATTCAACCTTAGGTGGGATCTCAGCGTAAACCAATCTACTGATAATGCAGTGTTTCTCCATCTCACGCAGCTGTTGAGTAAGCATTTTCTGGGTAATACCTGGGATTCCACGATGAAGCTGTGAAAACCGCCTGGTTCCTTTAAATAGTTCCTGTAAAATGAGCACCTTCCAACGTCCACCAATGGCTTTCAATGTTATATCAACAGCACACGGCTCATTTTCGATTTCCATAGGTCCCTCTCGCGGTTGTGCATCACTGTACAAACGTTACCAGAAAGTAACTAACTATATTTTAGATCGTAGATATGAAATTGGTGTCTACTTCACATAAAGCATAATAGGGTTCATTATCCTTGTGGTCAACCAAAAGCCATTTACGTCAAATTTGCACAAAGTTGAATGAGCATGCAATGCA
Organism: Acidithiobacillus ferridurans; assembly: GCF_003966655.1. Classification (NCBI taxonomy): domain Bacteria; kingdom Pseudomonadati; phylum Pseudomonadota; class Acidithiobacillia; order Acidithiobacillales; family Acidithiobacillaceae; genus Acidithiobacillus; species Acidithiobacillus ferridurans. The sequence goes on along the minus strand of NZ_AP018795.1, from coordinate 2,426,105 downwards.
TGCTGCCGTAAGACCAAAGGTGGTTTATGGATAAAAAGTGACGCTTCTGGTGAAATGATGGGAAAAATACGCATAAACATCGCAGCAAGTGCCGATTAAGTATGGATCACCAACAGTTGAAGTAGGTTAGGTGGTATTTTATCCTCACAGGAGGCTTTACATGTTTATGATTGATTACAAAGAACTTGCATGGCAATATTGGTTTATAACTGCATGTTTTCTTACTGCGGGTATAGCAGGATACAAGATGGGCTTTTATCTGGCTATTGGGCTTACCATTATACAGACCATCCACTTTGCCATTCGAAAGAAAAGTATTATAGCTTTTCCTGTTCAGGTAAGGTTCAGCTATCTTATACTTCTGCTGATAGCGCTACCGCAGCCTATGCAATTTATATACTGGATACCTACTATTGGAACCTGGGCACAGGAAATATTCGGATATTGCGCAATGGCTCGATTAGTATCTCTCTTCCCATGGAATAGAGAGAAACGATTGTCATTAAATACGATTACAAAAACATTCTTTTCAAAACCTACACACGGGAGCGTGGCGCAAAAAAAACGCCAAACAAACTGAAGCCAGAGTAAGTGCTGAATATTGTTTCTTGTGATGAAATACATTGTTTAATCACTGATTACCCCTTGTGCAACCAGTGATTAAATTTAAGGTTAATGGTTGCAGTTTAGAATGGAGAGATCTATCTGTTACCAAGTAAAAACACGTCCAGCAGCACCCAATGCGGGCAATGCGGCACTAGGCGTTAAAAGAGGCAGATCCTTTGCCAAGTCTCCAGTCGTCATACCATTGAGCTCAAGGGACTGGAGGCAGCCGATGATTCGCACCCCATTGTCTTCGGCCAACTTCATAAAGTCAGCAACACTTTTCCCGCCCGTCATTGGAAAGATAGTCTCGGCTTTACCTTTAGCCAATAATTCTGTTGCAGGTCCTGTAAAGTACATGATCACATCCTGCTCAGATGCCGCTGCCGTCGCTGCAAGAAAAAAGGCGGACGGCAAACGTTTGGGATTTTCCGGTCCAGTGATGAGGATGATAACGAGATCTGCGGGTTTCATTGTGGACATAAGTGCAACCTCCTGATTATAGAGTTCGATTCAAAAAAATAGCTGATCTGGTATGGCTTGTCAAATTATTTTAGGCAGTTGATAGGCAAAACTAATCTGCTACTTTGTTCTAAAATAATCAGCCATCGCCATTAAGTATTAAACCTTACTTACAATAAAGTTACTTACTGAGAAATAAGTGTGTATATAACAAAAAAGTGTATACTATACAGGCTATCTTGTAGAGAGTATTAATATTACATCGCTGCTTCAGTAGCACGGCGCAGGTTGATGGTGTAGCTGAGCTTTTGGGTTGTCCTATGTTACTCGTTTCTTCAGGAGATAGTTTACCATGAAATTGTATTATAGCCCCGGCGCTTGTTCCCTTTCTCCACATATCATTCTCCATGAAGGGGGATTCAGTTTTAATACGGAAAAGGTGGATTTCGCCACCAAGAAAACAGCAATCGGCACCGACTATCTAAGCGTTAATCCCAACGGCTACGTCCCCGCATTAGTACTCGATAATGGTTATATTCTGACCGAAGGGCCTGCCATTATCCAGTACCTGGCTGATCAGGTGCCTGAGAAAAAGCTTGCACCGCCCGCTGGAACCATTGAACGTTACCAACTCATGCAATGGCTTAATTTTATTTCTACGGAGCTACATAAGGGTTTTTCACCATTATTCAATACCCATGCGCCTGCGGAATGGAAAACAATAGTTGCGGCCCAACTCGAACGCCGCCTGAACACAGTCAGCCATCAGTTAGAAGGCAAAATTTGGTTGATGGGTCCCGAGTTCACTGTTGCTGATGCTTATCTTTTTACCGTGTTGAACTGGGGTAAGCATGTGGGCATTGAAATAGACCGCTGGCCGGTGCTGAAGGGGTATCAGGGACGAGTATTTGAACGTCCGGCTGTACGGGCTGCTATGGATACAGAAGGTCTTCTCCAGCCTGCCTCATAATTCCGATCAGAGGAGATGTCATACATGAATCAAGAAAGCACTGCTAGTGATCCACTGTGTACTTCATGCGTTTATTTTCCGCCTAATCTTCCTGAGGGTAAGTATCCTTCTGAAGACTGGCTAGAGTTACAAAAAAAACAATGCTCATTTGACTTTATTCCTGGTACCAATGAATGTCAGGCAACACGAAAAACCAGCTGTAGTCTGGTTGATTTACGTGACAAAATGGGACTGGGCTCTGGTGGAGGCAGGCCGTGAGCAAAAAAGAACTTGCATTTGCACGTGGATGGAGTTTGCATACCTTTGCTAGATGGCTTTTAACGCAAAAAAAGTTTTGCGTTTTTAATCATTGCATAGAGGAGATGAAAAATGGTTAATAACACAGCACTTAATGGCGTAGATATTAATCAACTGGGAAAAACTGTACAGGCAGTAAAAGACAATACAGCGCTAGCCAAGTGTCAATTTAGAACTACTACGCAATGGATATCTGGAGCACATGCGCAGACGCATGTTCAGGGTTTTTATGGATTAGGACAGGAAGACCACTCCAGAAGTACGCCATTTATCATAGAAAGTGATGAGCCGAAAGCTCTGATGGGAACGAACAAGGGAGCGAATCCCGTAGAACTCCTTTTAACTGGGCTGGCCGCTTGTATAACCGTGGGATTGGTCTATAACGCTGCCGCACGTGGAATATCCTTGGATGAACTGAAGATAGAAATCAGTGGAGAGATCGACTTGCAAGGCTTTATGGGTCTTTCTGAATCGGTTCGACCGGGATTTAACGACATTTCTGTGTACTGTCACCTAAAAAGTGCGTCTCCTGATAGCGACCTCTTGGATCTGATCGAATATGTCAAAAGGGTATCACCGGTACATAATACAATCAGTCAGCCGACGCCCGTAGAGGTAATCTTTCAGCGACTCTGATATGACCTTGTGAAGTGCTCGTTTCTGGTTGTTCACAGCGGATTTATGGTACTACGATCTTTTGGCTAAGGTGCGCCAGGATGAGTAATGTTGCTCCTGGCATGAAGGAGCAACATTTTCGAGATGTCCAGTATTAATCTTGCACCGCGAAATGCATTACAACCCGACACAAGTTTCACCTTCAAAAACTGCGCCGTGGCTATCATACTATTGTATTATCAGAGTGTCATAAAATTGACATCGTTCGAGATGGTTTTACCGCACTCTGGCTTGTTGTTTGTTTTAGTGTAATTAAATAGGAGGTGTTATATGGCTTTGTTAAAAACGGTGCTTCCATCTGAAGCAGAAGGGAAAATTGCCAATTGTTATCAGCAGATCGAGGATGCTATAGGATATGTCCCAGAGGCATTTCATCTATTCAGTGTAAGCCCAGAATTATTCGAGGGCCAGATGGCCACTATGGCCTATATGGCATCCCATCCTACGCTCAACCCAACATTCATATCCATGCTGCGTTATTTGGTATCCGGTAGAAATAGAAATACCTTTTGTATCGGTTTTAATGAAGCAGCGTTGGTCAATGCGGGTATCAATCAGGAAGATCTACGTCAATCTCTGATCCATCCTGAGATGATCCCTCTCCCGGAACATGAAAAAACTTTGATGCTTTTTATTCTCCGGGCGATTGATGATCCAGAGAACATCAGTGAAAAGGATATTGCGGCGCTTCACAAGGCAGGATGGACGGACCGCGATATCTACGATGCCTTGGCTGCAGGTGCGCGTCATGCGGCTACAGATGTGCTGTTTAATGCATTCAAGGTTTCTTCATCCCTTAAAAAGGACTGATCATCTGAACCTTTTCCGGATAGGCTGACCTGCCTGGTCAGCAATGCGCTGTTGAGGACAATTTGAGAGAGGCGACTCGATGGATTACAATTATGACCTGCTCGTCATTGGTGGTGGAAGCGGTGGCATTGCCACGGCAAATCGAGCCGCACTTCATGGTGCAAAGGTTGCGCTTGTGGAAAAAGGCAGAATAGGCGGAACCTGCGTCAATGTTGGATGCGTGCCAAAAAAGATTTTGTGGTATGCAGCAGGATTTGCAGAGCATTTACAAAGGGCTCGTGATCAAGCCTTTAATATTCATGATTCTACTTTTGATTGGGCTGCCCTTAAGACCGCCCGTGACGCCTTTGTCAGTCATCTCAATGCGCGTTATAGCACGGGCCTTGCTGACAATGGGGTGACGCTTATCCACGGGTATGCCCGCTTTGTGGACGCCCGTCAGATTGATGTGGATGGCCATATGATCCGCGCGGACAAAATCGTCATTGCCACCGGTGGCCGCCCGATGTGGCCTGCCATCCCAGGAGCAGAGCTAGGTATCAGTTCTGACGATTTTTTTGCGCTGGAGACCCAGCCCCGCCGGATTGCCGTAGTAGGCGGAGGCTACATAGCGGTGGAGTTGGCTGGCCTGCTGCGCCATCTCGGCAGCGAGGTCACCCTTCTGCTACGACGAGACCATTTTCTGGATAGTTTTGACGTCATGCTCCGGGAAATACTCATGAAAGAAATGATCGCCTCTGGTGTTGATATTCTCACCCGCCAAAAGGTAGCCAGCCTGCACCGAGACGGACAGTCGCTTACCCTCACCCTGGAGGGTGGGCAGAAGATCAACGGTTTCGATACCGTACTTTGGTCTATCGGACGGAGGCCAAACACGGACAACCTAGGGCTAGAGCGTGCTGATGTCGTCAGAGATCAGCACGGCCACATCATCACAGATGCATACCAAACCAGCAATCAATCTCATATTTTTGCTATTGGTGACATCACCGATGGCCCAGCTCTTACCCCCGTAGCCATTGCGGCCGGTCGGCGACTGGCGGATCGCCTCTTTGGAGGCATGGCTGACCGGCATCTCTCGTATGACAATATTCCCACAGTGGTTTTCAGTCATCCACCCATTGGAACGATCGGCCTTACTGAAATGGAGGCTCGGGATATCCATGGGGATAATGCGGTCAAGGTCTATAGCACTCGTTTCCGATCTATGGCGTATGCTTTTGCCGAAAATCCCGTACAAACGGGCATGAAACTCGTCACCGTCGGTGCTGAGGAGAAGATTGTCGGACTTCATATCATCGGTGATGGCGCCGAAGAGATGCTTCAAGGCTTTGCCGTTGCTGTAAAGATGGGTGCTTGTAAAAGCCATTTCGATGACACCGTGGCTATTCACCCAACCAGCGCGGAAGAACTGGTCACGATGCGTTAGAGTCAGCATTTAGCCAAATTCTCTGGGGTAAAGGTGTTCAAGGAAAATCATGATATGTCACGTGTGCGCATAATCTTACTGACTCTGATAGTGCTCTTTGGTATGGCTGGAAATAGTCTGCTGGCAAGAGCCGCCTTGGGAGGACATTTAATTGGACCGCTTCCATTTACTACAATTCGCCTGACGAGCGGAGCGGTGATCTTGATCGTGCTGATGGCGGTGACCAAGACAAGGCCGAAATTGCATCATTTGCTGATGCCGTTCATGTTGTTTTTCTATGCATTGGCATTTGCATACGGATATGAGCAGCTTGGGGCAGCTACTGGAACCCTTTTTTTATTTTTTGCCATTCAGGCGACCATGCTGGCATGGGAGATTCGAGGTGGCCACCGGTTGTCCAAACTGCAATGGACTGGCAGCGGGATAACCCTGATAGGGTTATGGGTGTTGGTGGGTGGCATATCACATGTTCCTAAGCTTTTGGGGATAGGATTGATGTTAGGAGCGGGTGCCGCATGGGCGGGATATTCGATACTGGGCAAAAGTTCTGTGGATGATTTGGCCACTACAACTGCTAATTTTACATATTCCGGGCTGGCGGCTATTATCCTCCTGGCGATCTATGCAGTGATAGAACATTGGCATCATGAAGTCATCCATATAAGCATTGAAGGTGTCTATTACTCTATGCTTATTGGTGCCATAACCTCAGCGTTAATTTATGTGCTTTGGTATATCTTAATAAAGGAGCTAACTGGAGTCACAAGTGCCGTCATACAAATGCTGGTCCCCGTGATTGTCGTTATCAGCGCGGTTCCGTTGCTGGGCGAACAAATAACTATACGGCTAATTTTGGCCGGAGCTACGATGCTTTCTGGCATACTTCTGGTAACATTGTCAAAAAGTATTAGAAAATCTGTTAGTGATACATGCTCGTGAAGTTGAATGCATGAGTAAATGTAGACTGTTGTACCATTTGTTGTTGTTAGTCACTGTCGACTATTTCATGAAGTAGTTTTTCGGAGGATAATGCTGTGATGAAACCATATAGACTAGTTTCTTATGTTGGCGCTGCTCTGCTGCTGATTGGTGCAGTACCAGCTTATGCTGCATCAAGGGTGCAGACATCCCCCATGAGCGCTGTAAAATTAAAGCAAGAGGTGAAATACTTCGGGGAGCACTCGTTCGATTTCTTTTCTATTTTTAAGCGGTATCATCCCGGACCATACTGGATTCTACACCATGCTAAACAGCTACATTTGACGGTTGCACAGATTCAACAGGAGAAGCCTCTGCATGTGAGTATGGCAAAAAGCACATTTGCTGATAATAGTGCGTTGCGCAAAGCCTACAAACAGTACGCATTAGACGCGTCTGTTGTGCAGCCCTCGTTGTTAAAGATAAAAAGAGACATTGATGCGATTGGAAAGGCACAAACCAGATTAGCATGGGAAATGGTGCCGTACCACCTTAAAGCTTATTCACTACTCAACTCGACACAGAAAGTGCTGTACAGAAAATTAGCAGCTCAATAGTTTTCTGCTTAAACAGAGCTGGTGGGACAGTAACACCTCGGTGGCGGTGTTCGTTGTGTGGTCTATCTGGAAGAGGCCCTGCAATGCCTCCTTCGAGGCCTTTATGCGCGCGCTTCATGCGCATGGTGTACGGATTAGTATGGATGGCATGGCTAGGGGACTTGGACAACATGTTTGTGGAGTGGAGAGGCCCTGGCGCACCGTGAAGTACGAGGACGTCTATATGAAGGACTATGACAAAGCGTCGGAACTGACTAAAATATTATCATTTCTTGCACACGCTATGTAAAAGAAGAGATTGATTAAGGAAAGCATGTGTTACGTAAAAAAACACGGTTAGCCGTTCTAGGCATTGGTGCGCTCATGCTTATGGTTGCTGGACAAGCATGGGCAATGGGTGAAGGCTTGCATGTGATTCAGGGCGGCCCCGCGTATTTTAATGTCGGCGTCGGAGCCTTTAACGCTGCTGGAGTGGTTCCGGGTCCTGGGCATCGCGGTAACGCGACGTTGCCGGAGATTGATCTAGAATACCAGACAGCCGCCAAGCTGTTCGGTGTCGGTGCACTTTATGGAATTGTTGCCAATACTGATGGTGGATTCATGGGATATACCGGATTTTACTCGGATATTGCATGGAGCCATTGGGTGTTGACACCAGCTCTCGCTATGGGCGGATATCATCAGGGCCGAGGTAAATACCTGGATGGTACTTTCCAGTTCCGATTGGAGTTGAGTCTAGACTATCAGTTTGCTAATAAGTCGCGTTTCGGACTGAAAATTGCCCACATCTCTAATGCCTACACGAAACAGGAAGATCCAGGAGAGGATGAGATTATGCTAAATTATTCCATGCCCTTGTCGTTCGGCAAAAAAACATGAAAACCCTTGGACGTTGGTAAGCCAGCTTGCCGCTCAGTATTATCACAACAGTTTCGGAAATTGACTAGGTGGCAACATTTAATCGCGACACTCTGCTGCGAGCAGCACGACCGGTCGATTATACTGAGTAGTTGTCCAATGACCGGTTACGCTGCTAATAGCCCATTAGAACTACCTACCATAAGGCTGCTAGGATATATGGATTGCCGGCCAGACGAACAGTATGTTTTCAAGACGCAGGCCTTGCTGTAGAGGCTTTTTGATCACTGCGGCCAATGGTAACGTTGTCAAAAATATTGGAAAACCTGGAATTTAACTGCGCTACATGAAGCTAACGAAAAGCCCGTATATCCGTCCAAATGGGAGACTACTCATGCATAATACTCATACAATTGAATTGCGAATTACTCCACTAGCTAGGCAAGCGCTCGATCATCGAGAAGAACCTCTCTGTGTTTATTTAGAGCTATTATTTAGCTGTCTGATTCGCAAAAAAACATATTTCATACCTTCTCCACATCAAGATTCTCTACTGCTGGACGCTCACATATCCTCTGTTCAGGTGTGGTTCCGCGCTGTTGGTTCTAAAACATGTTCAATTACCGATCAGCCTGTTCAGGATCTGCAAACGTTCCCACTAAAACGGACGGACGCTTTTATACCACGCTGGCTCAGTCTAGATTACCGGAAAGGTGAATGGGTAGGCGATTTCGGTTATATTCTTTAAAACTATCACCATACGTAGAATGCAAATCCAAGGCACGTAACGTTAATTGTAGGGGCCTGATTCCATACGAACGACCGCTTTCGCTGCGTACCTGTCATGGACAAGGATGGGAATATCGTCCGCGCCTCTACATTTTCGATACCAGGATATTACAATCGGTACAGCGATATCAGATATTCTGTTGGGGGCGGCCATCCTCTACCTTTATCCTTTTGTGTGGCGGAGGGTGGTGCGGAATGGCGATAAACTATGTAAAAATACATAGTGCAAATATATATATTATAATATTGTTTTCAATATGTTATAACTACTCACAAGCGAATTATGTACTATTTTGGAATAAGAATTCGCAGGAACCGGGAGTATGTCGATGTCACACGCAACGCGACCGTGGTTCAGGCGGTCAACGCGGTGTTCAATGCGGACTGGACTGCGGCGCAGGGCGGCAATCAACGCGCACCCGCTTACGCGCATCGGGTGCTGGTTCTTTCTCCGGGGACGTCTGCGGCGCAACTGCTGCAAGTGATCGACCAGCCCGGTCCCATCGACGTAGAGAGCGAGGAATTAGGGCCATACGCACCCATTCTGGATGCCCTGGCGGCGAAGGGCCGGAATCTCCGGATGATCCTGCCGGCCAGCATCAATGCGAAGGATAAGCGGGCTGTGGCTTTCTTGCGGGAGCATGGCTGTCGCGTACGTTTGCTATCGAAAAAGCCCTTGTACATGCACGCCAAGATGATCGCGGGCAAGTCGCTGGCCTTCATCGGCTCCGAAAATTTCACCCAGACCAGCCTGGACAATAACCGGGAAATGGGCCTGCTGCTCAACGGGTCAGACATCGGCAAGCTGCAAACGCAGTTCGATAAGGATTGGGCGCGGGCCGGTTGACCCTCTGATGCGCGAAAAGGGGTGGTATTAATATTCAGCGGACCCGCCATCGCGTTACAGCTTGGGCACAGGCAATCCGTCGATTTTGACCTGTTTACTGACCGTAAGCTGAATGAAAGCGCAATTCTTCGGAATATGCCTTTCCTCAAGCGGGCTCAGGTTATCCAGGCGTCAGCATGCCCGATAAAAATCACCGGCACCTTACAGATCATGACCGCCACCACAGGAGAAGCATCATGAACGAAAGCTACCGCCAAACCCGAATTGCCCAACTCCAGAAGATCGCCACATCCTGCTTCAGCGGCGCGAACAGCGCGGCGCCCCTATTGCCTCGATTGATATGGAACTCAACGTGGTGCGCGCCGAGTTGCAGGCCCTGTATGAGGCCGGAAGGATGCAGTTAGTTACGGAAACTGACGCCTAGAAGAGGCCACTTGGGCAACATGTGGGCATTTGCCAGTTTGCGGCATTCATTAATTCACTAAAACAATTGATTATTTTGATATTGTTGCATGATGGACAATTGGATGGGCAATCAGGTGTTCTGTAAAAAGCTGTTACAGCGTAACGAAAAAGCGCGAATGGTCACGTCCTCTCAAAACCCGTCATCAGGCAGGTAAAATCGAGAATCTCAATCAAGAGTGATTTTCGAGAACGGCAACCTGTTGATTGTTAGTCATGGCGCCCGTGGCTGGTTGCCCTCTCAAAAAGGCCGGTTTCGAGTTTTTTCACAGGGCGGGCCAGTCCATACTATATTTTTCTTGTCCGCATGACGTTGAAGTGATCTTGATCGATTGAAAAAAGCAGAGGAACATCAGCCCCTAATAAACATTATATAAGAGTACATGAATGATTATTGACAATAGTGGCACTCTACCCGCGTTTCTTGGCCTGCAGGATTCTGACTTTCAGGTCATCGACCGTTATCACGATGCCTTGGATAAAGAAGCATCGGCGCTTGCCCACGCTTTTTACGATTATCTGCTCAGTCATCCCGCCACCGCCGCCGTATTCCGGGATTTCTCCAGCGCGCGTCTGGACGCTCTGATCCAGAAGCAAACGGAACACGCTAAAGGCCTTCTGGTCAGCCGCCTGGATAGGCCGTGGCGGGAGTCCATGCGCAAAATCGGGGCTCTGCACCACCACCTCGGCATCGGACCCTCCTGGATCGCCGGCGCCTATATTCTCTACTGGCGCCATTGGCAAAAAATACTTCAGGTGCAGGTTCCCGAGAGTGACCGGGATTTGCTGCGGGACGCCCTGTTCCGTCTGCTGGTCGGTGACCTCATGTTTCAGCTCGAGGGCTACGCCCACGCCTCCCGCGAGACCGATTCCGAGAGGTTGGCCTTGTCTAATGTGCTGATGAGCGTCCTTGCCGCCCCTCGCGGCAAGGTGTCTTTGCGGCCGGAAGACTTGCTGCAGCAAATCTGCGACGACTTGCCGGCCAAGAGCGGCAGCGTACGTCTGGCCGGTTACATGGTGAGCGACGTCATGGGAGAGACCTTAACCTTGGAGCACCAGGCCGGGCTTCTGTCGCCAGGGCTACAGCTCCAGAAGAGCACCGGAGATCCCTGCTGGAAAGCGTTGGGAAGTGGGCAGAGCATCATCCAAGCCGTGGATGATCCGCAAGCACCGGAATGGATCAAGGCCTTGCGCAACCAAGTAGAGGAAATCGGCATCTTTCCTTTCGGGACAGAGGATTTGCGTGGCGCAGGCCTGATCGGCGTGCGCGAAAAGGGTTATTTCCAACGGGTTGGATCGGCATACCTCAATGCCTTTGCCCATCTTGGGGAACTGGTATTTCTGCTACGCAATCAATTTTTGCGCGATCCCCTTACCGCCCTGCCCAACCGCTTCCTCTTCATGGACTTCCTGGAGAACGCTAGAAACCAAACACTGCGCCACGAGCGGCTTCTGGGGGTAGCGATTCTGGATTTGGACGGCTTCAAGCAGGTGAATGACCGCTTGGGGCATGGTGCTGGAGATCAGGTGCTGCAAGCCGTGGTGCAAAGGCTGCAGGTGCAGTTACGGGCAGGAGACATCCTTGCTCGTCTGGGTGGCGACGAGTTCGGCCTGATATTGCCAGACCTGGAGCGCCTCGACGATCTAGACGGTGTCAGCGAACGATTACTCGCCGCCCTCCGTGAGCCGCTGGAAATCGATGGTGAAGCGGCCAGCGTTACCGGCAGCCTGGGTATCACCCTTTTCCCACTGGATGACAGTGATGCCAGCACCCTAATCCGGCACGCCGATATGGCGCTCTATGCCGCCAAGGACGCGGGCCGGGATCAGTTTCAACTGCATAGCTTAGCCCTGGATGAGGCCATGCAGACTGAAGCGGGGACGCGTGCCCTGCTCGAACAAGCGTTGCAGGAAAACCGTCTGGTGCTGTACTACCAACCGGTCGTGTCCAGCGCCGGAGCGGTGATAGGGGTGGAGGCCCTCATCCGCCTGCAACACCCGGAGAGAGGCTTGCTTCCACCTGCAGCCTTTTTCTCTGCCCTGGACCATCCCCGCCTCGCGCGCTCCATCGGTCGCTTTGTCCTGAACGCGGCGTTGCATCAGGCAGCCCTCTGGCAAGAGGCGGGCCATCCACTGCGTGTGTCGGTCAATATCAGCACCCGTCACCTGCTGGATGCCCGGTTCCTGGAGGATCTCCAGGAGATGTTGGCCAAGTACCCTGGCCTGCGGCCGGAGCTGGTCGAGATCGAAATCACCGAGTCGGCTCCTTTGCGAGATATGCCAGAAGCGCAAAGACTCCTGGTCGCCTGCCATCGCTTGGGAGTACGCGTTGCCCTCGACGACTTCGGTACGGGCAACGCCTCTCTGACTTACCTCCAACAGCTCCCTGCCGATTCCATCAAGATCGACCAGAGTTTCGTGCGAGATGTGATCGATGACCCCAAGGATCTCGCTATCGTTACAGCGGTCATCACGGCCAGCCGCATGCTGGGTATGAACGTGATCGCGGAAGGGGTAGAAACGGCAGATCATGTCGACTTGTTGGTGAAGACGGGCTGTAACCACCTGCAAGGGTATTTTTTCTCCAAACCGATTCCGGCAGAGGACGTTCCTGCTTGGGTAGCCCATTTTCGCCCGGCTCCACGGACGAAAGATTCCTTGCATCCCCTGAATATCCTGTCGCCCATCCTGGAGGGGCACATCCTGCGCGTACAGAAATTCATCGGCGCACTGCGCCAGGAAAACCCATTTCCCGCCCATGTTATTGAAAAGGATGCCGAGGAGTATTGTCATCTGGGTCTGTGGTTGCGTGGGGAGGGAAAACAACGTTTTGGTGCGACACCCCAATTTATGCGTCTCCTCACTCGCCACGAACACCTTCATCAGGTCGCCCGTGTGGCCAAGTTGCACTTTGATGCTGGGGATGCAGATGGAGCCATGGAACAGGGAAAGCTGCTGGATATGGAAAATGGCTTGCTGCTGGCCGAATTGCTGGCCATGGCGGGTGAAAGCCGGGATAATATCTAGAGGTGAAACAATCGTACTGTTAATAAAATTAGATTATTAAAACATGTTTTTGATGGTGTGGATTGCTTCCGCTGGATAAACCAAAACAAATAGGATGATCGGATATGAGCCTTACCGAAAGCGATACCGAGCTAGCCTTAATTTTGCCGCATCGGTCTGGACTTCCACTCGTGGAATATCTACCACTGGTCTTCCTCAGCGGGGCAGATGAACTCCCACTGCCAGAACCGGAGGCTCTGGGTGCCGTAGAGGGGCGGAGCGCCATTGTTTACGGTCCAGAAGAGGATGATGACGGTCTTCTCTGCCATGCGCAGGGGTGGGATATGGGGGACTTGGTCCTGGAGCCGACGACGCCGGCCAACGGAGAAATCCCCAGCTATAACAAAGCGCTTATATTTCTCTTCGCCAAACCTAATCTTCTTGGTTTTTTTGCGGACTGGAAATCTTTTCAGAAAGGTGCGCATCATTTTCGTAGGCCGAACCTGGTGTTGACTCGACGCGCCCGCCAAAAACAACGTCTGCGCCTGGACGGAGACATTATCGTGCGTCGCCGAAATGGGAGCACACTGCTCTCCAAGCTATATGACTTTGGTCCCAGTGGTGCAAGTTTTTATACCGATGCCGCAGATTTCCGCTCTGGAGAAATGTTGTTGGCGGAATTTGAGATCTCTGGTTGTGGCAGCTGCGAAACCACGGCCACCATTGTCCGGGTAGAAACTCTCTCTCATTCTCACTATGGATATCTGGTCGGTATTTATTTTCACCTGACAAAAGCACAACTGCAAAAGGCAGAACAACTGTATTTGTGCAAGAAGGCGGAGGCCATCCGGCAACTGTCCGCCCCTGAGCGACATCGCTGGGCACCCCCAGAAACGGTATAGTTGACCCTGAATTTGAGACAACGGTTTAATCCATCGCCTAGCAAGATAATTTGTACCATTCTTTCTTATCGCATCGGTGCCATGGGTGGCAGAGTGGCCGGTTTTGCTCGGTTCTTCCACCGCCAAGGCGGCGTAGATCATGTTGGCTTCTCTGCTTCACAAGCCGGATTTCCGTCTTCCATTTTCTTGTACCAGTAAGCACCTATAATGGCCTGTTCGAACGCATTCTCCGCTGAATCTACGTCGCTCCAGTCACCATTGTTCGGAGAGGAAATCGACCGTTCGCCCATGGCCGCAATGGATTGGTGGTACTCCTGATGGAGTCGCTCCAGTCGTTTGTGGTCACCAATTCCTAATCTGCGGATATGGTTATGGCCAGGACAGATGGTAGCGTCGGCCACTGCCACATAGTCTATTAGATGGGGGGTATGGAGCATCGCTTTTTTTAGGGCATTATGGGCTGCGATTTGCTTGGCATAAAATCCCAGCAGACTGGTTGGATGCGGTCGACCATGGCAGGGGGGGCGTTGGAGAAATGCCTGCAATTCTGATAGCGGCATAGGTTTGGCGATGGCGTAGCCCTGTAGGAACTGCGCACCCGTGACGATGATCGCATCCAGAATATCCTCCGTTTCCACCCCCTCCACCACCAGATCCACGCCCATGCCAGCAGCGAGATCCTGAATGGTACCTACAAAATGCAGATCCTGAGGTCGCTGCTCCAAGGAGCGGATAAAGCTCTGGTCCAGTTTGATCTCATCAATAGGAAGATCCTTTATCCGCAGCAGGGAACTATAGGCGCTGCCCACATCGTCCAGGGCCAGCCGGACACCTAATGCTTTTATTTCCAGGAGATGATCCAACGCCTTCTGCTGTTCCAGGAAATCATCTCCCTCCAGAATCTCCAGAGTGATGCGGGAGGGATCCACTGTGCTTTGGGCGATCATTTCCTGTAGGCAGGTGATGCAGCCTTCCGAGACGGAGCGTGGATCCAGATTGACAGAGACCCATAGGGACCATCCATGTGCATCCAGAAGAGACAGATCGGCCAAGGACTGCGCCAAGACTTTCCCGGTCAGATCAGAAAGATTTCCAATCTGCAATTGCGGCAGGAACTCCGCCGGCGTCCAGAGGGTACCATCCGTATCCCGTAGACGTGCCAAGGCCTCGACACCGACCACCCTGCGTGTCCGGCTATCCAGGACAGGTTGATACCAGACCTCCAGAGCCCCAGCATCCAAAAGCTGTTGCCCGGGGGTGCATTTTTCTTTTTGTACTTCCTCGCCAAAAAGCACCCAGAAGCGCTCCCGGGCCGCCTTATTTGCCTTGCTCTCGTACATGGCCTGATCCGCCAGGCGCAGGAGTTTGTCCCCCGTGTCTGTATCCCCAAAGGGGTAAAGGGCGACCCCCATGCTCGCCCCGATCTGAACGCTTTTGCCATTGATCAGCGGAATAGGGGCGGTGATGGTGTCCTCGATCTTTTTCATGATGTTGGCAAGATCGTCCAGATCCTCGAGATCTTCCACCAGCAGGACGAATTCATCCCCTCCCAGGCGGGCGACGAAGTCCGATTTGCGCAAGGCTTCGGACAGGCGTTTTCCCAAGGCCACCAGCACTTCATCTCCGGCCCCATGGCCATAGGTATCGTTGACAGGCTTGAAGCCGTCCAGATCCAGCATGCAGACCGCCAGGAGCTGGTTGTGGCGTTCGGCACGAGCCATGGCCTGTTCCATCTGGATTTCCAGGAAGCGCCGGTTGGGCAATCCCGTGAGCAGGTCGGTCCTGGCGATCTTCGCCTCCTGTTCCTGCAGTAAACGCAAGTGCTCCTTGAGGTCATGCTCGTCGAGACTATGGCCGAGCAAGGAGGCCAAGCGCTCACAGGCGGTGGTGGTATCGGCATCAAACACCTGCTCCGTGGAAATAAATTTTATAACGGCAAAGGGCGTCCCATCTCGCCATACGGGAGTCGCCAATGCCGAAACCCATCCGGATGTAGCGAGTACCTGCCCCCACGGACGATCTGCCTGTGAGGAGGAGAAATCGGAATGTACGATGGTTCTCTGCTCGCGCCATGCGCGCGCAGACATGCTAGAGGGATCGTCCACGTGGATTTGAAACGGTTGCATCATCTCGATCCCGGGACCCGCTCCAGCTAACACCCGCACCCTTCCCTGCGCATCGGGACGCACAACGCCGACCGTGTGAAAGATACCCATTTCCCCGAGCCGGGTGCAGGTGGTTTCCAGCATGTCCTGCACATTACGCCCCTGCAGAAGAATATCCGCTTCTACCGTCAACGCCTGATAGATATTTTGCAGTTTCTTTAGCTGTTGCGCCTGCTGTACCGACTCCGTCACATCCACCACGGTCCAGATGGAGGTCTCCTGATCGTCCAGCAATTTAACAAAGGCGTCGACGACTGGTGGGTTTTGATTGTGGTAGTGCGCAAGCATTACATGGCGGATAATGGTCGATCCAGTTTGGAGGAGTTCGGCATAGGCCTGTCCGATCCGTTCCCAGGTTGCCTCGTCGGGGTAAAACAACCGAGTGCTTTGCCCAATCACGCGCTCTGGCGACAGACCTATCATGCCTGCTAGATGCTGGTTGCACTGCACGATTTGGCGTTGGCGTACTACCGTGATCCCCACCGCCGCGTTGTCCAGCAGTGTCTGGATGAGGTTCCTGTTTTCGCGCTCTTGTGTGATGTCCCGTTGCAGGCCGATGAATCCGGTCAATGCGCCCTGGTCATTGAGAACCGGGTCAATGTGCAACCGATTCCAGAACAGGGTGCCGTCTTTGCGCTGGTTGAGAATGTCTCCGGTGTAGGACTGTTCCTGCGCCAAAGCAATAGCAATCTGCCGGACTGTCTGCGCATCGGTCTGCGGGGCTTGCAGGAACTTGCAGTCGCGGCCAAGCACTTCTTTCATGGCGTAGCCGGTGAGCTTCAGGAAAGCCTGGTTGACATAGATAAGGTGTCTTTGCGGGTCAGCAATGGTAACGCCGTCTTCCAGCGCCTCCACCGATGCGCGCAAAAATCGCAACCTCTGCACATCCTGCAGTCGCTCCAGGCCCTGACTGATCTGGAGGGACAATTGTTGCAGTATGGTCTGCAGGGCGTCGTCGAATTGGGCTTCGTCGCCGCGATATACCGATAAAATTGCCCAGACCTTTCCGTCGCGGAAGATGGGCAGTGTTGCGCTGTCGGCCAGGCCATAGGCCTGCGCACGCTTTTTCCAGGGGGCCAGGAACGGCTCCTTCGTAAAATTAGTGCCAAAATAAACGCGCGCCTCGCGCCAAGCGCGAGCTGCGGGACCTTGCCCTTCCGGAATCTGCGCATCACTGGAGATGAACAGATCTTTGAGGTAGCCCACTTGTCCGGCAGCGGCAAGAAACTGAAATCGCCCTTGTGTATCTGGTCGGGAAACAAAGGCCAGCTTCAGACCGCTTTGCTGCACAGCGATTTCGCATATGTGTTGCAGAAGTACTGACTCATCTTCAGCGCCAGAAATCATCTGATTAATCTTGGTTAGCAGGGCGTCCAGGGTGAGAAAATTAGCGGTATCTGGTGCTGTCATGGGGGATCTTTTGAAGTCGATGGCGGTTCAATTGGTTTGTTCTTGGTCTACAGGATAGGATGCATCATTCGGTCTTGTGGATGCTGTTTTCTCGTTTATTGAGGGCGTAAAGAGTACCAAACAACGAGCCCCATGATGAGCGGCTCGTTTTGTTTTGGCCGTTAAGGTGCGCCGGGACCTCCAGGGGGCGGTCCACCTGGTCCTCCCGGTGGACGCGGACCACCCATAGGTCCTTGGTGGGGTGGCTGTTGAGGTCCAGGCCCTCCCGGTCCACCCTGTGGTGGCCCCCTTCTCGGACCAAATTGTGGTCCCTGTAGAGGTCCTCCAAGTCCTGGTCCTCCGGGAGGCGGTCCTTGTTGTGGGCCGAATCCAGGTCCACCCATAGGTCCTTGGGGAAACTGTTGAGGTCCCGGCCCTCCTGGTCCACCCTGTGGTGGCCCCCTTCTCGGACCAAATTGTGGTCCCTGCGGAGGCCCTCCTGCTGGTCCTTGCTGGAACTGAGCTCCTCCAGGTGGTCCTCCGGGAGGCGGTCCTTGTTGTGGGCCGAATCCAGGTCCACCCGGTTGGAGACCCTGTGGTGGTCCCCCTGGGGGCCCAAAGCCTGGTCCACCGGGAGGACCAGGCGGGGGTGGTTGTGGTGCGCCAGGTGGAGCCGGTGGCGGTGGTTGTACCCCAGATAATTAAAATAAGTGCCAGGTGGTGGCGGCGGCGGCGCACCAGGTGGTGGAGGCGGTGGAGGCGGTGCCCCCGCCGGCATAGGCGGGGGCGGTGCCGGATAATATTGGTAATATGTCTGCGGGTAGTAGTACCACATCATGTACTGCGCATAGAGTGGCTGACTGTAATAGTTGGTATACGCGGAGGGTGGCTCAAAATAGCCATATTGCAGGGGCAAGCCCGTGTTACCGAGATTGATCCCGAGATCGCCCAGCATGACACTGAGATCAAACGGCGCAGCAGACGCCGGTATAGAGAGTGATAAAACCCCTAATCCGGCGAGGCCCATGGCGATACTGAGTACAATCGGTTTACGCGGCATAGCAAATCCTCTTTTATTGTTTTACTGGATAAAGCTGAACTTGTCCCAGAATGTTGCTTATGGCGCAGGAGGGGGTGGGGGCGGCGGATTACCGTAGCCATTGTTGTACTGACCAGGCCCCTGACCGGGAGGAGGAGGTGGCGGCGGTGGTGGATTGCCGTAGCCGTTGTTGTACTGACCAGGAGGGGGTGGGGGCGGCTGGTTGTACCCCTGATATCCATATCGACCGTAGGGGCCAACAGCACAGCCTGACAAAGCCAAAATACCCAAGGCAATCACAGCGATTCTTCCAGTTGAAATAGGCATGACATATTCCTCCGCATTTTTATCATCTATGAATATGGAGCGTCCTGAGGAATTTATCAACGAATATTCCGGGGCAGACCCAGACCTGGTTTTTCTATACCAGACAGAATTCGCCCTTCTGCCTCGTTGGATCGGCATCATGAGCGACGGATGGCCCGGTTTTGCGGGGTTCTCCGCCTGCCTGTGAGGGGCTGTTATGGGACATTACAATGAGGCTACTCATTTTGGGTGGAAACCGGGAACTCACGGCGGGCATGCACCACGTTCACGATCTCAATGCAGGTGGCCGTGACACGATAGAGCACTATGTAGTTTGGTGCGCGACGATCTCACGCAAGCCCGGCACGCGATCGCTGATGTGGTATAGGTAGGGATGTTCGGCAGTAGGCAAGACAGACTCTTCCAGCAGGCGTTTCATACGCCGCGCCGCTGGCAGATTCTCGTTGGCGATGTAGCGAATGATATTCGCCAAGTCATCGCGGGCCGAGGCCCGCCAGATAATGGGTAACAACTCAGAATTTCCTTTGAGCAGAGGTTTCCGCTTCCGCGATGATCGCGTCCATTTCGGCCATCACCTCGTCATGCGGAATACTGGGTCGCTGATCAGCCAAGCTCGACGCGACCTTTGTACGCAGCCACGCAGTATAGCTGGCCTCCTGCTCGGCGGTCTCAAACTCGGAGATGATAGAAGGTAAAACGGCATTCATTCTGGACGCTCCTCTGGTATCGATCATCAGCGAGGGGTTAAAGAAAGCCCTCATGCGGTCCCTGATGTCTATATTAGGCGGTTTTCCCTCTTGCAGGAACCATCCACCATCATCCGTCGCCGTCATCCCCCATCAACCCCCCGATAACGCCTCTCTCCGCGTCCCGCTCGGACGTGTCATATTTCCCGTCCCCCGTGGGCTTGCGCCCCGCGAGTGGCTTGCACTCAGCAAAGGGCTTGCACCCCGCGAGGGGCTTGCACTCTCCTGCCACGGCGTCCAGATCGCCAGCCGCCGCGGCCAATGCCGCCCTTTCAGCCTCGCTTACTTCCTCGACAGGATCCTGCCCTTCCGGTTTTTTCTCGATATGGGGGATGGGTAGCGTTCCGCCGGACTCGCCCAGAATGGCCTTGTAGTCTTTCCTGGCTCCGGGGATGGAATCGCTCTTCTCTGGCCACCGAATGGATGCCCGATCGAGCCATTCCGGGTTCTTGAAATAGAGCAGCTGCTGTCCATAGATGGGATGAAAGCCCGCCGCGAATACCAGCATATCGCCGGGGGTCTTGATATTGGAGCCTTCCTTTTCCGGTCCCCGCAAGGTCATGACCTCATCCGCTGTCAGCAGGGGGCGGGACTGGTAGCTGAGGCTCGTCGAATAGCCCTTGTTCTGACCGAACAGGGAGCCGTCAAAACTCTGGTTGTCGTTTTCCATGGTCACCGTACGGGTGCCCAGCATGTCGGAGATCCACTTGGCCGTCTCGACCTGGTTGGGCGCGTAGGCCGCCCGGATGTGGCAGTTGCCGATGATGGTCTTGGCCCCGGCCTTGCCGTAGCCGTGGCCTTCATCTTCCAGCTGGGCGATGTCCTGGGTGATGAGGTACAGCTTGACGTTGTAGCCTGCGAGGAAGGCGATGCTGTCCAGGAACACATCGAGTTTGCCCAGGCTCGGGAATTCGTCGAGCAGCAAGAGCAGCCGATGCTGTCCCTTGGCGACGATTCGCCCGTCTTTCGCTTCCAGACGTTCTTCCGCGGTAAACTGGGAGGCAATCTGGTTGAGCACCAGGCGAATGAGGGGCTTGAGCCGGTTCTTGTCTTCCGGACTGGTGACCAGGTACAGAGAGACGGGTTGTTCGGCGTCCTGAAGGTCGGCGATGCGAAAGTCCGAATACTCGGTCCACTTCGCGACGATGGGATCGCGGTAGAGGGACAGGAAGCTCATCATGGTCGAAATGACGCCCGATTTTTCATTCTCGGCTTTGTTCAGCATCTCCCGCGCGGATTGCGCGATGACCGGATGGACCCTGGAGCACTGGCCGTTGCCGTCCCTCCAGCCATATTGCTCATCCGGGTCATGCTCCGTCTGCATCATGCGCTCAAAGGCTACGTCCACGCTTTCCAGCGTGGGATCGTTGAGGTAGGCGGCGACGCCCCGCAGGGTCTTGTCCGGCATGGCGTAGAGCACATGCAGGATGATGGACGTGAGCAGGGCAAAACCGGTTTTCTGCCAGTGATCGTTCAGGCCCTTGCCATCCGGGTCCACGATCATCGTGGCAATGTTCATCACGTCCTTGACTTCGTATTGGGTTCCGACACGCACCGCGTCCAGCGGGTTGAAGTGGCAACCTTCTTCGGATACCGATCCCGGTGAAAACTTCAGGATGTGGTGGCCCATGGCCTTGCGATAGCCCGCCGTCAGGTGGAAGTTTTCCCCCTTGATGTCATGCACGACCACCGAGTCCATCCAGCCGTCCAGCAACGTGGGCAGCACCAGGCCCACGCCCTTGCCCGATCGGGTCGGGGCAAAGACCAGGATGTGTTCCGCCCCGGTGTGCTGGAGTGGAGTGGCCACCCCGTTCTCGACGAAGGCCCCCACATAGCAGACATGGGGGGAGTCGAACCGGTCGAAAACCGTCGGCTCCGGGATCTCCGACAGGCGTTTCTGCTCCCTCTCCGCCCTCCTCTTCCGCCACTCGGCGGCCTCCTTTTTCCGCTTTTCCCGCCGCTCTTTCCAGCGGGCCCATTCGGAATATCCCTTGAGCCCCTTTGCAGGGTGCAAACCCTTCGCAGGGTGTAAGCCCTTCGCAGGGTGTAAGCCAAGCCAGGGGCGCAGAGAGTCCATCACCGTCTTTGGCGGGGGAGCGGGCAGGAGCGCCGCCCGGATCGCGTCACTTTTACCCGCCCAATGCGCTGAGCCATGCACAGGATTGTCCAGGACGGCTTTTTGCGCGTCCTTGTGCTTTTTCCCAAGTATCCCCGCCGTGAGCACGCCCAGCACCACGGCCGGCAGACCGGCGTCATAGAACGCCTGATGAATCACTGGATAGTGGATGTTCAGGATCATGGGCCGCAGGAACGGCAGGGGATCATATAGCCGCCAGCCGTAGGGCAATGCGATGTAGGCATGCGCCTTCTGGATGAAATCATCGGTCCACTGGTAGCCGGGAAACACGTCCCTGGCCACATAGGATATGCCCAACGTGTAACCGAGAACGCCCGCCGCAACGCCGGCGAGCGTCGTCTTGAGCCTGCCGCCCCGGGCGAGGCGCTGGACCTTGTAGTCGGAGACGGATCTGTCAGGGGCGTGGATCTTTTCTGTCATCTCGGCATCCTTATGGGAGAACCGGCCAGGAGTGGGAGTCATCTGATGGTCCGCTGGTTACCGCCTGAGGCGATTTTGCCTGCCACCGAAATTGGGGAAAGGGATTGCTCGGCAGTGCCGCGTTACCCTGGTTGCCCCAGGAGACGGTGCGCAATCGGCCGTAAGCGACAGGCTTGCGGCCGGCAGGCTTGCAGCCGGCAAGCTTGCAGCCGGCGGACGTGGGTACTCCAGCGGCACCCAGTATCCGGTTGGCATATTGGGCATCGCCCCGGAGTCGCCCGGAGTTGTACGCTTCAAAGGCGTGGTAGAGCGCTTGTTGGCCCCGGTAGCCGCTGGACAACGCCTGTTGCCAATCCATGTGCAGGATCTCGCCGCCAGCCCGAAGATTAGCACAGGCATTGAAGGCGTTCTGGGGCCTGAGTCCGAAGGCGGCGAAGTTCCCGGTATCCACCTGGGCCAGCCCTACGTCGACCCGCTGACCTGCGGCCATGGCGTGCCGCAAATACCGGATGGCCTGAGCCCGACTGCCGGGAATGACCATGCTCCGCGTACTGTTGTTCCATATCGCCAACGGGTTGCCCCCGGACTCCACCCGCACAATGGCGGCCATCGTCGAGGGTGCAACCATGGGGGCGCATTCCGCGTTGATCTGGGAGAGTAAAATCATCGCGAACTCCGTGACGATGCTGGGCGGGTATCTTCCGATTCCAGAATCCGATCGATCAGCGCGGAGACGCTCCATCTGCTTCCCTGAAAGCATTGCAGTCGTTCCAGCACGTCGGCAGGCAGGGTGATCGACATGGGGCGAAGGTGACGCCCCGGGTGCTGTTTCTCCCGGCGCCGGGCCAGATCCTGCAGGCCCTCATCGGACAGGGAGCGCACTTTCTGTGTCACAATCGCCGTTCGCCTTGCCGGCGGAAGCCCTGCGCAATCGTGCTCTGTTCGAATGATGATGCTTCCGCGCATTTTTCGCTCCTTACCCCTTGGCAGGGTGCAACCCCTTGGCAGGGCGCAGCCCCTTCGCAGGGCGTAACCCATAGGGATTGAGATTTGGCCCAAGCGCCGGGTCGACCATGGCCGATCCCGTCTGCATGGCTGGGTCGTAGGGGCCGGGGAAGACCATGTCATGCGCCACCACCACCGAGAACAGATAGCCGGTGGGAATGGTGATCGTGGGTGCGATGTCGATGTACTTTTCCAGCAGCTGGGATTCGGCTTCCCCAAAGGTCTGTGCCAGGGCTTGCTCGCTGTCCTGAAGCGCCACATTCCCGGACATCTGGCCTGTCACACTGGTCGATGTGGACGGAGAGGCAATCGCCATCCCTGCATCCACGATCGACATCAATAACGCATTCTTGAAGATCAGCCAGGTGTGGTCATTGACCTCCCCGGCGAAGCCGGCGTATCCAGCACCGCCTGCCCCTTCGTATCCCGGCAGGTTCATGGTGGTGCCGTTCGGAAACTCGATGCGCGTCCAGGCAACGGCCAGCCGGTTGATGCCCAGGGCCGTCTGTGTGTCATAGGTGCCCACCAATTTGGCGCCGGCAGGGATCAGGAGCGTTGCCCCATTCACGGACGAATAGACGTTCTGGCTGACCACCGCCGTGATCTCTCCCGGCAGATAGCTCTTGATGCCCGTCTGCAAAACGGCGGGAATGACCGACCCGGAAAGAATCTCGTAGGGGCTCGTCTCCCGGGTCACCAGGGGCGGCGGGGTCTTTTTCTTCGTTTTCCTGGCGCCATCGGCTGCTTGTTCTGCATCAGCCAGGGCTGCACCCGGCAGGGCTGCACCCGGCAGGGCTGCACCCGGCAGGGCCGTAGGGAGCACTGTCGGGCCCTGCGCGGACGGCGTTGACTCCGGCGTTTTCCAGGCAAGGCCCTCACCGGCTCCGCTCCCCGCGCTTCCCGTACCCAGGGCGGACGCGAAGGCGGCGTCCTGCGCTGCATAGGGATTCTTTGTGGGCGCTGTGGACGCTGGAGCCTTCGCTGGATGAGACTGGTCAGCATCACTGTTCGTGGCCGCGGTTGCCGACCTGCCAGCCCCTCCTCCAGGAGCGGTGGGCTTGTGGACCTGCTTCCGGTGCGCAGGGGCGACCGGTGCGCCAGTCCCGCTCGCCGGCTGGATAGTTTTGGCCTGCACCTGCGGCTTGGCGTTCCCGAACATCGGGTGACTTTGCAGATACTCATAGCCGCCATAGGCGCCCAGTCCGACCACCGCAGCCGCGATATAGAGCGGCGTCCGCTTGATGCGCGTCGCCATTCGGTCCCTGTCCGGCTTGACCTCGATTCCGGGCTGACTGGCTTGTGGGCATTGCTGCCCGCCAGGGCCTTGCGGCCTGCAAGGGCCTTTGCGGCTATCCACGGCGGGCTGTTGTCCCGCCGGGAGCAGCCCTTTCTTTTTCTGGAGCAAATCGGAGAAAAAGTCTTTGCCGCTTTTCATGGCTACGCTCCTGCCTCGTTCGTGAGGCGAATTTCGGCCAGGTGATTCCAGTTGCCCGTGAGCAGATCGATGCGGTAGGGGACGGCCCCCACGGCCAGCGTGTGCCCTTCCATGCGGTAGCCCACCAGCAAGGATTTGCCTGCCTGGTTGCGCACCAGAACCATCGGAGTTTTCCCTGTGGGCAGGCGGATATAGGTCATCCTGTCCTTGATGTCGCTGACCACGCTGATCGGCTGGACAGGCTTGCAGTCGCCGGTGAAACACTGCATTTTCCAGTCGAGATCGGCATGTGTGGCATTCACAGGTGGAGTATTGGCATGCGAAGCATGGGCGATGGGGGCCGTGGCCTGCCTGTCCTGGTAGCGTGTACCCACTTCCCTGGATTGGGGGAGATCGTGAGGGACGCGATAGAAGGACAGAACCGGCGTGAACCGGGAGGTACCGCTGACCAGGCCCACGGTGTACGTCAACGGGTAACCGTGGGGGCTGGTCGCGACGATCTGGATACTGCCTTTGAGTCCGGCAAAGCGGGGCATGATTTCCAGAATGGGATACCTGCTGGCTGCAAGTCTGCCAGCTGCAAGTCTGCCGGCCGCAAGCCCGCCGGCGGCGGTCTCCTTCACGACCCACTCGGCGCGTGGGGCGCCGACCAGGGAGACCGGCTGGACGCCCTTCCCCAGAATGACCACGGAGAAGTTGCCAGGGGCGGTCTGAAGCACCGGCAGGACTTGCCCCAGTGGCACGATGACCTCTCCGCCCGGGCGCGTGAATACGGGGAGCTGCGAGAGCGTGCCCAGGGCAAAGGCCCGCACCGATTGTTGCTCCACCGCCCGGATGGGTTCGCCATAGTGGATGTTCAGACTGTGCCGAAAAATCTGGGCGGTGTTCACCGTTCCGGCAATTGGCGCGGACTGTCCGGCAACTCCCGGCACCTTCACCGTGGATGCCATGGAAGCGGGTACGCTTGCTGCCATGGCGACGGTGGCCATCATCAACACAGACCGTTTTTTCATCGTTTTTGCCCCGTAGCGCATGTTACCTCCCCTCCTGCTGGATGGTGACCATCTCAGAACCCAGCCGTAACAGGATCTCGGCAGGAACTGAATCGACGACATAGGTGTTGCCCCGGATCTGGGTGTCGACTCCGATCAGGTGCCCACTGGCATTGCGGGCTTGCAGGATGGGAAAGCCCCCATGGCTCGCCAGCCCCTGGGGCATGTCGATGAAGGTATGGGTCCCATCGTCATACACGCGCAATGGACGGATCGGTTTGCAGTCGCTGGAACGGAACCATCCGCCGCCACCGCAATGAATGGACCAGCGAAGATTGACGTGGTTGAGACGGATATTGGGCAGAGGCAGTACATTGCCTTTATGGTCAGCAGCCGACTGATCCGTTGGTGCGTTGTCTGCCGTCTGCAAGGCTGCTGCCTGCGAGTCTGCTGACTGCAAGTCTGTTTTCCAGGAACGGACCTCGCCCCCGCTATCCTCGATCTTCAGGGCGGGAATGTAGCGCACTGCGTCACTGACCAGACGGATTTCATAGTTGATGGGCCTGCCCTGGTCGGTTGCGGCTACCACGATGTTTTGGTGGAGACCCTGGAATTTCGGGCTCAGGAAGATTTCCGGCTGTTTCCCAACCAGCGCCTGCTGCACATTCCATTCCGATTTGCTGACGCCGACGGTCGTCACGGGCCTGACACCGTCGGGCAGCTCGATGATGCAGGTGTGCAGCGGCGAGCAAACCAGCACGGGCCGACCGGCCAGGCTGTCGACGGTTCCGTTCGCGCCACTGATTACCGGAAGAGTGTTATCCATTGCCTGGGACGCCGTCAGCGACTGACGTGCCAGCCCTCTGGTTGCAGCACTTTCTGGGCCCTCGGGCGGGGTGGCGATGGACTGTTGCCACACCTGCACCGCCGCTATCCGCTCGGCAGCCTCCGGGGAGATGGCCGGGACCTTCTGGCGCGCAGATGTGGTGCCGCCAGATGCGGATGGTGTCGTGGACGGATGGGCGGAACCGGTTTTCGTTCCTGCGGGCTGTATTGGCGGTTTTCCCTGCAGCGAACCGATCGGCTTCACCGCAGGGAGTCCAATATCCACGCCAGCCAACGCCAATCCAGGAAGGACGGCGAGCCCCAAAGAAAGCCATGTCTTGGTTTTCATGTCATCTTCTCCTTACACCTGCGGACTGAATGCAAAGTGCGTGATGTAGATGCCGAATGGATTGCCTTTCAGGACATTGGGGTTGTTCGATGGCGGGACCGTCGCGTAAGTGACCGTGCCTTGCCAGTTCTGCTCGCCATCCACGCCGCCATGCGGGCCATAGTGCTTTACCAGGAAATCGACGATGTACGAGCCACCCTTGCCCGTCACCTGCCCAACGGGAACGGCGCTCTGGATCGTGACCGTGTTGCCCTGCGTCTTGTTGGAATAGGCCGCGTAGGGATTGTGCTGCGCGTAGAAGGCATCCAGCGAGGATTCCGCGCTCGATGCGATGTAATGATAGGATTCATCGATGAAGTGCTTCTGCACAAACTTGTCCGGGCTGCGCGTGAAAGCGAGCCAGGTGAAGCGGGAAACGATGTGCTGCACTACCGGCTGGGCGAATGAACCGGCCCGCACGGCCTGCGCCAGTTCCACAGCCTTGCCCAGTTTGTCCACTTCGACGACATAGGGCACGATATGGACACGGTCTGCCTCGTACACCATGCCCGCCCCAAACAGGGCGGCAATGCCGATAGCCGACAGGGCAGCGATGCGCCAGTTTCTCGCCTGCGCGATGTAGGAGCCGTAGCGCTCAAGCCATTCCTGGCGGGCAGCCAGATAATCGGGATTGCTCGACATGAAATAACCCTCTCAGATGATTCCTGAAAGGGTATAGATCGAGGGTTGGGGGGATAACCGGCATGGGGCGGCGTCGCCTTATGCCAGCCTACAAATGATTCCCTCTGCTGGATGACTGCAATCCATCTACTGGCGACTACCAAAGCTCAACGGCGGCAGGGCAGCGGAAGCAGCCATTCGGCGGACTGACCAGCATGTTCTCGCAACTCGTCACTAATGCTGTAAAACGTGGCAGTCTTATGAGCATGAATTTTGAGAATCGCGACTGGTAGATAGGAAAGGCCAAGAGCTTGTCTTTAAAGTAGACCTTCAATCCCGCTGCTGCGTAGGTTTTTCTGGGCCAAGATCTTCAATGCGATAGCCCTCTGGGTAGGTTGGCCGACGCAATTGCGTACGCATCACTGGTTTGTTTTTGATCGGTAGCGCACTGGCTATTCGTCCGCGTAAACGTAATGCACGGGTGAGCACTCGGCTCAACCAGATTGATTGTCCAGATAAGCCTAAAGCGTTTAGTAGGGGTCGATCCAGTAGAGCATAAACGGCAGGCCTTCCCAGTCGAAACAGTACGTGCGGCATATAAAAGCCCAGTAGCAAGTCTATCGTTTTTTCTGCGACACATCGGTTTGAATTGGAATAATGAAAACACTCTGCCTCATAGGAACGATTAAACTGCTCCAGCTCAGCATATTCATCATGAATATCTTGGATGTTCATGCGCACGCCTATGGCCCGCCAGAAGTGGAACCAGGCCAAGCGTTCTTTTTCTGATAGGGGGCGATGCCCGAAACGCGCTATCCATTGTATCGGTTCAAAAATAAACGTCAACAATACATATAGATAGTCCTTATTGCGAATCGTATATTTGGCGTGCTGGCGGTTGATGTTTTCAATGGCAGCCTGCCCTTGTGGACTATCGTAGCCGTGTTCAATCAATTCACTGAGGAGCAGGTCCGTATCATCGTAACGTTTGCGGGTCCGTTCAGTGAGTTCTCCTGTATGGCGAAGGAGAGCAGAAATACGAGGTACCGCATACGTGCGAAACAGGGCTAGTTCAAGCGCACGCGCGATATCAAAAGGATACACACAAGTTGCCATCAGAAAGGTGATTCGGCAGTGATCCTTGACCGGATCTAACTGGAGAATTTCACGATCATACGCCGTAGTCATGGATGATTTACAAAAAGCTTGGAAGGCATCGGTTATCCTATGCGCGCCTTATGAGCGCTTCATGTCTTGTAGAGAATCAGAAATCTATGGAGCTACATTATCCTACCATGACAGGAGACGGGTAAAGTACAATGAAGAATTCACTGATCCAACAATGGTCCGCTTGTTTACTTCTAACACATGAGTCAGACTATCAAGCAGAATAGCATCCAAATACCGGCAGGATAAAGGAAGACACGATACATACTCCCGTGATTTATCGGCCTTCTGCAGTGCCACACCCTTACTTTGCCATAAACGGAGTCGCAGCGTGTTTCTTCGGCGCGATTTGCGGCACCCAGGGCCGATTACTACGCTTTCATGGGATGAACCTCCTTGTTCAATGGGCCCCCATCGTGGCATCGGACCGCGGCTGGGGGGAAGGGGACGTTCATCCCATTACTTCATTCTTGAGCGCGCCATTCCTTTTCACCATGTGCAGATACCGCAAACAGGCACCCCATAAAGGCCCTGACGATTGGAGAAAGCAGTTTTCCCGCCGGATAAACCGCATACCACTTGCGCTCTAGAGGAAACCCACGCACGTCGAGAATCACCAGTTCGCCGCTGGCAAGTTCCGCGTGTATCGTACTTGCCGACAGCACGGCAATGCCTAAACCGCCAGCCACAGTCTGCTTGACAGCCTCATTACTTCCAAATTCCATACGTGTTCTGAGAACAACGCCGTGTTGCTCGAAAAACTTCTCTGCAGCCAGACGTGTTCCCGAACCGGGTTCGCGCAAAATAAATGGTGCGTCTCGTAGACGTGATGGCTCAAGGTCTTTTTCCGACGCCAGGGGATGATCCGATCGGGATACCACCACTAAGGGATTATCGGCGAAAGCTTCCGCGACGACGTTTATGTGTTCCGGCGGCTGACCCAGGATGTAGAGGTCGTCCTGGTTACGCGCAAGCCGCTCCAGCAGTGCTTCCCGATTACCAATAAACAAAGCAGTAGCAACACCAGGATGCTCCGTACAGAACCCTCCCATAATACGTGGAATAAAGTATTTAGCGGTAGAGAGCGTGGCGACCTTCAAGCTGCCCTTCTCCAGTCCTTGAAGAGCGGCTATCTCTTGAGTGAAATATTCCAGTCGATCCAGCACATCGTGGCACGCCGATGTCAGCGCCTCCCCCGCCGGGGTCAGGTAGATTTTCTTGCCAATCTGATTAAAAAGCGGCTGGCCGACTGCCTCGGCGAGTTGCCGGACCTGAATGGACAGAGCAGGAGGTGTCAAATGTAGCTCTTCAGCGGCACGGGCGAAGCTCATGTGCCGAGCTACGGCAGCGAAGATCTTGAGTTGGTGCAAGGTTGCATGACGGATAGACATGCCAATAGTAAACCATACTAAATTATAATAGTAAATATATTTTACTTTTATATAGTTACAGATCGTCCACAATGCTACCCAAGCATTGGAACCTGGCAGGTGGCTCCAATCACCATCGTCTACCATGACACAAGGAGAGCAAGCATGGCCGTAAAAAAGTATGAGGCCGGAGTAAAGGAATACCGGCAGACCTATTGGGCCCCCGAGTACGTGCCTTTGGACTCTGATATCTTAGCCTGTTTCAAAATTACGCCACAACCAGGGGTGGATCGTGAAGAAGCCGCCGCCGCGGTAGCCGCCGAGTCTTCTACCGGCACCTGGACCACGGTGTGGACCGATTTGCTGACTGACATGGATTACTACAAAGGCCGTGCTTATCGCATCGAAGATGTGCCGGGCGATGACACCAGCTTTTACGCATTTATCGCCTATCCCATAGATTTGTTCGAAGAAGGGTCCGTGGTTAACGTATTCACCTCTTTGGTGGGTAATGTCTTCGGCTTCAAGGCAGTGCGTGCACTACGCCTGGAAGATGTACGCTTCCCACTCGCCTACGTCAAAACCTGCAACGGACCGCCCCACGGCATCCAGGTCGAGCGCGACAAGATGAATAAATATGGCCGACCAATGCTCGGCTGCACCATCAAGCCCAAGCTTGGTCTATCTGCCAAGAATTATGGTCGTGCAGTCTACGAGTGTCTGCGCGGCGGTCTGGATTTCACCAAGGACGATGAGAACGTCAACTCGCAACCCTTCATGCGCTGGCGCGATCGGTTTCTGTTCGTGGCTGATGCGATCCACACGGCCGAAGCTGAAACTGGTGAGCGCAAAGGACACTATTTAAATGTTACAGCACCCTCGCCCGAGGAAATGTATGAGCGGGCAGAGTTCGCCAAGGAACTCAATATGCCCATCATCATGCACGACTTCCTTACGGGTGGTTTCTGTGCCAATACCGGTCTGGCGCGTTGGTGCCGGAAAACCGGCACCCTGCTACACATCCACCGTGCCATGCATGCGGTTGTGGACCGTAATCCGCACCACGGCATTCACTTTCGGGTGCTCGTCAAGGCGCTTCGTCTGTCGGGTGGTGATCACCTGCATACAGGCACGGTGGTTGGCAAACTGGAAGGTGACCGCGCCTCCACTCAAGGGTGGGTCGACCTGCTACGCGAATCGTTCGTCCCTGAGGATCGCAGTCGAGGCATCTTCTTCGACCAGGACTGGGGATCCATGCCAGGTGTGTTCGCAGTAGCCTCTGGCGGTATCCACGTCTGGCACATGCCGTCGTTGTTAGCAATCTTTGGCGATGATGCGGTATTCCAGTTTGGTGGCGGGACGCTAGGGCACCCATGGGGCAACGCTGCCGGAGCAGCTGCCAATCGTGTCGCGCTAGAGGCGTGTGTGGAAGCGCGCAATGAAGGTCGCGATCTCGAGCGCGAGGGCAAGGACATTCTCACCAACGCAGCGAAAGACAGTCCAGAGTTAAAAATTGCTCTGGAAACCTGGAAAGAGATCAAGTTTGAATTTGATACCGTGGACAAATTGGACGTGGTGAATCGCTGATTCTGTGACAGTAATCGCAAAGGCGCAAACGAAAACCCGCGTGGCGCGAGGCTTGACGGCTCGCTCCGCGCGCCAAAGAAAGGAATAGAAAATGGCTGACATTCAAGACTACGACTCAACACCCAAGTACGAAACCTTCTCCTATTTGCCGGCAATGGGACCGGAAAAAATGCGTCGTCAGATCGCCTATCTCGTGAACCAGGGCTGGAACCCCGGCATCGAGCATGTGGAGCCTGAACGCGCATCAACATACTACTGGTACATGTGGAAACTGCCCATGTTCGGCGAGCAGTCAGTGGACACCGTTATTGCCGAACTGGAGGCATGCCATCGCGCCCACCCCAACCATCACGTGCGCCTGATCGGGTATGACAACTACTCGCAGAGCCAGGGCAGCGCTTTTGTGGTGTTCCGCGGGCGATAAGCAAGATCGGTGCGGGGCTATCCAGCGGGTGGCCCGCGCAGGGGTTTGATGGATACGGAAGGATCAAGTCATGAGTGACTCTATGGCAAACAATATGGCGTCCCCACGCTCGACACGTGCCGCTGCGCTGGAGCGGCGGCGGGCACTGTCGCACAATGGTGCCGCCGCGCTGGGGGCAAAACCATCCGCATCGGCGGCGCGGACAGTGGGCAATATGGCCGCCATGGAGGCGACAGGGGCTACCGGCAAGTCGCTTTCCCGTGCGCGCCGTGAGGCATTGTCGCAGGGTGGCGCCATAGGGCTTGCGCAAGCCAACTCTACTGCGCATACGGGGATTCGTGTCATTGCCTCGGATACACCGACTGTCACCGCTGCGCCTGTAGAAGCGGCAGCTGCCGCGCAAGACTTACCCCCCCGAATGGCTGTGGCTGCAAAGGTAAGGACGCAACTGAAATCGCCGAGCGGGAACAGTTGCTCGAAGCGGTATGCGCGCTGGTAGACGAAGACCCGGCATCAGTGGCCGGGCCGAGCGCCTCCGCGGTGCGCAAACTCTGCCAGGAGCGTCGCCGCGCGCTTTCCACTCAGGGAAAGGTAGCGTCGTCTTGTAGCCGTGTTTCACGTATATCGCACAACAGCGGTCAGCCCGACGCCTTGGCAGGATTGAGCGGGCGCGACGCCGCCCAGGCACGCCGTGAAGCCATGTGCCAAAAAGGGCGCAGCGATCAGTCCGCATATCGACCCAGCGGCCGGACCCGTCAGAAGCCTGCAGCACCTGCCAAAGTGGAGCAAGGGACTACCCTGAGTGGCACATCCGTGACCGGCACCCAGGTGGAACGCAGCGCCAAGGTCACGGGTGCCGAGCCGGGCAGTTGCCTGGCCATCACCGGCACTGAATATATTGGCACCGAGCAATACGGCGCATTGTGCACCGCCACCCCGGAGCCGGCTCCCGCTAAGGTGAATGTAGGCCGGACCACCCGAGGCCAGCGTGTGAGCGGCGTCGAGCTTGGGCACAGCGTGAAGGTCACCGGAGATGAACATGGCACCTGTAAGGCCGTGACCGGCACCGAATATCTCAGCGCCGACAAATTTGAATCCTTTTGCGCAACCCGGCCAGCGCTGACTCCGGCCAAGGTCAGCGTAGCGGCCACCGAGGCTGGTCAGCGCGTGAGTGGAACCGAAGTCGGGCGCAGCGCCAGAGTGACCGGGGATGAGCCCGGATCCTGCCGCAAGCTTACCGGCAGCCAATATTACCAGCCGGAGTCGTTTGGCAGCCTGTGTCGCGACGGCGGCAGCGCTCCACACAAGGTGAGCGTGATGAGTACGCTGCGCGAGCATGCTTTGACGGGTACGGAGACCGCCCCTGGAAACCGCGTGACGGGTACGGAACGTGGAGTTTGCGCCAGTGTGACGGGCACCGAATCTGCTGGACTGGCTCAGTATCAGGCCTGCAACCGCAAACCCGTTCCTACACCGGAAAAAGTCGGCGTGACGCACACCTGGCACGAACAGCCGGTATCCGGCACGTCAGTGGAACGCAGCCCCAAGGTCACCGGGGATGAATATGGCGGTTGCCAGCCTGTCACGGGCACGGAATACGCGGGTCCCGATCAGTACGCGGCATTTTGTGCCTCGGACCACCAGGCCACAGCACAAGCACTGATGGCAAAACAAAGTGGCGTCGCCGATGCGATGATGACCGGCATCCGGCTGGGACCGGACAACAAAGTGACCGGATCTGCTCGTGGTGAAGGGCAGGTTTTGAGTGGCACCCCTTATGCGGGCACTGATCAACGGGCACTGCACAAGAGTGGAAATGGGACGCGGATGCATCCACTCACCCGTGGCCCAGCCGATGCGCCGCATACGGCAGTCGCTGCCCCGGAGGTGGCAGCAGTCCGCGGAAATTTTAGCGTCACGACTCCCGCGCGCAGCGCGCAGGAGAGACCGCTCAACCGGGTTACCGGTACCGCCTATGGCGCAGTGGGACGTATTACCGGTCCGGTGAATCTGGCGGCTGGTCTGGTTTCCGGCACACCTGAGTTCCGTTATCGCGATGAGGCCTATGGTGCCGTGCCAACGACCGCCGCAACAGAAGTGCCGCGCAGTCGCCTCACCGGAGACGGGCACGAGGGCGGTTTTGCCATCACGGGGGCCGCATGGAGGCGCAATGAAAGCATTACCGGCACCGAAGGCACATCCACGCGCCGCAACCAGACCTTGCGTGGAGATCAACGCGGTAAGGTGCTTGGGGCTTCCCAGATGAAAGACCGCGAGCGGCCGGCGTTGCCGACCAGCCGAGTGACCGGCAGCAGCGGCAACGATGCCAAAGGCTCTCCGATCACCTATTCCGGCGGTGCACGAGGTTGATGTGATACCGACGGCGACTGTACGCCCACACACGCAGCATGGACCAGAGATTGCGATGAATACGAGAAACCGTCCCGGGCGGCATGTGAGCCCTCAGCCAGGAGTAAACCGACCACCTTACGGTCTGGGTACGCCGGCCAGCACGCTGCAAGCGCGGCCGCAGAAACCGGTATTTGCGGCGCGGGACCTTGTACTCAACCCGAAGAGTGCACCCAACCCGGCCTGCTCGTCGGATCCGGCACGGCCTTGTCGGCACCCGCTCACCAATGAGTTGGAGAACCACCGCCTGCTGGCCCACGAACAGGCGGTGAAGGGGCACTTCGCAGCCATCATTCCGGCGCTAAAGCACCTTGCCGCCCAGCAGCATGAGGCCGATTTTCTCGAACGCGCACAGCGCGTTGCCCACACGGATCTTGGCTTCCTGTTACCGGCAGGAATTCTGGAGGATGCCTGGATAGCTAACCTGGATATGCGCGCGCTGTATGGGGCGTGCGTCATGCACACCATTCGCCTGATGGCGGAGCAAACGCAGGCCGTGCCGCAGAATTCAGACGAGGTGACTTCGTTCTTGCTCGACTGTGGCTACCACGCGGTGGATATCACACCGTGCTCGGACGGGCGGCTGAAGGGCTTGGTGCGCTACATTCTGCGCTTGCCCGATGACGCGGTGCGCAGCCGCAAGGCTTACGCCGGGGCCATGTTCGACGTTGAGGCCAATGTCAAACGCTGGATCGAAACCGAACTGATGCGCTATCGCGAAGGCCGTCCGGTGTCTGCCGATGCAGGTACGCGGTACCTAAAAATAGCGGTCTACCACTGGAGCAGTTCCGACCCCGCCCACGAGGGTTGTGCGGCGCATCACAGCAGCGAGAGGGATGCTGCAGAAGCAGGCCTGGGGCGGTTGCGTGAATTTCGTCAGGCCATCGAAAACAGTTTTTGTTGCGGTGCCTCGGTCGACACCTTACTGATTGGTGTCGATACGGATACCGACGGCATTAAAGTGCATGTGCCCGACGCGGATGGCGAAATGAGTTTATATCGCTGCGTCAGCAATCTGACGTTATATAAAGAAACGGTTAACGATGATGCCAGCAATGCACGACTCAAGGTGTATCAGGCAATTCAAGCCGCCAGCGCTACGGACGGATGGGGCAAGGGCAACGGCGAACCACACGAGGGTATGCGCCGACTCATTGCCACGCTTCTGATCAACAACCTGTCGCAGATTGAGTATGTATGCGGCAACTGGGGTGGGCGCTACCCGGACATCGGCCATAACGAGCGATTCATCAGCGTGGGGGATGGATTTGAGGAATTCCAGGTACGCAACCTGGCGTATTTCGTTTACTTGCACACGGTGGAAGAAGGAGGGCCGGATCTGGACGTGGGCCTTCAGATTTTTAGCACGCTTAATGTCCTGCATGGATTACCCGTGCCTGTGGCGATTCATTTCCGCTATGACCGTCGCGTGCCCGGCAGTCGCGAACGCACTGTAGAACGCTGTCAGCGGGTCAAAGCCGCGATCGAGGCGCGCTATGCGGAATTGCATCGGCAGGGTTTGCTGGTCTGCGGCATGACCGTGCAGGACAAGCCCCCGGGCAGCCCGATCGAACCGGTCGAGGCGAATGGTGCCTCAGCATTACGGAGCGCACGATGAAGATTTGTCAGGTGGAAAAAACCCTGGTTTCGACCAACCGGATCAAGGAAATGGGGCATCGCCCACTGTTGGTGGTAAAGGAAAAAGGCGGTGCAAGAAGCATCGCCGTGGATGCGGTGGGATGTGTTTCTGGCGACTGGGTGATTTGCGTGGGTTCATCCGCAGCGCGCGAAGCGGCGGGCAGCAAAGACTTTCCGAGCGATCTTACCATCGTCGGCATCATCGACCACTGGTCGGAAGATTAGGATATCCGATATGGACATTATGCGCGTCGTCTCTGATCTCGTGGCCACCCGGAGAATACCCGGGCTGCAGAATGCATCGCTCCGGGTACTCACCGATGCGAAAGGTCGGATCAGCGTGGCCGCCGACCCAGTAGGTGTGCCACCAGGCAAATGGGTGATTGCCGTGAGCGGTTCGGCAGCCCGTTACGCTGCGGGAGATTACCGGATACTGACAGACCTGACCATCGCCGGGATCATTGATCATTGGGACCCCAGCGGTAGCCAGACAGGAAACTAACCATTTTTTTAACCCAAAAGGAGTAGTGGACATGGCAAACGTAAGCGGAGTGGCACTGGGTATGATCGAGACGCGCGGCCTGGTGCCGGCGGTTGAAGCGGCAGACGCGATGACCAAGGCGGCAGAAGTGCGTCTGGTGGGTCGCCAGTTCGTGGGCGGCGGCTACGTCACCGTGCTGGTGCGCGGTGAGACCGGTGCGGTAAATGCGGCAGTACGCGCCGGAGCAGATGCGTGTGAGCGTGTCGGTGACGGACTGGTAGCCGCCCACATCATCGCCCGCGTACACAGTGAAGTGGAGAATATTCTGCCCAGCAGCCCGGTGGAATGAGCAGTATTACTTGAGTCAACTGAACCAGAGAAGGAGTAATGAAAATGGCAAACGTCAGCGGAGTGGCACTGGGTATGATCGAGACGCGCGGCCTGGTGCCAGCGATTGAAGCGGCAGACGCGATGACCAAGGCGGCGGAAGTGCGTCTGGTGGGCCGCCAGTTCGTGGGCGGTGGGTATGTCACCGTACTGGTGCGCGGTGAGACCGGTGCGGTAAATGCGGCGGTACGCGCCGGAGCAGATGCGTGTGAGCGTGTCGGTGACGGACTGGTAGCCGCCCATATCATCGCCCGCGTACACAGTGAAGTGGAGAATATTCTGCCCAGCAGCCCGGTGGAATGAACCGTATTATTCGAATCAACCGAACCGGAACATGGAGTGATGGGAATGATAAATGTCAGCGGAGTGGCACTGGGTATGATCGAGACGCGCGGCCTGGTGCCGGCGATTGAGGCGGCGGACGCGATGACCAAGGCGGCAGAAGTGCGCCTGGTGGGCCGCCAGTTCGTGGGCGGCGGCTATGTCACCGTGCTGGTGCGCGGTGAGACCGGTGCGGTGAATGCGGCGGTACGGGCAGGGGCGGATGCGTGTGAGCGTGTTGGCGACGGACTGGTGGCCGCCCATATCATCGCCCGCGTGCACTCAGAGGTAGAAAACATACTACCGAAGACGCCCGATGCCGGTGACAGCGGCCTGGATGGCGTGGTCAGCCAGTCACTCAGCTAGCGCCGGCGCGGCCATGGCGAACGATCCGCGAATGACGGGCTACCTGACGCGCGCGCTCAGTGCCGAGATGGCCGCCGTGCAACAGTATCTCACCCAGGCCAGCCTGACCGCCATGTGGCAGTTGAAGGAATACAGTAGCCGTTTCCGCCGTGATGCGGAAGAAGAGCTCGGACATGCACAGCAATTGATTGAGCGCATGTTGATATTGGGTATTGCTTCCAATGGTACGCAACTGCCGCCCATTCGTCCGGGTCGATCCCTGGAGGAAATGCTACTGATCGATCGCGGACTGGAGATCGACGTGATCCGC
The DNA here is from genome assembly GCF_003966655.1 of Acidithiobacillus ferridurans. Classification (NCBI taxonomy): domain Bacteria; kingdom Pseudomonadati; phylum Pseudomonadota; class Acidithiobacillia; order Acidithiobacillales; family Acidithiobacillaceae; genus Acidithiobacillus; species Acidithiobacillus ferridurans. The sequence goes on along the minus strand of NZ_AP018795.1, from coordinate 2,388,511 downwards.
CTGTATGAAGAAGCGGCCCACTACTGCGCCCGCATGCGCGCAGAAGAGTTACAAGCCTTGTTCGCCGGTCTGCTGCAAGAGGAGTTGGGTCACTTGCGCGACCTGGATCACCTGTTGATCGAGATGCATCGAGGAGCAACATCATGAACGCTGTAAAGGATCTGAATGCGGCCTCATCAGGACCACAGGAACTTCTGCCCACGCTGAACTGGCGATTTGAGTTTGGAAGTTACGTTCAGACACGCCATTTTCTGGATCAAATGGCTGATCTGTCCAAACGCGAGGGCTACTATCCGAATGTGAGCTTCGGGAAAACCTACGTCAACATCAGTATTGATGCCGAAGGTCGGGCTGAGCTGACCGAGCGCAACTCCAGATTCACTGGCGAGATGGAAGCGCTGGCCGCTACGGCAAGAACCTAAACCGGCGGACCGATAGAATCGGCACCAGGGGCAAGCATGGCGGACAGCATCATCGCGGTAATCAACCAAAAGGGTGGTACCGGCAAAACCACTCTGGCGTTAAATCTCGCGGCGGGCTTGGCTCGGCGGGGTTCTACTCACCTGATAGATGCCGATCCTCAGGGTTCGATCAGTCAGTGGGTCGCCATGGCAGATGGTAGCGCCGGACTGCCGCCGGTGGCGCAGGCTGGTCGTGATCCCTTCGCTACCATTGCGCAACTGGCATACACCTACCGCTACGTGGTGGTGGACTGCCCGCCCGCCATTCAGGGTGACGTGGTCGCCGCGGTGATGCGCTCGGTTCAGGTGATATTAATTCCGGTGTTGCCCTCCCCAATTGATCTGTGGGCCATCGTGGGGATGGCGGCAGCGCTGGGCGGAGTCCGGCGCTTGAATCCAGGCTTGCGTGCAGGCCTGGTGCTGAATCAACTGGAATCGCGTAATGCCCTGTCCCGCGCCATGCGCGAGGCCCTGGCGGAGTTTGACGTACCGATATTGCAGGCCGGCATGCAGCGGCGTGCGGCTTACCGCAGCGCTGCGGTTGAAGGGGTAAGCGTCTACGGACTGGGCAAACGCGCCCAAGCAGCCGTAGCGGATATGGAAGCGATCATTGAGGAGGTCTTATGCCTGTGAAGAAATTGGGATCCAAACTGGCGCAAGGGGTACGCCAGGTTCAAGCGCAGCAAGTCGAAAAGTCGGCACCGATAGTAGACGCGTGTGCTGCTGCGGCACCAGACGCCCAACCGAATGGTCTGAGCACGGTCCGTCCGGGCGAGAAGCCTCCGCCATTATCGAACTCCACTGAGGAAAAACGGCCCTCTGCACCTCGCTCAGAACATCAGCAGAGGCTGCACCCGCGTCGGGTTTGGCCAGATTAAACGCCTCATTTTTGGCTTCAGGAGTGAAAAATGTCACCAGAAATTGATCAATATCTCGTTCGTAATATGCCTTATTACCGCACCGTAGCCGAAGAAGTCGACCTGTACGAAGCCGCCTATTCGGTACGCATGCCAATGATGCTGAAAGGACCCACAGGCTGCGGGAAAACGCGCTTTATTGAATACATGGCGTGGAAACTGGGTAAGCCACTGATCACTGTGGCGTGTAACGAAGATATGACGGCATCCGACCTGGTCGGCCGTTTCTTGCTCGACGCTTCCGGCACCCGCTGGCAGGACGGCCCGCTGGCCATTGCCGCGCGTTTTGGAGCCATCTGCTATCTCGACGAAGTGGTGGAAGCCCGCCAGGACACCACGGTGGTGATCCACCCGCTCACCGACGCGCGGCGTGTGCTGCCGCTGGAGAAGAAGGGCGAACTGGTGCAGGCCCATCCCGATTTCCAGATAGTAATTTCCTACAACCCGGGCTATCAGAGTCTGATGAAAGACCTGAAACAGTCTACCAAACAGCGTTTCGGTGCACTGGATTTCAACTATCCTGCACACGACATAGAAACCGAGATCGTCGCCCACGAAACCGGCGTCAGCGTTGAAATCGCCGGCAAGCTGGTGTCCATCGCCGAACGCGCGCGCAACCTCAAGGGACATGGTCTCGACGAGGGTATCTCCACACGCATGCTGATCTACGCTGGCAGTCTCATTACCAAAGGTGTGGAACCCCTGGCGGCGTGCCACATGACGTTGGTGCGCCCGATCACCGATGATCCCGACATGCGCGATGCGCTTGACGCGGCGGTGAGTACTTTTTTCTGATATCCGGAGCCGAAAATGGCGGTCGAACTCGAAAAGTACCAGGACATATTGGCCGAACTCGGGGAGCACGCCGTCGAAGTGCTGCGTGCCTCCTGGGATGAGGCAGCGCGAGTATTCACCCCGCGTGGACTGGAAAATTACTATTTGAATGGCGCGACCAGCCTGAAATCCCTGGGACGCGGCACTGATCTAGTGGTGTCGTTCATTCAGAGCGCACCGGCGGTGGCGCACGAACTGGGCGAAGATGCCGTCCGCGAAATGCTGGCCGCCGCCATCAAGATGTACTCCAAGACCAGCGCTACCGTCATTGCCGCGATGTTTTCCAGCAGTCCCGTGGCGGCTGCGCGGCTGGGTGATCCGGAGCTGTTCCGTGGCTATTTGCACTTGCTCGACACCCTGCTCGCGCAAGCTCCGCGCGGCGTGCGTCCGATGCTGGATCACCTCAGCACACTCCTGGGCCAGCTTACCCTGGGCGGGCTGCGGCGCTGGGCGCTGTGGGGCGCGCAGGCGCACAAGACCGACTTCGACGGCCAGGCAAAATATTTCGCGCTGGAAAGCCCGGAATCCATCGGCGTACTGCAAAAAGAACGCAAGGGCACACTGTTCATCGATGTGCAGCGCCGCATCAGCATGTATTTGCGCGCGCTATGGGGCCGCGATTTCTTCATGCGTCCCACCAGCGGCGACTTCGAGCAGCGCGAAGGCTACCGCCCCTCGATCGAGGGGTACATCATACATCTCCCCGATGCGTATGATGATCTGGTGTGGCAGGCACCGTCAGGTGAGGAAACGCACATTCACGGCATTGAGCTATACCGCGCCAGTGCCGCCCACGCGGCCTGCCATCAGGTATACACCACAGACCAATTCGACAGCACTGGGCTAAGTACATTGCAGAGTGCGCTTATTGGCCTGATCGAAGATGCGCGCGTGGAAACCATTGCCCTCAAGCAATTTCCTGGCCTCAGGCACATTTGGTTGCCGCTGCACACGGCAACGCCCGCGTCTGGCAATGAAGCCGCGTCCTTGATGGCGCGTCTGGCGCATGCACTACTAGACCCGGATTACCGCGATGACCATCCTTGGGTGGCGATGGGTCGCCAGATATTCAGCGAGCAACAGGAACGGCTGGTCTCCACCGAATGGTCGCGGGAGGTCGGGCTGCGCCTTGCCGCGGAAATGCTGCAGCTCGGTGTGGCCTATTCAGCCACTACTGATGTGCCAGATATCCCCTACCGCGATGACAACCGTTATATGTGGGAGTTCGAGGATATCCGCGCAGACGGGCAGGTAATCGCCGGCGTCACCACACAGCAAATCCGCAAGTACGTCAGCGTGATGGAAATGGTCAACGCCCTCGACGTGCCCGGCGCAGGCGACGACGCGAACGAAATATGGGTGCTATCCAGCGAATTTTTCCGCGACGAGGAACCCACCAGTCTGAACCAGCAGGAGGGGCGCGAGCCACCGCCGGATCCCTACCATTACCCGGAGTGGGACTACCAGATGCAGTTGGAGCGCCCAGAGTGGTGCACCGTACTGGAAAAGCCTGCCAAGAGTGGCACGTTGGAGACCATCCATGAAATTGTAGCCAAGCACAAACCTATCATCGGCCGACTCAAGTTTCTGATCGAAGCATTGCAGCCGCAAGGGGTGCAGCGCCTGCGCAAGCAGGAGGATGGCGACGAAATCGACCTGAACGCCGCTGTGCGCGCCATGATCGAGATGCGTATGGGCGAGCAGCCCGATCCGCGCATCATGATGCGCAATGTGCGCAAGGTGCGTGATCTCTCGGTGCTGCTGCTGATCGACTTATCCGAATCTACCAATGACCCGGTGCTGGGTTCGAACAGCACCGTGTTACAACTGGCACGTGAGGCCACGGTGCTGCTCGCCGATGCCCTCGACAAGATCGGCGACCCCTTCGCCATTCATGGATTCGATTCAAACGGCCGCCACGATGTGGAATATTTTCGCTACAAGGATTTCGGTGCGTCTTACAACGATCAGGCCAAATCCCGCCTGGCGGGTATGAGCGGACAGTTATCCACGCGCATGGGCGCGGCGATCCGTCATGCCGGCTCGATTTTGAAACGTCAGCCCAGCAACAAAAAACTGTTGCTGGTGATCACCGACGGTGAGCCGGCGGATAACGATGTGCGCGATCCCCAATACCTGCGATATGACGCCAGGAAAGCGGTGGAAGATCTGACCCAAGCCGGCATCGCGCCCTACTGCCTGAGTCTTGATCCCAGAGCCGACCAGTATGTATCCCGCATTTTTGGCGCAAAGAACTATGTGGTTCTGGATCACGTGCAGAGGCTGCCAGAAAAGCTGCCGATCCTTTACATGGGACTCACCCGATGAAAAACCTGCCGCGCGATGAAGGGTGAGCGATTTGTGCAGTGTCAGGCATTACAGGGGGTAGATCCTGTGATGCGACGGTCAGAACGGAAATCTTTCCGTATAGGATTTATTCGGAGGGTAGCGTTATGCCTTTGGTGCACATGAAAGATCTTCTGAACCATGCCTATGCGCACGGATACGCGGTAGGTGCTTTCGACGTCGTGAATCTGGAGTTCGTGGAGGGCGTCATGGCCGCTGCCGAGCGGTCTCGCGCACCCGTAATCCTCTCTCTAGCTGAGTCGCAACTGGAACACTATGACTTCGAACTGCTGATGTCAGGGGTAGAGGCAGCGGCACGCCGTAGCTCGGTACCCGTGGCCCTTCATCTTGACCGTGGGGCAAACCTGGAAGCGGCGGTGCGGGCCATCCGCCTGGGCTGCAACAGCGTGATGATGGACGCCTCCCAGTCGACTTTTTCCGATAACCTGGCGCATACGAAGACTGTAGTCGAGATGGCCCATGCCTGCGGGGTGCCTGTCGAAGGGAGCTTGAGTTATCTCACTGATGCAATGGATATAAACGCCCAATGGCATACCGCCGCGTTACCTTCCACCACAGTGGCCGAGGCAAAAGGCTTTGTCGAACGCACGGGAGTAGACTTCCTCGAGGTGTCCATTCGGGTGGAACAGAGTTGTCCAAACAGTAAAGCCAAGCTGGATATCCAACGGCTTCGCAGCATCAACCAGGCGCTTGGTATTCCGCTGTCAATCCACTGCAGGGTCCGGCTCGACGATGACCAATTTCGGCGACTCATTGTCCACGGCGTGGCCAAGATCAACTGTTTTACAGCGTTGGCTGAAGCTGCGAATGCGGCGATCCGCGCACGGGCAAGGTCAGCGCCGGGTGCTGGTTACCTGGATTTGGTTCAGAGCGTTGGTGCGGCAATCAGTGCTAAGGCTGAACGATGTATGCGCGTGTGGGGTGCTGCCGGGCGGGCTGCTGAGGTATTGGCATGCTGTCGTCCGTGGGCACCCGTGGAACACCTGATCATCCACAATGTTATTGGCATTTCTGAAAAGGAAGTGGCTGCGATGATGAGCGAGGGGCAGCAAGCGCTGAGCACCATTCCTGGAGTGCGGTCAGTGATTACGGGTAAGGCGATGAAAGAACACGCTCAATACCGCTACTGCTGGCGGGTACGTTTTGCGGCACCGGAAGTGATTGATTCCTACCACAGGCATCCTGACTATACAGCCTTCACCAACCGGCGTTTCCTACCTGTGGCCGACAGAGAAATCAGCATCGACTACGCCATGGAAAGCTTATGAAAAGCATTCAGCACGCCGTTGAGCTGGATATGGCGGGCCTCACCGGACTATTTGTCACTGGTACTGACACGGGCGTCGGCAAAACCTGGGTGGCGGTGGCACTGACCCGTCTCCTGGTGCAGCGGGGCCTATCGGTGCGCCCGCGCAAACCGGTGGAATCGGGGTGTGCCTCGGGCGAGGATGGCCTGCTGCCCCAGGACGCGGCCGCGCTCTGGAAGGCTGCGGACAGTACCGAATCGCTGCAACAGGTTTGTGCTTATCCACTGCGGGCGGCGCTCTCACCGGAGCGGGCTGCTGCCCTGGAAGGTCGGACGCTGACTCTGGATCAACTGGTAACCGCTTGCCAGTCGGGCATTGGCGCAGACGACTTCTTGCTAGTGGAAGGGGCTGGCGGCCTGCTCTCCCCGCTGGCGGCGGGAACCACCAACGCCGACTTGGCCGCCGCACTGCGGCTGCCTGTGCTGGTAGTAGCCGCCGATCGCCTCGGCGTCATCAACCACACCCTGCTCACTGTGGAGGTATTACAGCACCGGGCATTACCACTGGTTGGCGTGGTGCTGAACCAGACAGGGCCGGTGATTGATCCGCTCTTGGATAATGCCGCAGATTTGGCATGCTGGCTGGACTGTCCGGTAGAGCGAATACCGCATCGGTCGGGGCACCACGCCACCACGTGGATGGGCATTGGTCCGTTTCTTCATGGCCTTGCCAGCCGGCTTGCAGCCGCTCATACCGCGCCAAAAGCAACCCCTCCCATCACCGCAAACTGTGCGGCGCAGAAATGAATCAGAGGGCCATTCTATGCGATGTGAACAGGGCTCTGGCTGAAGACAAAGAGATACACCCGCTCGCCTACAACCCAAATTTGGTCTTTATTGGCCGGAACACTGTCTGGCTGAGACTCCACCGGCAGCGGTTGGAGTGGTCCTCTTATGACCCGCGTTCGGCGCTGCCAGCCGCGGCGGGGAGCAACTAAACCATGCCTTCGAGTAAGAAATTGCTCGCCGCCATGCAGCGGGCTGCGGAGATCCTGCGCAGCGGCGGCCTCGTCGTCTTCCCCACGGAGACCGTCTACGGCCTCGGGGCCGATGCGGAAAACCCCGCCGCCGTGGCCCGCATTTTCGCGGCGAAGGGTAGACCGGCTGATCACCCGCTGATCGTGCATATGGCACGGCGCGATCACCTTAGTCAATGGTCCAGGGATATCCCGCCAGCGGCCTTCGTCCTCGCGCGGCGTTATTGGCCAGGTCCACTTACCTTGATTCTGCACCGTGCCTGCCGCGTGCCCGATAGGGTCACCGGTGGTCAGGATACGGTAGGACTGCGGGTTCCCGATCATCCCCTCGCCCTGATGCTGCTCGAAGCTTTCAGCGGCGGCATCGCCGCCCCTTCGGCCAACCGCTTTGGCCAGGTAAGCCCCACCACCGTAGCACATGTGCGCGAGGAACTGGGCGATGCCATGGACTTCATCCTAGACGGCGGGCCCTGCCGGGTGGGCATCGAGTCCACCATTCTCGACCTGAGCGGGCATCAGCCCCGGCTGCTGCGTCCCGGCGCGATTACGCTTGCCGAGATCGAAGCGGTCCTGGAGCAGCCCGTCATTCCGCAGGGAAATGATGCGCTGCGGGCGCCGGGGATGTTGCGCTCCCATTACGCCCCAAGAACCCCTCTCTACTTGGTGCCGACGGGGCATCTGAAAGCGGAAATATGCCGGCGCCTCAGGCAGGGGCAACGCGTCGGGGTGCTGGCGATGCCCGCCACGCAGTTGCCCGAATCCTGCCTCCGGCACCATATGCCGCCGCATCCGGCAGGGTGGGCCCGCGAACTCTACGCGCAGTTGCGCGCTCTGGATCAGCAAGGGCTCGATGGTCTGCTGATTGAGGCACCACCCAGCGGTGCCGACTGGCAGGCAGTAAGCGACCGACTGGCGCGCGCCGCATCAGCGCATACGACCTTTCGTTTCTAACGTTCAATCTGTTACGGCCCCCTTACTGGCCGAGGAAACCAATTTGGCGTACTTCGCCAAAACGCCGCGCGTGTGGCGCGGTGCGGGTGCTTGCCAGACGGCGCGGCGGCGTCCGATTTCTTCATCAGACACGTTGAGTTGCAGCAAACGCTGTCCGGCGTCTATAGTCACCGAGTCTCCCTCGATGACTAGTGCGATCGTGCCCCCCACTGCGGCTTCCGGCGCGACATGACCGACTACCATGCCGTATGTGGCGCCGGAAAAGCGGCCGTCAGTAATAAGGCCAACCGAATCGCCCAATCCTTCGCCGATGATCGCCGAGGTGGGGGATAACATTTCGCGCATACCGGGTCCGCCCTTGGGCCCTTCGTAGCGGATGACCACGACATCGCCGGGCTTGATTTTCTGCGCCAGGATCGCTTCCATGCACGACTCCTCGGATTCAAAAACCCGTGCCGGACCGGTGATTTTGTGCGCCATGAAGCCGGTGGTTTTCGCCACCGCGCCCTCGGGCGCAAGATTGCCCTTCAGGATGGCAAGGTGCCCTTGGGCATAAATGGGATTATTCCACGGACGTATCACCTCCTGATCCGTACGCGCTTCGCTCGGCACATCCTGTAAAACTTCCGCAAGCGTCTGACCGCTGATGGTCAGCGCATCGCCGTGTAACACGCCGTGGGCGAGCAATATTTTCATCACCTGGGGAATGCCGCCCGCCCGATGCAGATCGGTAGCGACGTAACGGCCCGATGGTTTCAGGTCGCAGAGTACCGGCACACGCCCGCGCATGGCCTCGAAATCATCAAGGGTGAGTGGTACCTGTGCCGCATGCGCAATGGCCAACAGGTGTAATACCGCGTTGGTGGAGCCGCCCACGGCCATGGCCACCGCAATGGCGTTTTCAAACGCCTGCCGCGTCAATATCTGGCGCGGCAGGATTTGTTTTCGGATGGCGCTTACCAATACCTCTGCGGACTGTGCCGCACTCTCCGCCTTTTCTGCATCCTCCGCCGCCATGGTGGAGGAGTACGGCAAGCTCATGCCCATGGCTTCGAAGATGGAAGACATGGTGTTGGCGGTATACATGCCGCCGCAGGAGCCCGCGCCAGGGCAGGCGCGACGCTCGATTTCCAGCAGTTCTTCGTCGTCAATTTTATGGACGGTGTGTTGCCCCACCGCCTCAAAGGCGCTCATGATGGTCAGATCTTGGCCCCGGTAGTGGCCCGGCTTGATGGTGCCGCCATAAACGAAAATGGCCGGAATGTTCATGCGGGCGATGGCGATCATTGCGCCCGGCATGTTCTTATCGCAGCCGCCGAGGGCGAGCACGCCGTCCATGCTCTGGCCCTGACACACCGTTTCAATGGAGTCGGCAATCACTTCGCGTGACACCAGCGAATATTTCATGCCGGCGGTACCCATCGAAATACCATCGGAAATGGTGATGGTGCCAAACGTTTGCGGCATGGCACCAGCCGATTTGAGCGCCGCTTCCGCACGGGCGGCAAGCGCGCCGATACCGATATTGCAAGGCGTGATGCTGCTGTGCGCGTTCGCCACGCCGACGATAGGCTTGTCGAAGTCCCAATCACCAAACCCCACCGCACGCAGCATGGCCCGGTTGGGCGAGCGCTGCACGCCCTGCGTGATGGTCTTGCTTCTGCGGTTGTCAGACATCATTACCCTCCTGAGTATGCGTAAGCTGCAGCAAAATGCAGCGGAAATTTACCGAATCCTGCGGGCCAGCACGCTGCCTGCTCATGTCAGCACCGTCCACGCCATCGTTTTTCCGGCGCGTAGCGGCACGACCGTGTCCTTCCCGAAATACAGTTCTTCAGGCACCGTCCAGCTCCGTTGCTCCAGGGTGAGGGTGTCCCGGTTGCGCGGCAGCCGGTAGAAATCGGACCCGTGGAAGCTTGCGAAGGCCTCCAGCCGGTCAAGCGCACCGGCGCGCTCGAAAATCTCGGTATACAGTTCCATTGCAGCGTGCGCGGTATAGATGCCAGCGCAGCCGCAGGCGGACTCCTTGGCTTGACGCGAATGCGGCGCACTGTCGGTGCCGAGAAAAAACTTCGGGTTGCCGCTCGTGGCTGCGTCGACAAGCGCTGCGCGCTGCGTCTCCCGCTTTAGGAGCGGCAGGCAGTAATGATGTGGTTGTAACCCACCCTCGAATAGCGCGTTGCGGTTGAGCAGCAGATGGTGCGCGGTAATCGTCGCGGCGACGTTGTTGGGGGCCTGCCGAACGAAGTCGACCGCCGCGCGTGTGGTGATGTGCTCGAGCACCATGCGCAGGCCGGGAAAATCGCGCGTCAACGGCATGAGGTGCCGGTCGATGAACACCGCCTCACGGTCAAACATGTCCACCGCCGAATCGGTCACTTCGCCGTGCAGCAGCAGCGGCAGATCCAGTTTTTCCATCGCCGCGAGCACTGAATAGGCACGCTTCAGATCGGTCACACCATGCTCGGAATGGGTGGTCGCGCCGGTCGGGTAGTACTTGACCGCCTGCACAAAGCCACTGTTTTTTGCCTTCGCGATCTCGGACACCGGCATATTGTCCGTGAGATAAAGGGTCATGAGCGGCTCGAAGCGCATATCCGCTGGGAGTGCCGCGAGGATGCGGTCGCGGTAGGCCTGCGCCAGATCGACTGTCGTGATGGGAGTTTGAAGATTGGGCATAACAATGGCGCGCGCAAAATGCCTCGCCGTGTCGGGGAGTGCCGCGGCCATCATCGCGCCATCCCGAAGATGGAGATGCCAATCGTCGGGGCGTATGAGAGTGAATCGCTTCACCATGGGTACCCTCCTGGCGCACAAAGTCGGAGTATAACCATCCGCGTCGGGTTTTACCGTGTTCATTTTTTCAATGGCATGACAATTCGTCCTGTAAGGACAAAGCACCCGTATCCGGGTCGCAATAAACCGGGCCTGCGATCCGAAGCGGATACAGAAAATTCAGTTGTTTGATCTCTGCATGCACTTGTTCCATTGGCGTGCCACGCGCGAAGACCGGTGAATAAGCGCCAACTGTTCCGGCGTCCCCCTGCCTAAGTGCAATCAGCGCATCGAGCACTAGATTGTGGGAAAGGGCCATCCCCTCATTGGTCTCCAGGCATACCGCATCCATCGAGGCGACTGACCAGATACCCCATAATGCAAAAATCTCCCGCATCGTTAGAAGAAGGGTCTGAGTGGCTGACAATGGCTGTACCCACTCTTGAGGGAGACTGGTGACTATGTGCTCCTCCACCCAGACTCCCAAGAAACGTTCATTGGCAAAGGGATCGCTTTGGCGACTGCGACAAAATGCAAGAAACTCCTCGACCTGCTGGCAGGCACTGGCAAGGTCGTCTGTTCTCCGAACGAAAAGAAACAGACGTGTTACTGAAATATCCCGCCCTGCTTCGGTAATCGTAGTCATCATAACGCGATACACCTCCATTCGGGCTGTCGTCACATGGCTGCCATGCCGCTTCGGATCATGGATTGCACCAGTCGCAGTGACCCGCTGGAGCGGCCTTCTCCAGACGTTCCAGCGCGACCTGGTGGCCACACCTGCCACAACGGTGGATGTCCGCCCGGGTATCCCGGGTCGGGGCGCCGCAACCTTCGCAAGGCAGGCCTGGGACGCGCTCCACGATGTCGAAGCCGGGCGTGTTGCAGACCGGGCATGGGGTAGCAAGCTTGTCTGCGAGATCTCGTGTAGCCGAAGCTATGATCTCCATGCGCATGGGGTTCATATGCGCACGCACGTCGGTTTCCAGGAAGACGCAGCCGTTATCCGCCTCGCCACAGGCCCAGAAAAAGGCCTCACGTAGCGATTCCCAGTCGGCAATCCCTTTGCGGATGCGGGAGTCGTCCTCATGACGCGGGCGCACTACGATCCCGTGTTCAGGAAAATCTATCGCACGGGCGAATGCCTCGGCCTGCTCCCAGTTGGCAGCGAGCAGATGAGAGAAGTTGGTCCTACCCGAGGCAACACCCACCACTTCGATCCCGAGCGTATCGTCGATCCAGACAACCATTTCTACGTTCAAGGAAAACAGCCCGGTAAACGGGTCCGGTCCGAAGCTGCCTTCGCTAGCGAGCCCCAAGGGCAAATGCGCTAGCTCCATACCGATGCGCGCCTTTTTCCGCGCCGCCTCGATCTGGGTGCCAGCACGGGGGATGTCTCTGGTAAAGGTACCCAGTTGGTCCGTGTCAAAGCCCGTCACCAGTGTAACTTCGCAGCCAATGGCGGAAGCCAATATAGGAGTAACGACTTTCTCCTTGCCGTGCTGGGTAAGTAGGGCCACACTTGTATCTTTGTAGATGGCGTTTTTCAAACGCGAATATTTTGCATGCTCTATCTCACGCATTTGATGGCATGACTCCCAAAAAAGCACAGGCCATGGGGTTGCCATGGCAACCCCGACTTCATTTGGTCAATCCGCTACATTCCAGTGGGTTCCAACGTGACCGGCACGGAGCCATGCCAAGTAACGGCGCGCTTCATAGATACTAAGCAGAGACGGCTCTTGATTGTGGTGATAACGTACGCAGACATAATGCCCTGCCGCCCGTGCGTGGGCGCCGTTGAATTTTTCAGGGGACTGCGCCCCCTTTGACGAAATGGCATCAATGTCCTGAGCGAGTTCGAAAGCCAAAAGCCTCAAGTCTTCTGCGGGTCTTACCATCTGCCTGAAAAGCGACATAAAACCTCCCATTGCTCCATTCAAAAGCGGATCATCCGGAACACTCATTGCGTTGGTCACGGGACCTCATGGCTCGCACCCGATATCACGCGGGGGGAATACTCGTCATCGGGTCCGTCAGCGCGCATAGAGGACGTTGACTGGAGTGCAGTATGGGAGAAGCGTATAATTGATAAAAGTTAATTATCTTTATTATTATAGTTAATAAATATTAACTCTAATTGAGAGTACCGGTCAGCAAGCATTTCCATCAAATGGGGGTTACTCGTTGCCCATCACGCTATGCACCTACAGGCCCTTCAACTTATGGACGGTACATCATTTTTCTGGTGGCCCCTATCTATCCGCCGCGCAGCCTCCTGTAGCATCGGTACCCAGCTTTCCTGGAGACGCTCAATAGGCGCGGAGATACTGAGGCCGGCATTCCAGGGCAATCGGCTGTGGAGCAGCACGCCGAGACAACCGACGCCAATCTCGGCTTCCTCATTGTCCAGTGCATAGCCACGTTCAAGTCCGCTTCTGGCGTTTTCCCAGAGGGCATCGGCCTGGCGCAGGGTATGAACAGTAAGCGCCGGCAAGCCGGTGCGGGTAGCGTAACTTTGGACAGCAGCTTCGCCATTCAGCGCCAGCATGAGCTTGCCGACGGCGGTGGTATGTAGCGGCGCGCGACTGCCGATCACCTGCTCCACCCGCATCATCCGCGACGAGGTGGCGCGCTCTACATAGATCACTTCGTCGCCCTCCTGGATGGTAAGATTCACCGTCTCCTGCACCTGATCGCGCAGCCAGGCCATGATGGGCCGGGCGACGGCGCGTAGGTCGCTGCGGCCATGGGCGAGCTGCGCCCAGTCTTGCAAGCGCTGGCCGAAGCGGTAATGGCCGCCAGCATCGCGAGCGATCAGTTGGTTGTCCTGTGCTGAGGCCAGAATGCGGAAGGCGGTGGAGGGTGCGAGTCCGGTGACGGCGGCGAGTATTTTGAGTGGTGCGCTCCCCCCTTCCGCCGCGAGGGCATCCAGCAGAGCACGCAAGCGGGTGATCACCTGGATGGAGGAGTTTTTATCGGTGGTAGATGTTGACATAAATTATTCCGTATTATGGAAACGATTACCCATTGCGGAATCATATCGTCTTGCTTAGAGTGGATGCAATTTCTTTTTGTCACAGGATGATCGCACTATGACCGCCCATACCGCCCTGCCCGCCAACGCCCCTGCCTTTTGCGCCGGCATGTTCCACTTTGGTGAATCCTGGCCGAATTTCCAGGAGTATGGCCGCAGTGCCGCCATAGCGACCGGACGCAAGGCCATTCCCAATCCTGCGGCCATGGAAGCCGTCTACCAGACCCTGCTCATGGCTGATGCCCTGCGTTACTGCACTTTACAGATCTGCGCCGCCAAGTCCTCAGGACATCCTGGCGGTTTTGCCTCTAGTACGGAGGCGTATGCCGCATTGGTGATGCTCGGCCACACCAACATCGTCACCGAAGTAGGTCACCACGCCCCGGGTTTCTACAGCGCTATGTTCCTTGACTGTTCCCTGGAGGAAATGGGTATCCGCGACATGAACGACATGATGGCGCGTTTCCGCGAACAGCATGGACTGCTCGGTCATCTCTCCGGCGCAATCCCTGGCCTGCTGGCTCCCGCGGGCCCATTGGGGCAGGGACAGCACTTTGCCATGGCGGGCGCATTGCTGCACCCTGGCACCCTCTTCCCGGTGACCATCGGTGACGGCGGTTTTGGGGAGCCTTATGTGCTGAGCGCCATGAAGCACTTTCACTTCGCTTATCCGAGGGTTACCAATTATCTGCCGGTGCTGGTCTGGAATGGCTTTAGTCAGGAACATCACTCCATGGTTTCCCTGATGACGAATGACGAGATGATCGCCTATTGGCGCGCCCATGACTTCGACGAAGTCATCCTGGTGGATGCCAAGAACTTTGACGATGCCGGTCAGGAAGGTGCCTATGTCGACTCCACGCGCTTTTCCTTTGGCCAGCGGTTGGCCTTTATGGAAGCGGTGCTGACCGGCATGGCCAAGGCGGCGGACGGCGCCTTGGGGGGCCGCCACACAGCCTTCATCCTCAAGCAGATGAAAGGTGCGGGCGTGCATGTGCTGGGGGCCAAATCCCATAACCTGTATCCCAAAGACACTCCGGATTCCCCGGAAATCAAGGCTGCCCTGGAGTGCCGCGCCCTCAGTCCCGAATCCTGGGCGCTGGTGCGCGAAAACTTCCTGCGTGCCGGGGGTGGCCCCGCCGCCAAGACGGCGGTAACCGAGCAAGTGCTGGAAATCGCCAAGCTGGGCGAGTTCCCCCTGGAGGATTTTGCCTTAGGCGAACCGGTCGTACCCGCCACAGCCATGGGCGCATTGGTGGCCTGGGTGGGACAGCAGGATCCGCGCTTTGTGGTGACCAATGCCGACGGCAACGAAGCCTCGGCCATGAAGAACATCAATGACGCCCTGAAAATCCGCCACCCCACGGAAGATCCGCTCTATAACCAGCAACCCAGCGGGCAGGTCTATGAACCCCTGAACGAGGATGCCTGCGCGGGTTTGGCGGCGGGACTGGCCCTTTTGGGCAGCCGTTCCTTGTGGCTGTCTTATGAATCCTTTGCCATCAATGGCTGGCCCATCATGCAGACAGTCGCACAGGCGATGGCGGAATTGCGGCGCAAGACCCCATCCACGGTCTGCATGTTCACCGCCGGAGCTCTGGAGCAGGGCCGCAACGGTTGGACCCACCAGCGCCCGGAGATCGAGAACTACTTTGCCGCTCAGATGCGCAACGGCAATGTCTTTCTGCTTTATCCCACGGATGCCAACGCCATTCAGGCCGCCTACGAGTACGCAGTGAACAGCGTCAACAAGTCGATGGTCATTATCGCTTCCAAAAGTCCGCTGCCGGTACGGCTGACCATGACACAGGCGCGGGAGGCGGTGCGCAAGGGAGCGGCGCTCCTGCATGATGCGGGTACGGGCAACCGTGGCACCGTGACCCTGGCAGTGACCGGCGATATGGTCCTGCTACCGGTTTTCGCGGCCAGTCAGGTGCTGGAGAAGGAGGGATACCGGGTGCGAATCCTGTCGGTGATCAACCCCCGCCAGCTTTACCGCCCGGCAGATGTGGCCGCGCACACGGTTTCCGAGGCGGATAAGGGCTTCATGTGCGACACCGACTTCCACGACCTCTTCATCGGGGAGGTGCTGCTAGGTATCAGCGGCGGTACTTCCGGGGCGCTGGAGCCGGTGCTGCTGCGCAGCCGGGCAAGGCAGCGCGATGTGCTGGCCTGGTTGCGCGGTGAGACCACGGCCACCCCGGCCGAACTCATGGCCTTCAACGGGATTACCGTCGAGAGCATCGTCAATAAAATCCACGGCCTCGACGCCGGATAAGGATGGTAGCGGATGGTCGACGCCGACAATAAAATCATCGTCATCGATGACGACCCCACGGGTTCGCAGACGGTGCATTCGTGCCTGCTGCTCACGCGCTGGGATGTGGAAACGCTGGCCATCGCTCTGCGCGATGCGGCTCCGCTCTTTTTCATCCTCAGCAACACTCGGGGCATGGTGGGGGAGCGAGCGGCGGCGGTCACCCGCGACATCTGCCGGAATCTGCGGGTGGCACTGGATCGAGCAGCAGCGGCGGGGCGGGCGGTGCGGCCTATTCTGGTGAGTCGTTCCGACTCCACCTTGCGCGGCCATTATCCGGTGGAAACCGACGTGATGGCCGAAGAGTTGGGGCCCTTCGACGCCCATTTTCTTATTCCCGCCTTTTTTGAGGGCGAACGCATCACGCGGGACGGCGTGCATTACGTGCGCCAGAACGGTGTGGAGACGCCCGCCCATAAGACCGAATTTGCGAAGGATTCGGTGTTTGCCTTTCATCACGGCTTTCTGCCGGACTACGTGGAGGAGAAGACTCAGGGACGGATTCCGGCGGCGGCGGTGGAGCGCTTCACACTGGCGGAGTTGCGCGCGGGCTGCCTGGGGCACCTTCTGGCCCTGAGGGACAACATTTGCGCCGTGGTGGATGCGGTGGAACCTGCGGACCTCGCCGCCTTTGCCCGGGATTTACGGGCTGCCGCGGCACAAGGCAGGCGCTTTCTCTTCCGTAGTGCCGCTAGCCTGTTGACGGCGCTGGCGGACTTACCGCCGCAACCTGTGGCGGCCAAGGATATGGCGCAACTGGTGCGCGGTAGCCGGGCCGGTGCCATCGTCGTCGGCTCGCACGTGCGCAAAACCACGGAGCAACTGGACTGTCTGCTCCTGGAACCCGGCTTGGAGGCTATAGAGGTCGATGTGGACCGTTGTGCGGGCGCGCAGCGCCCTGCACAGTTGGAGGCCATTGTGCGGCGAGCGGCGGCGGCTCACGGCAAAGGGCTGGATGTCGTCATCTACACCAGCCGTGGTGAGCGCCGTTTTGCCGATCAAGCTGCCCGTCTGGCCTTTGGGGAGGCCGTGTCGGCCTTCTTGATGGAGGTGGTCCGAAGCTTGCCGGAGGATCTCGGTTTCCTCATCAGCAAGGGCGGTATCACTTCCAACGATGTCCTCAGCGACGGCCTCGCCCTGCGCATGGCGCGGGTCATGGGGCAGATACTGCCGGGCTGCTCTGTGGTGGTCTGCCCCGCCGATCACCCTCGCACCCCCCAACTGCCGGTGGTGATTTTCCCCGGCAATGTGGGGGATGCAGGGAGCCTCGCCCTCGCCCGCCGCCGCTTACGCGGCGACGCCCCTGCGTGAGGTGCCGACCCAGCATGCCAGCGTCCCCCTACCCTACCGCTCTCCTTGCGGAATTGCAGGCGGCCTTGTCCGCGGATGCGGTCTTGCATGGTGCGGAAGATTTACGGCCATATGAATGCGACGGCCTCGCGGCACTGCGCGAGTTGCCGCTTTGTGTGGCATTGCCCACGGACCGGGAGGGCGTACAGGCGGTCTTGCAAATCTGTCAGCGCCACGGCGTGGCGGTGGTGCCGCGTGGCGCGGGTACGGGCCTTTCCGGGGGCGCGCGCCCACTCCGTGATGCGGTGCTTCTCAGTCTGGCCCGCTTACATCATATTGTCGCCATCGACCGGGAAAACCGAACCGCTCGGGTTCAGCCGGGCGTGCGCAATCTGGCCATCAGCGAAGCGGCCCGCCCTTTGGGTTTGTATTACGCGCCCGACCCCTCCTCGCAGATCGCCTGCAGTATTGGCGGCAATGTAGCGGAGAACTCCGGCGGTGTGCATTGCCTGAAATACGGGCTTACCGTCCACAACATTCTGGAGCTGGATGTGCTGACCGCCACGGGTGAAACCCTGCGGATCGGCAGTCAGGCTCTCGACAGCCCCGGCTACGATCTGCTGGCGCTAATGACCGGTTCCGAAGGATTGCTGGGTGTGGTGACGGAATGCACGGTGCGTTTGTTGCCGATGCCGGAGCATGTCCTCGTCCTGCTGGCGGCCTTTTCCAGCGTCGAGGCGGCAGCGGAGTCGGTCAGCGCCATCATTGCCTCGGGCATCATTCCCGCCGGCCTGGAGATGATGGATCGGCTCGCCATCGAAGCCGCGGAGGATTTTGTCCATGCCGGTTATCCCCGCGATGCCGCAGCCATCCTCCTTTGTGAGTTGGATGGCCCGGCCGTGGAACTGGAGGAACAGCTGCGAGAGGTCGAAACCATGCTCCAACGCCACGGTGCTCGCGCTATCCGCATAGCCGAGGACGCAGCAACCCGTCTGCTGCTTTGGAAAGGCCGCAAGGCGGCCTTTCCGGCGGTGGGGCGTCTGGCTCCGGATTATTACTGCATGGACGGGACCATTCCGCGCCAGCGCCTGGCGGAAGTGCTGGAGCAAATCACCGCCTGGTCCGCAGAATATGGATTGCGGGTCGCCAATGTCTTCCACGCGGGCGATGGTAATCTGCACCCGCTGATCCTTTACGACGCGAATGCCGAGGGACAGCTGCACGCCGCTGAGGAATTTGGGCACCGCATCCTTGAACTCTGCGTGTCCGTCGGTGGCAGCGTCACCGGCGAACACGGCGTCGGCGTCGAGAAACTGGACAGCATGTGCGTCCAGTTCAACGCCGCCGAACTGGCGCAGTTGCATCGCATCAAACACGCCTTCGACCCCGAAGGTCGCCTCAACCCCGGAAAGGCCGTACCCAGCCTGCATCGCTGCGCCGAGTTGGGGGCCATGCATGTGCATCATGGCCAGTTGCCTTTCCCCGAACTGGAGCGTTTTTGACATAGATCAGAGCCAGACCTTGCAGGTGGCCGTACAAGAGGCCCACGCCAGATCCCAACCGCTCGCTATTCGTGGTGGCGGGAGCAAGACGTTTTATGGCCGCCAAACGCCGGCATGCGATCTGCTCGATCTCGGTGGCCACCGGGGCATCATCGACTACGCGCCCAACGAGCTTTTCATCACTCTGCGCGCGGGTACTTCCTTGCAAGCACTGGAGGCACAACTGGCGGAAGCCGGGCAGATGCTCCCGTTCGAGCCCCCGCATTTCGGACCCGCCGCGACCATTGGCGGGACGCTGGCCTGTGGGTTTTCCGGTCCGCGCCGTCCCTACGCAGGGTCGGCTCGCGATATGGTGCTGGGCATGCGCATCCTCAATGGACAAGGCGAAATCCTGCGCTTCGGCGGGCAGGTCATGAAAAATGTCGCCGGTTATGATGTCTCCCGTTTGATGGTAGGTGCCCTCGGCACCCTGGGCGTTCTGCTCGAGGTGAGCCTCAAGGTGCTGCCGCGTCCCGATAGTACCGTGACTCTGGTATGGCCGATGGACCCCGTTACCGCCGTCCAACGCATGAATGACTGGGCTGGACAGCCACTGCCGCTTTCCGCTACGGCGTATGATGGTGAGCACCTGTATATACGTCTTTCCGGCACCGGAAGCGCCGTGCGGGCGGCACAGACCCGGCTGGGCGGCGAAAGGTTGCCCGATGCCGAGGCGGCGGCCTTCTGGGTGGCACTGCGCGAACAGCGGAACGATTTTTTTCAGGGGGACGCACCCTTATGGCGTCTGGCCGTGGCCCCGGCCACCCCCCCCTTGCCGCTCGGGGATCAGACCCTTATCGAATGGGGCGGCGGTCAACGCTGGCTGCGTGGTGCCCTTGATGCGACTGCCTTGCGGCAGTTGGCAGCGGAGCACGGTGGTCACGCCACCCTGTTTCGTGGTGGAAATCGCCGTGGCGAGGTCTTTCATCCCCTCGCACCACCGCTGCTGGCGATACAACAACGGCTCAAAGCGGCCTTCGATCCGCGCGGCATCCTCAATTCGGGCCGTCTTTACGCCACCCTCTGAGGTCTGCCCATGCAAACCCATATCGCCCCCCGCTTCCAAAATGATCCCAGCGTAACCGAAGCCGATGCCATACTGCGCAGCTGCGTCCACTGCGGCTTCTGTACCGCCACCTGCCCCACCTACCAGATTCTCGGCGATGAACTGGATGGTCCGCGTGGTCGCATCTACCTCATCAAGGAATTCCTCGCCGGTGCCCCGGCCACGGAACATACCCTGGAACATCTGGACCGCTGTCTCACCTGCCGCGCCTGCGAAACCACCTGTCCTTCCGGCGTGCGCTACGCGCGGCTGGCGGAAATCGGCCGCGCGCATATTGAGGCAGAAGTGGGCCGCTCGACACTGGAGCGGCTGAAGCGCCGCCTGCTGCGCGCCATTGTTCCCCATCCCGAGCGCTTCCATCTGCTGGTACGACTCGGTGACATCTTTAAGCCCCTGTTGCCGGATGCTTTGGCGCGCATGGTTCCGACCCTGCCCAAGCCCCGACTGAAGGCGCCCCGGGTCACGTTCCATGCGACGCACCGGGTCATTGCCCTCGCCGGATGCGTGCAAAGCGTCATGACCCCCTCGACCGGGGTGGCGCTGGAGCAAATACTCGGCTCCCTCGGTGTGGCTGTCGATGTGCCTGCCAGCGCCGGTTGCTGTGGTGCCCTCAGCCTGCACCTCAACGCACACAACGAAGCGCACAACTATATGCGTCGCAATATCGACGCCTGGTGGCCGCTGATCGAAGCCGGCGCTGAAGCCATTCTGGTCAGCGCCAGCGGCTGTGGCAGCATGGTCAAGGAATACGGGGAAGCGTTACAAAACGACCCGCACTATGCTGAAAAGGCTGCGCGTGTCGCCGCTCTGGCCTGCGATCCCAGTGAATGGCTTCTGGAACACGCCGGGGAAATTCCTTTCGTGGCCGCTAATCGCGGCACAGTCGCCTTCCATGCGCCCTGTTCTCTGCAACATGCCCAGCGCTTGCAAGGCAGGGTCGAAACGCTCTTACAACAAGCCGGCTACCAATTAACCAATGTTCGAGATAGCCATCTTTGTTGTGGTTCAGCAGGCAGTTACTCTATTTTGCAGCCTACCCTATCCCAGCAGCTACGCAATCAGAAACTGGAGGCTTTGCAGGCAGGGCAGCCGGACTGCATCGCCACGGCCAACGTGGGCTGCCAAATACACCTTCAAAGCGGCAGTGAGACACCGGTTTGCCATTGGCTGGATCTGTGTGCCGATGCCCTGGCTCCTCTGTTGGAGGATTGTAGCGACTGATCCACAGGTGGCGATGAAGTCGCCGCCATCGTGAAGATGGCGCCCTCAACCCGACCGTAACGCCCCCGTGCGGTAAAACACCCCGGCCATCATCAGCACCTCCACTATATCCAATCCTACCGTCACTACTGCCTTCTACGTAATAGCAACTAGAGTGCCGATCCATAACCCATTTATATAAGTAAAACATCATGGTTAAAAATCTTAACTTATTATTTATCGATGTACAGGTTACTGTTCACTTCGCAAGACTGTAGCAAATGGTCACCGAGCTACATTTCTGACTTCACGCAGGAGTTGTGAATGATTGCATCCTCTCTTCTTATGTTGGTTGCACCATGGCCATTGCTATTGGTGGGTTTACTTGTAGGAATCCGCGCGGACCATCATGCGCGCTGGGTCAAGACGCTGAGCAACGGTGCCAATTGGTTTGCACTGCTTTGTAGCATCGCTGCTACGACAATATATTTGGCGATAATACAGCATTCGCAGACCCTACTGTCGATCCATCTTCCATGGGAACTAGGCTCATTTGCGGTCCGAGTATTGATTAATCCGTTGACGTTCGTCATGTTCGTGTTGGTCTCCTTTATGGGAATGATTGTCTCTCGGTATTCCGCTTCGTATATGGTAGGGGACGCCCATGAGGGACAGTTCCACCGGTGGCTGAGTCTGACCGTTGGAGCATTTCTAGTACTGATTGTGACAGATAATATCTGGGGATTCTGGATTTCATTTGTCGCCGCCAGTCTGTTTTTACACCAGTTATTGATATTCTACCGCGAACGTCCGATCGCCGTGATTGCGGCACGCAAAAAGTATTTGTTTTCGCGTATCGCTGACGTGAGCCTTTTCACCGCATTTCTTCTGATAGCACGGACCACAGGAAGAGCAGAGTTTTCAGGAATCGCACAGTGGATGCACACGTGGCACGGAAGTCTTCCTGCCAGCTTGCAGATCGCAACAGGCCTGATTGTACTCTGTGCTATTTTAAAGAGCGGAATATTTCCATTGCATGGTTGGCTTATTCAGGTTATGGAGTCCCCCACGCAGGTTTCGGCACTATTACACGCAGGGCTCATTTATACCGGGGCATTCCTTCTCTTGCGTGTCAGTCCCATGATCACCCACGTAAGCTGGGCCTGGACCGCACTCATTCTTGCGGGACTTTTATCTGTAACAGTGGCATCTCTCATGATGATGACGGAAACCAATATCAAAGAATCACTGGCGTATTCCACTTCTGCGCAGCTAGGTTTCATGCTCATGGAATGCGGTTTGGGTTTGTACAGTATCGCCGTACTCCATATTATCGCTCACTCCGTCTATAAGGCGCATGCGTTCCTGTCTTCCGGAAGTGTGGTAGACAATTTCCGTGGACCGACGATCCAGAAGCTCACTACAACGCAAACGCTCGGACGAGCGGAATTGGCAATTGTTATATCAGGGATAGTGACCTTTGTAGTTGCCATGGCATTTGGCATCGATTTGCAAAAGCAACCTACTTTGCTGACGATCGGCGCCATCGTCGCCATTGCGATGGGTCAGCTTCTGCTGCAAGCCCTCAATAGGTCCGGAGTCGGAGCCGGCACATTGCTTTCCCGAGTGGCTCTGTTAAGCATCATGGTCTGTTCAGCCTATTTTGGGCTGCATGATCTGTCTAGCGACTTGCTGGGAACCAGCATTCCCAGTGATACCGTGCAGGCTGATCGTATTCCAATCTGGTTACTGGCGCTTATCGTCGTGGCTTTTCTTTCCTTGTTGCACATTCAGCAACTTTTGCCCCGTCTGCAGAAGTCGGCTTTTTGGCAGGCCGTATATGTGAACCTATATAATGGACTGTATGTTGATCTTGTTTTTAGCCAGATGGCCTTTCTGCACGCATCGAAGATAGGAAAAACGGTGGACGCGGCAAATCCACAAGTTCGGTTCCCGGAGGAGTAGGCATGCCAACACCAGCGACAATAAAGTCATATCAGGACATCAAAGCGAACATTGAGAAAGCATGCCAGAGAATTGCTCCACTCTGGCCGCTCAAGCACTTTGTTGCAGTAAATCCATACGTTGGCTTGCGCGATCAACCATTTTGGCGAGCGGATCAGACGCTTCGCAAAATCACTGGCAAGGGACTGACCATGCCGCGGCCATATTATGAAGAACAGATCGCCAACGGACGGATCACCCAAGAGGATTTAGACGAAGCACTGAAGGAAATGCACAGCAATTGGAGTGTTACCCAGCTCAAGCAGGCGATGAAACAACGATCGGCAAGCCGGAACGTGCCCTTTCCGGTCTTCGCGGATGCCATGTTTGCCGATGATCGTCGGGATTGGCCAGGCTTCGTTGTGGAAAGGATTAGCCAATATTGCGCGGCGTACTTTGACGAGGGGCAGGCCACATGGAGCATGCCGTGGCGCGATGACCCGATGTATCAGGCTTGGTTAAAGTTCATGCATTTCGACAAGAGCCCGCGAATGGTCGGTTTGCGCGGGATTGGAGAAGCGGCCGCCGCACTCCCGGCAGCCGCTGAAACGGCCATTGCCTTGGCTCTGAAGGAACTCTCCGTCCCGTTCGATCTGATCGATGATTATCTCTTTGCAGCACTCCTGAGTATCGGCGGCTGGGCGGGTTGGGCTAGATATTTGCGTTGGCAGGCCGAATTGAAGGGTGAGACCGATCAATCCTTGCGTGATCTTCTCGCCATCCGCGTGTGTTGGGATGCCATTCTTCACAAGACCTGCGCAGATATCGCCGTACGAAAACAATGGCACCTGATGTTGCACACCCAACAAAATAGGGCGATAGAAAAACCGTCGGAGCATGTTGATGCCATTTTGCAAACCGCGCTGGAGATCGGCTATCAGCGGTCATTAATCAAATCACTAAAAGAAGCATCGAGGCCAAGCAATACAGTCATTGAGCGACCCGTGGCGCAGGCTGCGTTTTGCATAGACGTGCGCTCCGAAATCATCCGCCGGGCACTGGAAACAGTGGCTCCAGGCATTCAAACCTTGGGCTTTGCGGGTTTCTTTGGCGTACTCATGGAATACGTCCCATTCGGTTCGAATGCGCCTAAGGGGCATCTCCCAGTCATTTTCAATCCGCCTTATCGGGTGTGCGAGGACCTGAGTCATGCAAGCGAGGATGAAACGCAACGGCATGCCGCAAAAAGGCAATTACGCCTACGGGTAGCCACCGCCTGGAAGAGTTTCAAAACATCAGCAGTGTCGACTTTCACCTTTGTGGAAGCCACCGGGTTGCTATATGCCCCGAAGCTTTTCGGTGACAGCATGGGTTGGACTCGCACCGTACCCCATCCGGACGAAAGGGGCCTTGATAGTGGGACGAAACAGAGATTGCGCCCACGCTTGATCGCTAGCGGTAACGGTAAATCCAGTGCGAAAAGTACCGGAATACCAGAAACTGAGCGGGCGGGTGTCGGAGAATTCATCCTTAAAAACATGGGGCTGACGCAGACATTCGCACGCCTGATCTTGTTGGCAGGCCATGGCAGCACTACGGTCAATAATCCACAGGGGACTGGACTCGATTGCGGTGCTTGTGCCGGGCAGACGGGAGAAGCCAGTGCCAGGATTGCGGTAACCTTGCTAAACGATCCGGCGACCCGCCGGGGTCTTGAGGAAAAAGGGCTTAAAATTCCGAAAGACACCTATTTTATCGCCGGATTGCATGACACCACAACCGATGAAGTGACGATCTTTGATACGGAAGATTTGCCGACAACACACGCCAAAGATCTGGCGCAACTCCGCCAATGGCTGGCGGATGCGGGTGAGCTTACGCGGTTGGAGCGCGCCACCCTGCTGGGTACGGCCTCTCAAGCTCCTGAGGTGGTCACGCGCGATATGCGGCGACGCACTCGGGACTGGGCCGAGGTCAGACCCGAATGGGCACTAGCAGGCAACGCCGCTTTTATCGCAGCCCCCCGCCAGAGGACAAGGGGTGTTGACTTGGAAGGTCGGGCTTTTTTGCATGACTATGACTGGCATAAGGACGCGGGCTTCTCCACATTGGAGTTGATTATGACCGCACCCATGGTGGTGGCAAACTGGATCAACATGCAATACTACGGCTCCATGGTAGACAATCTGCGTTTCGGCAGCGGCAATAAAGTGCTACATAATGTCGTTGGGGGATCTATCGGCGTTTTAGAGGGGAATGGAGGGGATTTGCGTGTCGGTTTTGCCTTGCAGTCCCTGCACGACGGTAAGCGTTGGATCCATGAGCCGGTCCGTCTCAACGTGGTGATTGAGGCTCCGCAGGCAGAGATGGAGAGCATCATTTCCCGCCACATTCTCGTCCGAGAACTGGTGGATAATGGTTGGCTTTATCTCTTCCAAATTGATGATGATGGCAGTGTTTACCGTCGCGTATGCGACAAGCAGTGGCCACGGATGACGTGAAAATTTCTGCCGCATTGCAAACCTGGTCTTGCTAGAGACAGCCATTGGAGGGAAGATGCAAGATATGTGTAAGAGAGCCGTCCAACGCCGGCAGGAGACGCAAGCCACAATGGAGATTTCTTTTTTATGACAGCGCTAGAAGACTCTTCCCTGCCAAGACGGGTTTTTCAGCAACGCGCGTTGCTTACCGGGTTGCTGTACGAGCCAATGCGGCGCCTGGCAGATGCATGCAGTCGTGTGTGGGGTGACCGTCCAAAAATGGAGACTGCATTGAGCGAGGCATTCTCCAACGTACCGTACTGTAAGTTTTTATATGTGTTGGACACCGGCGGAGTGCAGATAACGTCCAACATCAGCCGTGAAGGTCTGCTCGCCGAGCACTTTGGCCGGGATCGATCGGACCGGCCATATGTCAGAGAAGCCTTGCTGGCTGCCGAGTATTCTAACAAATATCGTGAAGCGCAGTATCAGCAGTGGCCCTACATACGAGAAGGGGTCCAAGCTGTCGACTTTCTGTTGTGCGAAGCCTATATCAGTCTGCATGCGCTACGGCCTTCGTTGACCGCCGTCCAATTTGTGCGTGACACCGACGGCACACTTCTCGGTTTCATCGGTGCGGATTTTGCCTTGAGGGACTTGCCTCAGGCAGGCGAAATATACGAAGAGCCCCGGTATCCCCGGCGGTTTGAAGGAGACCCATTCATATCGGATACGGCCGATACGAAGATGCGTTCCGAAAGCAAAATGGATAGACATCTGGATACCGTGCTTAGTGTCGTGGAAGAATTGATACTCGTACATGGTGTATACCATATAATTCTCCATTTCTCTAGCAGCCAAGCCATACTCTGGGTGATGGATGATCCGTATCGGTACCGTCTGCTGACTATAGACGAACTGATAGACCCCAATATTTGCTTGGCGTATCCCAAGCGTCCATATCCGGATGAAGCTGTGGTACCCCAGCAAGAGGTCCGGAAAATATTGAGCAATTTACGAACATTGAGATTTATGCAAGGAATATTTTATTTGCGCTCAGGATCTGTCAACATCTTTAACGGCACCGTAGGGTTGACATTTTCCTCCGATTGCTCTCATTATATTTCGCATGACGACTTTCTCAAAAGAGATCATACGTTATGGAATAATGGTTGATGGCCAAAAGACGGTCACCAAGCAATAGCACAGCATAAATAGGTAAATATCTCCCGGCAAAACCGGGAGCTTTGCCCCATCTCTGCTGGATGCTAGATTCCTGGAGGTGTTGGCCAAGCAGCCCTGCCTGCGACCGGAACAGATCAAAATCACCGAATCGGCGCCTTTGCGCGCCATGCAGAGAGCGCAAAGCCGCCGGGTCGCCTGATATCGCCTGGTATTGCCAGGCCACAAACCGGTTGGAGGCCCCATGGTTCGTGTCTCTTCAGCGGTCTTCCTTCGCCCATTGCCGTAACGCAGAAGGGCGGTGAATGTATATCTTGAGTTTTTCAACCGTGATCAAATGCTCCTCTCGCAATCGCTTCAACACACGAGAAAATGTTTCCGGGGTTAAACCTAGTCGCGCCGCGATCATGGCCTTTTTGGCAGGTAGAAGCAAACTCACGGGAGAATTTCCCGATGGGCAAAGTTCCAGCAGATATCCTACAACCCGTTGGTCAGCGGATTCCACAGTAAGATGTCGCAACTCCATTATTAAATGACGTAAACGCAGACTCAGTCTGCCCAACATTTGCAGCATCAGCTCCTGATGCTGCTGTAGGATGACGAGAAATATCGTAAGGGGAATTTCCAGAACCCGGCTCGGCATGGCCGCTATTGCCTGCACAGGATAACGATATCCCAAAAAGGCTACAGCTTCTGCAAAAAGGTCTCCGCCTTGCAAAATATCAACTATTTTCTCGTGGCCGTCAGCAGCCGACGTCACCAGCTTCACTTGTCCATCCAGAAGAAAATAGAAAGCGGTAGCTGCATCGCCTTCGAGGAAAAGGATTTGCCCGACATTCATCTCCAGAACACGTGCGCCCTTAAACAAATGCGAAAGGTCCTCATCCGACCAGACAGAGAATATTTCTGTTCGGCGCAATCGCTCCATTTCTGTTAACTCTACTTGGCCGATTGTCATCAATCTGGCTTTTGGGCGAACAAAACCGTGTCTAAAACCATCTTTACCCCATGATGCGGCTTTTACGGACCATAACTCAGCCTGTTATGTGCCTGCGGGTGGCGTCTCGCAGGCGGATTCAGCCGCCGGATTCCAGACAATTGATCGGGATAGGCGGAGCGTAGTGTGACGTTAAATACGTTACGCCGAATCTCCGGGCAGGGTCAATCGCCTGTCTTTTGCTTACGGGTTTCCCGTCGACGATCATGAGGAAGTGGCGCAGCCACTTGATTGAAATCAAGGATGGTCCTGATCACAGCAGATATTGTTGACAAACAAGCACCACAACCTCAGGAGACACCATGATGTTTTGCTATCAATGCGAACAAACCACCCGCAGCCCCGCCGGAATAGGCTGTACCAGTGAGCCGGGAACGTGCGGCAAGGATGAGGCCACTGCCGGTCTGCAGGACATTCTCACGCACCTTATGAAGGGCATTGCCCAGTATGCGCGCCGGGCGCGGGCGATGGGTGTTGCCGACAGACATACGGACGACTTCATTTTTTATGGGCTTTTCACCACGCTCACCAATGTGAACTTCACTGCCACACGTTTTGTCCACCTGATCCAGGAGGCCAGCAAAAGGCGTGAACGGATCAAATTATTGTACGAGGAAGCGGCGCGAGAGCAGGGCAAGACTCCCGAAATCCTGTCCGGTCCGGCCCTCTTCCAACCTGCCGATAGTCTGGAACAACTGCTGCGTCAAGCCCCTAGCGTCGCCATAAACGCCGACGTAGAACATCTCGGATCCGATGTGATCGGTGCTCGTGCCCTCATCCTCTACGGCATGAAAGGCGTAGCCGCTTATGCTCAACATGCCCGCGTCCTGGGTTATCAGAGCGACGAAGTCGACGCACAGGCAGAGGAAATCCTGGACTACTTGGCAAGTAATCCAACGGACCTCGATGAAATGTTGGAAGAATCATTGGAAGTCGGCCGTTTGAACCTGAAGGTGATGGAGTTGCTTGACGTTGCCAATACGGACAGTTTTGGAGCGCAGGAAATTACCTCTGTGCGCATCTCCCCGATCCAGGGCAAGGCAATCCTGGTCAGCGGTCACGATCTCCATGATCTCAAACAAATCCTGGAGCAGACCAAGGATCAGGGGATCAATGTTTACACCCATGGGGAGATGTTGCCAGCCAACGCCTATCCCTTGCTCAAGGCATACCCTCATCTGGCCGGGAATCTAGGGGGAGCATGGCAAGATCAGCAGCGTGAATTTGCAGATTTCCCTGGGCCCATTGTCATGACTTCCAACTGTATCATTGAGCCGGGCAGAAGTTATAAAAATCGAATTTTTACCCTTGGCCCAGTGGGGTGGCCCGGCGTCCGCCATATCGACAATGGGGATTTCACCCCGGTGATCCAGGCCGCCAAGGCATTACCGGGATTTACTGCCGATGCAAAAGAGCAGCGTATCACCATCGGTTTTGGGCATCACACTCTCCTGGGTGTGGCGGATAAAATCGTCGATGCGGTGAAGCACGGAGATATTCGCCACTTCTTCCTCGTCGGTGGGTGCGATGGTGTTTCTCCGGCGCGCAACTACTTCACGGAGGTGGCGGATAATGCCCCCGCCGATTCGGTAGTGATGACCCTGGGATGCGGTAAGTATCGATTCAACAAGCATGAATTCGGAGATATTGGAGGCATCCCCCGCCTGCTGGATATAGGCCAGTGCAATGATGCCCACTCCGCCATCCGGGTAGCGGGTGCCCTGGCCGAGGCATTCAATTGTGGGGTCAATGACCTGCCGTTGTCGATCATGCTCTCCTGGTTTGAACAAAAGGCTACCGCCATTCACCTTTCCCTGCTGGCTCTGGGTATCAAGGGAATCAAGCTGGGGCCCACCCTGCCTGCCTATCTCACACCAACTTTGGTGCAGAAGCTCCAATCACGTTTCGATCTTGATCTCGATCTTATTGGCGAGGCGCAAGCGGATTTGCAGACGGCTCTGGCGCATACGGCATAGCACAATGGAACGCCGCTTCGTTCTGCAACGGACGAAGCGGCATAAGGATGAGCACATCATGACCAACTACGATATCACTATCCATACCCGTGATAAGCAACAGGTGTCCTTCGTCTGTTCTGAGGCGGAAGATTTACTCTCTGCTGCGGACCGGGAAAGTATCCTGCTTCCTTCCCAATGCCGGAAGGGAACTTGCGGAGCCTGCGTGGCCACCGTTACCGCAGGCACTTATCACCTGGGTGAAGTCAGTATGGAAGCCCTGCCAGAGAAAGCGCAGGCACGAGGCGATGTACTTCTGTGCCGTACCTATCCGCGAGCGGATCTGATTCTGGAGGCGCCTTATGACTACAACTACATCCGCTTTGAGCGCATCCCGGAGCGCGAGGCAGAAGTAGTGGACGTCACTATGGTGGCTACGGGTACGCGACGACTGTTATTACGCCTGCAACCTGATGAGCAAGGGGGAGCTGCGGAATTCGAAGCTGGGCAATTTATGGAAATCCAGGTACCTGGCAGCGATGCGCGTCGCGCCTATTCTCTAGCCAACAACACCAACTGGAATGGCGACCTGGAATTTTTCATCACGCTACGACCAGGTGGTGCCTTCTCTACCTATCTGGAATCCGCCTTGGTGGGCGATCGCCTGAACATACGTGGACCACTGGGAACCTTTACCCTGAGAGAAAACGGCCTGCGGCCACGTTGGTTCATTGGTGGCGGGACAGGTCTCGTGCCGCTACTGTCGATGCTGCGACGCATGGCAGATTGGGGAGAAATGCTTCCGGCACGTCTGTACTTCGGCGCAAGATATGAAGACGAACTCTTCTGTCAGGAGGAAATCCGTCAGATCCAGGATAAACTTCCCCAACTGCAGGTGAAGATATGTCTTTCACGTCCTGGCAATCACTGGGTGGATTATCGAGGCAGCGTGGTGGATGCCTTGCGCGACGATCTGGGAAGTCTTGCCACTTTACCGGATCTGTATGTTTGCGGATCAACGCGATTGGTCCAGGGGGTGACGGAATTAGCTCTGAGCCAAGGGTTGCCGGACTCCTGTTTGCAGTTCGAACGGTTTTTGTCCGCATAGGAGCTATGATCGAAACTGGTGTATAGACGGGTTACAAGTGACTTGAGCAAGGTGGCGTACTGTTGCTACAAAGGGTTTGCAGGCCAAGTGAGCAACGTAAGGAGTACGCCGTGGAAAAGAATACCGTATTTGAGGGTGGTATGGGAGAGTTGGGCCTGGGCATCGAAGGCGTACTTCGGCGAGCGGCACGTTCCCTGATCGAACAGGCCATAGAGACAGAGGTGGCCGTATTGCTGGAAGAGTTTTCTGCTGTACGGATGGTCCAGGAGCGTCTGGTGGGTAAGTATTTCAAGCGTTGGAGCTTCACTCCGCAACGTCCTGTCAAAAGGGCGTTGGAGCAGAATCCAGAAGCGGTCC
This sequence comes from Acidithiobacillus ferridurans, assembly GCF_003966655.1. Taxonomy (NCBI): domain Bacteria; kingdom Pseudomonadati; phylum Pseudomonadota; class Acidithiobacillia; order Acidithiobacillales; family Acidithiobacillaceae; genus Acidithiobacillus; species Acidithiobacillus ferridurans. The sequence continues at coordinate 2,357,449 of NZ_AP018795.1, read as the reverse complement.
GTCAGTGGTTGGAGCAGGATTATCCCCGCCTACGCGCGCAAGCGGCCCAAGAGGGAGCGGTGATTTATTGGGGGGACGAGACGGCCGTCAAGGAAGATGCCCATTGGGTGCGCGGGTATGCTCCTCGGGGACAAACGCCGGTATTGGCTGTTCCCGCCCGATGGACCACGCTATCCATGATCTCGGCGATTTCTCCGCAGGGCAAAGTCGCTTTCCAGATTGTCGAAGGCAGCATGGATGCGGAGCGTTTCATCGCTTTTCTCACGGCCTTGATTCAGAATGCGCCCAAGAAAATCTATCTGGTAGTCGATAATCTGCGTGTGCATCATGCCAAGATGGTAACGACTTGGCTCGCGGATAAAAAAGACCGTATTGAACTGGCCTTTCTGCCGCCCTATGCGCCGGAATCCAACCCCGACGAATACCTGAATCGGGACTTCAAAACGGCTCTACGTGTCGGCACGGTCAGCACTGAGAAAAACTCGCTAATAGCCAAGGCAACAGCCTTCATGGAGCGTCTGCGCCAAATGCCGCACCAGGTCACCAGCTATTTTCGCCACCCTTCTGCCCACTATGCTATGTCGGATATTTAAGTGCCTGGTTAATAATCACAAACCGGGGAAAGTGCGGGCACCCAGTCTTTCTAGATGCGTTCGGGGTGGGCATACAAAGTCATGCGATCATTCCGGGCGAAACCAATCAGGGTAACACCATGGCTTTCAGCCAGCTTGATAGCGAGACTGCTGACCCCGGAAATAGCCGCAATCACCAGAATACCAAAGCCAATGGCTTTGAGGACGATTTCAAAACTCAGGCGCGAGGAAATCCCCAGCACATTGACTTCGCCGGGCCTCAGCCCATGCTGAATGGCTGCACCAATACTTTTATCCACCGCATTGTGGCGACCAATATCTTCGCGCACCAGATAATCCCGTTGATAGCCGAGAATGGCTGCATGGGCTGTCCCGGTACTGTGGTTGAGCGCCTGTCGCTCCTGCATCTGGACCATGAGAGTGCGGATGGAGGCCGGATTGCAGCAAAAACTGCTTTCCAGTGGCGCAAAGGGAATGAGCCCGGCCAGGAGTGGTGTCCCGCACAAGCCGCAGGCACTTCCGCCAAGGACGTGACGACGCTTGTGTTGCGCGCGTTCTGCAGCTGCTGCCGTGAGCTGGAGGTAGATGGCCCAGGCGCCATTTTCGGTCATCCGTTCCCAGGCGATAATTTCCTCGGGGCCGTGAATAATGGCTTCGCTCCACAGAAAACCCATAAAGAAATCATCCAGATGCTCCGGCGTCACCATCATCACCGCATAAGTCTGACCGTTGATGACAATGGATACTGCCCGTTCTTCAAGGACAGCTTCCTGGTGGGCAACCGATAACCCTTTTCCGGTCAGCAGGGTCGCTGCTGACCAGCCGATGCAACTATCTAATTCGCCATGGATGCGCATAAATCCTTTCCTTTCTGGGTAAGAAGGATCACAGCACGACCACGTTGTTCGCTTTGGGTCAGATAACCCATACCACCCCAGCTTTCATTTTCACCAAGCAGTAACAACAGACGTTCCAGTTGACTACGCCGCAAATTCATCTGTTTCCCTATTTTTGCCAGAGAAATGACCGGTTCATTACACAGTGCTTGCAGCAGAGCGATGACCCAATCCTCCGTGGCCGATTCTGGAACAGACTCAGTCGTCACGCTTGGTCACCGCGTGAAAGGTCACCCGAATGGATTTGGAAGTCGGGGTGTTGGCTCGGTCTGCATGGCTGGACAGAGGAACCAGCACATTCAGTTCGGGATAGTAACCCGCCACACAGGAGCGGGGAATATCATAAGGCAGCAGGCGAAAACTCCGGGCAACGCGCTCGCCGTCAGTCCAGTGCGAAATAATATCCACCAGCGAATTTTCTGCAAAACCCAATTCAGCCATGTCTTCCGGATGCATGAAGCAAATATTGCGGGCACCTGATACCCCCCGGTAGCGATCTTCATACCCATAAATAGTGGTGTTGTACTGATCGTGACTACGAATCGTCATCAGATTGAAAATCCGCGCCGTACTTTTGGGAACAAAGCGGCCTTCAGTGATGTGATGCAATGGCTGGGCAATAAACTGAGCCTTGCCGGATGGCGTTGTCCAGCGTCGGGAGCGAGGCGGCAGATCGAGATGAAACCCTCTGGGTTGATGGACCCGGGCATTGAAGTCCTCAAAACCCGCAACCACTCTTGAGATGCGGTCGCGAATCCGGTCGTAATCCTCTACCAGGGCGCGCCATGGAGTTTTGCTGTTGGGCAAAGTGGCTTCAGCCAATTCGGCAATGATGGCACATTCGGATTTCAGTTGTGGGGAAGCCGGCACCCGAATTCCCTGGGAAATGTGCACCATGCTCATGGAATCCTCAACGGTGATGCCCTGGGGCTGACCATTTTGAATATCTATTTCCGTCCGACCCAGACAAGGGAGAATCAGGGCATTTTTCCCGTGAACCACATGAGAACGATTGAGTTTGGTGGTCACATGTACGGTGAGTTCACAATGGCGCAATGCTTCATGTACGCGCTGGGTATCCGGGGTAGCGTTGGCAAAATTGCCTCCCATCCCGAAAAACACCTTGGCCTCGCCTTTTTCCAGGGCGGCAATACTGCCAATGACGTCATGGCCGGGTTCTCGGGGCGGCTCAAAACCAAACTCCTTACCCAGACGATCCAGAAAATCGGCAGCGGGACGTTCCCATATCCCCATGGTGCGATCGCCCTGAACATTACTATGCCCGCGAATGGGGCAAGCTCCGGCTCCTGGCTTACCCATATTCCCTTTCAATAGGAGCACATTGACCAGCATTTGAATGGTAGCGACGGCATGCTTGTGTTGGGTGATGCCCATTCCCCAGGTGATGATGCTGGCTTTGCCCGAATCATAAATTTTACCGATTTCCATAAGCTCGGCATGGCTGAGACCGCTTTCTGACTCAATTTCTGCCCAAGGGGTATCCAGGGCAATTTTTTTCAGAGCATTAAAACCTTCGGTATGGATGTCAATAAAATCCTGATCCAGAGAGCCCTGCTCCAACAGATAACGCGCTATGCCGAGGGCAATGGCATAGTCGCCGCCAATGCGGGGCTGATAATAATGGGTGGCGATTTCGGTCCCATGATTGGTGAGCATCTCGCCGGGATCCTGAGGGTTCACAAACCGCTGCAGGCCGCGTTCCCGAAGCGGGTTGAAAACCAGAATCCGGCAGCCGCGCTTGGCCGCATCCCGCAAGGTGCCCAGCATACGCGGGTGATTGGTGCCAGGATTATGACCAAAGAGGAGCAGTGTGTCGGCATGGTCAAAGTCTTCCAGGGTGACAGTACCTTTGCCAATACCAATAGATTCAGGCATTCCGAGACTGGTAGGTTCGTGACACATGTTGGAGCAGTCCGGCATGTTGTTGGTACCAAACTCACGGACAAAAAGCTGATAGAGAAAAGCTGCTTCGTTAGAAGTTCTGCCGGACGTATAAAAAATAGCCTGGTTGGGGGATTCGAGCGCGTGCAGGTGACGGGCTATTTGGGCAAATGCCTGCTCCCAGGAAACGGGTTGATAATGGTCGCTGGCTGCATCATACATCATCGGTTCCGTCAGGCGGCCGAATTCTTCCAGATCATAATCACTTTGCTGGGCAAGCCAGCGCACGGAATGCCGGGCAAAAAAATCGGCCGTTACGCGTTTGCTGGTGGCTTCGGCAGCAACGGCCTTCACCCCGTTTTCACAAAATTCAAAGGTGGAGTGGGCATCGGGGTCGGGCCAGGCGCAGCCCGGGCAATCAAAACCTTCGGCCTGATTGGACTTCAGCAGCAGGGCAGTTCCTGCCGAGAGAATGCCTTGCTGGCGCAGGCTCTGCATGGAAGCGCGAAGCGCCCCCCAGCCTCCCGCTGGTTGACGATATGAATGGAATTTCAGCTCAGACATGGTTTCTCCTTGTGAAGTATCACCGACTTTCAGGGCAGAAGACCGGCATCCTGCGCGGCCAATGCGCCTACGGCAGACCAGTCACGGGTGGCACCGCCCTCAGCAGCAAGGCGAATAAAGCGATCACGCAAGAGGCTTGCAAGAGGCAGAGGGACATCCAGATTTTCCGCTGCTGCCAGAACCAGACGCATATCTTTCTGGCCCAAGGGCGCGGCAAAGCCTGGAGGCGTAAATTTCCGGTCGGCAAGCAGTGCACCATAGTTTTTGTAGAGGGGCACATTGAACAGGCTAGAGGTCAGCAGATCCAGATAGGCATGGCGGTCTACCCCCCCTTTTTCCACCAGCGCCATGGCCTCACCCAGCGATTCAATGACCGAAGCAATCAAAAAATTACCACTGAGTTTGACCAGATTGGCCTTTTCCGGTGCCTCTGCCACCACAAAGCTGCGTTGACCTATCACGTCAAAAAGTGTTTGCAGACTGGCAATGAGTTCCGGTTTTCCCGCCAAGACCAGGAACAGCTTGCCAGCAGCCGCAGCATCGGGTCTTCCGAAAACCGGTGCGGCCAGATACTCCTGTCCGGCTTTGGCATGGGCTGCGGCCAGTTGCGCTGAAAGGGCAACACTGATGGTACTGCAGGACACATGCACGGCCCCCGGCCGCAACTGCGTTATCAGGCCGTTTTCTTCCAGAACCAGGGATGTCACGGCAGGATCATCGGCGAGCATGGTGAATACCACATCGGCATCTGCAAAGTCCTGAAGATTGCTGGCGGCTTGTGCACCTTGGTCCGCAAAAGCCTGCATTTTTTCGGGAGTGCGGTTGAACACCTTGATATTCTCTCCGGAAGTTAGCAGTCTGGCCGCCATTCCCGAACCCATCTGCCCCAATCCAATGAAACCTACTTGCATGATGACCTCCTTCACTTGTATCCGTTACATACCGACCGGTCGGCATAGATCTTAGTTAGAGTTACTGTTTCCGTCAACAATGGGCCTTGTCCAATATGAAATGAGTCTGAAGGGTGGATCGTGTTTCCAACATGAAATTAGTCTGGAGTGAGCCGCAACGGAATCGGGCTCCGTTCATGATGGAGGGATGGTGATCCGCTATCTGATGAAAATCAGTGGTTACTTCCGTCAGCAGATCACCCGGCTGATTGCCCAGTATCGCCAACACGGTCGGTTACAGCGCCGCCAGCGCACCGTGGCTGGTTTCCAGCACCAGTACACCGCCAAAGATATCCGCCTGCTGGCGGCGATGGATGAGCGCCACGACACGTCCTGCGGTCAGGCCATCAAGAAGCTGTGTGAGCGCGCCTGCGCGGTCTTCGGTCAGGCCGAGTATGAGCGGCTGGCCTCGATCTCCGTGAACCACCTCTATAACCTGAGAAAATCCACCATCTACACTCGCCAGCGGCGCCACTTTGCAAAGACCCGACCCAAGCCGTCAACGCTCGGCGAGCGGCGCCAACCCCAGCCCAACGGGCGACCCGGCTATATCCGCATCGATACGGTTCATCAAGGCGACTTGGACAAACAGAAAGGCGTGTATCACATCAACGCGGTGGATGAACAGACACAGTTTGAGATCGTCGTGAGCGTCGAGAAAATCAGCGAGCAGCACCTCATTCCGGCCCTGGAACAGCTGTTGGACAGCTTCCCCTTTAGCGTGCTCGGCTTCCACTCCGACAACGGCTTGGAATACATCAACAAACGGGTCGCAGAGCTGCTGGAGAAACTGCGCATCGAGTTCACCAAGTCCCGCTCACGTCATTCCAATGACAACGCCCGGGCCGAAAGCAAAAACGGCGCCGTGGTGAGAAAGCTATTCGGTTACAGCCATATTCCATAACGCTGGGCGGCGCTGATCAACACCTTCAACCAGCAACACCTCAACCCCTATATCAACTTCCACCGCCTCTGCTTCTTCCCGGAAACCCGCACCGATACCAAAGGCAAACAACGCAAGCTCTACCGCTACGTAAACATGATGACGCCCTATGACAAGCTCAAGTCACTGCCCCAGGCAGAAGGCTATTTGAAACCCGGGGCGGTTCAGTTTCCTCCAAAAGGCCTAAAGCCCCCCTTGAAATCATCTGAACTCGTACCCATAACGTTGCATGCCAGAGTCCAGGCGTACAGTCGCTTGGCTGGCGTCCTATTGATGCCCGTGAAGGAGGTGTAAAATGGCAAATGAAGTTTCACGTCCGGTGGTCAAGAGTGTTCGTCAGGTAGAACCTTTGGAAAACTTAATAGAAACAGTGTGGCCTGGAGTGTTTTCTCCTTTCATTACCCGACAGGCCACGCAACCCCAAATCGCGCATATTGATGTCCTTGATCACGATGACGCTTTTGTATTGAAGGCGGAGATTGCCGGCGTAGATAAGGATAAGCTGGATGTCCAGGTACACGGTAACCAGGTCTATATCAGTGGCGTCAAGGAAGAAGATAGCTCTCGGGAAGAAGGGAATTATATCTACCGAGAGCGTCGATATGGAGAGTTTTCTCGCACCGTGCAGCTCCCTGCAGATGTGAATGGCGATCAAACCAAGGCCATATACAAAGATGGTGTTTTAGAGTTGACTCTGCCTAAAACAGAATCTGCCAAACGCAAAAAGATTGCGATTTCCTGAGCGATAGGGGTGAGGCCTCGTGTATTTTCATGAGGCCTCACTTCCTCCATGATATCGCCTGGAACGGGTGATAACATATTGGAAATTGATAACTTCATAGTGGAACTGATCCAGATGATCGGTGTCTGATCCGATTTAGCAGAAACGGCACAGGTACAACCCTGCCAATTGTCTGGAGGACTTCAAATGAACACCCAAAAAATGGTGTTACCTGCCATCATCCTGCCGTTGTCCTTCTCTGTTCCGGCATTCGCCCAGTTGTCAAACCATTTGACGCAGGTGGCCGGTGATATATACGCATGTAAGACATCAGAGCAGGCCAGGATGCAGCATATCAATCCGGATTATCTCGTCCCGGGCTGCCGAATTTACAAACCTTCACCAGACATATCGGATTTGTGGACGACAAAGACTAACCACCACCGGGAAGCGGAAACGGGCCACGGATAGCTCTCTTGATAGAGAGTGAAGTGTTAAGAAGCGTACGATAGAGGTGCGTCATGAGAAAAATCCAATGGAAAAGACCACGCTATATAGTATCCCTTGCTGTTGCCGTTGCGTTGGGTTTCGGACTGGGAGCAACGGGATGGGTTTTTGGGGAATCAGGTCATACCATTACGCCTCTGCCCTCACCAAGTGAGGCAGAAACAAGGCCAAGATTGGTCAAGATACCGGACTTTAGCCCAATCGTAAAAAAATATGGCAACGCAATCGTTAGAATCAGCGATTCTGACACAAAAATAGTTCATGAACATCAGGGGTTTTTTAATCCATTTCCGAAAAACTCGCCGTTTTTTGGTTTCTTTCATGGGCTACCAAATTACACGCCCCCGGAAAAGGAGGTGACCAAGGCTCTCGGGTCTGGATTCATCATCTCTCACAACGGTTACATCGTCACGGCGGGACATGTCGTGAGAGGCATGCACCATATTATGGTGACCCTGAATAATCATCACGCGTATCGAGCCAAAGTGGTCGGATTATCCGTCCATTATGATACCGCGTTGCTGAAGATTCATGCCCACGATCTGCCTATCGTACAACTGGGGAACTCAAAGAACCTTCAGGTCGGTCAGTGGCTGCTGGCTATTGGTATGCCGTTTGGACTCTATAACACCGTAACCCAAGGCGTGGTCAGCGCCATGAATAGATCACTACCTCATGATAATCAGTACATACCATTCATTCAAAGCGATGTGCCCATCAATCCTGGAAATTCTGGCGGTCCGCTTTTCAACATGCGTGGACAGGTCGTCGGGATCAATGACCAGATCTATACCAATGATGGCGGCTACATGGGGTTATCCTTCAGCATCCCGATTGATACCGCGATGCGTGCCGTTCATGCATTCGAGCGCCATCAGAAAGTAAAATTTGGTTGGCTGGGTGTCGAAATTCAGTCGGTGACGCCACAAATGGCGCAGGCGATGCACCTTCCGGAACCAGTAGGCGCATTGATCGCGCAGGTTATGCCTTCGAGTCCTGCGGCAAAAGCGGGCATTAAGTCCGGGGAGGTGATCGTGGCTTATGATCACCGTCCTATTTACAACGTTAGCACGCTCCCTCCATTAGTAGGTGACACACCACCAGGCAGGATTGTGCCCATCGGCATCCTCGATCACGGGAAGCCCAGGACATTGCAGGTTCAGGTCGGCGAGATGCCGCAAAAGATGCTGATGACTGCCGATCAACAGAGCATCGACATTCGTCGTCTGGGGGTACGCGTTGGCACCTTGGGACCAAAGGAGCAGCAGAAACTCGGGGTGGATCACGGCGTATTGATTCAGTCCGTCTATCCGGGGCCAGCATCTTTTATTGGCCTACGGAGTGGAATGGCGATTTTGTCCATCAACCAACTGCGGGTAACCAGCCCTGAACAATTGGCTCAACTGGTGAAATCTCTCCCTGCGAATACACCCATTTCCATGCGTATTCGCAATCACCATGGGAGTATTTTCGTCGTGATTACGCTGCCCACACGATAGTCGAAGTGGAGATTGTTCGGGATGTGATTATCCATTTGTTGGTGTCTCCATGGTGCCCATTCACCGCTGCTTGACAGAGCAGATTCCACAAGCAGCGGTCAGGCAATGGCAAGAAAATCATCCAGATAAACAATGGCGCTGTGCAAGGATCTGATTCATATGTATATAAATCATATAAAAAGCATAATTCTATGGACATCCGTCATGACAGGTGTTGATTTCTTCATTTCTGGCATGTCATGACCGATGTGCTACACGACAACATCCACTGTCTTTCTGTTATTAATAGCATTTCAGGTGATGAATATTTACGTATTTCAAAAAAGAAAGAATAAATAATGCGAAATAGAGACTGGAGATCACGCGATGAGGAACAGATGGTTTCTTGAAAGACTCCGCACAAACTGGACGGTTCTTACGATTTACGAACGTTTCGAGCAGATCGTCTCATTAGTGATTTCGCTATTGCTTTCGATTCTCATCCTGGCTGCTCTTTGGAACCTGATTTCCAGCGTCGCGCATCTAATCAACACGCCAGGCGCTGTAGTGCAGGAAGACCAGTTTCCAGTCGTCTTTGGATCCATCATGAGTTTATTGATGGCCCTGGAATTTAACCATACGATTTTCCATTCCATTCAACACCGTGGACAAATAGTCCGCGTGAAAACCGTTGTCCTCATTGCGATATTAGGCATTTCGAGAGAGTACATTCTGCTAGACGCAAAACCACTGCACGCCGCCATCATCGTTGGCTATGGAATTTCTATATTGTGCCTGGGAATAGTTTACTATGTTCTTGATATCAGGGAGAGCAGTAATTCGTCATTTCGATAATCCACCTTCCGCCCCTACCCTACGTCTGACTCTATTTTCAGAAAGGCGACAACTTATGTCTTGATCCCGGCCCGCGCTGGGTTTGCCCAGAATGTTGACCACCAACGTGTCCCCCTCCCACCAGAAGAACTCCTGGCTATCGTGGGACTGGCCTTGGTCCCACCGGATATCCCTTACCAACGGCAGAGCTCCGTGAATCCCCGAACCAGCCAGGTCCACGAGGCCGCTCCCGGGTGCCGGATGACATACGCCTGCCAGTACGCAAGAAATGCCTGGGGGTGTGCGTGAACGCCCAGAACCAGCCCTACTACCAGCGCTACCACAAAAAGCAGGACGGGGGCCACGAAGACCAGGAACAGGATATGCTTGCCGTATCCGTGGCGGATAGCCAGAGCCAGGAGATGGCCAATCGCAGCTCCAAGCGCAAAGTAGATCGCCAAAGCGATTCCATGTATGAACGCGGCATCAGCAGCATCTGCGGCTCGCCGAGCCCGGTCTTCTTTTTCTCTCTGGTATGGATCCCAATAGGTGCTCATCTCGCTCACCGCCCTAACGATGCAAAATTACGGTATACCGATAGGCAGAAAGGAACCCCATGTCAAGAAATCCATCAATCGAAGTCCCTCATGTGGTCGGTAGAGATTTTTCCGCCTGAAGGCACATCTCTCGAGTTCCCTGTTGCGACACCCTCCACATGACTTTTCGCTCTATCAATAAACCCATCTTTCAGCTTATCCACTGCCGCCTTCGGCTGCCCCTGCATCTGCTTCAGCTGCTCGACCACATCGTCCATCGTGGCACCGCCACTTGCGGGCGCGCTCGGAGCCGGAGCCGCCGTGCTTCCCTGACCGCCACCGCCAGAAGGCGTACTGACGGGCTCAGGAGCCGGAACCGCATTGACCGGGACGGGCGGCGCATCGGGATGGGGTTTGCCCCCTGCGAAGGGTTCGCTTGCGCTCATTTCCTCATCCTTCCGCTTATCCTGGCCCGCTTCCTTTCCAGTTTCCTGGCTCGGCGCCTCGACACCCTTGGATGGGTTTTGCTGGCCAGTGGATTGCGTAATCGGCGCTGGGGCCTGCACAGCCCTGGCTGCCTGGGGCGCCTCACCACCCGCCGAACCGCCCATGCCGGGGGCCGGTACGGCGTTCCCTGCGCTCGCGCCGGAACTCGCGCCACCGCCTGCGGACATCGCCCCAGCTTCCGGTGCCGCCACACCAGCCGCCGCGCCGGTTTCTCCCGCGCCAGCCGCCCCGGTAAGGCCGCCTGCAAGGCTGGCAGCGCCTCCGGCAGCACCGCCTCCAGCACCCGCCGCTGCGGATAATCCACCAGCGGCGAGCCCCCCGCCCGCAGCGGCGGCCAGGCCCACGCCAGCCGCTCCCAGTGCTACCGTGCCACCGGCGATCATCCCGCCTTCCTTAGCCAGTTCTCCGCCGGAGAAGGATGAGTTACCGGACAGAAGGCTACTGGCAATGCTGGATGCTTTGCGGGGCAACAGGGCGATGAGGGCACCCAGAATAAGCACCTCGAATCCAGCCTGCAAAGGATTCGTGACATTCTCCAGGATCGTCTGGATCAGCGGCACGATGCTGTAGGTCACCAGATACGCCAGCGCGGTCAGGATAAAAAGACGGACACCCACGTTGATGGCGTAATCGAAATAACTGCCGACATACTTGGCCGTCCAGCGCAGCCCGCCGCCGGCCAGCATGATCACGCCCAGGGCGATCACCAGGTAACTCTCGATCTGGACCATCAGGAACTCCAGGGCCATGACCAGAATGCCCATCCCTGCCAGCAGACCAATGATCCCCGCCAGGAGGGTCTCTACCAGGAGCGATGCCGGGTTGCTGCTGGCGACCGCTTTTCCCGCAGAAGAAAAAGCCGCAGAGAAATTACCACTGAAAATGTCGCTGAAGGTATTACCCAGGTTGTGGGTGGCGGCAGCTATTGGAGACAGCACGATCCCGAGAAATGCCTGAAGAGCCTCCGTCGCGATCTGCCCGGGCGTCACGGCCGTCACTCCGAGCGCGTGCGCTCCACCGGCCAGACCATTGATGATGTCGGGAATCCAGGTCTCGGAGTTGTCGAGCAGGGTCAGAAAAAACCCCAGCGTCACCACCTTCTTGATGATACCGGCAAAGAGATCTTCGTGCCCACGCTTTTGCAGAACATGGTTCAGAAACAGGACGGAGAACTCGACCGCCGCCAGGACGTAGAACAGATCCGTGGCCGCCGTTTGCATGACACTTTGCCAAGGAAGAATTTTGCCTCGCAAAAGGCTTTGTACCTGACTCAACGATCCCGAACCCGCTGCGAACGAAATGCCGGGGACGGCACCCAGAAGCATGCCCATGATCCACGGAAACCTGCGGTGTCCACGCATAAGCCTGGTCGCTCCTTACGGCAGCAATGCGGGGTTGTTCGTACCGCCGGAGAAGAGCCCATTTGCCGCCTCTTCATCCGATTGTACCGCCTGCGCCATCCGGCAGTTCTTCGCCTCACTATCGGAAACCTTTTCCGCCTTCGCGCAGAAGGCGATTTCCTTTTTGAGCGCTGCCTTGTGGGTCCGGTAATACTGCGCGGTGTACACAGGCTGGTGTGCGCAACCGGCCAGCATGACGCCCATCGCTGCGAGCAATAGCGCTTTTTTCATCATCATCTCCTTCAAGGCAAAAGGCTGGGGTTGTTCGTGCCACCGGAAAAGAGTCCGTCTGCCGCTTCTTGCGCAGTCACGTTCTTTTCCGCCTTCTTCTGCTTCAGATAAGCGATCTGCGCGTCCTCGCCAGCCATGGTGATCTGCTCCAGTTGCTGGATCGACTTGGTGGTGACGTTGGCCGCAGCCACGGCGGCAGCGGCCACCTGCTCCCGGCCTTGAGCTGTCTGCGCTTCATTCTGGATCGTCTGCATCGATGCATCCTGTGTCGCGAAGTTCTGCGCCGCCAGGTGCTGGGACTCCAGAGCGTCTTCCATGTCGGTGTTGGTCGTCTGGTTCCAGTTGGCATAGACGGAGGACAGATTCTGGATGGAGCTGCCAGCCCCCTGATACTCCTGCGCGAGTTCAGCGCCGATATTCTGCCCGGCGTAGCCCAGCGCCTGTGCCTGGCTATAAATGCTGGTCAGTTTCTGAATGGATCCCACCAGCGGATTCCAGATCTGGGCATACATGGCCGCCGGCATGTTCAGGGTATTGGTCACCATGTTCTGATAGCGCTCGATATCGTTGGCGTACATGCTGATCTGTGTCGTTACCTCCTGCGCCTGCTTCGCCAACTGCTGAACAGACGTCGCTTCCTGGACGATCTGTTCGGGGAAAGTGGCACCGGCCACTTCACTGACGGCAAAGGCGGGCGCCGGCAATAGAGCGAGGCTCACGCTCAGCATGACTGCCTTGCTTTGGATGCTCATCGAAAACCTCCCTGCGCCGATCCAGGCGCAATCATCCGGACTCCATGGGTATAGATCAGGACTGGGTAGAGATGCCTATGGCTTTACTGCGATAGCGATTGCGCCAACGCATTGGCCTTTGCTGCGAAATTCGCCACGTCGCCGTTTATGGGGACCATGTAGTTGCTGATCTGGCCCATGTCGTACCCCAATGCCTTCACCAATTGCGTCCGCTCTGCCAGCGGGTTCACCGAAAGGTTTCCAGCGGTGATCGCGGCGTTCTCCGCCTGCAACTGCGCTATCGTCGCGGAATCGCCGCCCACCGCAAAAACTGGCAAGGCCGCAAACAGGGACCCAAGAACCGCCACACCGATCTGCTTTTTCATGCCCGTTCTCCCTGGTAAAGGGACTCCGCATAGCGCACCCAACCATCCCGGATGCTGGGTGACAGCCGCTCTTTCAGCCAGGCGATCGGCCAGCGATCGCCGTGCTGCGTCTTGAGCTCCGCTACCCGCTTGACCTCACGCGGATCGGAGACACCGCAAAAAGCCAGGGTGACCGGCCCCATGCCAAACTGTATCCGGCGCTGCCCCTCTGGGGTGGACAGGTAGTAGTCCTGCTTCGGCGTGGACGCCGCCACCAGCTCGATTTGCCGATCATTCAGCCCCATGTCGATATACAGGGGCTTGAGGTCCGGACTGGTGGCAGCCCGGTTGGGCAGGAAGATTTTCGTCGGGCAGGATTCCTTCAGGACCGGAAGCAGCGGGCTGTTCTTGAGATCATTCAGCGACTGCGTGGCAAAAACGACGGCGGCATTCTTCTTCCGCAGTTCCTTTAGCCATTGCCGCAACTTCGCCAGAAACAGCTCGTTGTCCAGAAAGGTCCAGGCCTCGTCGAGCAGAATGAGGGTGGGCCGTCCATCCAGCATCTGCTCAATCCGGTGAAACAGATACAGCAGTACCGGAACCGTTACCCGGTGCTCCGCCGGACTGCCGTTCATCAGGTGACTCATCTCGAAAGTGATCATGCTGGCATCGGCCATCGAAAGCCCGTCACTCTCGGCATCAAGCAGCTTCCCCGTTTGCCCGGTCAGGGTGTAATACTGCAGAGCATCCTTGATCCCCCGGTTCTGGATCATCTGGACCAGCGCGGTGAGCGAGCGCCCGGATTCCCGGGCCAGGCCATGCACGGCATCCCGAATGGCAGAGCGCTCCGTGGACGTGACCGTCATCCCCTGCAGGACGGCCAGCGCCTCCACCCAGTCGGCCGCAAAAGCCGCCTCGGCCGGATCATCAACGTGCTGCAGGGGTGCAAAAAACAGATCGGAGGTCGGGCCGTTCAGATCATAATGCTGCCCACCCATGGCTTCCGTGAGGGCGTAGAGACTCATGCCCTTGTCGAAGGCGATCACCCGGCTGTCGGGATAACGTTGCCATTGCGCGGCCAACAGGGCCAGGAGTGTACTCTTTCCGCCCCCGGTCATGCCGGCAATCAGGCTGTGCCCCAGATCGCCGACATGGAGATTCAGTCGGTATGGCGTATTGCCCGTGGTCGCCGCGTACAGCAAGGGCGGGGCTTTACGGCCGTCAGACAGATTCATCAGCGGACTCGGGCAACGCGCTTCACCGGCCCAGATTTCCGTCTTGGGCGCGAAATCCGCAACATTCAGCGAGTGCATCAGTGGCCGGCGGATGTTCTCATAGAGATGACCCGGGATGCTGCCCAGGAACGCTTCCACCGTATTGGTCGTTTCCAGGTGGGCGACATAGCCCGCATTGTCGAAGAAGGTCTTGATCGCCTTGATCCGATTCGCGAGCATTTTTTCATCGGCGGAACGCAGCACGACGGATAGTGTGAAGTTGCCAAACTTCACAGCACCCTCCCGCGCCTCATTGACGGCCTGCTTGGCGTCATAGGCGAGGTTCACCACCGTATCGTCGGCGGACAACTGTCCCTGGGCTTCGCCCGTCATCTTCTCCGTAAGCAGGGATTTCATGTTGGCCCGGGAGCCAAACCAGCGATCCCGGATCTTCGCCATGTCCGCCACCGCATCCGGCGGATCGAGGGGCAGGAAGCGGAGCGTGTAGCGTAGGGGAATGGGCAGGCTATGCAGGTTCTCCAGCATCTCGGGGAAGGTCATGCTGGGATAGCCCAGAACCGTTACGACACGGATCTCTTCCCCGTCCATGGACGGCTCCAGACCGCCCACAAAATCATGATGCCCGATGAGGGCATCCAGATACGCCGGAATCCGGGGTGCATTGACGCGATGCGTGGCGCCGGTCAGGCACTCATGGATATGGGTGAGCAGGGCATCGGCATCCATGGCCTTCACCCGGTACCCGTGCCTGAAAATGCCCAGGATAACTTCGATCACCTGCCGGTAGCGGGCCAGCGTATCCCGGAATGCCGCATCGGCCAGCTGCCCGGATTGTTTACCAGCTTTCTTTTGGATCATGGACTGTACCAATTGTACTTCCGCATCGATGGGCGTTCGCCAGGCGATGGTGATGGCATAACGGCTCACAAAGTGATGGGTTTCCGATCCAAACTGCGCCCGCCTCTCGGCCTCGATGAGGCGCGACACCGGGTCGCGAAAGGCGCACTCCGATTCGTCGATATAGCCGTCGGCCGGCTCGCGAATCGCCGTGACATGCACACCCCAGTCTGTGCCCAGCCGGGCGATGGCGTTGTTCCAGGTGGCCGAGAGCGCCTCCAGATCCTGCGTGGACTGGCTCTCGAGATCAGGCCCGTCATAGCGGAACCCCGCCAGAAAGCTCCCGTCTTTTTGCAGGGCGATGGCCATTTCCCCGGCATCCGTCTGCCAGCCATCCACCAGAAAAGCGATGTTCAATAGATCGGGAAGGCCCAGGGCCTGATCGCGGTACTGTTTCAGGGAGCGCATTATTTCTTCTTCCTCAGGAGTTTCGACAGGGCTTTGAGTAGGCCGCCAGACGCGGCACTTTGCGTCTGTTCTTTGGGGGCCTTGTATTGGACTGGTGCATAAGCGCTGGCCCCGCCCAGGTAGACGGATTGCTGGCTCCAGTGGCGACGCACGACGCCAAAGGATTGCGGGTCGTGTTTTGCGAGTGTTCGCAGAAACGACTGCCCCACTCCGCCGACGATGAGACCCACCGGGATGAACCAGAGAGAGACCAGAACCGGTATAGAGAGACAGACGAACCAAAGGGCAAATGTGGCCTCCCGCTCACCCCCCGCGACGAGCATGGGCCTGGTCAGGGAGGGGTGGAGCGGGAGACGGCGGGTAAGCTCCGCCGCCATGGCTTAGAGCCCCACGACGTGCAGGGCGTGCGATGCGGCGAGGCCCAGGATGCCCACATGGCCCATCGTGGCGCCGCCGGTGATGCTGGTGGCGAGCGATTTCGCATTGGCCATGGCAATGCCCCCGACCGTCGCACCCATGCCAATCATCATGGCCTTTTTGTGTTCGCCGCCATGCCACCAGGAAAGTCCCGTCGCGACGAAGCCGCCAGCGGCGACCAGTCCGCCCAAATCCTGCATACCCGTCAGGACCGTATTCAGCGGCCCCGCAATGGGAGAAAACACACCGCCGGATGTGGACGCCAGCGCTACGCCGGGGGCCAGGACCATGAGGCCCGCGGCGCTGACCTTGCGAACCCCGGAGAATATTGCCTTCAACCGCTTTTTCATGTGAACACCCTTTCGTGGACGGACACGCATTTGTCCTTGCGCGGGTATAGATCGCCGGGTTTTGGTATACCCAGAATCAAAAGGATGATATTTCATTGCCGCACCTCCCCACTTTTCACATCGAGGATGGCCGAAATCCTGCGACCAGCGGGATGATTCGAATCACGGGCAATTTGCAAAACGATATCCACCGCCTCATGGATCAGCGTCTGCTGCGCGGGAACACCCGCTTCCTGGCAGAGCTGGTCGAGACGCAACAAGGCCGCTTCGGGGTTGTTGGCGTGCAGGGTGGCGATGCCGCCCGGATGTCCCGTGTTCCAGGCTTTGAGCAGCGCCAGGGCCGCCTTGTCGCGGACCTCGCCTACCAGTATGCGGTCGGGCCGATAGCGCAGCGTGAGCTTTAAGAGGCGCGTCATGTCGATGCCCGCATCATCGTCGGTCAGGAACTGGACGACGTTGGGAGCGGTGCATTGGAGCTCCCGGGTATCTTCGATGATCACAATGCGGGTGCCGATATCGGATAGTTTGGAGATCCGGTCGATGATGGCGTTGGCCAGGGTGGTCTTGCCGGATCCTGTGCCACCGCTCACCAGGATATTATTGCGGGAAAGCACGGCATCGGAGAGGGTGTCCAGCTGCGCCGCCGTGATGATGCCCGCCTCAACGTACTGATCGAGTGTGTACACCGAACGGGCCGGCAGGCGGATACTGAAAGACGCGCCCTCCACCATGGGCGGGATCGCGCCGGCAAAGCGGCTGCGCAGGAACTCGATGGGCATGGCCCCCTCGACGATGGGCCGGTCACGGCTCACCGTGGTATGCAGGTAGTCGGCCATGAGCCCTAACAGCGACTGGACACGGCTCGCATCGATCTCGCCCAGGGGGGAGATTCCCGACCCCAGACGCTCGACAAAGACCCGTCCGTCGGGGTTGGCCATGATCTCGACGACGCCAGTGTCATCGAAGAGGGCGGCGATCTCCGCCCCCAGAATGCGCCGCATCTGCTCGATCCGGCGGGCATGGGCCTGCTGTTCCTGCTGATCGTGCGCGTGGATATTCACTGATTTTCCTCCGCCGTCCCGATCCGCTGCTGAATCAGCTCTCCGATCTTTTTCAGGGCCTGCGGCCTATCGCCCTCGAAGGCCATGCCGACCTGCTGGATGAATCGTTCATACCGGGCCAGTGCGGAAGCCTGGGTCGCTTCCTTCTCCGTGCCCGGTTCCGGCAGGTGAACCAGCATGAGCTTGACGAAGGTGTCGAGCATCGCGGCCACCGTGTCGAGCTCGGCCTGGACGGCTTCGAGGTCACTTCTGGACGCCAGTATGGTTGCAGCAATCCGGCGCTCAAAACCGGCCAGTTCGCTGCCGTCTTGCGCCTCTGCATCGAGCCCGCGCATGGCATACTCGGCGGTCAGGGCCGCCAAAGACATGCGCCGGGATGCCGCTTCGACCCGCACCTTGTCGGCATAGGTGCCCGTGAGCTTGATCTTTACCGTGATGTGCAGTGCCATGAATCTATCCCTATCGCTATTATTCCATTTGGGTATAGATCGGGCGCGGAGACGATAGCTGCCCCAGGGAGCAGCAGATTCGGCGGGGCGGATACTGGGGCCATGCGCAAAGGGATCTGCGCTGGGATCCTATGCGAACGAAAGCCCGCCCCTCAATCAACCTAAATTCGGCAGTTACCCCTGCTGATTTGGCAGGATTCCTCTGATAGGATTGATTTTTCCCCTGTGTTGGAGGCTCACCCAATGGGTGAACGCACTAAGCGGCCCCAAAAGCCCATTCCTGAGGCTATACAGAGCATGATTGTGGATACGATGGGCGGTCGTGTTCAGGTATCCTGGGATAAGGAATCGGCAGCCACTCCCTTTGGCCAGTTGGTGTTCTTTGCCGAGTTTCAGAAAGTCAGTGGTTTGTTTGATGCTTGGGTAGAAGAATGTCCCTTGATCTATAACAGCCCCAACGCACCCAAGAAGCGCGATGTATTGGGCACTTGGGATCTCTCCATACTGGCGGGTCACCGACGCTATGCACATGTCACTGGATTACGCAGTGATGGTGTCAGTCCGCAGATTCTGGGGATGAGCAAGATCGTCAGCGAAGACGCCCTGCGCCGGGCGCTGGGTAAAATCCCCGAAGGCGAAGGCACCGAATGGATGCGCAAGCACTTGTTCAAAAGCGCAAAGGCAGCCTGTGACACGCCTTGGATTCTTGATATCGACACCACCATCAAAACGTTATTCGGGCATCAGCAAGGGGCTGAAGTAGGCTACAATCCGCACAAACCGGGGCGTCCATCCCATGCCTATCATGCGTACTGGGTCGGTAATCTGCGGCTATTGCTGGATGTAGAAGTGACAGCCGGCAACACCACGGCCTCCAACCATGCCCAACCGGGGCTGAACCGCGTACTGGACACCCTGAGTGCCGAACAGCGTCCTTATCTGGTCCGTGGCGACTGTGGCTTTGGCAATGATGCGGTTATCCGCGAGATGGAAGCGCGGCAGCAGTCCTATCTCTTCAAATTGCGTCAATCGCCCCGGGTCAAGCGCCTGTTACAGCGGGAATTTACCCGCCGTGACTGGGCGGATGCAGGACAAGGCTGGGAAGGCCGCGAAGACACGATTCAACTGGCCGGGTGGCAGCAGAGCCGCCGGGTAGTCATTCTCCGTCGCCTACTCAAAGACCATCTAATCGCCACCCAGGAACATCAAGGCCAGCTGGAATTTGCTTTCGTGGACCGTCGCCAGACCAAGGTCTACGAATACGCCGTACTGGTGACGGATATCCAAGAAGGCATTCTGAGTATCGCGCAGTTGTACCGCGACCGGGCCGATGCGGAGAACGGTTTTGACGAACTCAAGAACCAGTGGGGATGGGGCGGGTACACCACTCGTGATCTGGCCCGTTGTCGGCTCTCCGCGCGTGCCGTGGGGCTGGTCTACAACTGGTGGAGCTGGTATTCCCGACTGGCTTTTCCGGGGTCACGGAGAGAAGCCATCACCAGTCGTCCATTGCTGCTCTCCGCTATAGGTCGCAG
This sequence comes from Acidithiobacillus ferridurans, assembly GCF_003966655.1. Lineage (NCBI taxonomy): Bacteria > Pseudomonadati > Pseudomonadota > Acidithiobacillia > Acidithiobacillales > Acidithiobacillaceae > Acidithiobacillus > Acidithiobacillus ferridurans. Next base: position 2,337,939 of record NZ_AP018795.1, on the reverse strand, counting down.
CACCAAACACGCTGGACAGATTCATCTTTTTCTGACACCCATGCATGCCGCGCAGAAAAAGGTGGAGCGCGGAATTGAGAATATCCGTAGAGGGTTGCGGATAGTTCGGGAGACTGCGGAGCAGTTCCTGGAACACCAGCCCTGGGACCTCCTCGTGAGCTACATCGTTGCGCAAATTACGCGATCACCATGGTCACCGCCGGGGACTTTTCCGGCACTTGCCGGACCTTAACTGCTTTTTTTAGGATCAAAGGAAAATAGTTTTCATTGATTTTCGAGGATTCGGATATCCCGCAAAAAAACAGACATCGGGTAGGCCATGAGATCGTCTCGTTTCTGACTCCATTCGCTAAAGGCGGCAAGTACCCCTTGAAATACGACTGGCACGAAATAGAGTGATAACGCCAAAATTACCGTCTCCAAAAAGCGAGGCGCTGTATGCGCAGCATACAGGGAAGAGAGCACCAGAAATCCGTAGGCAAACAAAAACGATTTTCCAGCTTCCAATGCGGCGTAGTCCGGGCGGATCGAAAGGCCCAGCGAGATCAACGCCGACGACGTGGTGGTGACACTATGACTGCAAAAACCACCTGTGGCAGAGGATTGGATGCGATAAGCCGCTGACAGGATGCCGGAATGACTCCAGCAATGATCCGGTCAGACGTGCAGAGCTTCGGCGCGAATGCGCACACCCAAGGCTTTGGCTACCTTGAGAATGGTGGCAAAACTGGGGTTGCCTTCTCCGGAAAGGGCTTTGTAGAGGCTTTCCCTGCCCATGCCGGCGTCATGGGCCAGCCGGGTCATGCCGCGCGCGCGGGCAACGGTACCCAGCGCCCTGGCGATGAAGGCCGCGTCATCCCCCGCCTCTTCAAAACAGGCGTCGAGATAAGCCGCGATGTCCTCTTCGGTTTTCAGGTGCTCGGCACTGTCCCATGTGTGCAATTCCAATTTTTCCATGATTCACCCCTCCAGTTGTCGTGCCAACTTCAATGCTAGGGCAATGTCGGCCGATTGCGTGGATTTGTCGCCTCCGGCCAGAAGCACGACGAGTTCCAGGCCAAACCGCTTGAAGTACACCCGATAGCCGGGACCGTAATGGATACGCATCTCGGATACGCCCTCTCCGACGGGTTCGCAGTCGCCAAAAATGGGCCAACTCCATGCGATCGATTCGCACCCGAACGCGCGCCCTCGCCCTGCGATCCCGCAGGCCATGGAGCCAGCGATCAAAAGTCGCCGTCGTTTTTGATGCTGATCATGTGGAGGAGTGTATCCCAAATTATACACCTGTCAAGCCGCTGGGTCCGGTTGTGAGGAGTACGCCGCTCAGTTACCGTACAACCATCCCGAAGCCCGCCAGCAGGTAGTTCACCCAGGGTATCGAAATCACGGAGCCATATACTTCGGACAGGTATCACAAAACACGATCTTCGGCACTGCCTTGACGCCTTTCCACGCCAAGGCTGATCCAGTAGCAAGTGTATACCAACACACTGAACGCGAAGTCCCCAATTTTGTCCATTCCCGCTCCCAAATCTCTACTCGATCTCCGATCCCCGCTGCGGCTTTGCCTGTTCCCGGGCCCGTTTTTTCTGTAGTGCCCGTTCTTTCTCTTTTTGCTTGCGCCGCTCCAGGAGCCGTCTGTGCCACGCCGCCGCGAAACCGGTAGTGGGGTCCAGCATTTCCTTGGGCGGGTTCCGTCATTCATGCGCCAGTTGATCATCCAGTGCCGCTTCGGGAATCTCCGTCCGTTTCCAGCCCTGGTCCGGGATCTCGATGCCATAGTCCTTGACGGCAACGCCGCGGTCGAGGCCGGTGAGGGCGACGAGATGCCGAAGACCCAGATCCTGCCGTCCACGGGCTTTCTTTATCGATCCCTGTCAATCAGCGTCGAAAATTGACCACCTAACAGCGTCCAATTTTGACCAGGGTTTAGGCTGAATTTTTGCGCTTTTTGACCTTTCCGGCATTATCCCGGTAGGACTCCACAAGCTGGACATAGCGGCGACTGCCGGAGGTGGTTATCTTCACATGCATGCCGCAGCTTTATCAGCGTTCATAGGCATGTCAATAAAAGAGACTAAGTAATAAAACGTGCCACCACAGAAGTTTTAGAAAATAGGCGCTGAAACCCCTATGAATGCTGGGGCGGCGTTACGAAATTGACGATTTTTGCCGATGAACTGTCGAACTCGGGTGGGCAAGACTGCGGAGCTCGCGCAGGCTGTGCGGGCTGGTTCTTTCGCCCAACCGGTCGTGCAGCACATTACAGCGGAAACGGTCACTGACCACTGAAAGTTTCGATACTTGCCACCTCTTAACCTGGAGCTGTGAACGCTTTCCCGATGGCCGCAAGTTGTTCCACGAGCGATGGCAACCAGGGGTTCGTGGCAAAAGTTGGCACCCTGCCCAACATGAGTATCGCATGGCTGGCGATGCCCATGGCACCCCCATGATCCTGCGCCAACCAGATCGTAGCCTGCGTCTCTGAGCGCAGGATGGCTTGGTGGGCTGCACGCTTGCCAAACCAGTCGGTAAGTCCGGAGAGCCATCCGGGCAGTTGATTGCCGGCCGCGAGCACCAACAGATGGTAAGTGTGCGGATCCTGACTGTTGGCGATACCCACGAGAATGAGCCAGGTGCGTTCTGGCGTAGACAGGGGTAATAGCCACTGCGGCGCTACCGCGACACAGCGTATGGTGTTACCGCTAACGGCCGTAAGATAAGGCGCGCCTGGTATGTGCGCAACACGCGCGATGATCTCGGGAGGATCCAGATATACCGGCACAGGTGTGGGAACGGGCTCCAACGCCTCGGTATTCTGTACGGCTTGTTGCTCTGAGGTGTTCACTGGCAAGACATTACGTGCCAGAAAGCTACAGGCGTCTGCAGGATCACTGATGATTTGCGCTGCAGCGAACTGGGAATAAGCCAGACCCATAACAGCACAATATAGCCCCATTAATACCCCCACGACATCCTTCCTGAAAAGTTTTTTACGCCAGAACATCACCATGTCCTGAGCTTTGTCCTGCAGACTTGTCCCCAAGCGAGTTAACAAATCCAATGGGCTATTTGCGCGCATGATGTCCACCGCACGCCCGTAGTTCATGCTTATGATGAGATCATCCACAGTAGCACCTCGCTGGCTTTATCTGGAGGGAAGACTAAAAATCCCAAAGACGCTTAGCAGCCATAAAATCACAACAACGACCACGACCAGATTCAGTATTGACTTAATGGAAGATGCCATGGGTATATAGTTATTGACGAGCCAGAGAAGGACGCCAACCACGATCAGGACCAGCACTATGTGAATCAAAGGTGTCATCTCATATCTCCTTGGTCTGTATTGTAGCAATATTTGGTTCTATCTCTAACACCCGCACAGCATCGTATTGGTTATGTTTATTAATGAAGCAAAACTTATAATCTACCAAGCAGAAGAACAATTTAAACTATCAATACCATACCACAACAAGTCCTTATAAATATCACCTTGAAGTATAGCATATATTTCGTCGTCCACCGGCCGGCGTGTCGTGATCCCGGTGGCCTGACTAGGCGACTAACCTTGAGCAAACGGACAGGCTCTGCGATTCATTCTGGCCTTACCTGAGCGGCGCCATCAAGAGCTTTGCCGTCGGCGGAAGCAGACCCAGGTGGTAGGTACATCGGATGCGTCTGGATATTTGTTTCGCAACCCATAGGCTACTGCGGCCGCTCGATCAAGATTGCCAAAAATCCTGCAATCAGCACCGAGTCGCCGCTGATTGACCGTGTCCCGCCATTTTCCAGAAAATATCACCAAATAGGCAGAAGGACACCGATGAGCATGGCCATTTCAAACCAACCGATCCAATACCGCGAAAGTGGAGCTGACATGAGATAGAGGGAGCAGAGCCCGTTGACCAGTATGATTAGCGCCGCCACGCAACCGACTAACCCCAAGCCAGCCAGCAGGCGGCTCACCCAGGGCAAAGAGATACCGGGGTCATATACTTCGGACAGGTATCACAAAACACGATCTTCGGCACTGCCTTCACGGCTTTCCGCACCAAGGCTGATCCAGTAGCTCACCGCACGAAAAAATCCACCGTCTTTCGCTTCCTGAATATGATCCAGCAGCAAGAGTATACCAACACACTGAACGCAAAATCCCCAATCTTGTCCATTCCCGCTCCCAAATCTCTACTCGATCTCCGATCCCCGCTGCGGCTTTGCCTGTTCCCGGGCCCGTTTTTTCTGTAGTGCCCATTCTTTCTCTTTTTGCTTGCGCCGATCCAGCAGCCGGCGATGCCATTCCGCCGCAAAGCCGGTAGTCGGGTCCATCATTTCCTTGGGTGGATTCCGTCGTTCATGCGCCAGTTGGTCATCCAGTGCCGCTTCGGGAATCTCTGTCCGTTTCCAGCCCTGGTCCGGGATCTCGATGCCGTAGTCCTTGACGGCAACGCCACGGTCGAGGCCGGTGAGGGCGACGAGATGCCGAAGGCCCAGATCCTGCCTTCCTCTGGCTTTCTCTATCGATCCCGTCTGGTAGACGATGTGCGCCCGGTTATCGACGCCCTCGATGAGCACGAAGCTGCGGTCATATTGCTCATCCAGTCCCGTACCCAGCACACGCCCCACCAGACGGTCGCCTGCCCGGATCTTCGTGACCTGTGGCGGGCAGCGGGGCTCCGTCATCAAGGCACGCGCCTCAGCCAGCATCTTCGTCCGGGTCTGCAATATCTGGAGCTCCTTGAGGGCCTTGTCCCAACCAGGCTCCAGTCGCCAGAGATTCGGCCCGATCTTGTCGGCCACACCAATTTCCACGAGCTTTTCCAGTCGGGCGAGCCGGAGTCGTCGGTTTTCGCGCTCTTTGTCATTCAATAGGTTGGGAGGCGACTCATCGACCAGTGAATAGCCTTGCAGGCGGCCGCCTTGCGGCGCGGATGTCGCCTTGTCGAGAATTCCCCGATCCAGGGCGGTGAAACGCCGCTGATCCAGTTCCCGCTCCCGCGCCGCCTGAATTTCCCGTTCGCTGCGATATCCCAGGCTTTCCGTGAGAATCTCCTGGGCGGCGGCGCGCATCCCCCGGCGAATCATATCCGGCTCCAGTTCGAGCTTGCCCTTGCCACGAATCAGCAGGTGAACATGGGGGTGGCTGGTGTTGTGGTGGTCGATGGCCGCCCACTCATAATCCCGCCCGATCTGCCGCTGGATGCGCGCATTGAATCGGCGCGTCATATCCCGCAGGGCCTCTGGCCGCAGTGGATCTTCGGGTGCCAGAATGACCTTGAACAGGTGTGGATCGTTTTCCTCCTGCCAGGAAGACAGAAGCGACGATAGGTTGACGCTATCGGAATCCCGGTCAAAGCCCTCGCCTTTCTCGCCGTCCTGCTGCGCGCCCTCGCGGCTCAGGTACTTGCCGTGGGCCTGCCACTGATCCGGCCCCTTGCTCCGCACATAGGTCACCTTTACCGTGCAGCGACGCCCGGCATGCTGCAACGCCGGCCCTCGGGACGACGGGGCCTTGTAGAAATTGCTCCCGGCATGGGGAAGCAGACGCCTGATCAGGGAGCGTACAGCCCCGGATCCCTGTTTCCCCCTTACTCGATGCACCTTGTTGTGAACACGAGATGCGACTGCGCGATGGTGTCCACGTGGAGAACCGTCCGGAGAAAGCTGATCATCCAGCGTTTCGGTAGAGGAGAGAAATCGCCCCTTCCGGGTTTGGCTGGGTGATGTTTTGGGATTCATCAGAACAGTGAAAACAGGGGAAGCAGAATGCCGGCGAGAAATACCCCGATAGCCGCCAGTCTCCATATCGCTTGGTATTTCTCATCGCGGGCTTCCTTGCTCGCCTCCCAGAGGATCGCCCCCGCGATGGGTAACAGGACCACCCCAACCGGGGCACCGAGAACCGCGGCGGCCATTCTGGAAAGAACACTGGCATGGGTGGTCTGACCCCAGAATGGGTACCGGCCAGACCCGACGATGTAGCCGTATCCCATGCCCAGACCCGCCGCCAGCAGGGCCATTGCCCACCCCAGCAGGACGACGACCGAAGAATGGTGCGTCAGCGCATGACGGGTCACCCGGTCCTCCACGGTGGCCAGCAACCGTGTCATATCCGGGTCGGAAATCATGATGTTCGCGGAGGCCGTTGCCGGCAGGGCTGCGCCCGGCAGGGCTGCCACTGGCGGGCCTGCGTCCTCATGCGGAAACGCTTTCCGGAGTTCATCGGTTTCCTCGGCTGTGGGAACCGACGTGTCGGGAACCGGCGGGGTTTCAGGAAGGCTCCCCTGCGACGGGTTGGCACCCTGCGAGGCGTTGGCACCCTGCGAGGAGCCATTCGCCTGCAACAGGAGATCCAGGCGATCACGGATCTCGGCGAGCAGGGCTTCGACATGGACGGAGTCCGCGATGGACGCCCGCTTTGCCTCTGCCGCCTCCCGTTTTCGCAGCGCGGAGATGGGTTCGGCCATCAGCTTCTGACCTGCCGCCTCCAGTTGTGCGATTTCGTCCAGTTCATCCATGGCCATTCCTGTCATCAGGAGCATCGACAGGGTATAGATCAGCGCACGGAGGGATAACCGGCCTCAGAGCCCGATGCCTTTGCCGTTTTCCACTTCCCGCTTCTTCTCCGGCGCCCGATATGGGGCAACCCTTGGCAGGGTGCAGTCCTTGGCAGGGTGGCGTCCTTCGGCGTTCCAAGCTGATTCCCATGCTCCTTGATCGCCCGTTCGTAGATGTCCCGGGCCATGGGACTGCCAGGCTCCAGGGCAACCTTCACCGTCTCTTCCAGGAAGGCACGATTGCCATGAAAACGCACCGGCTCCCCAAATCGGTCCACGGCGGCTTTCAGGCCAACCTCGACCGCTTTTCGCCGCTTCTCCGCCGCTTCATGCCCCAAGCCCAGCATCGCGCGGTTCGTCACCGTCACCTTGTCGCCATGATCCAGCACATAGGGCTTGCCTTTGGGATTGGCGAAGAGGACTTCCGGCGGATTCTTGCGCTCGAATCGTAGCTTCTCCGGCGGCATGAGCGGCTCCGGGGACTTCTGGGATGTCCCTGGCCAATCCGCAAGGGGGTCGGGTTCCGTTATCGTCTTTTGCTGCGGTTCCTGATCGGGCTTTTTCCCGGTCGCGTCCGCGATTTCCGCTTCAACCGATTTTTCAGGCGCCGGCTGTGCGGGTTCCACAATCTCTGGCCCTGCAGTCCCCTGGGCCAGAGTCTCTCCGACATTCAGGGCCTCGCCCTTCTCCTGCTCCGGGTTCAGGGATGGGGTGAAACTCAGGCCCTCGGCATCATGCCCCTTCGCAGGGTGCAACCCCGGCCCATCCCAGCACCCCTCCTGCTCCAGACGTGCGTGGATCTGGTTGGCCACAAAGCCTTTGCTATGCGGGTTTTTTTCAATGAGGTTCCGGATTTCCCGATGCAGTGGGTCATCCTGGGGAATGAACGCGCGGTTTTCCGCATCCATGTGGACGATGTGAAGCCCTGGGTTCTTCTCATCATTGCTGGCCACTACATCCATAGGGCCGTAGGACAAAAGGTGATCTAATTGTGCTGCCATGTGACCTCCGCGCGAAATTGCCTCAACCATAGGCCGCCGCATCCCCCTGCGGATTCACAACGGCGGACTGGTATGACCGGACATCGACACCAAAAATGGCGGCCACTTTCTCATCGGGAAGCTGATCGGCAACGCCGACCTGCCCGCCGATTCGGGAAAGGTACTCCAGACTCTTGCGGACCACGGACAGGTCTCCGGTTTCCGAGAGAAGATAAATCACCTCGGGTGATTCATCACGAATCAGCGCCTCGATGGCCAGCTGATACCCGCCCAGCCCCTGGGAATCGTCCACCGGACGCAGATGATCCGGATGACCGCCAATCCACAGATTGCACTGGCCTTTCCCCTTCGTGGATTCGCTTCCTGCAAGGGTTTTGCACCCTGCAAGGGTGTGACGGAACCCCGTCAGGGCCTTGAAAAATCCGAACATCACGCCTCCTTACAGTTCTATGCCCAGGGCATGACCGGCAATCTGTTTGCCGATCTCCTTTTTCAGCGCCTTGCCGGGCGTTTCAAAACCCAGCTCTTCGGCGCTCTCGGCCAGTTTGTCCACACGCCGTTGTGCGAGAAATCGCTGGGTGGACCCGACCGGCAGCGATTCGGGGTCGGGCAGTTCACGGAGTTGCGCGAGGATCAGCGCAACCCGCTCCCGATGCGCGGCGTCGCCGCGCTCCAGCTCTTCCTCGGCCCACTCCAGCAGTTCTTCCGCCAGACTCATAGCTGCACTCCTTGGGAATGCTGCTTCTCTTGTGCTTTAGCGGGAGCCCTTTGGGCCTCACGCGTTGGTACCGGGTTGAGCATCTTCGGGTCCACGCCCAAAGCCTGCTCGATGGCCTTGCCCTCCCGATGATCCGGGATCTTCTGCAGCGCGTCGTTGGCCCGCAGACGCCCAGGGTGTTCGTGAATCTGCTGGTCTCCGGAAGAGACCCGCACATCCACCTTTTCATGGCCACCCAGGGTCGGTTCCGAACGGGAGAGGCTGACGGTCAATTTCTCGCCGCCGTCATACGCTGCCAACGCCGCCAGCCCGCCCTTACCATCCGGCTCAAACACCACAGGCGCCTTTTCGTAGTCCCCCGTCTGGACATCGCGCCGCTGCAAGGTCCCCGTCAACTGCCCATCTTTTTCATAGATGGACAGGTTGTGCCAGACTCCGTCACGGTCCTTGATGCCGGACTCCAGCGCCGGGAAGGCTGCCGCCTGCAAGGCTGCCGTCTGCAAGGCTCCCCGCTCGTTCGCTACGGTTTTCGGCGTAATCCCTTGCTCCACCATCCGCTCGGACAGACCAGCGGCAACCTCGGCGAAGTAGCTCTCCCGGGTGCTGGCGGCGATCTGGTTCAGAATCTTCCTGTCCTTCATACCGGCATCCAGCATCGGCCTTTGCGCCGCCTCCACCCGCTCCCTGGCCTTCTCGAAGTGCCCGGAAGTAGCCGGAACTTCCTGCCCGTCAGGGCCCTTCATGGTGGCCACATGATCCACGAAAGTCCGATCATCCCGCTCCGTCTGCTTGGCAAAGGCGCCAATGCTGATTGCGCCTCCGGCGTGTTCCCGCGTCGCTGTGTCGAGCTTGGTGATCAGCCGCTGAGCAAACTCGGAGCCCATGTCCGCCGACAGGATGGTCCTGCCGGCTTCGTTCTCCAGCGTGACACGCAGCTTCCTGAAGGTCTCCCCATTGGCCTGCGTTTCCGCGACCTGCACACCCACCAGATTGCCTTTCAGCGCCTGTTCGTACCGTGCCCCATGTTCCTTCAGAGCGTCGCGGACGATCGCCTTGTTCTCCGGGGAGTACCCCTTCTTCCATTCCGCGTCCCCAATCTGTTCCCGCGCGGCTTTCAGGGCGGCGTTCGTTGGTTCATCGTTGACCTGCACAAAAGCATCCGCGAGATTGTTCCGTTGCATCATCCGTGTAGCCATCACTTTCTCCTTTCCGTCTCCAGCAAAAATTGCTCAAAAAACTTCCATACGCTTTATGTCCTAGAACTCCACGCCCTGCTGCTTCTGTCTCTCCTGCAGTCTGGCGGGGGACTTGTAGGCTTCCCGCGCCGGCAGGGGATCGAGCATTTTCGGGTCCACGCCCAAAGCCTGTTCGATGACCTTGCCCTCCCGGTGGTCCGGGATTTTCTGGAGCGCTTCATTGGCCCTCAGATGTCCCGGATATTCATGGATCTGGTTCAGTGCCAGCGCCCCCCGCTCGTTGATGCCGCGCTCGAAAACCCGGACATTCACCTGGGCCAGGCGCTGCTGTTCCGACGGTTCCGATGACTCCAGATCCACGAGGATCTTCTGGCCATTCGCAAATCCGGACTCCGCTTGCAATCCACCCAGTCTCGTCGGCTGGAACAGCAACGGTGCCTTCTCGTACTCCGCCGTTCCGGAGTGACGACGCTGAATAGTGCCTGCCAGCAGACCGTTCCTTTCCTGCACGGAAAGGTGGTACCAGTCGCCGTCGCGGTCCTTGATGGCCGCAACCAGCGCGGCACTGGGGTCGCGGATAGCATCAGATGGATTCACTGCATGACCTTTCGGGGCGGGGGCGTTGTCGAGCCTGGGAGCGGAATCCGGCGCGGCTGCCACCTGCACGGTTGCCACCTGCTCGTGCGGCATCAGCGCGTCCAGCTTTTTGATGACATCCCGCGCGGCATATACGGCATTGCCCGTCCACTGCCGTTGCCAGGCGCCCTCGGAAGGCGCCCACCGAAAGCCGCTCGACTTCATGAGATTGCGGACCTCTTCGTTAGGCTTATCCTCGAACCGGAACTGGATGCGGTTGATCTCCCTGTTCTCCCGAACCGTTCCCCAGGCATACGGTGTCTCACGGTCCTCCAGGGCCTGGGCCTTTTCCAGGATCTGAATACGCTCTTCCAGCCACCGGATGTTGGCGTTATTGTTGCTGAGGGAGTACGACGCAAAACCCACGGTCCCCATGACATCCGGGGTCAAAATGGCTTTTGCCCGGTCCGGCTGGAACCCCAGATGCTCCAGGGCCGCCTGCTGCGCCTCGGGGCCATCCTTCTGATGTTTGCGGATGGCGGCGTTCGCCGCCTTCATGCGCTCCTGGGAAGACTTCAGATTCTCCACCCGTTCCCTGAGTTTTTTCACGGCATCCGGATCGTCCGCGCTGATGGCGTAGTCGTTGACGCCTTTAGCGCGGCGTTCGTAATACGCTGCCTTCTCCAGCAGGTCGAAGCCTTTGCCAAAGTTCTGGTGGATACGCTCACGAAACTTTCGATCGCGTTTTTCGCTGTGGTGGCCAACCAGGATCGGCTGACCAAAAGGGATGGCGTCCGCCATGCGCCTGGCCTGCTCCATGCGGGCTTTCGCCCGCGCCCGGGTCTTTTCAGAAAGGGCAAGATACCGTTCCTTGCGCGCCTCGATTTTTTGCTCGTAGGCGTTCTTCCCGGGAGCTTCCGGCGCAATCCCTTGCACAATGCCCGCCTTCTCCAGGGCGTTACGCACCATGCCATCGGCGTCCATGGCCAAAACCCGCTTGGCAAAGGCCGTGAACCGCACGTCCTTGACGCGGGAATACTCGCCCCGGTCATTGACCAGATGGTACGTGGTTGCCGCACCCTCCTTGCCAGAAGCAATGCGATCCTGGCCGCCTGCGACTTTCAGCGTCACATACTCCTGTCCATTCACCACCTGGCCACCGACATCCACGCGCAGGCCCTTCAGATCCGCCCAGGCGCCGACCACGCCATCTCGCAAGCCCCGAGCTTTCCGTTCCCGCTCCGCCAGCGCATTGCTTTCCCGCAGGGCCTGCGCCTTTTCAGGACCGGCCCACTCCAGCAACTGTGCGACCCGTTCTTTTTGGGTCTTGCCCAGTTTTACACCCGTCATGTGCGTAAATACCTCTTCCGATCCCGGGTTTTGGCTGTTGTGGCCAATCATTCCCAGCAGGGTGTTGAGATCCTTGTCCTGAATCGCCCCGACCACTTTTCCGATCATCGGGCTGTCCGGACTTGCCTCAATCCCGTGCTTCCAGTAGGTCGCCTGCGCGATTTCCCGGGGTTCGCGCAGGCTGCCGGACTCCAGCAGTGCCTTGCCATGCTCCCTGAGCCGTGCCTTGAAAGTGTCCCGGATTTCCCGGTCCAGATCGTGAAATCGCTCGCCAAGCCGTCTTGCCTGGTCATGGGCGGTTTGGACGGCGGGCAGATCGGGGATCTCTTCCGGAGTAAATGCCTGCGCCAGGCGCAACTCCGGGGCCGACGCTCCCCGGTTTTCTCCCTCCCCGAGGATCCCAAAGGTATCGTCCACGCCTGTGCGGAAATCCCGCATCATGTCGGAGAAGCCCCGAAAATCCGCCGGAGCCAGACGCTCGGAGCGCTCGCGGACCGCCGTCACCAGTTTCTCTTCCCGCTGTGGCAACTGGGCGTAAAACGCCTGGTACTCCTGAAGCGCCTGTTCCTTCATCTGGGGGGTTTTCTCTGCCTCTGGAGCGAGAGCCCGGTCGAATCCCACGGCCTGCTCCAGAGCGATCTCGCGGAACTGTCCGTCTCGACCATAGACACGGGCCTCCATACCCTGATCTGGCCCCGTCTCCGCCCGCAGGTGATAGCGGATATCGCCGCCAGAGGTATCCAGGGCCGCGATGATCCGTCCTGAGAAGGGACTGGATGTCACACCCGGTTCATGCGGTTCAAAACGAACGAGATCGCCGACCTGGGGTCGTTCCATGCGCTGCACCCCCACATTCAGCTGAGTAGCAACGAGACCCGCCGTGGCCGGACTGAGGCCCACAGCATCGCCATAAGCCACCGGGCTTTCCTGAAGCGCTCTGGCCCATTGCGCGGAACGCTGGGGATCGGTACGGCCTTGCCGCTCCACGAAGGCTTCGGCATTGGCGACGGGATCGCTCAGTCCGGCAAAGTTCGGGTGTTCGCCTTGCCGGGCGCGGTTGCGGTTTTCAAGAAACGCGATCAGCTCCGGGTCCAGGGCGCGTTCCGGCAAGGCTGACGCCTGTAGGGCCGCCGCCTGCAGGGCCGCCGCCTGCAGGGCCGCCGCCCGCTCCGACTGCCCGCGCGCGGTTTCGACCGCCATGAGCACGGCGCGGCCCGCCCGATCGCGCGAATCGTCCATGCCCATGGTGCGTTGGTACGCATCGGTCTGCGGATCGATGGCGTCCAGATCCGGACCGGGGGTGCCAGCGCCCGGGATGTGTTCCACCAGGTCGTTAGGCAGTACCGTGGGCACGATGTGGTCCGCCCCGTCCAGGCCGGGAGTGCCGTTGGGCCACCGGTAGATGCGCCTCAGTCGCGTCGCTTCGCCGGGCTGGGCGGCGTCAAGCACCACACCCTCAACCTCTTGCCCAATCTCATTCCTGTATCGGACGTAATCGCCACGGGAGAGGGCTGGTCGCTCCTGCTCCACCTGCAATTCCGGCGTCCGTTCGATCAGATAGTCGCTGATCCCCTGGGCATCTTTGATGGCCTGCATCAGGATCTGCTTGCACTCTTTCTCCGGCAGGGCTTTGAGCCATGAAGCGAGGTAGGCTGCGGAATTGCCCAGCTCCCGGCCCTCTTCCAGGTCCTGGGAAGCAGGATCAAAGCCAATTCCCAGACTCGCGGCGGTCATGGCCGCCGACATCTCCGCCCGCAACTCCTCGATGGCGTACTTCTCACTGCCGAAGGAGTTTTTCAGATCGCGGTTCAGTCGTCTCTCATGACCTGTGGCATGGGACAGCTCGTGCAGGAGGGTGGTGTCATGCCCCACAGCCTGCTCGAAAGATTCCACGGGAGGCATCTGCACCCGGTCCTCCGACGGACGATAAAACGCCCGGCCGCCGCCGTACCGCAATTCCACGCCCAGGCGCTCGGCCAGCTTTGGCAACCGCACATCCGGCTTGCCCTCCAGTTTCAGGTCCGGCTCCTGGCGCTCCAGAGGCGGGATGCCGTCCATCTGCGAGGCGTGAAACACGGTGTAATACCGGACACCCAACCGGCGCTCCGTCGGCTCGGGATCTGTCACACCCTGTTTCTCCAATCGCTGGATTTCTTCCTCTGTGCGCTTGTGCTCGTATTCCTTCCAGACTTCCAGCGGCAAGCCGGAAGCACCCTGGCGCACCTGCCAGCCCTGCTCCTGGGCCTGTTTGTAGGTACACCAGCGGGGATCAGAGGGGTCCGGCGACAAGGCCATCAGGTTTTCGTAATTCACCCCACGGTAGGGCTTTCCGGTCACCCCATTCACGGGCGCAAGGATCTCTCCAGCCTTCCAGGGGCGCTGCCATCGCGCCGTGCCCTGTTCGATCTGTTCAATCAGTCTGTCGGCAAGCTCAAGACGATGGTCTTTCTTTTCAGTGTTGTTCCCAGAACGGGGTGAGGCGGGGACGGGCATCGTACTCTCCAGCGCAGTCAATCTTCGACTGGAGGGTATAGATCGGGCGATCGTGGTATAGCTTTATCGGGCCGAGCAGCGTCCTGCCCGGCATAGAGACGCAGTTGCTCTGCTGTGCCTTAAAATCAGGATGCCTTATAACTTCGGCCCACGTTTTTTCTTCCCTGGCAGCACCTGCTGGACTTTTTTGAGATCAAATTCCAGATCCTTCCGCAGACTGGATAGCAATCCGCTGACCGTATTCTCGAAATATTTCTCATACCCCTCCTTGCCAAACATCCTGTCATGTTGTGTTTGCGGCAGGAATCGCGCCATCTGCGCACGGAACCCCTCTCCACCAGCAATCACGGGAATCGCAGCAATGGCGCGATCCAAAAACTGGGGGAATTCATCCAATCCATAATCCGAGATTTTCCTTCTGACCAGTTGGGTATCCAACTGCGCTCCCTGACCAGATAACCACGCGATATCCCAAATATCCCGATGCCTGATCCGCGATGGGGTCAACTCCATCTCCTGGCCAATCATTCTGGAAATGGAAGCAGGAAGTGCAATCAGCTTGTCCGCCAGAATCTCATCCCTGGACTCGACCGCCACCAAAGGTTGACTACGCCCCTCCAGAACGGAATAGTTAATCCGCAATGGAAGAATATCCCTGGAATAGGCCGGTACGTTGGCAATTTCCAGTTTGATCTTTTGCCGTGGTACGTCCGGACGATCCGGACTGGTCTGGATCGTGACCATCCATTTATCTACCCGCACTGTCCCATCAAATGGAGCATCCCTGGGCTCCCGGACCGTGATATCCAGGTCAAAGCGCTTGCCAATCTTCCCGACAATGCAGCCTTTGACGGCGGCCATACTCCGGGCGGAAAAATTCTTTCCACCCGCAAAGTCAAGGTCTTCACTGAATCGCTCAGAGCCATAACATAGACGCAGAGAGGTTCCCCCCTGAAACACCAGATCCTTTAACAGCCCCTCTTCGTCCAATGCGCTAAAAATCTCATAGTGCAGCAATTCCTTCTCCACCACAGGACGCAAAAAACCCAGCCCGTCACCCCGCATGGCCACATCTACATATTGCGCAAAATCTTCTTTATTCATCATCCACCTCGTCCCGATCAATCAAGTCTATGTTCCGTCCTACACGATGGAGATCCTGGATGGCAGCCTGCTTTCTGGCAATACGCAATGGACGCCCCTTGACGACTAATGTTCTTTCCAGAAGATCCGGAATAGTGCGCTTGGTGTGCGTGAATTCAATAGCCCCAAAGGGGGTCTTGTGGAGTCCTTTCGCGCCTGTGGTCATTACCGTCAAGCGATCCACAGGAATCTGTGAGATCACACCATATTCCGAGAGAATACTTTCCAGAGAAACGTAATTGAAATCTCCCGGGCGCAGGGCCTGCGCGATCCGCTCGATCAGCCAGCCCCGGTGACGCGGCACAGCTGGACCAAAAACGTAGATGCCGCGAGCGGCGCGAACCAGAAGGTTGTCCTGGCACATGCGTTGCAAGCTCTTCTCCAGCGCTTTCTCATCCTCTTCCGGAAAAATCTTCTCCAGGTCTCGTCTGGAATAGACGACAAGCCCCTTCTGTTCCAGGGCGGATAGGCGATTCAGCAGATCCAGTCGTTTCATGTGCACGCGAACCAGACAGTTGTGTAGGGTTTCTATACACATAATAGAATCTGCCATGTCGCTTGTCTATCAAGACCCGCCTTCAGGCTGATCCCCGTGCGCACAGGGCAGACCAGTGACTGGGCATGGCTCAGGAGTGGCGCGGCGCTCACGCCCCTGATACGCCACTTGAGGGATCCCGAGGGTGTGAACCAGGCAAATCTCCGTGATCAGGCATCGGGATTTTCGGGCCAGCCAGGAGGCTCCAGGCATGTCTGGTCTGCCCGGCCTGGAAATGCCTGTTCCCTGCGGGAACAGCACTACGCCGTGGCCCGCCTCCAGGGTGCGCAGAATCACCCGAAGCGCCATGGGCGATCGTTGGTCAAGGGCGACCATGCGCTGGTGGCCGTGGACCCGGCCATACCAAGTCAGCGCCCTTCGCCAGAAAGGGTGGCGGGCATAATCTGGATCGACGGCGAACAGGTAGCCGCAATGTCCACCCATCTGATGCAGGTAACGGGCAATGACAGGGCCGTCCAGCAACGACGTATGCGGACGGACAAGGATCAGGTGACCCGGCATGGCGATACTCCCGTGAAGGCTGATGGGAGGGTATAGATCATGCACAGGGCGGGTATCGGAGCATGCGGACAGTGAATCCTCCCGCGACTAAGCCAGGGCTGTAGTCGGGACTTCGTGCTCTGCGCATGGCGAAAAATTCAGCACCCGCAAAGCATAGTTGGGACTGAGAACAAATTTGCCAAGAAGCGCACGACCTGGCGGAAGAAAATCTGAGCAGATGGTGCTACCCTAGGAGCAGCTTCAGATCGGACAAAAATTTCGATGAGCACTGAACATTTTCGGATTACCTACGATGGTCCAGCCTTGGATACGCACGAAATGGATGTGCGGGATCTGGCTCCCGCGCTGCTCTCTCTGGCAGACGCTTGTGATGCTGCCAGTCAGGCACTATTTGGCCCGAAGAGCAAAATGGTGGTAAACGTCAAGGCATCGTTCAAGACCGGCAGTTTTGGTGTAGACCTTACTTTGACATCCGGTGTGCTCCAGTCAACGATAGACTGGTTTTCCGGTAAGGACGGGCAAGGGCTGGCCAACGCGACAGCAGTACTCCTGGGGTTGGGGGCTTTTGGCGGTGGCGCCATCGCTGCTCTGAAATGGTTGCGCGGACGAAAAATTCACAGGATAGATATTCACGGGAACAAACGAATTCTCATCACGGAAGATGAGGATCAGCTTGAAATCGAAGAATATACTCTTATTTTGCTTCAGCACCGCGAATTTCGGGAAAAGCTCGAAAAAGCATTGGATCCCCTGAACTGTGATGGCATTGAGACTATAGCGTTAGGCCGGGATGAATCTGTCGATGTCACTGTTAGCAAAAAGGAGCGTGGATACTTTGTTACTCCACCAGCCACGGATGAGATTTTGTTCTCTGAAGAGCGAACACAGGCTTTCTCTATCGCTAATCTGGCGTTTCAAGAAGGCAACAAGTGGAGACTGTATGATGGGCAGGCGACCGTATTTGTGTCTATTGAGGATACAGAATTCCTTCTTCGAGTGAACTCCGATAAGGAATCTTTTGCAAAATCGGACGTTTTGATTTGCCGCGTCCGGGTCACGCAATGGCAAACAGATGCCGGGGTAAAAACGGACTATGCCGTATTAAAAGTTCTGGAACACAAAACTCATGCCACACAGCTAAAATTGCCCACGGTGTAACCTGAGCATTCCTAGACAATTACCATGAGCACTACCACTGACACCTACGTCCGCGCCCGCATTGACACCAACACCAAGGAGCGGACCGCCAGCGCGCTTGAAGCAATGGGGCTGTCGGTTTCCGACGCCATCCGTCTGCTGATGCTGCGCATCGCCGACGAACAACGCATGCCTTTCCACGTGAAGGTGCCCAACGCCACCACCAAGAAGGCCATTGCCGAGCTGGAAGCGGGCAAAGGCAAGAAGTTCACTAGCGTGAACGGTCTGATGGCGGATTTGCATGCGGACGATTGACCGTTCCTCCGCGTTCAAACGCGACTACAAGCGCGAGGCCAAGGGCCAACACCGGGCCACGCTCGATGACACGCTCAGGCCGGTATTGGTGGCACTGGCGACTGATCAGCCCCTCGATGCATGACGAGCGTAGGTACTTCTACTTGGAACTTTGACTCGAAGAACCGTGCTAGATCATCAACCGCGTATTGAGCAGGCGCTCGCCGTTTACACCCGCAATTTCCACGGACATCTTTTGTAGTTGGTTGCGCTCGACTGAGAACCAGTCGGCACCAGAAAATAGGTATTTGCGATCGCGCATGATTCGAAGCTGTGTGAGTTATAACGCCAAACTTGAATGTGGTCAGCCAAATTGATGGTTCTCTGGTCAAGTTACATGAGGGGCAAACGGCGGCATAAAAAGGCCACGCAGCCCAATTTTGTGAACGGGGCGGCATGGCTCGGAGAGAGCGATTTCTCAGATCAGAACGGCGGATCGTTGACGATAGGGGGCGGCTGTCACGGATCGGCAATATGGCGCCACACCGTAGTCGGCGTAATGGCGCCATATTGCCGACCCGTGACATTGCTTGCCGGCAAAGATGGCGCGGACGCCGCTAAGGAAATTGCCGACAATGTTGTGGGATCGGACACCCGGCCATACACGGGGCCAATCACACGAACGATCTGTCTACTGGGACAGCCGTTGATGTCCGGTATAATGACTTTTGACCCATGGTCCACCTATGCTTCCGCATCCTGAACGTGTGGGTTACATCGTTGCCGCAATTTGGGGCGGGCCTTGAAAGTGACCACGCGACACGCAGTAATTTCACATGGCACGCCAGTTCCGGGGTTGCGCCCCGGTCTTGAGAAAAAACTGGCAACCAATTCCGCGCATCCCTTATGGCTGAAACCGAAGGTATCCACCAGGTAATCCATCAATTCCTGTCTGGTAACCGTCATAGTCGGACCTATCCGTTCTTGGGCCGCCGTCCACGCTTACCCTTACCATGCTCTGCCAGCAAAGCTTCACCACGCGCCAACAGCGCTTCGGCATCATCGATCAAGGCTTTTTCAATGGCTGCTATGTAATGCCGGAAATCCCAATCTGGTGCGAGAGTCGATGCAGCGCGCGCAAAGCGTTTTTCTTGTTCCAGATTTTTCTTGCGGCTGGATGGGGATTGCATCAGTTTTTTCTTTTCTTCCTCAATCTTGGCAAGCGCGGCACTCTGACGTTCCATAATTTCGGCTTGCTGCTTTTCCAAATCCGCCAGACGTTGCTCGGCAGTACGACGAACATACTTTTTGGTTGCTTCCATGATGAGATCCTTTAGCTATTCACTTTATCCGCAAATTCTTTCCCCGCCTTGAACTTGATGCTCTTCTTCGCGGGAATGTCGATTTCCTGGCCTGTCGCCGGATTACGACCCTTACGGGCTGGCTTTTCTGCAACCTCAAAAGTGCAGAAACCCGGAAAGACGATCTTCCCGGCTGTCGGCAACTCTGTTTCCAGCGTATGCCGGAAGACCTGAAACACTTTCTCGGCGTCCACCTTGGACATGGCCCCATGTTGCGCCAGGGCAGCGACAAATTCTAATTTGTTCATGATGGACCTCAACAAAAGGAAAGGGTGCGCCCCACTTTAAGGAATGCCATTCCAATTCGCAAGCGGCTACTGAGGGGTTTTATGACGTAGACGCCGAGAATACGGCAAAATCTGATTAGATTTCGTGCGCAACTGAACACTTGCGCTGAATGTCACCACTCGACGGGCTTTGATTTCGTATGGTTGTCCGGTTTTTGGATTGCGGCCAGGGCGCGACGATTTAGCCCGCACGGTAAATCTACCGAATCCCGATAACTTGAGTTCCGACTCTGTGATGATAGCGGCACGCATGTGTTCAAAGAAGGCATCCACAAATTGCTCGGCTTGCGGATGGGTCCAACCGCCCACTTCCCACAAATGATTTGCCAGATCTTTCTTGGTAATAGTCATGGTTCCTTCAGTAGCTTTTTTAGGGCACGTTGCGCCGATGTCAATTCTTTGATCAGAAATTCATGCCCTTCTGAACGGGACAAACATTCATCCTGGGCTTCCTGATAGGCCCCCTGAAAATCTCTGAATATGGCTTTGCGCTTGTCCTTGCCGGTCTGGATGAACGATTCGTCGTAGTGCGCCATGATATCCAGGGCAAAGGCACCGACAACAATGATGGCCGCGTTGGTGGCGTATTCCGCCATCAGGTCAGGACCGTAGCTGTCTATGGTCATGATGAAATCGTCCGACGGCAGCATCTCATCGAGCTTGTGCATCACTTTGTGGGCATGTTCGCCTCGCCGGGCCAGACTGTCCGCATCTTCCTGGGAAAATTCCGCTGGATGACGCATGGCGTAATCAATGAGCACGTTAGCCGCGTCCGTCAGCGCATTGAGGCCGTCGATAGTGCGCAGCAGGTGGGTCGTTGGCAGGTCATCGGCAGGGCGTTCCGCCGTGGGGGTAAGATACAGGCCACCCGCCTGAATAACCGCCATGAGTACATCCACAGGCTCGTTATTTATATCCGGCAGATGAAATGCGGGGTAACCGCCTGCAAGGCCGCGTTCCTTGCGATTGGCTTTTGCAGATTTGCCGATGCGTTCTTTGGGAAATGGGTGAACATTAGTCATGGCTGCAATTTACCATGTTGGCGGGGACTGGCAAATCTTACAGACAGCCCCTTGGCGGGGTGTGCGGCCTTTCACCGGGGCAGACGGAAATACGCAGCAGAGAGGAATGCATAGCTTCCCGCAGGGTTCATCTGGGAACTGCGTGCTCCAGACGCTTTCCACCTGTATCTGTCAGAATGGCTTCGTCATCCTAAGCTGGTCCAGTTCGGATTTCTGCCGGATCCTGCATAGCCGCTTTCAGATCCCGTAAAATGGCCCTCACAGGCCAGGAGCTTCTGTGCCCGTAACCCCGTCTCCCTCACATGAACAATCCGACCAAGCCGACGCCGTTTCGTGGCGTGGCTTAACAGAACGCTCCGATTCATCGGGGGAATCGGAGCGGCAGAGTTCATGGTGGCGGAGGTGGTCCACCCGGAGGGCCTGGAGGTGGTCCGCCAAAAAATTCAGGAGGCCCTCCTGGTGGTGGCGGAGGTGGCGGTGCACCCGGCGGTGGCGGTGCTCTTACTGCTGTAAAGAACGCTCCCGGTGGTGGCGGAGGTGATGAAGCCGAACTTGGTCAGTGCTTTGATCCAGCGAGGAGCGTTGCCAACGCGTTGATATTGCGCAGGATGCCTGCACGTTACCCCCTTCTTTATCTTGCGTTCCGTTCCACTCCCCTCCCTTCCCCTCCCCTCTCTAGTGAATACTCCACCGGCTAAAAGACGGCGGCCTCAGGTTACGGCTGAAAGCCGGATCGGTCGGCGCTGCGACCGACGGCTGTCGCTACACAACATAGAAATCATCGTCCGAATATGCGCACCGAGCCCATGACAAACCAACACCAAACATCTAAAATAACATCATGTGATGCCATGGTGAGGTCCATCTTATGCGAACGACAATCAACCTGGATGATGAGCTCCTGGCCCAAGCCAAAACGCTCTGTGGCGTAGAAGACCGTGGTGCCCTCTTAAAAGAGGCCCTGCGTGCTTTGATTGAACGGGAAAGTGCCCGTCGCCTCGCTCGCTTGGGTGGAACAGAACCGCAGTTACAGAACATTCCCCGCAGACGAGAGCCTGCCGCTTGATTCTGGTCGATACCTCCGTCTGGATCGACCATTTCCGCTCTGGAGATGCACACCTCTCTACTCTGCTTGATCATGCCATGGTGCAAACGCACGATTTCATCATCGGAGAAATCGCTTGCGGGAATCTCAAAAATCGGCAACAGACCTTATATCTGCTCTCATGTTTACCCCGATGCACCGCCACCTCTCCAGAAGAAACCCTGTTTTTCATTGGGCGTCATGGACTGATGGGACGCGGTATAGGCTATATTGACGCGAGTATCCTAGCCTCCGCCATGCTCGTGCAGGCCAATTTATGGTCCCGCGACAAACGTCTCATGGCTCTGGCTACCGAACTTGGCTGCGCGTACTCGCCGACGTCATCCGAATAGAAGGCAGTTCAGTCCCACGCCGCGCTCCTTCCCGCCGTGCCTTCAATGCCTTATATTCAAGCCACAATCTATAACAACTACTGATCGCAAGAGAGACGCATGTTTGAGCAGGCCTTCAAGAATATCGATGACATCCTCCATAAAGACGCAGGCTCCTCCAGCGAACTCGATTACACCGAACAGACCTCCTGGCTACTGTTTTTAAAATATCTGGATGCCCTGGAGCAGGACCGGGCCATGGAGGCGGAGTTGGAAGGTCGTCCCTACACCTTCATCCTGGAGGATGCCTTCCGCTGGGAGCATTGGGCGGCGCCCAAAACGGCAGATGGCAGGATGGACCACCACAAGGCCATGTCCGGGGACGACCTCCGGGACTTTGTGAATATCCGGCTGTTTCCGTATCTGTCAGGCTTCAAGCGTCGTGCTACTGGTTCCAACACCATCGAGTACAAGATCGGTGAGATCTTCAGCGAGATCAAAAATAAGATTCAAAGTGGCTACAACCTGCGGGAGATCGTGGAGATCATTGATGGTCTGCGCTTCCGGTCCCAGACGGAGAAGCATGAGCTATCGCACCTCTACGAAGCCAAGATCAAGAACATGGGGAATGCCGGTCGTAACGGCGGCGAATACTACACGCCCCGCCCCCTGATTCGGGCGATTGTGCAGGTGGTGGCGCCCAAGGTCGGCGAGAAGATTTACGACGGCGCCGTGGGCTCTGCGGGTTTTCTCTGTGAAGCCTTCGACTATCTCAAGGCCCAGCCGGGACTGACCACCAGCGATATGCAGACGCTGCAGGAGCGTACCTTCTACGGCAAAGAGAAAAAGAGCCTAGCCTACGTCATCGCCATCATGAACATGATTCTGCATGGCATTGATGCGCCGAACATCGTCCATACCAACACCCTGGCCGAAAATCTCATGGATATCCAGCCGAAAGACCGGGTGGATGTGGTGCTGGCGAATCCGCCCTTCGGTGGCAAGGAACGCAAAGAGGTTCAGCAGAACTTCCCCATCAAGACCGGCGAGACGGCTTTTCTATTTCTGCAGCACTTTATCCGTACGCTGAAAGCTGGTGGACGGGCCGGTGTGGTCATTAAAAACACCTTCCTGAGCAATACGGACAATGCCTCAGTCAGTCTGCGCAAACTGCTGCTGGAAGATTGCAACCTACATACCGTCTTGGATCTGCCAGGCGGGACCTTTCAGGGGGCGGGAGTAAAAACCGTGGTGCTGTTCTTTGATAAGGGCGCGCCGACCCGAAAGGTCTGGTACTACCAGCTCAACCCCGGACGGAACATGGGGAAGACGAATCCCCTCAATGACAACGATCTGGCGGAGTTTGTCGCACTGCAGAAGACCAAAGCCGACTCGCCGCAGTCATGGACCGTAGACGTGTCCGGCATCGACACTCGCACGTATGACCTGTCGGCCAAGAATCCCAATGGCGGTGATGAGAAGGTGCTGCGCAGCCCGGAAGAGATTCTGGATGAGATTGCCGCACTGGATGCCGAGAGTGCTGAGGTGCTGGCGGCTATTCGGGGGCTGCTGTGAGGGAGGGGTGGGAGGTCAAACCTCTCAAAGAAATGTGCCTTATAAAACCACCGAAGTCAGAGGCTCGCAAGGGCCAGAATGCCGATTTTTTAGTATCGTTTGCACCTATGGAAACCTTAGGGATAGATCAGAAGTATCTGATCACTAACCAGACTAGAACCATGAGTGACGTGGTAGGAAGCTATACCTATTTTTCTAATGGCGATGTTCTGTTAGCCAAAATTACGCCTTGTTTTGAGAATGGAAAACTGGGTATCGCATCAGATTTAATTAATAATATCGGGTTTGGCTCCAGTGAATACATTGTGTTTCGAGCAAACGAACAGCTTGATGCCGAATGGCTATATTACTACCTGTCACGGCAATCGTTCCGAAACGAAGGTGCTAGCAGAATGGCCGGAGCTGTAGGCCATAAGCGAATCACAAAGGACTTTATTGAAGATTATCCTATTCCGATTCCACCCCTCCCCGAACAGCGCCGCATCGTCGCCATCCTCGACAAAGCCTTTGAAGGCATAGCAACCGCAAAAGCGAACATCGAGAAGAATCTCCAGAATGCCCGTGAGATCTTTGAGAGCCATCTGAATGCGGTGTTTTCGCAGCGGGGTGAGGGGTGGGTGGATCGGCGGTTAGGTGATGTGGCCATGGAATTTGGACGTGGAAAATCAAAACATCGGCCCCGTAACGATCCTAAGCTTTACGGCGGAAGCTTTCCATTCATTCAAACTGGAGACGTGCGCAACTCAAGCCATCTAATCACTTCTTACGATCAAACTTATAACGATGCAGGTCTGGCGCAGAGCAAACTTTGGCCTAAAGGAACTCTTTGCATAACCATTGCAGCAAACATTGCGGAGACAGGCATCCTAGATTTTGACGCTTGCTTCCCAGATAGCATTATTGGACTAGTCGCCAACGAAAAAATATCCACCAATAAATATATAGAATATCTGCTTACTAGTTTCAAATCTCGCTTGCAGCTTCTGGGAAAAGGAAGCGCGCAAGATAACATAAACCTGGCGACTTTTGAAAGCCAATATTTCCCGTTCCCGCCATTAAGTAGCCAGAAAGAAATTGTATCCATATTTGACGATTTACATGAAGAAACCCAGCATCTCGAATCTATCTACCAGCAAAAACTCGCAGCCCTCGACGAACTAAAACAATCCCTCCTACACCAAGCCTTTAACGGCAACCTATAGGACTCCGCCATGAATGAAGCCGACACCCGCGCCCAACTGGTAGATCCTGCCCTCAAGGCCGCTGGCTGGGGTGTGGTGGAAGGCAGCCGGGTACTGCGGGAGTACCGGATCACTCAGGGGCGGTTACAAGGTGCCGGACAACGCGGCAAGCCCGAGATTGCCGACTACGTGCTGGAATACCGTAACGAAAAGCTCGCCATCGTCGAAGCCAAGCGCCGCGATCTGCCCCATACCGAAGGAGTCATGCAGGCCAAGCAATACGCTCTGAAGATGGCCATACGCTTCACCTATGCCACCAACGGAACAACCATCTATGGCATCGACATGGAAATGGGTTCGGAAGGTGAACTACCCTGTTATCCTTCCCCCGAAGAACTCTGGAATCAAACCCATGTCGTAGAAAATGCGTGGCGGGATCGTTTTGCCGCCATTCCGTTTGAAAGTGTCGGCGGCTCGTTCCAACCCCGCTACTATCAGGAGACCGCCGTACAGCGCGTCCTGGAAGCCATTGCACAGGGACAGGAGCGCATCCTCCTGACGCTGGCCACCGGCACGGGCAAAACCTTCATCGCCTTCCAGATCGCTTGGAAGCTTTTTCAGGCCCGCTGGAACCTCTCCCGCGAACCCAGCCGCAGGCCGCGTATTCTTTTCCTGGCCGACCGGAACATCCTCGCCAATCAGGCATTCAATGCCTTCAACGCGTTTCCCGAAGATGCCCTGGTGCGGATTGCTCCTGAGGATATCCGCAAGAAAGGCCGCGTCCCTACCAACGGCAGTATCTTTTTCAGCATTTTCCAGACGTTCATGAGCGGTGCCGGTGACACGCCGTACTTCGGGGACTATCCGCCGGACTTCTTCGACTTCATCGTGGTGGATGAATGTCACCGGGGCGGCGCCAAGGACGAAAGCAGCTGGCGCGGCATCCTCGAATACTTTGCGCCTGCGGTACAGTTGGGCCTCACCGCTACACCCAAGCGCCGGGACAACGTGGACACCTATGCGTACTTTGGAGCGCCGGTCTATATTTACAGCCTCAAGGACGGTATCAACGACGGCTTCCTGACCCCTTTCAAGGTCAAGCAATTCGCCACCACCATCGACGAATACATATACACCCCCGATGATGATCTCCTCGAAGGGGAAATTCAGCCTGGAAAAACCTATCTGGAAAAAGACTTCAATCGCAAAATCGTCATCCCCGAGCGGGAACGCTATCGGGTAAAACTCTTCATGAGCCAGATCGACCAGCGCGAGAAGACCTTGGTGTTCTGCGCCAATCAGGAACATGCCGCCATGGTGCGGGACATCATCAATCAGGAGAAGACCAGCACCGATCCCCTCTACTGTGTCCGCGTGACGGCCAATGACGGCAGCATGGGCGATCAGTATCTGAAAGACTTCCAGGACAACGAAAAAAATATCCCCACCATCCTGACCACCAGCCAAAAGCTGAGCACCGGCGTCGATGCCCGGAACATTCGCAATATCGTTCTGCTTCGCCAAATCAACAGCATGATCGAATTCAAGCAAATCATCGGTCGGGGCACCCGGCTGTATGATGGGAAGGACTTTTTCACCGTCTATGACTTCGTGAAGGCGCATCATCATTTTGGTGATCCGGAATGGGATGGCGAGCCGCTGGAAGCGGAATCCACAGGGGGAAGCAGCGAAGTGCGGGAACCCCGTCTACCTCTACCGCCGACCGAGCGGCCCGTCAAAATCCGGGTGAAGCTGCGGGATGGGAAGGAGCGCAGCATCCAGAGCATATCTTCCACCATCTATTTCGGACCAGATGGAAATCCCGTTACGGCAGCGCAGTTTCTGGAAGGGCTCTTTGGCACACTGCCGGAGTTCTTCAAGGATGAGGACGCGCTTCGCCAGATATGGAGCGATCCTGAGACGCGGAAGAGCTTTCTGCAGGGACTGGCCGAGAAGGGCTATAACCGGGAACTGCTCATGGAGATGCAGCAAATCATCGACGCGCAGAATAGTGATCTCTATGACGTGCTGGCCTATGTGGCCTTTGCCTTGCAACCGGTTTCCAGATCAGAGCGGGCTGAACACGCCAAGCAGAGTATGGACCAACAGTTCACCGACAAGCAGCGGGCCTTTCTGGACTTTGTGCTGGCGCAATACGTGAAAGTGGGTGATGCGGAACTGGATACCGAAAAATTATCGCCGCTACTCCGGCTGAAGTACAACAACGCCATATCCGATGCCTTTGCTGAGCTGGGTAGCCCGGCAGAGGTGAGGAAGGCATTCAGTGGGTTTCAGCGGTATTTGTATGCTGCTAACGAACACCTAACAGGGAGATAAGATGTCAGACGCAACCGATGTTTCACGCTCGCGAGCACTTGCTGCAAAGGTCCTTCACGCGGCATTCGTGATTCTCAAAGACAAGGGCGGTGAGGCGCCAGGACGCGATCTTGTAGCTGAGATACCTAATAAGGTCGAGCTGGACGATTGGGCCAAAGCGAGCTACGAAAAGAGTGGAAATATTCGCTGGCAATCTACACTACATTTTTTTAGTATTGATGCCATTAAAGCGGGATTTCTTGTCAAAAAGAAAGGGGTATGGTACCTCACCCCGGAGGGCGAAAAGAAATTGGAGCTTGGACCGAAAGGACTTCTAGATGCTGCGACTGCTGCTTATCGTGACTGGAAAGCCAAAAACCTAAACGCAGACACGCCTATTGCAGAAATACAATCCCCATTATTAGGCCCGGGTGAAATCGAAGAGCACCGCCAAGAGGCGACCATCCAAGAACTGGAAGAAGCATCTATTGATGGCATTAAAGCTGGTATCGACAAGAAAAATGAATATGAATTCCAGGATATTGTTGCCGCATTACTGCGCGGCATGGGCTACTATACCCCATTTATTGCTCCAAGAGGTAAGGATGGCGGGGTTGATATCATTGCCTATCGCGACCCCTTAGGCACAGTAACTCCACGCATCAAAGTGCAAATCAAGCACCGACAGGACAAGGCCCCAGTAATGGAAGTTCGCCAATTAATGGGCTTATTACAGAAAGAAGGAGATGTTGGTATTTTTGTTTCATCAGGTGGGTTCACCCCAGATGCTAAAACAGCCGCGAGAGGTTCACATGTGCATGTTGAGCTGATTGATTTGGATCGCTTGATTGCCCTATGGCAGGAGTTCTATCCTAAAATGGCCGATGACGATAAAGTGCTTCTGCCTTTAATGCCAATATATTTTTATGCACCAAAATGAGCTTATATAGATTAATTGAGATATTAACAATCAACGCGACATTAAAATTCAACCAAAAGCATCTGGGGGAAATGATAAAATGATTCCCCCTACTCCTGCTGGGAAATGACCATGAAGAGTGAAACTCCCTCACTAACAGACGAAATAAAAGCAGAGATATGGGTTCTAATAGACACCTTCAGCACGAAGCTTCCTAAGAACCCCCGGTGTCAGGGTAGTTGTCGCCTCTCTGAAATGGAGTCAGGCATAGGGTGGGGGCGGAAAGTGGATTATCGGGATGAAGCATTATTCAGCAGAACGTAAGGCCGCTGTATTGCAGAAGATGTTGCCGCCCACCAGTTTGTCCGTGGCAGAACTGGCCAAACAGGAAGGGATTTCTGATGTTACGCTGTACCATTGGCGTAAGCAGGCGATAGCGAGTGGGGCGATGAGTGCAGTGACCAAGAAGACAGCAGAGGGTTGGTCTGCCGAGTCCAAACTGGCAGCGGTGGTGGAAACGGCCCTGCTGTCCGAGGTGGAGTTGAGCGAATATTGCCGGGAGAAAGGGCTGTATCCAGACCAGGTAAAAGCGTGGAAACAGGCTTGTATCGTTGGACAGCAGACCGCCACCCAACAGAAACAGACAGCGGGTGCGCAAGCCCGTGCAGACCAGAGACGGATTCGTGAGCTGGAGCGGGAACTGCGTCGCAAAGACAAGGCCTTAGCCGAGGCGGCTGCGCTGTTGATCTTGCGAAAAAAATTGAACGCCCTCTGGGGGGACGACGCCGGGGAAGATTAACCCCGGTCCCGGAGCGGCAACAATTGGTCGCCTGGATACAGGAAGCGGCTGACGGCGGCGCCCGCCGGTCGCGGGCCTGCGCAGAAGCAGGTTTATCATTACGCACCGTCCAGCGATGGACAGAGGAGCAGGGAATGGTGAAGGCGGATGCCCGCACGACGGTCGAACGACTGGCACCCAGCAATAAGCTGAGTGAAGCCGAGGTGCAGGAGGTGCTGGACGCCTGTCATCGTCCGGATACTGCACACCTGCCACCGACCCAGATTGTGCCACGGCTGGCGGATGAGGGGGTTTATCTGGCATCGGAGTCCACCTTCTACCGGATCCTCAAGGCCGAGGGCATGGGGGCACGGCGTGGCCGTGCGCACCCGCCCCGCAAGGAGAAGTTACCCACCACCCATACGGCCACCGCAGCCAACACCGTCTGGTCTTGGGACATCACCTATTTGCCGTCGCCGGTGCGTGGGCAGTACTACTATCTCTACCTCTTTGAGGATCTTTACAGCCGCAAGGCGGTGGCCTGGGAGGTCCATACGGAGGAGAGTGGCGAGTATGCCGCTGCGCTCATCCAGAGGGGTTTTATGGCGGAGCAATGCTGGCGGCAGCCACTGGTCTTGCACTCCGACAATGGCGCCCCGATGAAATCATCTACCCTGCTGGCCAAGCTCTACGATCTGGGGATCACCCCATCCCGGGGCCGACCACGGGTCAGCAATGACAACCCGTATTCAGAGTCGCTGTTCCGGACGCTGAAATACTGCCCACAGTGGCCGGAAAGCGGCTTTGCGGACCTCGACACCGCACGAATCTGGGTGCGTGACTTCATCGTCTGGTACAACCATGAGCATCGTCACAGCCGCATTCGCTTCGTCACCCCCGCCCAGCGTCACCGGGGCGAGGATCATGTGCTGCTGGCGAAGCGCCATGCCCTCTATGAGGCAGCCAAGGCGAGAAACCCAGCGCGCTGGTCAGGCCGCACACGCAATTGGACACCGATCGGTGCGGTAGATCTGAACCCGCAGCGACAGGATAAAAAGGCCGCTTAAAAAATGGGTGACGCGACAACTACCTTGACAGACGCCGGAACTGCGCTTACAAGCTCCGCTACAATGAATGCTATTTGTATTTGAGCCGGGCTGATGATAACAATGCACCACAACCCATCTGCCATCTGGAATGGCGCGGAAAAAAGATAACTGGGACTTTGTGATCTACAAACACAGCCAAAATCAGTATGACCCTGCCGAATGGATGTGTCCCAGTATGCAATATATCGACGGCACCTTGGAAGCTATGACAACGCCCTGGCCGAGACGATCAATGGGCTGTACAAGGAGGAGCTAATTCACAGGCGCGGCCCGTGGAGGACACGGGAAGCGGTGGAACTGGCGACCCTCGAATGGGTGGCGTGGTTCAACCATGTCAGGCTGCTCGAACCAATCGGCTATATCCCTCCGGCAGAAGCTGAGGCAAACTACTATCGGCAACTCGCCGTGTCAGACCGAATTAACGGCCTGCACTTAAACCAAATGGCCTCCACGAAACCCGGGGCGGTTCATGATGCCACTTTTCAGGTCTCTTGCCAGCCTCCCATAACTGCATTTCTATTGTGTCTAGAAAATCGTCAGTCATCACGTCCTGGAGATCTACCCCCACCCTTCGATACTCCGTGACCACAATTTATCCCATGGATAAGTCCGCCACCGAACAGGGAAGAGACGATGAGAAGGGCAGTCACGGCAGGAGCTTTGAGCGCGACCGTGCATCTCGTCGTCACACCGCATTGAGTTAACATAGCCCTGTGTGAGAACCATCATCGTCAAATCTGTGGCCGCTGTAGCGCTGCGTAGCTCACCGGGGAGGTCGGGAACTTGTTTTGTTCCGCATTCAGATACGACATTGACAAGCTGAATCGGTACACCAGCTACGTTAAGCGCGATCTGCAACTCGTCTATAAATCTCCAAAGTACGCGGACACGGGTATCACGAGTCGAATGACTAACGAGCATTCTCATAGTTGGCTGATCTTCTCTGCGAAAGTAGGTAAGCATTCTGGGTGATCGCACTCTACCGCAGTGGTGGTTGGGGATAGCCATGCGCTTCAAATTTCCAGAGCCGTGTAGTCGAGGTCGCAATAATTGGTGTCCTGACCTTGTCACCATATATTCAACCCGTTAGCGTGAGCGGCAAATATGATGCGTCTTATAAATCTATTTATTGTCCACATCAGTGGTTCTAATTTGCAAGTCATATTTCCGAACCAGAGATCAACGCTTGGTGCTTGCTTCCTCAATAGCCTCCATAAGAGCAGCATGCCCCCACTTCACTGCTTTACACCCGTTCTGCTGGAAAGCTGGTGGTGTCTTGGCAGGCGGAATATCACCCTTGTGGACCCCGACAACGCCTTTGCCGCGCTTAAGGCTCTCTTCGATTTCCCAGTTGACCCATTCGCTTGAAGCAGTTTTGTCGGTTAGATAAACCACCGTTACAGAGCAGCGATCTATTTTTTCGCGAATGTTCCGCTTGATGTAGTCCGCGTTCGCGCTGTCGACGGGTTCCTTGAGCGAATGATCATCAAATTGCAGGTCAAGTTTGTCATTTTTGGCCTGCCCTCGGAGCAAGTTCACCTCATGGAGGTCATCATGGTCGAAGCTGATGAAAACGTGCCTACTGACGTCCCCTATGGCTTCGGCGAGGCGCTGTTTAACCTTGTCCTCTAGGCTCTTGATGTCTGAACTGAATAAGCCGCCGCCGGAACCTCCACCCATGTCATTCTCCTTCGTTGAATTGAAACTCAAGACAGGCGATGCAGCGACCACAAGGCAGTGAATCACCGGTGTGACACGAGTAGGTGCCGCTCACGCCTTTTTCATTTGCAAGTCTGACGACGTCTGCTTTGCCGAACTCGATTAGAGGTGTCAGTATCTTGATGCGGCGCCCCATTGCAGCCTCGATGGCTTCCCCGGCATTAGCAAGGAACGGTGGCCGCTGATCCGGGAACAAGCTGAACTGCTCTGCCAACAACCCGATGGCGACTGATGAAGCACCAAGTTGATAGGCGTACGCACTGCCCATCAGTAGGAACATCAGATTCCGGCCTGGGGTAAAGGCTTCGTTCTTAATATCCAGTTCCGTGCTCGTCAGGCCGGAGACAATGACGCGCCCGAATCCGGAGAGGTCCATTTTCGTCGGTTCGGGCAATCCAAGTTGCTTATGGACGGCCTGGCAGGTTGCCCACTCTTTATTTGCAGCCCGCTGGCCATAGTCGATGAATAACGGGAAGTGGTCGATGTGGTCTTCCTTTGCCATCACACCGACCAGGGTCGAGTCGAGGCCACCAGAAACCAAGTTCACAAAGCTCATAAATAGGCCTCCCTCTTGGCAACGCGCATCGTGAGCCAAGTCGCCAGATCGACGCAACCAAGCGAGTATCCGAACTCATCCGCGACTTCACGAAAGGTATCTTCTATTTCTTCGTAGAACGACAACCGTCCTAGCCTGCTAGGCGTGAGCGAAAGCCCGCGTGCCAACTGAAGATAGTCCAGTACGTGCACATCCAGGACAGCTAGATCCGCGCAGCAACCGACTCGCCGCAAGAAGAGGCTGGCCTGTTTGGGCCCAAACCCCCATATGTTCTGGATCAAAACCTCGCGCGCCCCCTTGGCGCTCTCGGCAGCAAACAACAGACTTCGGATTGAGCGGCCTTTTCCGTAGATCTCGGCTACCGTGGTTGCCAGTAACGAGGCCAGACGGTTCTTGAGTCGCGGCCGCGCCCAGCGCGTGGAGCCGTCTTTCCCCACCATGACCAATGGTTCGGAGAGCACCGCAATGATGCGGGATTCGTATT
The DNA here is from genome assembly GCF_003966655.1 of Acidithiobacillus ferridurans. Taxonomy (NCBI): domain Bacteria; kingdom Pseudomonadati; phylum Pseudomonadota; class Acidithiobacillia; order Acidithiobacillales; family Acidithiobacillaceae; genus Acidithiobacillus; species Acidithiobacillus ferridurans. The sequence goes on along the minus strand of NZ_AP018795.1, from coordinate 2,305,691 downwards.
CGCCGTGATCGAGCCGGCATTGCGGCAGGATAAGGCCCACGTCACGCAAGCGGTCTGCCGTGGCCACTGCCATCTCGAACACCATCTGGCTGCCGAAGATGCACAGCGCAGCTTCGTATAGCAGCTCTTCTTCGGTTAGCAGATGCCAGTCCTGTAGCGCACTGCCTTGTGCCTTGACCTCGCCGCACATCGCGCGAATTGTCCGGTTAATGATGTCCACCTTCATGATGCACTCCATTCAAAGGCTGGGGCACATTGCTGGAACGCGCGGACCGGGAAGTTGTGGCGGCAGAAGTCGACCACGTTCCCGGCGGCCATTGCAGCCCGAAGGCGGTGCATCCACCCCGCGTAAAACTCGAGGTTGTGTGCCAGTGTGCGCGCCTGAAACGAGAGTTTGGCATCGGCCCAAGCCGTTTGCCCGGTAAAGAAATCGGCCTGTGACAGGTGGTAGAGCAATGCTGTGTCGTGATCGACAACGGTTTGGCACCACTCTAATCCATCGAAGCTGTCAGCTCCCATCGCAGCGTACAACGCAATCGATATCGGATTGCCCGTGCCCAGCAGGTGCAGGGCGACGTAACGCCCCAGCTTGTCGAGTTCGCCTCGAATAGCTCGTACCGCGCAGGCCCGCTCGATGACGCCATCGCCCAGCCTGCGCTCTGGCACGGCCAACATCGGAACGCCCGTCTCCAAGGCCACTGCAGCACAAAGTGCAGGCAAGGCCTCTGCCGTGGCGTGGATGATCGGCACCACCCGGCAAACACCTGCCGCAGCCTGATCGCTGCGCCAGCGAGCGACCACTAGCGCTACGTGTTCGTCCGCATCGTCCGGTGGCTGCTGTTCATCAAACCCAAAGGCAAGGTCGCAGGGGAATGCCCCTAGCATCCGGTGAAACGTGGTTTGAGCCCAGCTGCCTTGTGCATCCTTCCAGAAGCTCTCGTAGTTGCCGGAATCCATCAATGTCACCGCACCCGCATCACGCGAGGCTTGTAGCATCTGTACAGCATTTTCCGGGCTCTCGATGACGGCCAAATCAAAGGCCGACACCAGATACTGGCCATTTAACCCAACCAGTGATGAAAGAACCTGCAAGTAGTCATGCGGCCGTAGCGGCGTCTTTACCGACGAGATGGACGGAAAGTAGACCGGCAGCGGGAGAGATTTCTCGCCGATCTGCAATTCAGCTGGGCGGCTCACAGCCATCATTTGCCCTCCAGCTTGACAGCGGCGGCGACACGGCGAGTTTCGTTGAACCAGTTGGCATGCTCCGTTGATACGTGCTCCTCGACACGCTCGGCGAGCTGGATCAGCCGCTCCGGTTCCGCCAAGCCACGGTAGGGGCCGGCGGTGGACAGGAACAGAAATTTCTCATGCTTCAGACGCTCTGCTGTCGAGCGATAGGTGACCCAGAGTGTCGAATACTGGTTCATCTGCTGCACGGCCTCCAACAAAGCGATCGCAATGCCAGAAACCGCTGCGGCCCATTTTGCCAAGTCAGCAGGCAAAAGGCTCATCACTGGAATCAGCATTGCCAGCGCCACCTGAGCCAGCTTCATCCTCTTGTACCAGTGCTGGCTGTGTAAGCTTTTGTCGTCGTACCACCTCAGTTGATCCTCTAGCCGCAACCAAGCGGGCTGATTGACAGCGAAATCAGGTACAGCGACCGCCAGTTCATCGGGCTTGTCGTTGGTTTTGCTAAGTGCCGTCACGGCGCTCCTCCTCACAGGTGATCAGTTGAACATGCGTTCCATCGTCCCCGGGATCAGTGCGTCATCGGCTTAGCGGGGGCATGCGAATTGTACCCCCATTTTTTCCTCAACCACTTGAAGCGAACTTCATGGGAGGCAAACTTAGTGGTTTTCGATACACTTTGTATGACTGCTCAGGCCGAACTCCGGTAGTTCGTGGAGCCATCACCGAACGTCAGCTTTTAGGTCGATATTACTCCTCCCCAAATTGCACGGAAAGGTCCGCTTACGCTGCACTGCCGCCGTTGAGCCTACTGGTTGTCAACAAACAGACTGCTTGTGGAAATTCATAACCGCAAGTCATTTTAGACCTTGCCTCGCAACAACGCCCCTGCCTTTCTCCTAGCCTTCAGTTCTACACAAAACTGGCCATAGGACTCGCAACTATGAAGTAATTTACTGCCAGTCGGACCAGGCGAGCCATGCCCCCACCACCAGCACGACCACCATAAAACTCAGCCACAGTCCCGCGTAGCCAACGCGAGATATAGGGATTGTGCCGAGGCGATCGCAGGTGCGAGTGATTCAAATTGCGCCCCCCCTGGTTAGTTGTTGTTGGTACTACCTTTATAAAACATCTCGCCGGCCGCCGCCAGAGTGAGTGGGCCGGTATAGGATTCTCCAGCAGATATAAAATGCGACTAGCGCCATCCTGGCGAACTTCCACCCTCCGGGAGCAGCACCTTGATGGCCTGCTCCACCGGTACTGGCACTGCGGGGAATTCAGGGTAGATCCAAGCGGTAATACCTACGCCGTGCTGGACAAGAATCAGCTCTATGGAAATGTTCTTCCTTGAAGACCGGTAGATCAGGGGTTGACGCAGGCGGGACCACCTGAATGCCAGAGTCTGAGCAAGTTCCGCTCCCCTCAGAACCGCACTCGCGGAAGCCTCTGACCGGGTTGGTAGAGGTTTTCCGCCTTGGTGATGAAGGGAATATCGTCGTCAAATTCCTCCATCGGTGCAGCACCCATGTCCCCGCCACCCCCACCACCATGCTGTGGCGCTGGAGTGCCACCATCGGCCCCGTCACGGCGCCCACCGATCAACTGGAGCCGGTCGCCCACGATCTCCGTGGAATACCGCTCCTGACCGTCCTTATCGGTCCATTTTCTGGTGCGGATACGCCCTTCGATGTACGCCTGGCTTCCCTTACGCAAGTATTCGCCGGCGACTTCCGCCGTCCTCCCAAAAAGGGCAACGCGGTGCCACTCGGTGCGCTCCTGGCGATTGCCGTCCCGATCCTTGTAGGACTCCGAAGTGGCGATGGTCATATTGGCGACCGCCGTCCCGTCTGGCATGTACCGCATCTCAGGGTCTCGCCCCAGATGGCCCAACAAGATCACTTTATTCACTCCTGCCATGACTTTCTCCTTGAGAGATGACGAAACGTCCTTTTTTCGGTTCGGTATAGATCGGGAGTGGGTCACACTGCACACAAATCCAACAGGGAGCACTGGCGCGGGGCGTGCCGCTCATACCACTGCGTAAGGCGCGGATTCATCCAGATCCTTTCTGTCCGATCTCGATCGATATCCTCCCCGGCTTGCCCTGACCGGTTCGCGTGACAGGAGTAGGCAAAATCCACAAAGGACCATCCTTGCCCGGATTCCAAATGATCCGCGTATAAATCACTGGGATAGCCGGAGATCGCGACATAGGCGTCACAGGCACAGAGCACCCGAAGCAGGTTTTCGTGATCTTGGTCAGTCATCTCATCGGCATACTGCCCGTCTCTGCGGGTAGCCTGGAGATAAGGCGGATCACAGTAGATAACGGCGGATGGGCTGTCGAATCTCCGGACAACCGCAGTGGCATCATCGTTCTCAATCAGTGCGTACCGCAGTCGATCCCGAACCAATCGCAATTCCGAATCAATAACCGTCGCCATGGACCGAGCCTTATTGTCAAAAACCTTGGCAAAGGCCCACGCCGGATTTTTGCGGGTGGACTCGGCGGCGAACGCGGACCGGGCGATATAGAAAAACCGGGCGGCGCGTTCGAGGTCTGGCAGGCTTGCCGGGTCCGGAATGGCCCGCCACTCATAAAACAGTTGGCGCGAGTAGGGGGTGTGCTGCAAATACCGGATCAGTTCGTCCGTGCGGTCTCGGAGCACACGGAAGAAGGTCACGATCTCGCCATTGGCGTCATTGATGACCTCGATGCCCGAGGGACGACGGGCAAAGAATACCGCCCCGCCGCCAAAGAAGGGTTCCACATAGGTCAGCTCCCGCGACGGCTCGGGAAGCCGGGCAAGAATCTGGTCAGCCAGTTTCCCCTTGCCACCAAGCCATGGGAATGGCGGATGTACGCTCATACGGAAGCCACCTGCAGTGCAGCCAGCACCTCACGTTCACCATTCTCCCCACGAAGGTATGCCTTGCACGAGTCGAAAAGGGAGACCACTTCACGGCTGTCGGCCCGGCCAACGCGCAAGACCTTCTTTCGAATATCGGCCAGGTTTCGATTGCCCAGCAGTTCACGCAGCGATGCTGCTTCAAGGCTGATTTCATCGGTCTTCTTCAGTATTCGGAGAAGACCGAGAATGGCACGGTATTCCCTGGCCTCGGCCAGGTAAGGGATGAGCTGCCTTGCAGCGATTTGCTGCTTGCCCACCTGAATCAGAAGATCCAGGAACTCCCGCTGGTCGGCGGGCATCTCATAACTGTCGTCTTCCTCTTCCAGGTCGATACCCCCGACTGCGATGGACACCTGATCCTCCAGCGAAAGTCGCTCGCTACTGCCCCGTGCCTCATGGTCTCCCCTTTCTTCCAGCGCATATTCCAGGCGAACCTCTGTTCGCGCTCCATGCAGCGTGGCTTCCATTCTTTCCAGCTCCCGCATTTTCTTCTGCCGTTTTTCTCCGGAGAGATGCTTGAGTTCCGATCGCCTCTGCCGAATGACTCTTTCCAGCGATGCTTTGGAGAACGTCGGTTCGTGGGGCAACACCGATTCCGCATCGAGCCGTTTTCGATAAATGAAATCTTCCATGGCATCACGGGAGGCAAACCGGGTATGCACATCAACGAATGTCGCAATATTGGGGTGCGGCACCGTGGCCAGGTCGTGCTTCTCCGTAAAGTGTTGCAATGCCTTGGTGGCCGCCGTGACGGCAAGATCGTGATGATCGTCGCGATGATCTGGTATAGACCATTCAGCCGTCCTGATTTTGGATTCGATGATCGCGGCTCCACGCCGAATGGCCTCAGAGATGATCTGGTTCATCATGTGATTTTGGCGGGGGGTCAACTGGATGCTTTGCGACCAGCGCATGAGGCGGATGGCCACCTGTGCGCTGCAATCGTATCCCTTCGGCGCAAAGTCACTCGCGCGCAGGTCTTCCAGGAACTGCTTTGGCTCTGAAAAGAATGGGCCGAGGTCGATCAGGTAGGATGCCATGTCTCTGGTCGCGCTTCGGGCGCAAGCGGAGCGGACGGGATGCGTGTTCAGCGTCGGGTGGCCTTCTGAGAGGGGCTCTATCAGCAGTTGCTGCTCATGATTTCTGTTCATGATTCACCCCGCAGACAGAGAGCCGTGTCGGATTTGCACCCCCTCCCCCGGCGATGGCTCTGCCAGTCAAAGAGCAGCAGCCCGCCATTTTGACAGAGCCGGTCGAAGGCGGCCGGACCCAGGTATTTCTCCACACCCTCCATATTCTCGTTGGACAGGATGAGGGTCGGCTTCAGGTCGCGGTATCGGTGATCGATCACCTCGAAGAGATGCACCCGCTCGCCATCGCTGCCGAAGGTTTTCCCGACCTCGTCGATGATGAGCAGACCCACTTCCGCAAACCCGCGAATGACCTCCAGCTCCGTGCTGTTGCCGATTCCCCGCTGCCAGGTCTGGCGGATCCGGGCAATGATGTCGTAGGCGGTGACCTGGAGCACGCTGTGCCCTTTGGCCAGCACCACGTGGGCGATGGCAGACGCCAGGTGGTTCTTGCCCGTGCCGGGATTCCCGCAGAGGATGAGGCAGGATCCCTTTTGGGCGCGCTCTTCGAAATGATCTGCGTAGTCCCGGCAGACATCGAGAGCTATCTGCTGTCCCGGGACCTCGACCACGTAGTTGTCGAAGCCGCAGTCGATGTAGCGACTGGGGATGGCCGCGCTCTCCATAAGTCGGCGGGAGGCATGCTCCGCCGCGCACACCGGACAGACCGGTGGCAGGTAGCGGATGACGTCCCGCTCATCCACCATGGAGATCGAATAGCGGCCGTGGCGCGCGCACTCGCGGTACTGGGGATGACGGTCGGGCAGGATCGCCTCATTGGTAGGGTCGAATCCCCATTTGGCAAGGAGATCCCTGGCAGCATCGCCCGCATGGACGGATGGCTGATGGTGGATATCGGACTTCTTTTCCATGGCGGCTCTCCTACAGTCTGACATAATGAGATTCGGCAACGGCGACGGGCGGCAGGAGCGAGCGGTTGGGCGGCCCCGCTGCCGGCTGGTTCTTTCCTCCTTTCCCTGAAGATTTCCCAGCGTCTTTCAGCATCGCGGCGATGTAGCCGACGTGGATGCCGCTGCCTTTTTTCTCCAGGGCGATCTCCGCCGCCGCCAGGATGTGCTCATCGGAATGACGGGCGCACATCTCCTGCACAACGACCATGTGAGGGGCCGCACGGACGCCAAGCCCCCGTAGTTTCTTGCACAACGTGCCTTCGCGGGTTGCAGTCGGCAGTGGAGAGGGCTCTGTGAGCGGCGTTTCCTGAAACGTTTCACCCGCCGTTTCGGAAACGTTATCCACGTTTCTTCTCTCTCTCTTTTCTCCCTCTCCTTCTTTTCTATGAAACGTTTCAGCCGTTTCAGGAAACGTTTCAGTGAAACGGCCTTGAAACGTTTCAATCGTTTCATCGGCTTGGGTAGAGTGTGCTTCCTCAGTTCTGTTAGACTGAGCGTTTTCCTGCCTGGCCCTCTGTGCCGCCCGCCAGCGACGAAGGCGCTCGCGATCCTTGGCGCGCGGGTCCGAGGGGCTTGATGCCGGCTGTTGGGTCTTGTTGCCCCAGGCATCCAGTACCATTTCCGCAAGCACGGGATGGTACAGGCGGCCATCGGAGCAAAGGGAGAAGCCATGCAGTGCAATAGTCTTGACTTTCATCCACCGTCGGGGAGAACCTCGATATCCAGCGAGGCACGCCAGGATCTTGTCATCGTTGGGAAGACTGCCAGCAGGTACCTGCCGCATGGATTCGGTCCATAGCTTTACCGCTGCGCCGAACTCCTCATTGTTGGCCAGGTGGATGAAATCGCTGGAATGAAGTCGGCTCAGGTCCAGCTTCATCCAGCAATAGGAACGCAGATCAATGTCTGCCGGTACAGGTGGGGACGAAAGTGCTGAACAATCCTGTTCTTGTGCGTCAATTGGAATTGGCATGGTCTCTTCCAGCCTTCTCAGCCCTGCGAATGGGCGCCAGGAATGATCGCGCGGCTGAAAACGCAATCCGGGTGCCCCCGTTTCCTGGCATAGAAGTCGTAGTAGTCGAATGGTGTCTCATGTGGCTCCCCGGTCTCTGATCTCATCCAAGGGGCCGAAGATGTCGGGCCGGAGTTCGGCACGGGTGACGGCGCCGGCGGTGGCGCGCTCGATGGCGATGGCGCGGGCGAGGGGGACTCCTCGACGCCGCCAGTGGCTAACTGCCATTGGGCAAACTCCTAGCGTGCGCGCGAGCGATGACTGGGAGCCAAAATGTGACACTGCACGGTCAAGTCCATTCATGGGGCAAAGTATAACCACAATGGTGATACTGTCAACACAGCGGTTCTTCCATGCTTGTGAGCTAAGGGGAACAATCAGCGCATGAAAAACCAAAAACCTACAGGATCTACAATTGCTATTGCCATGTTGGAATCGGATAGGCAGAGACGCGGCTTATCCAAGCGCCGCTATGCGCTAGATGTTCTCCAGCTCAAAGATGCACAGAACTATCAACACTGGGAGGAGCGAGGGGTTCCCAGAAAGGAGCTGGTTAGGTTATCAAATATACTAGGAGTTCCTGCTGAGACCCTTGATGCGATTGGTGGACAGGGCATTCACAGCCAGTCGGAAAAGGCTGGTGTGACTGAAAGTATGGATGTCAGTGCGTGGTATCCAGGCGAGGAACCAGTGCCGGATGGTTACGCCGCCATAGAGGCAGTAATGTTGGAAGTTGGGGCGGGTAATCGGCTAGTTGTCACTGAGGCGCCAGAAAAGAAGTTGAGACTATACGACGCTGATTTCTTTGTGAGTAGACGTTGTGTGCCGAACGCGTGCAAGGCGTACCGGGTGCGAGGGGAAAGCATGAGCCCCTTTATTTTTGACAATGACTGGATCGTTGTAGACACCCGTCGGCGCGTTCCGCCCGGACCGGGAGTGACAGATCCACGATTGTGTACTTTTGTCCTGCGCGTAGACGCTGAAGTAATGGTTAAAATGGTTCACCGGCTCCCGGACGGATCATTGCGGGTGAGCTCCATCAACCAGGACCCGATATACGCCCCATTTTCAGTCCCTGAGAACCGCATGGATTCCGTGGAGATCTGGGGAGGCTACTTGGAGCGTAGTGGCGGCAGACCAATGAGGTGATGGATTAGGCGCTTGTCGTTGTTATAACCATTATGTTGACATGATAACCTTAGCGGTTATAATTTCTCCGTCGAAGCCGCCCATCCGGCGCGGCATCATGGAGACCAACAGCCATGCAAAGAACCATGCTCAATGGTGAACCAACTAGGCAGGGGTTCCACCCCAATGCGGACGGGGTTGTCCCACAGCACCTAATCCCTCTCAGATTTTCTCAGAAACACGCACCGGTTTCCGTCGCCTACCGCGACGGCGCTGTACTGACCTTCCTCTTCGATCGCTCCACAACCATTGTGGACCTGATAACCATGGTCTCCCGCGCCGGCACGGTGCAGAAGATGGTGCTCTGATGGAGCGCACCCTCCTGTTCATAGCCACAAGGAAGGACCCGAAGCAACGGAGCCGTTCTGAGTTGCTGTTTTGCCGGATACTCTTGTGTGCGCCGAGAGGGTCATTTCTGTTTCGGGAGCCGGGCCGCGTCGGCATAGCTGCGCGTGGTGATACCCCCTCTTGGCGGCGCTCTGTTCAACTCTGGGATGAGGTTCCGTCATGATCGCGGCAGCAAAGAAGGATGCCTCGCGCCTTGGCACACTCATCCGGCTTAATGGCACCAGGCTGCCCATAACCGGGCTTCAGCCCAATGGGGAAACGTCCGTAAGGAGCGTTTACGTGGATCTCGAGACGACCATCGGTGCCACCATCGCCTACGGGTACTCCCTGGAAGATGCTATACCAGCGCTGATCGACGCATGGGATAACGCTACGGCATGGACTAGACGGTGGATGATCAATGCACCTAACTAGACAGCAGCTTTGCGCCAAACTACAGACTAGTGAGTCCACGATTCGCCGGATGGAGCATGACGGAATGCCATTTATCCCGGTAGGCAAGCGTGGTAAAAGGTACAATTTGGCAGAAGTGCTTGAGTGGTCAAAAAGGAATAGGCAGTGTCCATCTGGATCGACAACAAAGAGCGTCGAAATGTCCAAGTTCAAGTTGACGGCAGACGCCTACATCGCATCCTGCCAGCCGGGTCGTCTGCGCGTGACGCCAAGCAAGTCGAAGCCAGACTTCGAGCCGAACTGACATCGGCAAGACCCCTGCCGGAGCGTGCCGGCGATCCACCGCTTGCCGCTGTCATGCCCTTGTACCTCAAGCATCTGGAGCACCTGCGTAGCCCGGAGACCGCCCGATTCCATGCTGCCCGCATCACCCCCTGGCTCGCCCAATACACCGCCTCAGAGGCCCCAAAATGCGCCGCGATGATTATCCGCGACATGACCGGAGCCTATGCCCCCGCAACGATCAACCGCAGTCTGGGCGCGCTCAAGAAGGCCCTCACGCTGGCCTGGGAACAGGAACTGACCCCAGAGAACTACGGTGCCAGGATCAAGCGCCTGCCGGAGCACAACGAGCGGCATATCTACCTAACGCTGGAGCAGGTCAACGAACTCGCCAGCCACGCATCCGATCCGGTCGCTGCCGCGATTTGGATTGCTCTATTTACCGGCTGCCGTCGCGGCGAAATTACGAAGCTCAAGGCCGAGGACGTAGGGGAAACGACGATCACCATCCGCGCTGGGAACACTAAAACGCTTAAAACGCGTACCGTACCCATCATCGGACCGATGCGCCTCTGGCTACCATTCATCCCTCTCCCCATCAACGCCGAAGGGCTTAAGTCTGGATTTCGTCGCGCCCGCGAGAAGGCCGGATTGCCACACTTGCACTTTCACGATCTACGGCACTCTTGCGCATCAATTTTGCTAGCATCAGGAGCAGACCTGTACACCATCAGCCGTATCCTAGGTCACTCATCCACCAAGATGACAGAGCGTTACGCGCACCTGCAAACCGACGCGCAATCCATCGCCTTGGAACGTGCTTTTTCAGAAAATGCACTCAACAATGCACTCAACAAAAAACCGGCCCTGGGCATATGATATAACTACTTGATTTATTTGGTGGGCGGTGCAGGGTTCGAACCTGCGACCCCTGCCGTGTGAAGGCAGTGCTCTACCGCTGAGCTAACCGCCCCAAGGTGAGCGGGCTCACCTAGAGAGGGGACAAAATACCAATCAACGGCATCAGGGTCAACCATTTTCCCACCTTCTCACATGGTTTGTTTCCCGTTAAACTGCCAGCTCTCGCAACTCCATACCAGCAGACGCTCAAGCGCGGACGGTCACCCCCATCCATGATGTTTCTGAAATACCTGCCGACGGTACAGGAACCCCGGCTTTACATGGCGTTGGAACGCACCTACCTGGGTTATTTCAAACTCCTCTTCCTGTCGATCGGCACCGGCCTGATTTCCGCACGCCTGGCCATTCTCTTCAAGGCTCTCCACTACGCCGCCCTGGGCCACTTTTTCACCGAGCTTTTCTACTGGCTGAGCTGGCCCGCCATCGCCCTGATTTTTGTGGTAACATTTCGTTTTATGTCGGACCTGGAATATATCCAAGAAGGATCTCCCGTGGCTGAGAAAGAAATCATTGATCCGCGCGTTTACATGGCCGCCGAGCGTACCTTCCTCGCCTGGGTACGCACCGGCATAGGCCTGATTGCCTTTGGTTTCGTGATCGAAAAATTCGACTTTTTCCTGGAGCAGCTCTCCATCATGCTCCATACTAGACTCGTGATGGGCGCAGGCTTTTCCGGGATGGGCATCGTTTTCATTCTTCTCGGGGTCACCAACCTGGTCATCGGTGGCATCAACTTCATTCGCACGGTCAAAAAAGTGGACGAGGGCACTTATCATGTCCACAAATTTCTCTACGGCCTCTACGGAGTTATTCTGCTGAGTATCACTATCGTGCTGGCTGCCATGATCATCCATGTGTCGCCCTGAGCACGCAATTGCTAAAGCATCTGTACAGGCGTCAGGTGGTCATCATAAGCCCAATGGCAGGCAGGAAACGAATAGTTGGCGAATCCCTTCCTGCCATTTCTCCAGCGCCTAGGTAGAACATCATTCCAGAGTTCATATTGGGGAGATTTTCATGCTGAACCAAGCGCTTCGATGGCAGTTGGATCGTGTCACTACACCGTTGGGTGTCATGCTGCTGGTCACCGACGCGCAAAACTCCCTACGTGCACTGGACTGGGCGGACAGCGAGGCCCGCATGCTGGATCGACTCCGCCTGCTCTACGGCTCCGACAGGGTAACGCTAACATCGGGGACTGCTCCGCAGCCGGTTCGCAACGGTCTGGAAGCCTACTGGGCGGGGGATCTCAACGCCGTCTCCGCCATTTCCGTAGAAACCGCAGGCACCGAGTTTCAGCGGAAGGCCTGGGCTTGGTTGCGCAGCATTCCCGCCGGAGAAACCCGCAGCTACCGGGAACAGGCGAGGGGTATGGGCCGGGTATCGGCGGTACGTGCCGTGGGGCGTGCCAACGGCGCGAATCCCATTGGTATTGTCATTCCCTGCCATCGCGTGATTGGCGCCGATGGCGCTTTGACCGGATACGCGGGCGGAATAGAGCGCAAACGCTGGTTGTTGCGGCATGAGGGCGGCGATTTCTAGGGTAACGTCCGTAGTGCAAAAGCAAATCCACATCATCAGGGGTTGGCGCCTGACGGGTGGCCAGCGCATGTGACGGAGGACACGGATCGAGAAGGACAGTAACCGCGTGCCCACCGGGCATCTCAGCGTTGGCACTGTTGTACCTCATGATTCCCCCAACGGCACCGCATGGGCCAGAGGCCGCCATTGCAAGTGCTGAAACATCTGCAAATAGCGACGGGCGGCGTGACGATCGGTTTTGAGCATGAAGCGCCAGAAGCCGAAAATTCGCGCGAGCGTCATCATCTGCATGGCGTAATTGCTCCAGGTATAATGCGCGCTGACCCGTGCCAACGCGCCGTCGGAAATGGTCTCCCAGACACGGATATCAGCAGCAGCCGCTTCCAGGAAATCCGCCAGTTTTTCCGCCGTCTCCTGTTGGTTATTGGGGTTGATATGAAAGCCGGAAACACCGTCTTCGATGATTTCCAAGGGCCCACCGAAGCGGGTGGCAAAAACCGGCAGCCCCGAACTCATGGCTTCAATCACCGTCAGTCCGAAGGCTTCAAAGAGTGCGGGCTGGACGAAGCATCCACGGGAATCACCAATAACTCGATAGAGCTCTCCCGCCACATTTTTGTCGAGTAAAGTGCCTATCCAGCGCATCTGGCCATCGAGTTGATACGCATCCATAACATCGTGCATCCGTTGGATCTGCACCCCCTCTTCCTCGTCCTGAGAATTCCGCGGATCAATATGACCGCCGATGATCACCAGATTGGCCAGTTTGCGCAGGCGCTGCGAAGCACCAAAAATCTCCGCCAGTCCGCTGAGATTTTTGATGTGGTCCATGCGCGCCATACTGAAAATGATGGGTTTATCCCGCTCCTTGAGTACGCCGCGCCGGTCCGCGGCGGGCTCCTGGTCAAAGAGCAGTGCATCAATATCGTCGTGCAGATAACGCAGACGTGCTTCGCTGGCGGAGTAGGGAAAATAATAGCGGGCGTCGGCCCCCGGAGAGACGATATTGAATTTGGTATCGAAGACGTCAACCCCGTTTTCCACCCGATACAGTCCGGGGAGGCTGTAATTCTGATATCCTTCGTACTGGCCCACCTCGCGGTCGTTTCCAGCGATTTCCTGATAGGTGCTGGTAACGATAATGTCGGAAGAATTCATGGCGATGAGGTCCGCGGTGAACTGGCACGCAAAATGATGGCTGGCGTCGTGATCGCGCCAATAGAGGTCACTATAGAGGTATTTGCTCTTCTCCAACGCGTGGGCGATGTTGCATTGGGTGACATTCAGCCGCGCACTAAGGATAGTGGCCACCAGATTACCATCGGAGTAATTGCCGATAATCAGGTCGGGACGACGGCCAAATTCCGCCAGGGTTTCCCGTTCGAGGTCATCGGCATAGCGTTCCAACCAGGGCCAGACATTGAAGCGGGAGATCCACTGGGGCAGTATTTCGCCATTGGGGTACCGGAACGGCACGCGGAGAATCTGCACGTTATCGGCGCCCTGGACGGGCTCCAGACGCTGATCGCAGGAGGTGCCATCGGCATTGGGAATCAGGCGAGTGGCGATCAGAATACGGGGTACGATATCCACCCCCTGGCGGGTCAGGCGCTGGCGCATTTCCTGTTCCAGCGCCCGCGCCTGATCGAGAATGTAAACGACCTGCCCGCCGGTGTCCGGACGTCCAAGCACCTTGTCCTGCGCGAACCAGCCATGAATGGACACGATCAGTATCTTGGAGATCATGGGGATACGGTCGATGAATGCTTGCAGACTCTCTCCCGAGGGGGCATCCAAGACATCCATCAGCAGACGCATGGTCTCGCGCACTCGTCCGGCGGTATCTCCCCAGCCGGGGGCGAAGCCGCGACGGGTCATCTCCGCCGCAAACTCCATCCAAGGTTTGGTCTTGGGGAGCGTCGCCAGATACTGCACGGTCTGGCGTAGATCTTCAAAATCCGGCGGCTGCCCATGCACCATCAGCGATTGCCCGTTGAGCTTGTGCACGGCCAAAAAGTCGAGAATGCTCTGGCGCCCCGTCTTGATGTTCCCGAACAGTTGCCCAGCCAGGCGGCGGTTCATATAGATGAGTCCTTGTCCGATGGTGTCCTCATCTTGTAGGTGATAGGGGGCAGCGCGGAAATCCTCAAAATCCACGGTGAGTATCGGCTCCTGATCATTTGCGGGGAGCACCTGTCTTTCTTTAAAAGCCAGATAATCACCCGGCGTGAGTGTCTCCAGTTGAAGCTGCTCCCGATGCAGGCGCAGATAAGTCCAGCGCCCAGGGCCGGGACGCCAGGCCAGATAAATCCAAGGCTCCGCCAGCACCGCCTCTTGTAGTCTGGAGAAAAACGCCTGCAATACCGCGAGGTCTACATCACTGCCGTAATCTGCAGCAAAGTCGTCGATGGTCTCTTGCAAGTCGGTAAAAAGCAGAAATGGGCGTTGCAGATTGAACAGATGTCGCAACAGCCCGGCAACGCAATGGGGATTTTGGTTGATACAGCGACGCAGATGGTCAGGCATGGGCTTGTCCTGGAAAACGGTAGTGCTGGATGCCTTCGAGAATGCCCCAGGCATGGTGAGCACTGGCAAAATAGATGTGATGCTTATCCCTTAGCCCGTGTAGTTCCGGGCTGTGGTTGCCGACAATAACTCCACAAATTTCGCCACCCATCATATCGGCGTCATTGCCGGAGTCTCCCGCGGTCAGCACTGCACGCAAGGGCAATCCCCAGCGAAAGGCCAGGAAACGAATAGCGTGGCCTTTGGACGCCCGGATGGGCAACACATCCAGAAAGCGGTTATGGGAAAGCACCACATGGGCGGCGATCTGCCGCTCACGCAAGCGATGCTGCAGATCCTTCGCCGTTGGCGGGCGCTTGGGGTCTACGTAGTAGCTTACCTTGAATGCGCTCTGGGTGAATTTTTCCTGCAGGCGCAGGCCGGGTATCTTGGCCAGTGCCTGTAATACCCCTTCACGCCACCAGCGATAGTGCAGGTGAGCGGCCCAGTCCTGATCCTCGCGCAGCTTGCTGCCATAGATGATACGCGTACCCACGTCGGTGATGCAGATATCCGGGCGAGGGACCTGGTTTTCCGCCAGTATCTCCATGGTTTGTTTGAGATTCCGGCCGGTGGCCACACCAAATGCCACCCGGGGGTGTTCCCTCAGCCATTCCATCAGCGTGGCAAGCCCCGCCGGGTCGCCAATCAAGGTATTGTCGATGTCGGATATGAGCAGATGATCCGCCGTCGGTAAGGCGCGGCGTACCCCCTGGCGGGCGGCGGATTCCCGCCGCAACTGTTTGCGCTGACGCCGGAGAATGCGTTCCACTTCTGCCAGATAACGGCGTGCATGGGCCTCCCAGCTATAGACCCGGCGCACCCCTAGCAAGCCTGCCCGGCTCGCACGCTGCCAGCGTTGGCGATCAAACAGCATTTGTCTGAGGGCGTCTTGCATCTCTCCGATATCCAGCGGATCCACCAGAATGCCATTGCGGCAGTAGCGGATGATGTCCTGCGGGCCACCATGCCGGGTGGCAACGACCGGCAAACCTGAAGCCGCTGCTTCCAGCAGGGTCAAACCAAAGGGTTCGGTGAGCGCCGGATTGACGAAAACACCCTTATAGATGGCCGCATAGCGATAATATTCGGGAATGTCTTCGGGCTCGTGGTGCTTGGGAAGGGCGACTCGTCCATACAGGTCGTAATCATCAACGGTATGCAGGATGCTCTGAATCACCCTTTTCGCCCCGTGCGGGAGCTGCCCAAGGCGGTCACGCTGGCCCATGACCAGAACCAGGTTAGCCTGCTCCCGCAAAACCGGGTCCGTGGCATAGGCTTCCACCAGACGCTGAAAATTTTTACGCTCATCGGGGCGGGCAATGGCCAGAATGGGAGGCCTGCGCGGTGCCTCCAAAAAGCGGTGTAAGCCGGACAGCAGCGGTGAAGAACGCTGCCGCCCTGGTCGGGAAAATCGTCGCAAGTCCACACCGGGCGGCAGGATCTTGAAATGCGCCCGCGCGGCGTTCTCGTACAGGCCATACTGCTCGTCCACTTCCTGACGGGTGCTGGCCAGGATCACGGACGCTTCACTGAGTACGGACTCTTCGGCGGCAATACGTCGCGGGAAATGAAATTGCCGGTCGATACTTTCCGCCTTACGGCCGGCAGCAATCAGTCTTTCCCGCTTATCCCGCCCCAGGGAATGGCCGGTGTGCATGAGCGGAATACCCAGCAGGCGGGAGAGGCGCACCCCTACGTAACCGGCATCCGCATAGTGGCTGTGGATGACATCGGGAATACAGTCTTCACTGCGGATAAACTGCAGCGCGCCGTCCACGAAGGTATCCAGGTAATCCCAGAGCCGCTCTTTTTGCAGATATTTGTGCGCTGGACCGGCAGGCAGACGGATAATCCGCGCGCCGGATTCCAATAGCTCGCGCGGCGTTCCATAAATGGGATTTGTATCGGGATCATCAAAGCGACGGGTGAGAAGGTCGATCCGAGAAACGCGCGGGTCCCGTGCCAGCGCCTGGATTTCGTCGAGTACATAGCCAATCTGGCCGCCGGTATCTGCATCGATCCCGAGCTCCGGAGTACCGCAAATGCGGCCATGGATACTCAGCATCAGAACGTAAAGACCTTGGTGATCCGCCAAGTCAATCCTCCCTAGCCCATCGCGCCATTATGGTCCGGTAAAACTCGGGTTGATCCGGGATGGCGCCGGATATCGCACAAATGGCCGCTGCCAATTCTCCTGCCCTTTGCAATCGCCGCGCAATGGCATCACCGCGAAACAGGCTCCAGAACCAGCCTGCGACGAAAGCATCCCCAGCTCCTACGGTATCCAGGACTACCGTAGGGGTAGCTTCCGCCTCATAAAAATTGGTCCCGTCCCCATAAGCGGCACCCGCAGTACCGCGGGTCAGCAAGACGGCTTGCACATGAAAATATCCTGCCACCATCTGCATCGCTTCCCGCAGGGTCGAGGCTGGGGGAAGTTCGTAAGTGCGAATAATCTGCTCCAGCTCCTCCTCATTGCATTTTAGTATAGACGAACCCCGTATGACCTCGGCCAGCAATTCCGGATTCCACCAGGGATCGCGCAGATTGATGTCCACCAAGCGCCACCGGGCACGGGCGCGCAACTGGCGCCAGGTCGCCCGTGATGGCCCGTCTTCCCGCAAGGCGAGGCTACCGTGATAGAGCCAGGGAATGGGGGCGATCACACTGGAGGGCATACCAATGGCGTCGTAGGCCTGATGCGGCAGAATCTCGAAGTGGTGCCCCTGTCGGACATCCGCCGTCACCAGTACCCGGCCGGTGGGAAGCGACGCGTCCACTGTCACTTCATTCGTGGACATCCCCCAGTCCCGCATGTGCTGCAAAATGTGTTGCCCCGAGGCATCCCGCCCTACCCTGCTGACAAAGACGGATGCCACCCCCAGCGCATGGAGGTGTTGCGCAACATTGAAGGGTGCGCCGCCGAGTCGTTGCACCTCTCCAAAATCGTCGACCAGACATTCGCCGAAAATTACGCCGGGGGGTACGTCAGCATTCATGGTGCAGCCTTCTCATCCGGGCGGGCTTTTTTTTCGACATCGGGCAAGCGACGAATAACGCGCTGGAAAAAGAGATTGTTGGGTATCACCACAATCTGGCCATCGTCCTGGCGCAACTCGGTAAACATGAGATTCTCTTCGATCACCTCACCAGTCAGGGATTCCGGCAATATCTCGACACGTTGCCCTAACTGTAATGGCTGCCAGAACCAGATAAAGAAGCGTGCCGTAATATTGCTGACCATGGCCCATACCGCCAGCATACCGACGCCAATCACCGCCAACAAGCTGACGAAGGTGGTCCAGACGGCTGTGACATCGACACCCCAGACCCGCAATACGACAACCCAGACAATGAGCCAGAGAAACCATGTGGTGATTCTCTGGAACATCACACCATAGCCGCGTGACAAGGCCCGTCGTCGGCCGAGAAAGTCCATGAGATGCACAACTACATTGCCATACCAACGTAATATCAGATAGCTACCCGCCACGATCAGCAGGGTATACATCGACCGGTGTAACAACCATTCGGGGTCTGTCGTCAGCCCATGGAAAATTGTGCCCATACATCACTCCCTCTGCTGTTGGTTTTACCATAACGTAGCGAACGCAGACGGGCAAATCCGCGCTTTACGGGCGTAAGGCAATCCATTTGTCAGGGAACCAACAGAGAAAAGGCTTATCAGATAAGGGTATGCCCCGCGCGATACCGTAAAGAGCGGCCCGATAGGCGACAGAGGAGAGATCATGGCAGACACTAGGAATCCCGGCACCATCATGGGCGAGAAAGCGATCGCCGCCCGCATGCATCTGGCCCGCGAACACCTCGATCGCTTGCGCGCCATCCTGAAGGAACCCGACCGCTGGGTGTCCGTCTGGTTTTTGGCCTATGCCCTGCTGGGGGCAGTCTCCTCCGGGCTGTTGCCTATTCTCCTGCCCTTGATGATTGTCGCCCTCACCCATCATCTCAGTTGGGTTGCCTACGTCATGGGCGGATTCAACCTCGGACTGCTGACCTCTCCCTTGTGGGGAAACCTGGCCGACAGCAAACATCTGCATCGCCCCATTTTTTTCTGTGGCTTTCTGGTATTGCTGATGGCGCTGGCCGCCATGCCATTTCTGCCGGGCATTCTCACCTGGAGCGGGCTCTCGCTGCTCGCCGGCGCGGGAACCTCTGCCGTGGCGACCATGGCCAGCCTGTTCATCGTCGAGTTCGACCCCCAAAATGAATGGGAACCTCGGCTGGGCTGGCTGCAAACTTTTAACGGCGGCGGGCAGGTCGGCGGACTTTTTTTGGCCGGCATTTTCGTCAGCAATTTTAAACTCGGCCTGATCTGCTCAGCCTTGGCATTGATTCCCGCCATCTGGTTGGGTGCCAAAGGCTTGCCTGCCGGCGCCAAAAGTTATGACTGGACGGTGGAGATCGGCAATCATATGCGGCGCGATCTGGACTGGCGCTTCCTCGCCAATTTCGGGCGCCCGGAACTGCTGGGGGGTGGCCTGCTCCGGTTTTCGCATCACCTTTCTCTGCAGGGCGCGCGCCGGTTTGGCGATATGCTACATACGCGTTTTGGCCGCTTTCTATTTTCCTGGTTTGCGGTGGCCTTTGGCGTAGCGGCATTTTTCGCCTATTTCCCGGTAGCGATGCAAAAGGCTTATAACGTGGCCCCGGCATTGACCTCCAGCGTCTACGCCATGACCGCCGCCATAGCGTTGGTGCTGTACTCCGTGGGTGGGCAGCTATCCGGGCGTTTTGGCGCCGGAAGGGTATATCGCTGGTCTTTGATGCTTCGCTTTTTGGGATTTGCCCTGCTACTACTGGTATTTTTCCTGCCCGTATCCCGGGCGCTGATTGCCTTGGCTGGCTTCGTCCTGATTGTTATCGCCTGGCCCCTGCAGAGCATTTCCGGAACCAGTCTGACAGCGCGGCTCACGCCATTCAGTCAGGGCGAGGCGATGGGACTTTTTAACGCCAGCGGCGCAGTAGCCACGGTAGTGGGTACCTTTCTGGGCGGTCCGCTGGTACAGTTCATCGGCTACTCATCCCTGTCCGCCATAGCTCTGGTCGGCATCCTGCTCGGCTGGCTGACGGGGCATGGATTACAAACCCCCGACGCTGCGCCGGCGGCCATCCACGATGATTCTGCAGTGCAGAAAGCGCAGGCCTAGCGATTCCGCATGAAATCAGCCGTGCGTTGAAAGGCTCCCTGCAGGTGGGTATAGAGTTCGGGCTCTATCCCTACCTCGTGCATGGCCTGCAGCATACAGGCCATCCACTGATCCCGTGCCTGGTCATCCACCGGGACAGAAGCATGCCGTGCGCGCAAGCGGGGGTGTCCATAACGCTGCACATATAGATCAGGCCCCCCCAGCCAGCCGGAAAGAAACAGAAAGAGCTTCTCTCTGGACTCGGAAAGGTCTGTCGGGTGGATATCCCGCAACGGAGTTTGCCATTGCGTCTCGCCGTCCATAAGGTCATAAAACCGGTTGACGAGATTGCGAACGGCCTCCTCACCACCAAGACGGGCGTAGGGCGTGTTTTCAGGTTCAGACATTAATGGTCTCGCTCCAGGTTTAGGTGTATTGGCGGCCGCTTTGTTTATAATGCATGCCGCGCGGATATGGCCCTTTTGCGCTTTATCCATGCATGCGCTACAGTCAGCCCGATACAACCCGCCCCGCAAGAGTACCTTCTTTGGATGTTGTTCGGCAACGTCCCGGCTACCGCCCACCGCATACAGGAAAACTTCATGCCCCTT
Source organism: Acidithiobacillus ferridurans (assembly GCF_003966655.1). Classification (NCBI taxonomy): domain Bacteria; kingdom Pseudomonadati; phylum Pseudomonadota; class Acidithiobacillia; order Acidithiobacillales; family Acidithiobacillaceae; genus Acidithiobacillus; species Acidithiobacillus ferridurans. Next base: position 2,285,529 of record NZ_AP018795.1, on the reverse strand, counting down.
GCACCGACAGCCGCATTCATCGATGGATGCTGGACAGACCTCAATACACGCTTTGTGGTACGGAGCCCGGTCAATCAACAGACGCTCGCCGAAGTGTCCGATTGTGGAACTCGGGAGGCTGAAGCCGCGGTGCAGGCGGCAACGGTCGCTTTTGCAACCTGGCGGCAAAACACCGTCTACCAGCGCGCGGCCATCCTCAGCCGTTGGGCGGAGCTCATCCAGGTTCACGCAGAAGACCTCGCCCATCTCATCACCTGGGAGATGGGCAAACCCATACGCCAGAGCCGTGCGGAAATCAAAACCGCAGTCGCCCTGGCGCGCTGGTACGCCGAAGAATGCAAGCGCATCACCGGCGAAAGTATCCCTTCCCAGTTTCCAAACAAGCGCTTGCAGATCTGGAAAGTGCCGGTTGGACCGGTATTCGCCATTACGCCGTGGAACAGTCCAATCTCCATGGTCGTTCGCAAGATAGCGCCGGCTCTGGCAGCCGGCTGTACGGTCATCCTCAAGCCCGATGAGCAAACGCCGCTCTCCGCATTAAGGCTTGCCGAACTCTGGGCGGAAGCGGAGGGACCCGCTGGCACCCTGCAGGTACTCCCCAGTTCTGATCCTGCGCCACTGGCGGAGCGATTGATGGCCGACCCGCGCATAGCCAAGTTGAGTTTTACCGGCTCTACGGTGGTCGGGCAGAAGCTTTATGCGCAGGGATCGTCGACCATCAAACGGCTTTCTCTGGAACTGGGCGGGCATGCCCCTGTACTGATTTTTGCCGATGCGGACATCGATGCGGCGGTGGCCATGACCATCCATGCCAAATTCCGCTATGCCGGCCAGTCCTGCGTCGCAGCCAACCGTTTGTATGTGGATGAGGCGATCCTGCCGGAATTTACGGCACACTACCTTGAAGCTATGAGTCACCTCAAGGTCGGAGACCCTTTTGCCGAGGACACCGACATCGGGCCGCTGATTTCCGAAGTCGCTGTCCAGAAGTTCAAAGCACAATTGCAGGATGCCATGGCCCGGGGTGCAAGACTCCTATGCGGAGGGGATGCACAAGGCCTGTGGTGCTCCCCGACCCTCCTCGCCGACCTCGATCCGCAGAGCCGTATCTTCCACGAAGAAAGCTTCAGCCCTCTGCTGCCCATACAGGGGTTTCGTAGCGAAGCGGAAGCTGTCGCCCGTGCCAATGACACCCCCTATGGCTTGGCTGCTTATCTATGGACCCGCGATCTCGGGCGCGCATACCGCATCGCGGAAGCGCTGCAATGCGGCATCGTCGGCGTCAATGACGGGGCTCCCGCCACTCCACAGGCGCCCTTCGGCGGCAGTAAGCTCTCCGGACTGGGCGCCGAGGGTGGCAAATGGGGGTTGGAGGAATATTTACAATTGCACTACGTTTCCATCCAATTGCCATAACAATTCTCTAGTCCCTGGCCATCCAGGTAGGATATACTGCCATACTCTAATTCAGTTAATCAGGGGGCGGTCATGGAATCCAGTCTGCGTAATCATCTGAAGGGTAAAGTGATTGAGATCATCAAAGGTGGGGCGGTTTCGGAAGTCGAGGTGGAAACTTCCGCCGGTATAATCACCTCCGTGATTACCACACGGAGCGTGGAACGACTCGGGCTGAAGGTAGGTGACGAGGTTTTCGCGGCAATCAAGGCCAGCGAAGTTAGTATCGAAAAACCCTGAAGCGGCTGTTCCAGGTGATCAACCGTTCGGCGGAACAGAACGCATCGCTGCCCGGTTGTTCTGCAACCGCTGTCACGGACCATCTGCCATTGCGGGTGGTCCATTGTTATTACGGGCTACGCCATGTTCTTCTCTCCGCAGGAAATTGCCGCACTCATCCAGGAAGATCAGCCTTTCCTGGACCTCACCACCCGGATGCTGGGCATTGGTGACCAAGCTGCCAACATGCGTTTTCGCTGCCGTCAGGATATTACTGTCGCCGGTACGGAACTCGCCATGAAGATATTGGACGCCTGCGGCCTTACCGTGACCGAAAGTCAACCGTCGGGCGCATTGGTCGCAACAGGAACCACCCTGCTGGCGGCGGAAGGTTCCGCAAGCGCTGCCCATTCTGCCTGGAAAGTAGCGCAAAACGTGTTGGAGTACGCGTGTGGCATCGCGACCTACTCCGCGCAATTGGTACACCAGGCACGTCAGATCAATCCCCGAGTATCCGTGGTTGCGACGCGTAAGAATATTCCCGGAATACGGCGCTTTGCCGTCATGGCAGCTCTCGCAGGGGGAGTCATGCCGCACCGGCTGGGCATTTCAGAAAGTGTTCTGGTATTCGACCAGCACCTGGCCTTTTTAGGTGGTATATCGCCTTTCTTGCAACAGTTGGCGCAATACCGGAGACGAGTCCCCTCCAGCAAGATCGTGGTGGAAGTGCAAAAGACGGATCACACCCTGACGGACGCACTGGCACTGGCACAGGCCGGAGTCGCCGGGATTCAGTTTGACAAAATGACGCCCGGACCCCTGGCGGAAATCGCTGCGAAGCTGCGTGCCGTGGCGCCGGAGGTAACATTGTTTGCGGCGGGCGGGATTACCCTTGCGAATATTCAGGCCTATGCGGCAACCGGTATGGATGCCCTCGTGACCAGCGCCGTCTATCACGCCGCACCGACCGATATCGGTGTGGAGATTCGCCCCGTATAAGACCGTGCCCCCTGTGTCACAGGATGGTGACGAACGTGGGGCGCCCTCCTAACCTGCCTTGGCCACGGCGGCCCCACTACCAGACAAGACGCCAGTGGGTAGCTGGAGTACCCGAATCCCCTGCTCGCGAACAAAGCGCGCTTCGTTCCGAGTCAGCGGCGCCTCTATCAGCGCCCAATGACGATCCGATGAACGCTTCATGATCTGGCGGGCGAAATTGCGCTGCAACTGGTCATTGAAACGGCATCCGACAAACAGAAAATGACGCCCCGTGCGGATTTGTTGGACGATCTCCGGAATAGGCGTCTGAATGTCAATTTCCGTCAGCACTTCGACAAAATCCGTATCAGAAACGAGGTAATTGTTGGCCGGGCTTTGTGAACCCCAAGGCTCATACAGGATCGTGTCCCATTGGGCAGCTACTGCGGCTTCAACCGACTGGCCCTCGGCATCCATATATCCCGTCCAGTGGCCGTAATGCTCGGTCTGACTGAGCCCCTGGATACGGCCCCAGCGTGTACCCTGTTCGGCCAACGCTTTGGCCATACCGTTGTCGTACCAGAGGTGGACGATCAACGGGAGTTTTCGCGCGGCCAGGTCGCGCTGCAAGGGATGAATCGGCGGATCCCCGGCAAAGGTCTTGTCCATCATGCCCACGAGGGTCTTGCGGTGCTTGAAGTTCTCAATATACTGCGCGGCCCCGGTAAGGTTGCGCCGGACCTTGTGAGGCACTGTCACCTGGCCGCTGAGCACTTCCGCCAATGCCGACAACCCGCTGGGCAGGGTGGCCCCGGCCTCCGGCAACAGGCCGGGACCGAGATACGGAATGATGCGCCCTTCCGCAAGGCCATTGAAGATTTCCGAAAGATCCTTGTCCATAGTCATGCTTCCTTATGTAGCGAGGGAAAGAACTGCAGCCTTGATCTGTTCGATGATCGCTGGTTCGAGGCGAAAAATGCCCCTTCCCCCGGCGAAAGATTCATAACTATTGGCAGAGTGTCTGCTCAGCGCATTGAACCAGTCCTGAGGACTGGTCCCGCTGGGAAGCTCGCCAATTTCTCGCACACTGCCATCGCTGGCAAAACGTACATGGATCACGACGAGCGTTTGCTCCATAACTATCTCCTTATAGGCCGGAAGAAAAACCCAAAAGTTCTATAACGACATCTTCCTCGCCGATCATAGCCTGACAGGCCAGACGGGATTTGCTGCCAACCCCAACGATGCTATCCAGGCGTTCATTTTCCAGGCGCTGGATTTTCGAAATACTCTTCCGCCCTTCCTGGACGAAAATATGGCAGCTATCGCATTCGCCTTTGCCTTCGCACTTCAGGACCATGGGTTCACCGGCGGCGATCACTGCGGCGGCGAGACTGGCACCCACAGGCATTTCGACAGTCTTACCGCTGGGTTGGATGGTGATAATGGGCATTCAAGCTTCTCCTATATAAAAATAGACATAAAACACAACATACTAATAAATGGCGGCGCCAGCACCCACATTGACGGATGCATCCTTCAGGGTTTCAACGATAAATGCGATTTCCTCTTCGCCCAGACGGGGGTGAAAAGGCAGGACCAGGGTGCGGTCGGACACCCGCACGGCGGTCGGACAGTGACCGCCACCCCTCTCGCGATAATAGGATTGGGTATGCATGGGCAGGCAGTAAGAGGCCGCCTCGATACCTTGGGCGCGGAGATCGGTGACGATGGCGTCCCGACTGCTGCGGCTAAAGCGCGTACCAAGGTGTACTTCATACACAAACCAGTGCACGGCGGTGGCATCCGGCCCGTGGTAAGGATCCTTGATCCCTTCAAAGGACTTCATATACTCAAAGTAAAGCGCTTCCACCTGCTGTCGGCGTTGCAAAATACCGTCCAGGCGGTTGAGCTGGACCAATCCTATTGCTGCTTGAATATCGCTCATTTCTGCCTGCAGAGGTGGACGGGTAGCCGCCACCACCGAGCCCCGCTCACTGATGCCCCGCGCGCGGTACTGGCGCAGACGGCTGAGGGTTCCGGTATCGTCCGTGACGATCATGGCTCCTTCACCGCAGACTAGGGCGGAGGGCTGGGCAAAGGCGAAAATAGCGCTATCCCCGAAGCTGCCGACCAATTTGTCCTGATAACGGGAGCCGATGGCCTCCGTCGAATCTTCCAACAGAATCAGGCCATTTTCGTTGGCCATCGCGCGCAGCTCCTGCCAGAAGGCGGGATGCCCCTTGGTATTACCGGCGAGGATCGCCCGGGTTTTCTCCGTGATCAGAGCCTCAGCCCCTTTGGGGGAGATCGTGCCGGAGTAGTAGTCGATATCGGCGAACACCGGCTGCACCCCGTACCATGCCAGGGCATGCCCGATCTGCCACCAGCTATAGGGGGAGAGGATGACTTCGTCGCCCGCCCTGAGTTCGTAGGCACGCAGACAGAGCATCAACGCCAGGGTCGGACTGGCGACGGCGATGGCGTAGCGCCGCCCGTGATAGGCAGCAAACGCCGCTTCGAAGGCCTCCACTTGTTCCCCCGCGCTGATGCGGGTGGAACGCAACACCGCCTCTACGGCTTCCAGTTCGCCGGTGCTGATGTCCGGGTCTGAGAGCGGGATTTCGAGCGCGGTCATCTCGTACCCCGATGTATGGCGAGCAACAGACCCGTCGCTGCCAGGGGATCAGACGTGACTTTCCAGCAGTGGTCGCGGGTATCGAGCAGATGCAGGTCAAAATATTCACCGGCACGAAAAGGCTCGTCGCTGATATCGCCGGCGGGACATTGGGTAATGGGGAGTCCGGGGAAGCGGGTACGCAAAACAGGCAGGATGCCTTCACCAGACCGGCAGACTTCCCGGCCCAGATCAAAAAGCCCCGCGAGATCTTCGTCGGTGAGATTCATCCTCTCAGCCCTCCAGACGACGCGCTTCTATGGTAATAGGTAGGCGGGTATCACCGGGCATCTCCGGTAATTCCAGGCGCCAGCCGTTCGCCAGCGTCACCACTCCGCCCCACAGCTCCGGCTTTTCGGACTCCGTAATGGCTACTTCAAGATCTTTCTTGGGCACATACGCCATCAACGCGCCGTTGTTATTTTTACGAATCATCAGCTTCATGGGATTGTTCCTTATTGTGAGTGTGCACAGGAAATCAATGGTGCGGCCGTGATGGGCGGCATATCCATCATATCCAGCAGGAGGGACGGTAATACGCGAAGCAGCTGTTCCACATCCTCCAACTGGTTCATACGCCCGAAGGAGAACCGAAGCGAGGACAGTACCGCCGTTTTGGAGATGCCCATTGCCGTGAGCACATGAGAAGGCTCCTGCCGACCGGCCGCACAGGCGGCACCGGCGGCAGCCGTAATCCCTTTCTGTTCCAGGCGATAGAGCAACTCTTCCGCGTCGATAGCAATAAATCCGATATTACTGGTATTGGGTAACCGTTCGGCTTCCTGTCCGTGGATGCGTGCACAGGGCATGAAAGCCAATAGACCTTGTTCAAAATGATCACGCAATCCCCGCAAGTAACACGCGTCGCTTTCGACATCGGTGACCAAACGAATGGCAGCCCCAAAACCGATAATGGCAGGAACATTCTCGGTTCCGCCCCGCCGTCCCCGTTCCTGATGACCATGAAACAAGGGTGGTAAGGCAATGCCTTTGCGGACGAACAATGCCCCCACGCCCTTGGGACCGTGAATCTTATGTGCCGAGCAGGACAAAAAATCGACACCCGAGGCAACTGCGTTCACCGATACCTTGCCGATCGCCTGAGTTGCATCCGTATGAAAAAGAGCCCCTGCAGCATGCGCAATAGCCGTAGCTTCAGCAATGGGAAAGACCACACCCGTTTCATTATTGGCCCACATCAGGGAAACCAGAGCCGTATCTGAACGTAAAGCAGCGTGCAGGTCCTCCAGGCTTAGACGCCCCTCTTCATCCACCGGCAGGTAAGTCACTTCAATCCCTAAGCGCTCCAAATGCTGACACATGAGTAATACTGAAGGATGTTCTACCTGACTGGTGATGAGATGACGTTTACCTTTGCTCAGAGAAAGCGCACCCATAATTGCCGTCTGATTACTCTCCGTCGCGCCACTGGTAAAAATCAACTCTGCAGGGGTGGCGCCCATAAAATGGGCGACAGCGATCCGCGCATCACCCAACGCCTTCTTGACGCGTACACCCGCTTCAGAAGCGCTGGAAGGATTAGCATGCTCCGAGAACAAATAAGGCAGCATGGCATCCAGCACCACCGGCGCCAAGGCCGTAGTCGCATTATTATCGAGATAAATGCTGCGCATCATACTCATGCCCTCGGCTTCCCTGAAGGTACGATTTCCTCTTCCAGGCAACCTACCACCTTGCCGTTGGCAAACTCTACCAGGTAGAGTGGCATATTGCTCTCCTCGTGATGACCTACCCGAACGATTTCCCCCGGACTATCTTTGGGCACCAACACGGCCTGTTCTGCTTCTCCCGGATAAGTTCCATCATTTAAGATATCATCTCGAGCCAATACACTGAGGCCCCAATCAAATCGGGGGGGACGCAAATCCATCATGAGATTTCCTCCTCCGTAGCCTGACCGTCGTCCACAAGATCCAACTCACGGCCCTTCATGCCGACCTTGTAACCTCTTTCGTAAAAATCAACCCCGTAAATATAAAACTGTTGAAGATACGTACCGATACTGGCGACATAGCCTATATCGCCCTTGTCAATAAGTACCTCACCGACTTCCTTGCCGGGAAAGGTGCCATCGTTACGCACGTACTTACGTGAACGCACTTTATCGCCATAATTGAAACTTGGCTCTGCGGTCAACTCTACCGTTTCGCTGTCCCTGCTTATTCCGGCCATATTCCACCCTCCGCTGGTAATCGTTGTCTGGAAACCAGTTCACCCTTCCCCAAACGCGCCGCAGCGCAACGGCGCACCTCATCATCTTCATCCGCCAACAAGCGGATTACCGCTTCCTTGTCTCCCCGTGCGGCCACCTCATAGCGAATTCGCCAATCCGAATCATCAACCAATACGGACAAGATGGACACCGGTACGCGCTGAATAGCATCCAAACGGACTCCGGGATCATCGTCCTGCAGCATTTTGACCAGGGCATCCACGCCGATACGTTTGGCCACAACCCGCCGGACCTCGACGTCGGCATCATGCATCATGAGTGGCAACAGGCCTTTGGGCAGGCGACGCGCCACCTCCAGACGCACGTAATAATCCGCATCGTGCATCATGGCAGGCAGGTTACGTTCCTCCAGCCGCGCGGCTACGCGGATACGCACCTCCCGATGCGGGTCGTGGATCATCCGCAGCAGATAGCGTTGCGGAAGCCGTTGCGCTACCGCCCAGCGTACCGTTTCGTCGGGATCGTTCATGAGCGCGGGCAGATGAAAAATATCCGCATAACGTGCGGCACAAGCCCGCACCTCAAAGTAACCGTGTTGCAGATAATCCTTGGCGATCTGCGGATTCCAGCGAAAAAAGCGGTCCACCCTTTTAGCGTAGCGATCATGCATGCAGGCATGCAGCGGTTCACAGCGCAGACCAGAAATTCCGCGCTCGGAACAAGCCTCACAGACGACAGCATTCCCCTGCCAGTCAATGGCCTCATCGGGATCACTCATCTTCGCCTTCCTCTTTTTTTAGCAGGACTTCCAGCAACACCCGGGCCTGAATTTTATCCGTCGGATCCAGGTCAATGAGTTTGTCCATGATTTTTCTGCCCGTAGCCAGATAACCGAGGCGTAAATGCAGGTAACCATAGGCTTTCAACACGAACATATAAAAGCGTGCCCGCGGCGCATCAAAGTTGCCGAATTCCGCCTGTCGCCTCATTACCTTGCGCCAGTCCCGATCAATGCCCAACTCCGTAGCGCTGAGCTGCAGACAGATGCGGGCCGTAGCCAGCGCCTCGCGCAGTCGGCCTTTATAGAAATAAAACTTGTATAAACCCAGGTAAACGACCATGTGTTCGGGCGCGATGGCGATGGCATCCATCAAGTGATCTTCGGCACAGACTTCGTCCGCATAAGAGCGCGCAGCAAGATGCAGATGCCGTTCCGCCGCCTCTGGCAGGAGGCCCTCATAGTAACGGCGTTTCAACCATTCATCGTCCCATATATTGTTCATGCCGCACCTTTACGCTTCAGGGGATGGAGCAGAGCCGCCTCGCATTCCTCACAACAGGCATAACTGCTGTAAGCCTGTGCGAGATGACGCTGCTCCTTCGCAGGTATGCGCGTAAAGATCTCCGCACCGCGGAAATCGATATCGTCGAGATGCGGGGGAAGTGCCGCCGTATTCGCTGCGCAACGATGGATGGTCGTATTCGTATGATGAACAATCCAGGTTTCCATGTTTTCCTCCCTCCCATCTCACCGTTTCCGGGACCCGCCTTTATTCCTTGGGTGTAAATGACGTTCCGCAGCCACAACTGGCCGCCGCATTGGGATTGGTAAAGACCAACCCGGTATTCATCAGACTGTCCTCGCAATCGACGACGACTCCGTTGAGAAAAGGGATACTCTTCTGTTCCAGCAGCACCGGGATGCCATGACTGTTGATGGCCACATCGCCGGGTTCCGCAGCGTCGACAATGTGAAAATCGTAAGAAAGGCCGGAGCATCCGCCCGGCTTTACCGCAAGGCGGAAAGCACTGGAGGCATTTCCACCGCCAAAGGTGATCATCCGCTGGATAAAGCGTTCCGCTTTCGGCGTAAAGGTGAGTTCCATGACAGACTCCTAAGCGACATAACGGGGATAGTTGTTGTCAATGATGCAGGTGTCATCCACCGGGCATACCGCCACACACTGAGGTTCATCGAAATAATTTATGCATTCCGTACACTTGGCTGCATTGATCACAAACGTGCCATTCTTTTCGGAAATGGCCATATTCGGACATTCCGGTTCACAGGCCGAACAACTGGTGCATTGGGAACTGACGATTTTATAAGCCATGAGGCTTCTCCTTTTTCAAAAAGGGGGGAGGATATCTCCCCCGATAACCTTATGCAGCTACATACGCCCCTTGCCGGATCTCCGCATCTCCACGCTGGCCATGGACAATGGCCCCACTACGGATGTTATCGAGATAATCCCGATAATAGGCAATGATGGACTGCTCGATATATTCAAAAGCGTAACGATCCACCGCATCGATTCCGGCCGCCTCCAGCGAGGCTTTCGGACAGCCACCGATCTTGGCCACAAAAACTGCCGTACAATCGTTGATCGCGCGGATGACGGTGGTTTCCAGGGCTTCCTCTTCGCCATAACCGCCTTGGCAATAGAGGTCCACGCGACGGTGGCCGACAAATTTTGCCCCGGACGCACTCGCCTCATAAATCTGAAACTCGGTGGCATGGCCGAAGTGCTCGTTGACCCGCCCGCTGCCTTTCGTCGCCACCGCGATGAGGATTTTGATATCGGATTGCTCGCCGGCCAGGGTTTCCAGTTCCGCCTGCTTGGCATCCGCTTTCGCCTGCCGTTCCTGCTCCACCAGCGACTGGTAGGCCTTGCGCGATTCGAGGTCATATTCCACATCCATCGCCATGACGGCTTCGGTCGTGAACTCCGCCGAACGGTCCTCGCCCAGCAGACCCACCGCGTCCGCCCGGCATTGCCGACAGTGGCGCATCATGTTCATTTCGCCTTCGCAACTGTCCTGCAAGGCTTTGAGTTCCTGTGCGGTCGGGCCGCGCTGGCCGTTCAAGCCGAAAACGGTGCCATGTTCAGGGGCGGAAATCAGGGGCATGATGTTGTGAAGAAAAGCTCCGCGGCTTTTGACGGCCCGGTTGACTTCCACCAGATGATGATCATTGATGCCAGGGATCATGACCGAATTCACCTTACAGAGAATGCCGCGCTCGGTCAGCATTTCCAGTCCCAGCATTTGCCGGTCGGTGAGTATCTGCGCCGCTTCACGCCCCTTGTACCGCTTGTTCTTGTAATAAATCCAGGGATAGATCTGGGCGCCTATATCCGCATCCACCATATTGATGGTAATGGTGACATGATCCACATTAAAGCTGGCAATGGTATCGACATGGTCGGGGAGGGTCAGCCCATTGGTAGACAGGCAGAGTTTGATATCCGGCGCTGTTTTCGAGATCAGTTCAAAGGTCTTGAAAGTTTTTTCGGGATTGGCCAGAGGATCACCCGGACCAGCAATACCCAACACCGTCATTTGCGGAATGGTGGAGGCCACGGCCAGCACCTTTTTAGCCGCTTGCTCCGGCGTCAGTTTTTCACTGACGACACCGGGACGACTTTCGTTGGCGCAGTCATATTTGCGGTTACAGTAATTGCACTGGATATTGCAGGCGGGCGCCACCGCAACGTGCATACGGGCGTAATGATGATGCGCTTCTTCACTATAGCAGGGGTGATTCTTGACCTTTTCCCAGATCTCTGGTGCCAGATCTCCCTGCCCCGCTCCGCTGCCGCAACTGGCCTTGCCGGAACCGCCGCTCGTACCACAACCTTGGTGTTCTGCCTTTTGCTGCATGATCTCCTCCAGATCCACCCCGTTATTGGGTGTGGCAATACTGGAAAGAGAAATTATTTGGGATGCCATGGGCGTAATCCTCCATACGGGTCTTCAGTAAACGATGGAAAACCGCGCGCCTCGTGGATGTATCGGCTTGCTCCTAAGAAGCTGACGCTTGTATGTTCTTTAGCAAAAGTGATGCCAGCATATGCGCCCTTTGTTTTTCAGGATGTTGGGACAAGCCATTCCGTGCTTTGTCGGTAACGTTACATGTGTTTCCCGCACTGCGGCGAAAATTGTCGAAAACCGGACAAATGGGGTGGGATCAAAAAATCGCAGAGCAAGCACGAAAGGCTGGGCACAGTGAGGATGAGTGGGGCGTTCGCCACCCCCGTTGGCACGTTTCCGATTAGAGCTTTTTAACTTCTATGCCATGTTTATTGAGGGCATAGCCGAGTTTGCGGGTAGTCGTCCCTAACAAACGAGCCGCTTTGGCTTGTACCCAACCACAACGATCCATAGCCTGAATCAGACGATCCCGTTCTGACAAGGGAGTAGAACCCTCCACATCACTTGCCGCCGCCCCATCCGCTACTTGCTCCGCTGGTTCGGGCATTACGGGCAGCGGCATACTACTATTGCCTGAAACCTTCATGGTGACGATGGGATGGCTCCCTTCCAGCGGTCGCAAGGCCATGGAGAGGCACTGATTACGCTGACAGGGCACATCGAGACTGCGGATGATATCTCCGCGCATCATGGTGGCGGTACGTTCGACGCAGTTTTCCAGTTCCCGCACGTTGCCCGGCCAGTAGCAGGACACCATGGTTTGCAAGGCTTCCGGGGTAAGGGTCAGTTTGCGCTGATTCTCGGCGTTATAACGGGCGAGGAAATATTCGATCAGGGCGGGGATATCCTCACGACGTTCCCGCAGTGGAGGCAGGAAGATACTGACGACGTTGATCCGGTAGTAGAGATCGGCACGGAACTCGCCCTTGCTCACCGCCTCTTCGAGATTGCGGTTGGTGGCAGTGATGATGCGCACATTAACGCGCCGGGTCTGGCTGCCACCCACCCGCTCGAATTCGCGCTCCTGTAACACCCGTAAGAGCTTGGCCTGAAAAGCCGGAGAGATATCGCCGATCTCATCGAGAAACAACGTGCCGCCATCTGCCAGTTCAAAACGTCCTTTGCGCTCCTGGGTAGCGCCGGTAAACGCACCGCGCTCATGTCCGAAGAGTTCCGATTCGAGAATGCTTTCCGGGAGCGCCGCGCAATTGAGCGAAACAAAGGCCTTGTCGCGACGGGGGCTGAGGTAGTGAATGGCGCGGGCGATAACTTCCTTGCCGGTGCCCGATTCGCCGCGCAGCAATATGGTCGCCTTGCCCGGTGCCGCCTGATGCACATCGGCGAATACCGCCTGCATGGCCCGGCTGTTGCCGATGACATTCTTGATGCTGTAACGTTTCTGGAGTTCCTTCTGCAGACGATGCTTTTCCTGCAGGAGGCGATTTCTTTCCGCCGAGATACCCTGATGCAAATTGACGGTCTGTCCCACCAGATTGGCGATCATCTGTAACAAGCGGACATCGGAACGGAAACTCACGCCCTTGTGCCGCTCACTGCGATAGATGGCGAGCACACCGATACACTCGTAGCCCACCTTGATCGGCACCCCTACAAAAGCATGCAAGCGCTGGCTGATCTCCGGTTCAAAGGCGCGGTGCAGAAAAGCCGGTTCCTGAGAGACATCCGGGATCACCACCGGCATACCGGCACGCATGATCTTGCCGATCATCCCCTCCCCTAACCGATAACGCCCCCGTTCTATTTCGGCAACGGACAACCCTGTGGCCGCGATTACCCCCACTATTTCCTCGTTCATGCGCAATACGATCATGGACGGCGAGATATGCAGATGACTTTCCAGCGTCTTCAGCACATCGTTCAGGGTGTGTTCAAGATCCATGGAAGAGCTGAGCACCTTACTCACCTCATAGATGGTCGTCAGCTCCTGAAAATGGTTGGGTGTTACGCGATCTTTCATGATAGGGTCCTCTTCTCTACAGCGCTCAGGAGGCGTTGGCGTGGGACGAGGCGGCTGGAGTTTTGGTGAGACTGCGGCCCTGCCTGACGCTTGGGCAAGGGACCGACCGTCGACAATTGTCTGTAGCGGCGCCGGTGCCTTCAGCATACACGTCAAGAGATACGGACGTCCACAGGCGTAATTGATCCTCGGAAAAGCCGGCGATTTTGGCGCCTCCCGCTTCCATGAGCGGGCGACGAATGAGAAGCGGGTCCAACAGCATCGCGGCGAGTGCCTCGGCTTCTGTAAACGCCTCCGGAACGATCTCACCCGACTTTACCCGCGGCGAGGCCGGGTTGAACCACTCGGCGACGGGCCGATCCGCAAAAAATGGACGCAGGGTTGCCGCCGTCCAGGCGGTCTGCAATAAGTCATGCACCTCCACGGCACAGCCGGCAGCCGTCAACAGTGCAATCTGCCGCGCATTATTGGTGCAGCCTGGTTTTCCGTAAAACAAGATACGCGGCGGCATGCTGGCCGGCAACTGCTCATGATCCGTTCGCTCACCCCGGGTCAGAAGCTGATCCACCTGCGCTGCGATTTCTTTCTGAACCGCGGGATCCAGACGCTGCAGCCAAGTGCCGGGAAGCCCGTAAGTCCCGTACAGACCTCCCGCCAGCATGCCCGCGAGGGCGCCCGTGGTGTCGGCATCCCCACCCTGGTTGACCACCGTAATCAGGCAGTCTTTAAAATTATCGGTATGAAGCAGCGCATACAGGACGGCACGCACCGTATCCACAATATAGGGCGTAGGCGCCTGGGGAATTTTTTTGAATTTGAATTCCGGATACCGTGCCAGCAGTGCATCCGCCAGACGGCGCACCGATGAAACACCTTCACCGCGCAGCGCGCAGCGCAACATCTCTCCCAACGTCAGGGTCGCGACATCCGACAGCGGGTGATGGTGGGTCAGGTGCGCCTGTTCCACACTCATCCGCCGGAAGGCCGCGGGGGCGTTCAGGGTGGCCAGCACCACGGGGAGGTTGCGCACACATGCGCCATTGCCCGCATCCCATTCCGCCGGTTCCGCGGCGGTACTGCCGTTGAGCATAAAGCGCCGGATTCCCCGGCGGCAGGTATTGCCCACATCCACGGGATGACTGCGCAACCACTGCACCATCCCCTCGCCAAAGCGGGTGATGGACCATTGTTCATCGGCAAGGATGCTCCGCCCCAACACCAGACACATCTGGGTATCGTCGGTCACTTGTCCGGGGCGTAAATGCAGCCAGCCGCCGCCGGTCATATTGCGGTGAACACCATATTCCTCCCGGATTTCGCTGGGACTCATGAACTCCACCGTCGCGCCCAGGGCATCACCGACCGCCAATCCCAGGTAGGCACCTAACGCTCTTTCCCGCAAGTCATAGCCCATTTCTCGTCCTCAGTAATAGTGCATATGTGCCGCGTATTCACCGCCGATCACCAGATACTCACTCTCCGCCTGGAGGGCGCGACATGGCAGCAGCCCCTTGAAGAAGAGCAGCTTTACCAAGGGCACATTCACCTCCAGTATGCAATCGCCGAATACGCTGGCCACGTCCCGATCACTGCTGAAAGACACCAGGTTGTTCAGCCGGATCACCCCCTGCCGCGCTCCGGCTTTCCAGAGAATGGGATGTTCGGCAAAATCATTGGTCCCCCGGAATAAGCGCAAGTGCCGTTGTCCAGAGGCCAGAAAACGCCGCGCTGACCATTGTGCAAATTCAAACAAAAGGTCAAGCTGCAACCAGATCGCATTATTATCAAATCGCCCTGACATTTTGTCGGTCATATACTGAATCCAGGCGGCGTCACCCACACGGCCGATCACCTGCCGGTGAAAATTTGGTGCGATTCCGAACCGGCTCTCCACCCAGCCCTTCATGACCGCACCTTCCGGTGAGTTGCTGTCATATCCCCAACCCTTGAGCAAGCGTAAATAGCTGGCCCTGAAGCGTCGACCCTTCGTCTGGTCAGACCCGCCAGCAAAAATCTCGTCCATGTACGTCTGGAAGACCTGCCCCGCCTCGCACTGTTCCCGTACCAGAGACAATCTCTGGAAAAGTGCCGGGTGCCCATCACGCACCCCGGCGATATGTAGCGGCATCGGGAACGCATGGAATTCCGCACTGATCAACAGCCCGGACGGGACTCCGGTCAGATTGCTACCGGGATTGGCGGATGGTGGACGGGCCGGGCGCTGCTCCTCCGGTAGATTCGCTGCTGACAAAAAACGTCCTTGCGGTGACTAGTTCTGCAACACGGCAGCCACCTTGGCGCGAACCTCTTCGAGCCGCAGAGGCTTATGGAGGAACACGAATCCTTTACCGATTACAGGCTGGCTCAGAGCGGAACGCGCTTCCCCCACCACGAGCATCAGTCGTGCATTGGGAAATTGTTCGCTCAACATCTTCACGGTCAATGTGCCGTCATCCAGCAGCGCCTCCCCGAGAATGATCAGGTCCGGCGGCCAATCCCGAGCCTTGGCGACAGCGGCCTGGAGACTGGCGATTTCGTGAGTTTCATATTCATCATGAAGCATGAATTGCACGGCCATGCGCCCGATTTCGTCCGTATCGAGCACAAAAATGCGCCAATTACCCACCGCGAGATTACAATCCACACCAATCTGCATATCATCCTCCCAAAACTGAGCAAGACTTCCCGTTTGGATGACATAACTAAAGCAGGTTTTATGCCATGAGGTTCCAGCCCCTTGTTCACGCCCGGCACGGGTGCTAACCGGAGCCCCCAAAACGATTCCCCTTTCACCATTCCCCTTTCGAATAACGGCGCTAACCCGTTCAAATGAAACTGGCTTTGTTTGGATTCCGCCAATTCGTCTCCACCGCCTATGAGCGGGTGCGGTCCTTTGCCGTTGTAGGTCTGCGCTGTGGGGTTCCTGACATGGAAACTGCATTTTGTAGGCTTTCAAACAGTCTGCCGAAGTTCACTCATAAGGCGGCATTCTTCATGATTTTCATAGTGTTAAATAGGCCATGATGAACTTGGCACGGCCCTTGCAACAGCGAGGACGGAACGCGACTCGTCCCCTTTTCGGGGGCTTCCATCTGGCAAGCTAGTCATTTTTAAATAGGAGACATGGCAATGAGTGACAAACTAAGACAAATCGCCTTTTATGGTAAAGGGGGCATTGGCAAGTCCACGACCTCGCAGAACACCCTGGCGGCACTGGCGGAAATGGGACAGAAAATTCTCATCGTCGGCTGCGATCCCAAGGCCGACTCCACCCGACTGATCCTGCATTCCAAGGCGCAAGACACCGTGCTTAGTCTGGCGGCCGAAGCCGGCAGTGTGGAGGATCTCGAGCTTGAAGATGTCATGAAGGTGGGGTATCGCGACATCCGCTGCGTCGAGTCCGGTGGCCCTGAGCCGGGCGTGGGTTGCGCAGGTCGTGGTGTGATCACCTCCATCAACTTCCTGGAAGAAAACGGGGCCTATGATGGCGCCAACTATGTCTCCTACGACGTGTTGGGAGACGTGGTCTGCGGCGGCTTTGCCATGCCCATCCGGGAAAACAAGGCGCAGGAGATCTACATCGTCATGTCCGGCGAAATGATGGCCATGTACGCGGCCAACAACATCTCCAAGGGCGTGCTCAAGTATGCCAACTCCGGCGGCGTACGTCTGGGCGGCCTCATCTGTAACGAGCGTCAGACCGACAAGGAACTGGAACTGGCCGAGGCATTGGCCGGCAAACTGGGCACCAAGCTCATTCATTTCGTACCCCGCGACAACATCGTGCAGCATGCCGAATTGCGGCGCATGACGGTGCTGGAATACGCACCGGAATCCAAGCAGGCGCAAGAATACCGGACTCTGGCGGAAAAAATTCATGCCAATGCCGGCAACGGCGCTATCCCCACCCCGATCACCATGGACGAGTTGGAAGATCTGCTTATGGACTTCGGCATCATGCAGAAGGAAGACACCAGCATCATCGGCAAGACTGCTGCCGAATTGGCGGCTGCGGGAATGTAATGGAACGGGTGGGCGCGGGTTGTTCACCGTGCCCACCAGGATGTGGCACCTAATTGAAGCAAGGAGTACACCAAAATGAGTATATCAGCGGAAGATCTCAGCACACAGCGCACAGCGGAGAAAACTGCCAGAAATCGCGAACTGATCGATGAGACGCTCAAGGCCTATCCAGAGAAGTTCGCCAAGCGGCGCGCCAAGCACCTCAATGTCTATGAAGAGGGCAAGAGCGAGTGCGACGTCAAGTCCAACATCAAATCCGTTCCCGGCGTGATGACCATCCGCGGCTGCGCCTACGCCGGTTCTTACGGCGTGGTCTGGAGCCCAGTCAAGGACATGATCCATATCAGCCATGGTCCGGTCGGCTGCGGCCACTACGCGCGCGCTGGACGGCGCGCCTACTACATCGGCACCACCGGGGTGGACACCTACACGACCATGCACTTCACCTCGGACTTCCAGGAGAAGGACATCGTTTTCGGCGGCGACAAGAAACTCGCCAAGCTGATGGACGAGTTGGAAGATCTGTTTCCAATGTCCAAGGGCATCACGGTGCAATCAGAATGTCCGATCGGGCTGATCGGCGACGATATCGAGGCGGTTTCCAAGAAAAAGGCCGCGGAATTCGGCAAGCCGGTGGTACCCAATCGCTGTGAGGGTTTCCGTGGTGTGTCGCAGTCGCTTGGCCACCACATCGCCAACGATAGTATCCGCGACTGGGTGCTGGACCCCGCCGCAGACAAGCACCCGGATTTCGAAAGCACGCCTTACGACGTCACCCTGCTGGGCGACTACAACATCGGCGGCGACGCCTGGGGCTCGCGCATCATCCTCGAAGAGATGGGCCTGCGCGTGATCGCCCAGTGGTCCGGCGACGGCACCCTCAAGGAGTTCGAGGCGAGTTCCAAGAGCAAGCTCAACCTGCTGCACTGCTATCGCTCGGTGAACTACATCACCCGGCACATGGAGGAGAAATACGGCATCCCGTATATCGAGTTCAACTTCTTCGGCCCCACCAAGATCAAGGAATCGCTGCGCGAGATTGCCGCGTTCTTCGACGAGTCCATCCAGGAAAAAGCTGAGAAGGCGATCGCCAAGTATCAGCCGCAGTGGGACGCCGTGGTGGAGAAATTCCGGCCCCGGCTCGAAGGCAAGAAGGTCATGCTGTTTGTCGGTGGCCTGCGTCCGCGCCACACCATCGGCGCCTTCGAGGATCTCGGCATGGAGGTCATCGGCACAGGCTATGAGTTTGGCCACAACGACGACTACCAGCGCACCACTCATGAAATCAAGGGCAGCACCTTGATCTATGACGACGTGACCGGCTACGAGTTCGAAAAATTCGCCGAGAAGCTGCGTCCCGACCTGGTCGCCTCTGGGGTCAAGGAAAAATACATCTTCCAGAAGATGGGCTTTCCCTTCCGCCAGATGCACTCGTGGGACTATTCCGGTCCCTATCACGGTCCGGACGGGTTCGCCATCTTCGCCCGCGACATGGACATGGCGGTCAACAACCCGGTATGGGGCCTGACCCAGGCGCCCTGGAAGTAAGGAAGAGGAGCGAGGAGGGGCGAAACATGCTTTTATCCGTTTTCCCTTCCCCGCTCCGAATCCGTACTCCTCACTGAATCAAAGGAGAAACATCATGAGTCAGAATGCAGATAAAATCGTCGACCACTTCAACCTGTTCAAACAGCCTGATTATCAGGAGATGTTCAAGAACAAGCAGAAAACGTTCGAAAACCGACTGCCCGCAGACGAGGTTGCACGCGGCCAGGAATGGACCAAGACCTGGGAGTACCGCGAAAAGAACTTCGCCCGTGAGGCGCTGTCGGTCAATCCCGACAAGGCCTGTCAGCCCTTGGGGGCGATTTTCGCCGCCGTGGGCTTTGACGGCACCCTGCCCTTCGTGCACGGTTCGCAGGGCTGCGTGGCGTATTTCCGCTCCCACTTCAACCGTCACTTCAAGGAACCCAGTTCCTGCGTGTCGTCATCCATGACCGAGGATGCGGCGGTGTTCGGTGGTCTCAACAACATGATCGACGGCCTGGCCAATTCCTATAGCCTGTATAAGCCGAAGATGATCGCGGTCTCGACCACCTGTATGGCGGAAGTGATCGGCGACGACCTGAACGCCTTCATCAAGACCGCCAAGGAAAAGGGCAGTGTTCCTGAGTCGTTCGATGTGCCCTTCGCACACACACCCTCCTTCGTCGGCAGCCACATCACCGGCTATGACAACATGATGAAGGGCATCCTGACCCACTTCTGGGACGGCAAGGCCGGCACTGTGCCCGCCCTGGAGCGCAAGCCGGATGAGAAGATCAATTTCATTGGCGGCTTCGACGGCTATACCGTCGGCAACATGCGCGAGATCAAGCGCCTGTTCAGCCTGATGAATGTCGATTACACGATTCTGGGCGATGGCAGCGATGTGTGGGATACGCCCGCCGACGGCGAATTTCGCATGTACGACGGCGGCACCACCTTCGCCGAAGCCGAAGCTGCGCTGAATGCCAAGGCGACGGTGTGTATGCAGGGGATCAGCACCGAAAAGACCATGGCCTATATCCAGGAGAAGGGCCAGGAAGTGGTGGCGCTCCACTGCCCCATCGGCGTGAGCGGCACCGATCACTTCCTCCAGGAGGTTTCTCGCATCAGTGGCAAGCCCATCTCTGAAGAGCTGAAAAAAGAGCGCGGCCGTTTGGTGGACGCCATCGGCGACTCGATCTCCTACCTGCACGGCAAGAAATTCGCGATCAACGGCGATCCGGATTTCTGCCTCGGAATGGCAGGATTTTTGCTGGAACTGGGCGCCGAGCCGGTGCATGTGGTCTGCACCAACGGCAACAAGGACTGGGCGGAGAAGATGAATGCCCTATTTGCCAGCTCGCCCTTCGGCAGCGGCTGCCATGCCTATCCCGGCAAGGATCTGTGGCATATGCGCAGCCTGCTGTTCACGGAGCCGGTGGATTTCCTGATCGGCAACAGCTACAGCAAATACCTGGAGCGCGATACCGGGACGCCCATGATTCATATCGGCTTTCCCATCCATGACCGGCACCACCATCACCGCTACCCCATCTGGGGCTACCAGGGGGCGCTGAATGTGCTGGTCTGGATACTGGACCGTATCCACCTGGAACTGGACCGCAACAGCATGGGTATCGGCACGACCGATTTCAGCTACGACCTGGTGCGCTAATCCTCACGGGCGGCGCTGCCGAGCTTCGCTGCCCGTCTGGCTGGAGAGAGAAACATGGCTGATATCACCTTCACTTCCCCCGCGATGGCCAAGGATATCACGGTATACGCCACCGCCGGTGCCCGGCAAACCCTGCTGGGACTGGCCAAGGCAAACAGGATACCCATTCAATTCGAATGCGAAAACGGTGAGTGCGGTTCCTGCGCAGTGCAGGTAACTATTTTGGAAAGGAAAGAGCCTTTGGGCCAGCATCTGACGGAAAAGGAGAAAATCGTTCTGCTCCTGTCCGGAAAGATCAGCAAGGGACAGATCGAGGACACGGAACTGCGGGATATCCCACCGCCATGGCGGCTGGCGTGCCAGTACATCGTCCGTGATGAAGATATTCTGGTGAAACTGTAAGTTTCCCACTGCATAAGGAGCGAGAGATGGGAGAGGTGCAATTCATCTCACCGCGTATCGGTGGCGACTGGTCGATCTCTTGTCGCAGCAACCAGCCAGTCTCCCTGTTAACCATTGCGCGCCTCTGCCATGTGCCTTTGCCGGTCGATTGCGCGCAGGGACTGTGCGGGACCTGCGCGGTGCAGGTGGTTCTCCGCCGCGGAGCGCCGTATCGCCGTCTCGGCTCCTTTGAAAAGCGGACGCTGCGCGCTGTGGGGAAGATTCCGCTCGCCGATGGGGACGAGGACACGGCGGCCTGGAAAGGGCCGCGCTGGCGGCTGGCGTGCCAGTGCATAATGGAAACCAGCGATCAATTCTTTGTGGCATTTTGACGTACCGGGAGGTGTTCCATGTTGCAGAACAAGATCCAGGAAGTCTTCAACGAACCGGGTTGCGCCAAGAACCAGACGAAGTCTGACAAGGAGCGTAAAAAGGGCTGCACCAAGCAGTTGCAGCCTGGTGGAGCCGCCGGAGGCTGCGCCTTCGACGGCGCCAAGATCGCGCTGCAGCCCATCACCGACGTCGCCCATCTGGTCCATGGCCCCATTGCCTGCGAGGGCAACTCCTGGGACAACCGCAGTGCCAAATCCTCTGGATCGCAACTTTTTCGTACCGGATTCACCACCGACATCAACGAAATGGATGTGGTGTACGGCGGGGAAAAGCACCTCTTCAAATCCATCAAGGAGATCATCGACAAATACGATCCCCCCGCTGTTTTCGTGTACCAGACCTGCGTCCCGGCGATGATCGGTGACGATATCGAGGTCGTCTGCAAGGCCGCCAGCGCCAAATTCGCCAAGCCCGTTATCCCGATTAACGCCCCCGGTTTTGTCGGGGTAAAGAACCTCGGCAACAAACTGGCCGGCGAAGCCCTGCTGGATTACGTCATCGGCACAGAAGAACCGGAATGCACTACGCCCTATGACATCAACATCATCGGTGAGTACAACCTCAACGGCGAACTATGGCAGGTCAAACCGCTCCTCGATCATTTGGGAATACGTGTCATCTCGTGCATCAGCGGTGACGCAAAATATCATGAGATCGCCCAGTCCCATCGCGCCCGCGCCAACATGATGGTGTGTTCCAAGGCGATGATCAACATTGCCCGCAAGATGGAAGAGCGCTATCAGATTCCGTTTTTCGAGGGCTCCTTCTACGGCATCTCCGATACCAGCGACTCCCTGCGGGAGATCTCCCGACTGCTGGTGGTAAGGGGTGCCCCCGCCGAACTACTGGAGCGCACCGAAGCCCTCATTCAACGGGAGGAGGCGCGCGCCTGGGAGCGCCTGGAGGCCTATAAGCCGCGTCTGCGCGGCAAGCGGGTGCTGCTGATCACCGGCGGCGTCAAGTCGTGGTCCGTTCTCGCCGCCCTGCAGGAAGTCGGGATGGATATTGTGGGCACCAGCGTCAAAAAGTCCACCAGGGAAGATAAGGAACGCATCAAGGAGATCATGGGGGAGGACGCCCACATGATCGAGAATCTGACACAAGGAGAGATGTACCAGATGCTGCGGGCCTCCCAGG
Organism: Acidithiobacillus ferridurans; assembly: GCF_003966655.1. NCBI lineage: Bacteria > Pseudomonadati > Pseudomonadota > Acidithiobacillia > Acidithiobacillales > Acidithiobacillaceae > Acidithiobacillus > Acidithiobacillus ferridurans. Next base: position 2,263,118 of record NZ_AP018795.1, on the reverse strand, counting down.
CCGACATCATGCTCTCCGGGCCCCGTTCCCAGTTCGCCGCCCTCAAGGCCAAGATGCCGTGGCTGGACATCAATCAGGAGCGCCACCACGCCTATGCCGGCTACGAAGGCATGGTGGGATTGGTGGAGCAGATCGACCGCGCCCTCTACAACCCCATCTGGTCGCAATTGCGCAAGCCGGCACCCTGGGAAGCACAGGAGGCCGCATCATGGCTACCGTAACCGTCAGCCACAAGTCCTGCGCGGTCAATCCCCTCAAGATGAGCCAGCCCATCGGCGGTGCCCTGGCCTTTCTGGGGCTCGCCCAATCCATGCCCCTGCTGCATGGTTCCCAGGGTTGCACGGCCTTTGGCGTGGTGCTCTTCCAGCGCCATTTCCGGGAGACCATCCCCATGCAGACCACCGCCATGAACGAGGTGGCCACGGTCATGGGCGGTCTGGATAACATCGGCAGCGCCCTCATCAGCATTTACCAGCGTACCCATCCCCGCATCGTCGGCATCTGCTCCACCGGAGTCACCGAAACCAAGGGAGATGACGTGGACGGCTATCTCAAGACCTTTCTGGCAGATCATCCGGAGCTGGGAGACCTCGCCGTAGTCTACGTCTCCACGCCCGATTTCAAGGATGCCTTTCAGGACGGGTGGGGCAAAGCGGTCAGGAATATTGTCGACACCTTGGTGGAGCCGACCAGTGTACGGCTAGACGGCGCCGTCAATTTCCTGGTGGGTTCCCACCTGACCGTCGCCGATATCGAAGAGCTGCGCGAGATCAGCGAGTCTTTCGGCTTACAGCCGACCTTCCTGCCCGACCTGTCCGGATCTTTGGACGGCCACGTGCCGGAAGATTTTTCCTCCACTACGCTGGGTGGAACCGGTTTGGAGGAGATCCGCGCCATGGGCGAAGCGGAACTGACCATTGCCTTGGGCGAACAGATGCGTCCCGCCGCCGAAGCTTTAATGGCCAAGACGGGTCAGCCTTACGTCTTGTTCGACCGGGTCACCGGCCTGGAGGCCAATGACCAATTATTGGACTGTCTGAGCCAGTTGAGCGGACAACCCGTGGCCAACAAATATCGCCGCCAACGCAGCCAGCTCATGGATGCCATGCTGGATGGACACTTCTTTTTCGGAGGCAAGAAAATCGCCATCGGCGCTGAACCTGACCTGCTCTGGAATATCGGATCGTGGCTCACCGAAATGGGGGCGACAGTTACTACTGCGGTGACCTCCACCCACTCGCCGCTACTCGAACAGATGCCTTGTGAAGAGGTGCTTATCGGTGATCTGGAGGATCTCGAGGCGCGGGCTGCCGGCTGTGACTTGCTCATCACCCACTCCCATGGACGGCAGGCGGCGGCGCGGCTGGATATCGCTTTCCTGCGCATGGGACTGCCTATTTTTGACCGGCTCGGCGCCGCCCATCGCCTGTCTCTTGGCTATCGCGGTGCTCGCGATCTGACCTTCGAGATCGGCAACCTGTTAATGGCACGGGAGGAAGAAAATCGCCCGGATAGTTGGCCACTACCTATGGAGGATCACGATGCACATGCGTCGTTTGCGGTTGGTTAAGGATGCAGAACGTAGTAGTCACTTGTTATCTGGTCAACGCCCAGGAGGCACCATGAAAGTCGCATTTGCAACTCAGGATATGCAGAGAGTGGATGCCCATTTTGGCTGGGCAAAAAACATCGCCATTTATGAACTCAGTCCAGAAGGTCACCATTTTCTGGAGGCCGTGCAATTTGACGGAGAACTTGCCGAGGACGGCAACGAAGACAAGCTGGCTCCCAAGCTGGAAGCCATCAGGGACTGCGCCATTTTGTATGTGGCCGCCATTGGCGGCTCCGGTGCGGCGCGGGTGGTGGCCATGAAAATTCACCCCATCAAAGTGAATGAACCGGAATCCATCCATGGAATACTCGACAAGCTGCAGGTCGTGTTACAGGGAACTCCACCCCCCTGGCTCCGCAAAGTCATGAACAAGGGTGCAGAAAAAGCGTTTAATTTTGATGACGAAGAGGAATTAAGTCATGCCTGACAATACTGCAGTGGCGGTGGTGTTACCGGATGAATCCGCGTTTTTCCGCGAACTGGTCAAGCAGTGGCGGGCACAGGATAGCTATGGTGCCTGGGAAAAAAAGTCCGACATGGAGCTGCTGGCGCCCTACGTGCTGGATAAGGAGCAGCGTCGGGCGATTCCCATCATCGGCGATCCTGATCCCGAAATATTGTGGCGGCTGGAACTTTTTTATAACGCCGTGGGGCTGGCTACGGAGCGTGCTTCCGGAGTCATGGTGTCGCCCATGATGAAAATGAGTCATGAAGGCTTTGGCCGCATGGTGCTGATTGCCGGACGGCTGATCGTGGTCAACAAACAGTTGCGCGATGTGCATCGTTTTGGCTTCCCCAGCATGGAAAAACTGGCCGAAGAAGGTGACAAACTGGTGGCAGGTGCCCTGGAAATGATCGAAAAATTTCCGGAGGTGGCCCGCTTTTGACCCTTGAACTCAGCGTAGCTCACGCTTATGGTTCATCAGCGCATAGGAGTATGACGTCATGTCTGTATTCATGGAGATGTTACCGGTAGTAGAGGAACAGACCAATCACTGGGAGTCGATTGTGGACGAAAAGGACGCATTGAAAACAGAAATCAAACGGCTCAATGCCCAGGCCACCCAGGCCAAAATGGATCTTCACGATCTGGCTGAAGATTTACCCATCGGCTGGGAGAATATTCTGGAACTGGCGAATCGTACCTACGCCGCCTACCGCGATCTGACGGCCGCCAGGGCACGGCTCGCATCCTTCCCCGGGGGATGACGGCATGCGCGACATCACCGGCATCACCAAGGGCGGGCTCGGCTGGACACCCCAGTTTGTCGAATATATCAATGAAGAAAAGTGCATCGGCTGCGGGCGCTGTTTCCGCGCCTGCGGTCGGGATGTGCTGAACCTTATTGGTATTACCGAAGAGGGGGAACGGGTGGCGGCGGACGATGACGAGGCAGAGCGCAAATTCATGACGATTGCGCATCCGGAAAAATGCATCGGCTGCGAGGCCTGCTCCCGGGTTTGCCCCAAAAACTGCTATACCCATGCATCCATGTCCCTAGCGGCCAGCGTCTCTGCATAGTGCCTCAAGAGGGAGTGCATCCATGAAGACTGCCATATATGACATTCTGATGTCCGGTCGCAACCCCGATGAGGCATTCCCTGACGCGCGTTTTTTTGCGCTATGTATCAGCCTTCGCGCCACGGAACGCAAGGGCAACATCAGCATGGCGCTTGGCCTGGAAATCAGGCAACTGAGCCATCTGTTTGCTCGTTATTTCCCGCGGATAGCGGAATCGCGTTCGACCGCGCAATGCACGAAGGTCTATCTCCATAACGCTGCAGGCGGGACCTTTCTGTGCCAATGCCTGGGCAAAGAAAACAAAGCGCCCGCGCGCGATGAGGAAACTGGCGATCTGGTCAAGCTCTTGCTGGATCACCGCGCCAGCGTGAATCAGGCCACAGAGTGGGTAGCGGCCATTCTCGCCGCGGGCTGCCGGGGCGATGATCACTTGTGGCAGGACCTGGGCCTGACGAATCGTGAGGACCTCAGTGACATTATCAAACGCCATTTTCCGGCACTGTACCTCAAAAATACCGGCAACATGAAATGGAAGAAGTTCTTTTATAAGCAGTTGTGTGAACAGGCTGAAGTCCACCTCTGCCAGGCACCCAGTTGCAATGTTTGTAATGACTATGCCCAGTGCTTCGGCCCGGAAGAAGACAGTGGTTGGAACCTGCTGGCTGCTCAGGGCTGAAAACCTATAAGCATCCCCAATCCGATCAGGATGCAATATTTTACCTCTACTCAATATGGAGTCATTTATGTCCATCAGCATCGAACAAAGCGCATTCGCAGGGCTCGACACTCAGAAAAGACTGGTGAATCAGGTATTCAAGGGAGAATTGAATGCGCAGGGGCGCTTCGGTTTTCGCGGCGAACTGGCTATCAAATTCGCCACCGCAGTGGCCGATGAAGCACGCCCACCCGAGCTCGTTGCGCAGCAAGTCATCAGTTCGGCAGAACCTGGCGCCCAAAAAATTTCTTTTTTATCCTGCTATCTTCTGTCTTTTGGTTATCTGGATGCACTCGTAACGGTACTGGCCGAGTACCTGGAGCCCTCTGGTAAATATTTTATTTACTGCAATAATATTGATTTCAGCAAGCGTTACCATCTGGAATATAAAGGTATCCCATTTTATATCCTGCCGCTGGATGAGGCGACGGTCTACAATGAATTGCTGGAGTTGTTCGGGCTGGAACGCAACGATCTCAAAAAGCTCGCCACGGCAGGCAAGATCAACCGCATCGCCGAGAGCGCGTTGCAATACAATGCCGTATTCCCCGAGATCAGCTATGCAGACTGCCTGGCGGGCATGGGTCCGGTACGTGATCCCGGCGAAAACCGGCCCGTATAGACGCTTTTGCCATTGATTTAGCGAAAACCCGGACACCAGCGATCTCCGGGTTTTTGCCATTCTGCCCCGCCCTGTGATGTTCGTTTTCTTGCAAAACCATCCTGGGAGATGTCTAGAAACCAACAAAACCGCACGAATGACACCTTCACATCCATTGTAAATCATCAAAATAACAATAAGTTAATAACAAAACCCAAAGCTGGCCCGAGTCTTGCAAAGAAGCATACAGGAACCCTTGTCGCGTAAGGAGTATGCCATGCTGATGTTGACGGAAAAGGCCATTGATGTCGTAAAGAATCTGCTTGCCGAGAATCCTGAAGCGAGCGGATTACGGGTTGCGGTAACCGGAGGCGGTTGTTCCGGTTATCAATATGGAATGGGGCTGGAGGCCGGGGCAAGCGCAGAAGACACTGTCGTGGCGATAGAGGGCGTGGCGGTTTACGTGGACAACGCCAGCGCCGCACTGCTGAACGGGGTCGTCATCGACTATGTGGATGAACTCAGCGGCAGCGGCTTCCGTTTCGAAAACCCCAATGCTACGGGGACCTGCGGCTGCGGGTCGTCATTCACCACGGGAGACGAAGCCTCCGCTTCCTCAGCCTCCTCCTGCGGACATCGGAGCTGACGCCATGTGGGATTATACCGATAAAGTCAAGGATTACTTTTTCAACCCCAAGAATACCGGGGTCCTCGAAGAGGCCAATGCGGTCGGCGAGGTAGGCTCCATCAGTTGCGGGGATGCCCTGCGCCTGATGCTCAAGGTAGACCCGGATACGGATGTCATTCTGGATGCTCGCTTCCAGACGTTTGGCTGCGGCTCCGCCATCGCCTCGTCATCGGCGTTGACCGAATTGATCAAGGGCAAGACGCTCGATGAAGCGCTCAAAATCACCAATCAGGACATCGCCGAGTTTTTGGGCGGCCTTCCTCCGGAGAAAATGCATTGTTCCGTCATGGGCGCCGAGGCGCTACACGCCGCCATCGCCAATTACCGCGGCGAAGAATGGGCAGATGATCACGAAGAAGGTGCGCTGGTATGTAAATGCTTCGCCATCGACTCGGCCCTCATTGAGAAGGTGGCCAGGGAAAACCATTTGTCGACGGTCGAAGAGATCACTTTCTATACCAAGGCGGGCGGCGGTTGCCAGAGTTGCCATGAGCAGATCGAAGATATCCTCGCGGCAGTAAACGGCAGCGCACCGCTACCGGTGGTGGCAGCAAAACCCGCCGCCAAAGCCGCCCCGGCACCCATGACCATGGTGCAGAAAATCCAGAAAATATCTGCCGTGATCGATGAAATGCGCCCACAATTCCAAATGGATGGCGGCAATATCGAACTGGTCGATGTGGATGGTGATACGGTCATGGTGGCCATGAGTGGCTCGTGCATGAACTGCCAGTCTTCCGGGATCACCATTTCCGGCATCCAGGAACGCCTGATGCTGACTCTGGGCCGTCCGGTACGGGTAGTTCCGGCCGGCATGCCGCAAGCCGTGGGGGCATAGCCATGAGCAGCGCCTATATGGACAACAATGCCACCACTCGGGTAGATCCGCGGGTGCTGGAGACTATTCTTCCCTATTTCAGCGAGTATTACGGCAACCCCTCCTCCATGCACAGCTTCGGCGGCGATGTGGGCAAACGTCTGGAAGAAGCGCGCGCCTCCGTACGGGCGCTGCTGGGGGCGGAACACGACTCGGAAATCATTTTTACCTCCTGCGGTACGGAGTCCGATAACACCGCCATCCTCTCGGCCCTGGCCATTCAGCCCAGCCGCCGGGAAATCATCACCAGCGTGGTGGAACACCCGGCCATTCTGTCTCTCTGTGACCATCTCGAACGTCATGAAGGCTATAAAGTCCACTACATTCCCGTGGACCGGCTTGGGCGCATCTCCATGGAGGCGTATGCCGCAGCGCTCAGCGAGCAGGTCGCCGTCGTCTCCATAATGTATGCCAACAACGAGACGGGAACGATCTTTCCCGTCGAAAGCATGGCACGGATGGCCAAGGAGAAGGGCGTACTCTTTCATACGGACGCCGTGCAGGCGGTGGGCAAAATTGCCCTGAACATGCAGGAATCGGCCATCGACATGCTCTCCCTCTCCGGCCATAAGCTGCATGCCCCGAAAGGCGTCGGTGCGCTCTATGTGCGCCGGGGCACCCGCTACCGACCCATGCTGCGCGGTGGTCACCAGGAACGTGGACGCCGGGCCGGAACGGAAAACACCACGGGCATTATCGCCCTGGGGCTGGCGGCAGACATGGCGCTGGAGCATATGGAGTATGAAAACACTGTGGTGCGCGCTTTAAGGGATCGTCTGGAGGCCGGGATACTGGCGCAGGTGCCCTATGCTTTCGCCAATGGCGATCCGGAACACCGCCTGCCCAATACGTCCAGCATCTCTTTTGAATACATCGAGGGCGAAGCCATTCTGATGCTCCTGAGCCGGGTCGGCATCGCCGCCTCCTCGGGTTCCGCCTGCACCTCCGGGTCACTGGAGCCGTCCCACGTGTTGCGCGCCATGGATATTCCCTATACCGCTGCGCACGGCACCATTCGTTTCTCCCTGTCCCGGGAGACTACGGAAACGGAGGTGGACTGGGTGATTGCGCAGACACCACCCATCGTCGAACAACTGCGGCGTTTGTCCCCTTACTGGGGCACCAATGGCCCTATTCTCACCGATAACGCCTTTGCACCCGTATATGCATGAGCTCAGCCCCCTCTCCCGCGACTTTGCGGTAATTCACGACACCACCCTGCGCGATGGCGAACAGACCGCCGGGGTCGCGTTCCGCCCGGACGAAAAACTCACCATCGCCGAGAATCTGGCCAATGCCGGGATTCCGGAACTGGAGATCGGCATCCCGGCCATGGGGAGCGAAGAGGAGGAAACCATCCGGGGCATTGCTCAGATGGGTCTGTCCGCCCGCCTGGTGGTCTGGTGCCGGATGCACGATACGGATCTTGCCGCGGCAAAGCGTTGTGCCGTGGACATGGTCAATGCCTCAGTGCCGGTGTCAGATATCCAGATTCGGGGCAAGCTGGGCAAAGATCGTCAGTGGGTCCTGCAGCAGGTGGATCGCCGGGTAAAGCAGGTACTGGACAGCGGCATGGACGTGGCGGTAGGCGGCGAAGACGCCTCCCGGGCACCGTTGGACTTTGTTCTGCGGGTCATGGAAGTCGCGCAACGAGCCGGGGCCCGCCGCTTTCGTTATGCCGACACCCTGGGCATTCTGGAACCCTTTAATACCGCCCATATCATGCGGCGCTTAAGGGCGGTCACGGACATGGAAATTGAAATCCATGCCCATAACGATCTGGGTCTGGCCACTGCCAACTCCATCGCTGCCCTGCGTTTTGGTGCCACCCATGTAAACACGACGGTGAACGGCCTGGGCGAGCGCGCCGGCAATGCCGCGCTGGAGGAAGTCGTGATGTGCCTGCACCATCTGCATGGCATCGAGACAGGTATCGACGTGCGGCAGTTCAAAGCGATTTCGCAACTGGTGGCGCTGGCATCCGCCCGACCCGTCCCCGCCGGGAAAAGCATCGTCGGAGATGCCATTTTCAGCCACGAGTCCGGTATCCATGTCGATGGATTACTCAAAAATCCCCGGAATTACCAAAGCTTCGACCCGGAGGAGCTGGGGCGCCAGCATCACCTGGTACTGGGTAAGCATTCCGGCACCAAGGCTATCATGCGCGCCTATGCTGAACTGGGGAGCATTATTACCGAATCACAGGCACAAAGCATCCTCAGACAGATTCGCGTCTATGTACTTCAGCATAAAGTAACGCCGCCGGTCGAAGATATGCATCGCTTTCTTCTGGAAAGCATGGAATCCCCGCACGTCCATTCCTGAATAAAGGAGAAAACCATGGCTGCCACGCTGCTCGGCAAGGAAGAATCCCGCAAGTCCGGTCTGTGGCGCAACCTGCGCGACGATATTCACTGCGTTTTTGAACGTGATCCGGCGGCGCGCAACACCCTGGAAGTTCTCACCACCTATCCTGGGGTGCATGCGCTGCTGGCGCATCGCGTGGCCCATCGCTGCTGGCAGCGGGGATGGAGATATCCAGCCCGGGTATTGAGCGCCGTGGCGCGATTCTCGACCGGTATCGACATTCACCCGGGGGCGCAGATCGGGCGGCGTTTTTTTATTGACCACGGCATGGGCGTGGTGATTGGCGAAACGGCCGAGATCGGCGACGATTGCACCATCTACCACGGCGTAACCTTGGGGGGAACAAGCTGGAATCCGGGCAAGCGTCACCCGACATTGCAGGATCGGGTCATGGTGGGTGCGGGTGCGAAGATCCTCGGACCCGTCACTATCGGTCATGACGGTCAGGTGGGTGCCAATGCAGTGGTCATTAACGATGTGGCGCCGGGTATGACGGTCGTGGGCATCCCCGGCCGCGTCGTGCTGCCTGCGGAACGCCGCCGCATCAACGCCCACGGTATCGATCTGGATCACCATCTCATGCCGGACCCGGTGGGCAAGGCCATTCAGTGCCTGATGGAACGGATTTCCCAACTGGAATTGCAGGCCCAGTCCGTCGGGCGTACTGCGCAACTGACGGAAAAAGACTGCAACAGCTGTCCGGATTCCGATCCCAATCTGTGTGGGCCAAACAGCAACCCGGCACTTTAGCCCCCTCCCTTCTGACGACTTCCAAGGATGACACCATGAGTGACCTGCGTAAAACACTGGCGAGTTTGTCCTCCGCTGAGGATTTCCTGAAGTTTCTGAACATCGACTATGATGAGACGGTGGTCCATATCAATCGTCTCCATATCCTCAAACGTTTTCATGACTATCTGAAAAGAGAGGGGAATACGGACGCCCTGGATGATCAGGCGCTGCAAACGCTTTATGTGAAATTGCTCAGCCAATCGTATCAGGATTTTGTGGTATCTGATGCGGTCTCCGAAAAGGTGTTCAAAGTCTTTCATCAGGCCATGGGCGTGAGTCATGTCTCTCTCGAAAAGGTGGCGGTCAGCGCGCCGAAAGCACGTTGACAGGCGGTTGCCGCGCCGGAATAAAATGCCACGACCAAGGCTGACTAACGGAACGGCGCACATCATGGCGACAGGCAATGACAGCGAAGCGGTGCAAGTGGTGATGGCCTACCATGAACGGTCCAAGCATCACCTGAATCGCTATGCCGCCGGGCCGGAAGCGCTGGACTGGGATGCACAACCCAACCCCTTCCGCGAGTTCACCGGAAGCCCAAGGCGCATCTTGCCGTTGCTGGCGGAAGAAACTGCCGCCACTTTCGCCGGGTTGTCCGCCGCCACACCCCAACCCTTCACGCTCCAGGCGGTCGCCCAGTTTTTGGAGCTTTCCTTCGGGCTGGCGGCCTGGAAGGAATATGGCCCGGATCGCTGGGCGTTGCGTTGCAATCCCTCCAGCGGCAACCTGCATCCTACCGAGGCCTATCTTCTCGCCTTCAGGGTACCGGATCTGGAGGACGGACTGTATCACTACCTGAGCAGAGATCACCTGCTCGAACAGCGCTGGTCTCCCGATACCGAACAGCACGACTCAGGAATATATGTTGGGCTGACGTCCATAGCGTGGCGCGAAGCATGGAAATACGGCGAACGGGCACTACGCTATTGCCAACTGGATATTGGCCATGCGCTGGGTGCCCTGCGCTACGCTGCGGGTACCCTGGGTTGGCACCTTCGCCTGCGCGGGGATGTGGATGATACCCGACTGCGCAGCCTCCTGGGCCTGGACCGTTGCGGCGATTTCGCGCATGCCGAAGGCGAGGATGCGGAGCTACTACTGGAAATCCTCCCAGCCAATACAATGTCCTCCGCCATCGCTAGTCCCGCTGCGCTGCCGGGACAATGGCGAGGTCAGGCCAACCGCCTGGACCCCCACCCCCTGTACCAGTGGCCGGTCATCGCCGAAACGACCATCGCCAGCAGGATGCCGGTACTCGCTCCCGGCCCGCTTCCGCCTGATCCCTGGCCGGCACGCAAAAAATCCGGTCAGGTAGCCGCCAGCACCCTGATCCGCCGTCGGCGCAGCGCCCAGCGCTTCGACCCGAAGACGGTCATGGCGGCTGATGATTTCTTTACCCTCCTGGATGCGTTGCTGCCCCGTTCCGACCTGCCCTGGGATGCCTGGCCCTTTACCCCGCACATCCATCCGATACTTTTTGTGCATCGCGTCGAAGGGCTGCACAGCGGTCTCTACGCCCTGCCGCGCACCGGGGAGGGCGAACAAGTGCTACGCATGACCCTCCATCCCGACTTCTCCTGGGAAACCGTAGCCGGCGCACCCGCACACCTGCCCCTGCGGCGACTCTATAGTGGCGACGTGCGTAGCGTCGCCCGGACCCTGTCCTGTCATCAGGCCATTGCCGCCGATAGCTGCTTTGCCGTGGCCTTTCTGGCGGAGTATGCCGACCCCCTGAAGAACGGTGCCTGGCATTATCGCTTGCTCTACCAGGAAGCCGGGCTGCTCGGGCAAATATTGTACCTGGAAGCCGAATCCCTGGGTCTGAACGGCACCGGCATCGGCTGTTTTTTTGATGATGCCGTGCATGAAATATTGGGGATCAAGGATAACCGCCTGCAATCCCTCTACCACTTCACCGTGGGTCATGCCCTGACGGACACTCGGATCAGCACCCTCCCGCCCTATGCCCACCGGGAACTGGACATCCACACCGGAGAAACCTCATGAATACCCGTTCCTTTCAGCGTATTGATGTGCACAGGGCCCGCGAACTCCTGCAAAGGCAGGACACCATGTTACTGGACTGCCGCCATCCCAGCGACTTCCAGGCCGGACATATTGCCGGAGCTTCTCCCCTGGGCGATTACAACGCCGATGACTATGTATTGAACATGGCCAAACATCGTCCCGTGCTGATCTATTGCTACCATGGCAACGCCAGCCAGATGCGTGCCCAACTCTTTGCCGATTTTGGTTTTGCGGAGGTATACAGCCTGGATGGCGGTTACGAAGCCTGGCGCAGGGTGCATGCACCCCAAAATCCGCAGCTCACCGAAGCGCTGCAACGCTGGCTGACGGAGCAGGGCTTCCCTACTGCAGACATCCATGCCGGTACCCGCGACGGGGTGACGCCCTTGATGCGTGCTGCCGGCGAAGGCAATCCTGAACGGGTGGCTGAATTGCTCGCCGCCGGTGCCGACCCGCACCAACGCAATAACGACGGCAATCAGGCCCTCTGGTTCGCATGTGTCAGTGAGAATCTGGACATACTGGACCTGCTGGTCGCGGTTGGCGCCAACCTCAACCACCAGAATGACAATGGCGCCACTTGCCTGATGTATGCTGCATCCGCTGGCAAGACGTCGGTAGTGGCGCGTTTGCTGGCATTCGGTGCGCACCGGAGCCTCCTTTCGCTCGATGATTTCACCGCACTGGATATGGCGGCCAATCTGGAATGTCTGAATTTGTTGCGCGAAACACCGAGGCGGATAAAAGCCGTCACCTGAACAGGCATCATTATTGCTGTACCGGGTAACAGATGCGGTTTTGGCCATAACCTGACAAAGGAACAAAAATGCCTATTTTCGATTACCATTGTTGCGATTGCGACGCCGACTTTGAATTACTGGTCATGGGCTCAACCATCCCAAACTGCCCGCAATGTGGCAGCCAACACCTGGAAAAGCAGCTTTCGCGGGTGGCCGCACCTGGTCGCAGCGCCGGACTGATGGCGCGTACTCGTGCGCAAGCGGCGAAAGAGGGACACCTGAGCAATTTTTCGCCCGCCGAGCGCAAATCACGCTGACTCGAGAGGCATCGTTTCACCCCCACCGACTTTTGGAACAACAGCAGCGAGGATTTATCATGAGTGGTTTTTTCATGGATTGGGATGGCAATTTACGCAGCGTTGAGGATCCGGGAGGCGGTTACGTTTGCGATGTCGACCTGCCAGCACGCTATGTCGCAGTAATGCAGGGCAGTATATTAGCCCATGAAGCGACCCTCTATAAAACCCTCACCGATGTTGAAAAAGCCGGAATCAAAGCGGAAGTGGTTCCCGGCTCTCATCCCTGGGGAAGCAAGAGGGACGGGTTTTAGTTAGCCTCTATTTGCCAATGGCTTTAGCAGGGTCCATTGGGTGCAAAATCGCCGATATCCACCAACACTTCATCGTTTTCAATCTTCAGCGGAAACTCCCTGAGGGTACAGGGCTGGCCCTTGATGCACGCGCCGGTTTCACTGCTGAACGCCCAGTCATGGTGTGCACAGGTCAGAGTCTCCCCATCGAAACGGGCATCGGCCAGTGGTTCATTGGCGTGGGGACACATCCCATGAAAAGCCCGGGGTTCACCCCGGGTGGGCCACACAATCATGTGCAGTATCCGGTTAACCACCGCTACTTCATATTTTCCTTGTCGCAGCTCATTAAAATCACAGGCTTTACCAAACATGGTGAAAACTCCTTTTCAATCCAGAAAACCATCAGAAGATTATGCTGTTAGGACATCCATGCCATCTGCTGTAGCACACTGCTCTGATTGGCCACTTCGCAAGCCATAGGGTCAATCCCATGCTGTGTAAAAACTTCCTCAGCCGCCTGTATGGCGAGGGCCATATCGTTTTCACTCACCAATCCCACATCCTGGACTGGTATCTCCAAGGTCACGCAGCGACTGGTTCCAGCCCGCGAAATACCGAACAGCGTTTAAAGACCTCCACAGTCGGCAGCACCTGTTTCTGTTTACAGTATTTGGCCACCAGTTTGGCCAGTCCCTTAATATCCCTGCCAGTGGCTACAGGAAAAATATCCACCAATTCGTCAATGGCCGACATGGAGATATCGAGACAAAACTGATCGCACATCACCTGCCAGATTTGTCGGCGTCCATTGCCATCCGGGGGATTGTATTTAATCAGGGCGATGCAACGGGAGATAATGGCTTCATCAATGTCATCCACCCGGTTCGTGGTCAAAAACAACAAACCATTAAAATACTCCAGCACCCGCAGAAAAACGCCCACCACCGCGTTCATCGTCATATTGTCGTCCCGGCGCTTGATATAGACATCCGCTTCATCAATCAGCATAACGGCGCCCCAGCGTTGGGCGCGGGTCAGTATCTCCTTCAGCGCGGTCTCCATACTGGCCACATTCAGTCCGAGTTGTCCTGAATGCACCCGATACAGCGGTCGCTGAATAATTTCAGAATACACCTCGGCGGTGAGCGTTTTTCCTACACCGGCGGGTCCGGCGCAGAGCACTGTGGTCCCGCCGGACTTCCCGGTAATGATATCGTCCATCAGGACATCCATCTCGGCCGTCAAAATATCAATAAGATCTGTCTGTTCAGCGGGTAAAATCAGCTTTTGCTTCAATGTGGGCTGGTAAGCGTAAGGCGCGATATCGCTGACATGCACCCAGAGGTAATGATGAAGCTCCAGGTGAAACATGAATAAATAGGGATGCACGGGGATTTTCGTGAACAACCCATTCTCGATAACAGACTGGAATTGCCCCATCTCTTCTTCGGCGCTATAGCGATTGCTTTTTGCCGCTTTGCGCAAATAGGGGCCGAGAATATCCCCCGTCACTTCCAGTGCTGTGACCCTGGCGGTCAGAATACCCTCATCATTGACCAGACGTGCCCTGCCCTCTCCCGCCGACAAAATGATCACGTCTTTTCGTGACCAGTCGGTATCCCGATGTGTCGCACTGGGATCTTCGGCATAGAAGCCGACCCCGAGCGCCGAATACTGTGCGCCATAATGTCCCCGCCATTCAAAATAACGGGAGACTTCTGCGTCATAGGCAGCAATCAGCTCCGGAGTTTCTTTCAAAAATCCCTTTGCAGCGAGTATTTCCCTTACTGAACGATTGGCCATATCGCCCGCGGAAATACGAATGGTCGGGCTTGCAATGACGCCTTTAGCGTTCGCTTTCAGTTCTACGACGATCTTGCCAGTTTCGTCATTTCCCGGTGCCACAAAGTCCAGTCTGGTGATGACGTAAGCCAGGGCTTTACCATCCACATTGATACTGAACAGCCAGCCCCGGATGGCGTCTTCAATCAGCAGGCTAGCCAGCGCTGGCAATAACAGTTCGAGGTCATCATCCGGTCCAAAACGCAGATCATTACCCTGCCTGGATTTTTGCAGGGCAAGTAATATGGCGGACTGTGCATGCAACTCTGGTCCCGCTGCCTGATACAGCGTGGCGAGAAAACCAAGTTCAGAATATGCCAATTGCTGAAAAGACAATTCGGCAACATCCCCGAAACGAAGCTGTTCCCGCAAGCTCGCCAGATGCGGGAACTCCTGCACCATCGCCTCGACATGCGCCCGCCGTATCCGCAGGTTCACAAAGCCTCTCCTTAAAATGTCAATAAATACACATTATTGTCATAAATCGAACAAATAAGTGGGTAATGGGACCGCGTGGAAGATGCAGCAAAAAAGATGCCATATTCATGACACATCGGGGTATAACCAGCTTAAAAAACCTGTTGACAGCAAAAAATAGTTGCCGGTATATTCATCCATATATTTCGCAAACCACAGGAGTAGAGCACGTGAAACACCGTCACCATCAAAGTTCCCTTGCGCTGATCGTCGCCGCCAGCCTGCTGGGTTTATCGCTCCAGGCCATGGCCAAAGACCTGCATGTCGCTTACGCAGGCTCCATGGGTACCGTCATGGACCTGCATCTTGGACCGGCCTTCGCCAAAGCCCATAATGTGCAATATCAGGGGGAGGGCCAGGGCGCTTATGGCCTCGCCCGGCTCATCGCCGCCCACAAACTGCGCACTGACGTTTTTGTCTCCATCACCCCCGGCCCCATCGAGGTGCTGATCAAGGCCGGCCTGGTCAAGGAGGCCTTCCCGGTCGCCAGTACAGCCATGTGCATCGCTTATAGTCCCAGCAGCCCCTACGCCAAAGATTTCAAGGAAGCTGCGGAGGGCAAGGTGCCGTGGTATAAAATCCTGCAGAAGCCGGGGGTGGTCTTCGGCCGCACCGATCCCAAAACCGACCCCCAAGGGCAAAATATCGTCTTCACCTTCATGCTGGCGGAAAGGTATTACCACCAACCGGATCTAGTGAACAAAGTCCTCGGAGCGGTCGAGAACCCCCGGCAGATATTCACGGAGGCGTCGTTGCTTTCCCGCCTCAAGAGTGGGCAGATGGCCGCCTCATCGGGTTATCTCAGCGCGGTAAAATCCCTGCATCTGCCTTATATCACTCTGCCCGATCAGATCAATCTCAGCAATCCGGCCATGGTCAAAGACTGGTACAGCAAAGTCCACTTCACCCTGAATGTGGATGGCAAACCCAAAACCGTCCACACCCAGCCGCTGGTCTTTTATGCGGCAGTACCTGTGGACGCGCCCGATCCCCAACTGGGCATGGCCTTTATCCACTTCATGACCAGTCCCCAGGGACAGACCATGTTCAAAGAGACCGGCTACAACCCACCCAAGGGTGACGTACTGAAATAAAGCGGCTCCGCGCCGGCGCGTTCCGCGCCTGGCGCAAATAGTTCAGCAGACAGTTTGCCGGTCCGTTGGGGTGAGGTATTCCTCCACGACCCGGCTAATCATGCCGCGTTATATTTAAATTACCGCAATGAAAACCACCATACTTGATTCGCAGGAGCTATTCCCATGCAGAAAAACATCCTTCATCTGATGACAGCAGCCAGCCTGATGGGTGCCTTCAACGCCAGTGCCCACGCCGAAACCCTGTCCCAGTTTTTTGCGAAAAGTCATATTGATGGACAAATCCGTTCCTATTACTTCAGTCGCCTCTATGGCACCCCCAACACCGTCAATGCGTATGCCTACTCCCTGGCCGGACGCATCAACGTCGTCACCGCGCCCTTTCTCTCGGGCTTCCGTATCGGCGTCAGTTTTTACACCGCCAATGCTCTCGGCACACAGCCCAGCAATCCGGCCCGGATCGACAAGACCCTCATGGGTACCAGTCCTTCCGTCAATGCACTGGGTCAGGCCTATCTGGAATATCAGGACAAATGGATCACCGCCAAGGCAGGCAATCAGTTGGTAGATACCCCCTGGCTAAACCGGGTCGGTGGGCGGGTGATCCCCGTCACCTATCAGGGAGTAACCCTGGAGGCCCATCCCTTCCGCGGCGTGCAACTCAGCGCGCTGCGGATTTTCCGCTGGAAAGACCGCACCACCGACCAGTTCTACCGGGATAACCTCTATTATCCCGGCCACTATGAGGGTGACTCCCTCTATGGCGGACCCAACGTGCTACCCGCCGGTACCCCACCCACCAACGGAGCGCTCGCCTTTGGCGCCCAATATCACGCATATCACGCAGAAACCGCCGCCTGGTTTTATCAGTTTGATCAATTCGCCAACATGTTCTACTGGAACGGTCACTACGCCCTGCCGACATCCTTCGTCCTCAAGCCCTTTGTGGATGCGCAATTCACCCGGGAATGGGGTGCCGGAGAGACCTTTGCCAATACCGCCACTACGCTTTTCGGGCAACCGGGCCAGGGCGTCAACAGTACCAACTGGGGTATCAAGACCGGCATCGCATTTCCTCACGGAAGTCTGTGGTGGGGTTATGATGCTACAGAATTGCATGCTCACGCCTTGGGCGGCGGCGCCATTATTTCTCCCTATACCATCGGCTATACAGCAGACCCGCTGTATGTGAATAGCATGATGCAGGGCCTGGTCGGCGTGGGTCCGGGTCATGGCTGGCGGGTGCGGGCCGCTTACTGGGTGCTGCCTGAGCAAGTCCAACTGACTGCAGGCTACTCACAATTCACTACCTATTTTTCGGGGAACAGCAACTGGACCCACTTTAACGTGAGCTATTTCCCCCAAGGCATGTTTAAGGGACTGTGTTTACGGGATCAGGTGGAGGTGGGGAATGGTGGTGCGGTCGGACTGTTTCCGGGCTCAGGACAACACTCCTTTGTGTACAACCGAGTGATGATGACGTACAAGTTTTAGCGCCGATCATAGATGATGCGTGGAAGATGGACTGCATTAAGGTATCATTGCCGGAGGCTGGGCAGACGGGGACCATGGAGGCGATGGATACACCGAAAAAAACCACCCCCTCTGACCTGGCGGAACGGCAGAAATCCCGTTGGATGATGGCATCGACGGGGCTCAATGGCCTGCTTTCCATAGCAAAAATCGGCTGGGGCGTTTATTCCGGCAGCACCGTCGTCATCGCCGACGCCGTGCATAGCATTTCCGATGTATTGGGCGCCCTGCTCATCCTTGCGGCCATCCGCTTTTCCCGCCACCGCTCCTTGCGGTTTCCGTACGGTCTCCATAAGGTGGAGGACATGGCTGCCCTGGGCGGTGCCTTGCTGGTCGTCATTGCCGCCTATGAGATCGCCCGCGCGGTGTTTTTCTCCGGCGGTGCGCGGCCACCTGACAATCCCTTGGCCACCATGGGGTTCATGACGGTCGTTCTGGTGGCCGAGGGGATTTTTTATGTTTTCGAACGACGCGCCGCCGCCCGCCTCCACTCCCCCGGACTACAAAGCGATGTGGTCAACTGGCTGGGCGATATCGGCGCCGGTGTCGTGGTCATCGCCGGAATCGGCGGGCATCTCTTGCGGATACCCTTTGCCCAGGAGATTGCCGTCCTCATCATCCTCTTCCTGATTCTGGAGGGCACCTGGGGGGTGCTGAAAAACGCCATCCTCTCCCTGCTGGACGCCTCGGTGGAATCCGAACTGTACGCGAAGGCGAAAAATCTGCTGCTGACCACGCCGGAAGTGGAAACCGTGGAGGGACTGCGTCTGCGCCATGCCGGGAGTGTCCTGTTCGCGGACGCCACCATCGGTATCGCCGCGGCGAACTTCGCGCACGCCCATGAAGTAGCCGACCGCGCCCAGCAACGTCTGCAAGAGGCGTTCCCCGAGCTGGAAAACATCACGCTTCATTATGAGCCGCCCTTCAAGCCCTATAAAAGGCGGGCATTCCTTCTGACCGAGGAGGGATCGGCGCTGGCCACGCGCTTTGGCATGGCGCAGCGTATTCGTTTTGAGGACGAAAACCACGAAGGTGTCCTGGTGAATACCCAAACCCTGAACAACCCCGTACCCGGCGCCGAAAAAGGGCGCGGCATACGGCTGGCGGCATGGCTCATCGCCCAGGGGGCGGACGAAATTCACATGCGCGCCGGGCAGTTGGAACCGGCCCTGGAGGCATTGCTCTCGGC